>CAZVDY010000023.1:0-2842 GCA_964626235.1 uncultured Desulfobulbaceae bacterium | reverse complement strand
GGTGCGGAAGATGTTCGCCACCCTGCGCCGCCTGGCCGCCGAGGGATGCTCCATCCTCTACATCAGCCACAAGCTCGACGAGATCATGGAACTCTGCCACACCGCCACCATCATCCGCAGCGGCCGGGTGAGCGGCAAGGCCGATCCCGCAAGCGAGACGCCCTCCAGCCTGGCCCGGATGATGATCGGCCGGGACCTTCCCCGCTGCAGCACGGACCGGCCCGGGGTGCAGGGCGAAGTCTGCCTGGAGGTGCGCAACCTGTCGCGACCGGCAGAGGACCAGTTCGGCACCGACCTGCATGACATCAACTTCCAGGTCAGGCGGGGAGAGATTGTCGGTATTGCCGGCATTTCCGGTAATGGCCAGCAGGAACTCCTCTCGGCCCTGAGCGGAGAGTATCGGTTGAGGGAAAGCGGAATGATCCGCCTGGACGGCCAGGACGTGGGCCGCATGGGACCGGACTCCCGCCGGGACCTCGGCCTCTGCTTTGTGCCGGAGGAGCGGCTGGGCAGGGGTGCGGTTCCGGGGATGTCGCTCACCCGGAACGTCATCCTCACCGCCCACCGGCACGGTATGGTCAAAAAGGGCCTAGTCCGACTTTCCCGGGCAGCGAATTTTGCCGAACAATGCGTGCGCGACTTTTCCGTCAAGTGCAGTTCCATCGACGAGCCCATCACCAGCCTGTCCGGCGGCAACATCCAGAAGTTCATCACGGCCCGGGAGCTTGCCCAGGGGCCGAAACTGCTCATAGCCTCCCAGCCCACCTGGGGAGTGGACGTGGGCGCGGCCAATGTGATCCGACAGGCCATGATCGACCTGCGCAACCGGGGCGCGGCCGTGCTGGTGGTCTCCGAAGAGCTGGACGAACTGTTTGAAATCTGTGACAGGCTGTTGGTTCTTGCCAGCGGATACCTTTCTCCGCCGCTT
This sequence comes from uncultured Desulfobulbaceae bacterium, assembly GCA_964626235.1. Lineage (GTDB taxonomy): Bacteria > Desulfobacterota > Desulfobulbia > Desulfobulbales > Desulfobulbaceae > CAZVDY01. Next base: position 1,914 of record CAZVDY010000023.1, on the reverse strand, counting down.
GCCGTGAACGAGACGGAAAAAGAGGAAATCGGCCTCTGGATGAGCGGCCTGTTTCCAGGCGGCCCGGCAGGTACAGCCGGACAGGATGCCTCGAACTGGCGGTAAGACCATGCTTGTTAGTCTCGAACCGCGGCCCCAGCCCTCCCGGCTCATGCGCTACTGTTCGCCCCTGCTCGCCTCCCTGCTCATGCTGGTGAGCGGCCTGATCATCTTCACCCTGCTGGGCAAGGACCCTGGCCAGGCCTTTCACGCCTTTTTCATCGAACCGGTCAACGACCTCTACGGCATCGGCGAGCTGTTCATCAAGGCCTCGCCGCTCATGCTCATCGGCACCGGCCTGGCCGTGGGGTTCCGTGGCTCGATCTGGAACATCGGCGCCGAGGGCCAGCTCACCCTGGGCGCCATCTTCGGCGGTTGCGTGGCCATCTGGCTGCAGCACTCGGACGGCTGGTTTGTCCTGCCCCTGATGCTTGCCGCCGGGGCGGCCGGCGGTATGCTCTGGGCAGCCATTCCCGCCTTTCTCAGGACCCGCTTCAACGCCAACGAGATCCTGGTCAGCCTCATGCTCAACTACGTGGCCATTCTGCTGCTGGCCATGCTGGTGCACGGCCCCCTGCGCGACCCGGACGGCTACGGTTTTCCCCAGTCCATCCTCTTCGCGGACTCGGCCATGCTGCCAATACTGGTGGAAGGCACCCGCCTGCATTACGGAGTTCTCCTCGCCCTGGGTGGCGTCCTCCTGGGCTGGATCCTCCTGGAAAAGAGTTTTATTGGTTACCAGATCCAGGTGGCCGGCCTGGCCCGCAGGGCGGCTACCTATGCCGGTTTCAGTCACAGGCGCCTTGTCTGGATCGGCCTGCTCTGCGGTGGCCTGGCTGCCGGCCTGGCCGGAGTGATGGAGATCGCCGGGCCCATCGGCCAGCTCATCGACTCGGTTTCGCCGGGGTACGGCTACGCGGCCATCATCGTCGCCTTTGTGGGTCGGTTGCATCCCGGCGGCATCCTGCTCTCCAGCCTGCTCATGGCCCTGCTCTACCTGGGCGGGGAGTCGGGCCAGATAAACCTTGACCTGCCCTCGGCGGTCACCGGGATCTTCCAGGGCATGCTGCTCTTCTACCTGCTGGCAGCCGACTTTCTCATCAACTACCGGCTCCGCCTGGGCCGGGTATCCCGGGAGGACGCCTGATGGACGCGCACATCTTCCTCCAGATCCTGGTTGCAGCCATCGGCGCCGGCACCCCCTTTGTCTTTGCAGCCCTGGGCGAGCTGATCACCGAAAAATCGGGGGTGCTCAACCTGGGGGTCGAGGGGATGATGCTGGTGGGCGCCATCACCGGCTTCATCGCCATGGCCAGGACAGGCAGCCTGCTCCTGGCCGTGCTGGCCGGCATGGGCGCAGGCGCGGCCATGGCCGCATTTTTCGCCCTGCTTACCCTGATCCTCCTGGCCAACCAGGTGGCCAGCGGCCTGGCGCTCACCATCTTCGGGGTGGGACTGTCCGCCTTCCTGGGGCTCAAGTACACCAACATCGCCCTGCCAGGGGTACCGGCGCTCCATATCCCCCTGCTCAGCGATCTTCCGGTGATCGGACCGCTGCTCTTCTCCCATGACATTCTCGTCTACGCCTCTGTGGCGCTCTTTGCAGCTGTGTCCTGGTTCCTCTACCGGAGCCGGGGCGGGCTGGTGCTGCGGGCCATCGGCGAGGCGCCGAAATCGGCCCATGCCCTGGGTTACAACGTCATCCTCATCCGCTACCTGGCCGTGCTCTTCGGTGGCGCCATGGCCGGCCTGGGCGGGGTCTATCTCTCGGTGGCCTACACGCCAATGTGGGTGGAGGGCATGGTGGCCGGCCGGGGCTGGGTGTCGCTGGCCCTGGTGGTCTTTGCCACCTGGCGGCCGGCCCGGGTCATGCTG
>CAZVDY010000022.1:0-99541 GCA_964626235.1 uncultured Desulfobulbaceae bacterium | reverse complement strand
CCCCTGTCGGATGATCTTCCCCGGGTAGACGTGGTGCATGACCTTGACGAGGAGGAAAAAGTCTGCGGTTGCGGCTGTCAGCTGAAGCAGATCGGCAAAGAGGTTTCGGAGCAGCTGGACATCCATTGCCACTCCAGGACTGCTGGCCCATATCCTGACAGGCCATGATCAGGAAGAATCTGGAGGCGTTGGGATTCAAATAATTATACTTTGTCCTAACCCATTGTCAGAAAAAAACCACATACCTGTAAAAAAGGAGTTTGGCCCTGTGAGTAACACGGATGAAATCAGGTGGCATCAGCGCCTTGACAACTTCCAGCAGGCAATGGAGCAGTTAAATGAGGCCTGCGCTAAGAAAGATTACACCAAACTCGAACGGGCAGGCCTTATCCAGACCTTTGAATTCACCTTTGAGCTTGCCTGGAAGACCCTTAAAGACCTTCTGTTTTATCAGGGGTTCAATGTCAAAAGCCCGCGCGAGACCATAAGACAGGCATTTGAAGCCGGCCTTTTGGATGAAGAGGATACAGAAACCCTTCTTGACGCACTGAACAAAAGAAATCTTTTGGCCCATACCTATGAGGAAAAGGTGGCTGAAGAGGCAGAACACCTGATAAAAGAGCATTATTGGCCAGCCCTTAGACACCTGACCGACCAACTAACAAGGATTGCATCAGGGAAAAGTGAATAGCAAGCAACAAAACGGGCTCAAAGAAAAATACCGCCAAACCTTGCTGAACATCCTTACAGCCAACCCACGGGTTGAACGGGTAGTGCTCTTTGGTTCAAGGGCAATGGGCACCCACACCCTGGAATCAGACATCGACCTAGCCCTTTACGAAGACGAGCTCACATTAACCGATCTGGCAGAACTCAAGCAAGAGATAGACAGAACCACCATTCCACAAAAGGTGGACCTTGTCTTGGCAAAGGATATAGCAAAACCCGAGCTTCTGGAGCATATCAAAACACATGGGGTGGAGTGGTGGAGGAGGGAGAGAGCTAAAAAGACAGGAAAGAATTAAGCAAAATCGGAAAGGATCGGGGAATCTGGGGAGAGAGGGAGTGGGTGGTGAGAATTCGAGCCAGGCTGGTCTGGCCGATGCTTGTCGTCCTCCATGGAGATGTGGGGTTGAACGCCGGTTGGGTGTAATTGGTCACAGGCACCGCACCTTCACACGATCTCCCCTGGCCGTAGAGTGGGGCAATAGCGGCCAGGAGAGATCGCGCAAATCTGCAGCACTTCTGATCAATTACAGTGTGGAAGTATGTTATACTGCGAGGTACCGCTGTGAGCGGTTACGGTTGGCTTAGTTCGGGAGAACCTGGTACCCGCCGTCGGTGAAAAGGCCGATGATGGCCCAGGAGCCGCCCATGAACAGGTCGCCGATGATCAGGCCGATGAAGAAGAGTCGCAGCTTCTTGAAGAGCACCACGCCGCCGTACCGCATGCACACGGCATTGCAGAGCCAGCCGACAAAAAAGGAAAACCAGAGAATGCGCATGGCCGAGGAGTAGGCGGTCAGGTAGCCGATGGGGTGGATGGGCCACCAGTAGAACCGGTGGTAACAGGCCACCAGGACCAGCATGACCGCAACACCGACGCCGGAGAAGATCTTCACCCAGTGGCCGGCCTGGCCGTTTCCTTCCTGGAGGCGGATGATGTTTTCATAGACATTCAGCGAGGTGCGGGTGGCCCATTCCAGTTGCAGTTCCCGGATGCCGTACCGATAACAGAGCGCCAGCATGGCCACGGCAGAGACCAGGAGAGCGACCAGGATCGTGGCGCCGATGCCGAACAGCAGGAGGCGGCGGTTTTTCAGTGCGTGATGGACCTGCCTGGCATGGAGCAGGGAGGGCATGAGCGATTCGCGCAGGTCGACAAAGAGTACCTTTTGGGCCACGGCCGCCACCAGGAGGCCGACCTGGCTGAACAGGCCGGGCCCGAACAGGATGAGCAGGCCGTCCAGGGGGGCGGCAGTGAGGGTGAAGTAGGCCAGGCCGCCCTGGCAGATGATCCTGGAGGCCACCAGGCTGATCATGAAAAAGGCGAAGACCACCAGCAGGGCCGCCAGCAGGTGCATCCCGAACCAGACGGCCCAGAGTACGATGGCCGCCATGCCGGCGACCACGATCCAGAAGGAGATCCGCACGGAAAACCACTCGGTCTGCACCTTGAGCGGTGTCCGTTGCACTGCCTGCCGGCAGACCGTCAGGAGATGGTGACGGGAAAGCCAGGCAAGGAAGAGAAAAAAGACCCCATAGGCGCCGACCATCTGGGTTTCCTCGGGACGGGAAATGGTCGGGCCAAAGGTGACCCCGAGCGAGGCGGCCGGAATATTGTAGCCGAGCACGGAAAGCAGGCCGTAGAGCAGACCTCCCATGAGGAAGAACAGCCAGAAGGACAGGGAGATCTGGCGGGTGGTGAGAAAGGCGAAGCCTATGAAGACCGGGTAGACGAAGATCTTCAGCTTGTGAAAGCCGGAGAGCAGTCCCACCTTGGGGAAGTAGGGACCGGCGAGGATCAGGGTCGGGATCTGGGGCACCGAGGGAAAGTAGAAGTGCAGCCCGTTGAGCAGGTGGAGGAACACCGGAATGGAAATTCCCCACAGCAGGTAGGGGCTGAGGAAGAAGGCGCCCAGGTTGCCGTTGTCATAACTCTCCTCCATGAGCCTGGGCACGCTGAGCAGGGGGAAGGTCATCCGTTCGTTGTGGATCCACTGCCTGGAAAGCAGGTTGATCAGGGCGACCATGACCGTGTAGGAGAGGAGGATGAAGATTCCCCAGGCCACCAGGGGGCGCATCCAGGCCTGCCAGGGGACCCGGAGGATCAGCTCCGACCAGCTCATCTGCCGGCCGTTCACCAGGCCGTTGTACAATCCCTTCACTGCGTCCGGGTCAGGGTAGAGCCAGCCGGGCAGCAGCGGCAGAAGGGTCTGCTGCCAGTTGTTTTCCGCCGTTGCGAACTGGAAGGGAATACTCAGGTTGATGAAAAAGGTGCGGGCCAGGCCGGTATAGGCGATGCCCGAGGCAAGGACCATCTGCATCCAGATGACCAGCAGCTCCTGACCGGTGATGAACCTGGCCCTGGGCCAGAGTCTGGCGATCAGACCGGCAAAGAGTGTGCTGAGGAGGAGAAGGTAGAACGGCGCCAGCGGGAAATGGCCGCCGCCCAGGGGGGTGGCCTGGTTGGCGATGTTGTTCACCGGTGTCAGGGCGCAGATGATCCCGCCCAGAACGATTCCGACGAGCACGGCCCTCGGCCGGATGGGATGGACTGCCGGTTGCATCTGGTTACCTGCCGATTGTCCCCTCTGCTGTTTCCTGGCCGGCCAGGATTGCCGCATATTGCTGCTGTCCGTCCCGGTCCAGGGAGCGCCAGATGAGTAGTTGCTTGCGCAGGGCATGGAGAAAGGCCACGTTGACCCGCTGCCAGAGCCCGGCCTCCCCTGCCTGCCTGGTCATGGTGACGCAGATTTCCAGGAAATCCTCGCCTTCCCGCGCCGGGCAGAACCGCAGGTCCACCCACTGCATGATACCGAAATCAAAGGGGGCAAGCCAGGTCTTTGCCCGGAGGTGAAAACACCTGGCCGCCCGGGGCAGGGTGCCTGCCTGTTCCAGCCGGTCTTCCCGGATCTCCACCTCGCCGCAGGAAAAGATTCCATGGGAGACATCCTGGTGTCCCCTGAAGTAATCGTAGAGAAAACCGCAGATCGAATCCACCTCCTGGTAGCGCATCAGAAAGGGGAGGGTGACCCGGATGACCCCGTCTTCTGGATCAGGCATCTTCCAGGAGCGGTTGACATCCGGGATGGCGATGTTGGCGGCCACCCTGGAGGGATAGAGCACCGAAAGGAGGACCACGCCCATCACCAGGACCATGGCCGCCACACCGGCCGTTGAGGAATAGTTGACCGTGATGCCGCTCCACAGCCTGGTGCCGGCCAGGAACCCGGCGCTGACCTGGGCCAGGAGGTAGCCGAGAACCACCGAGAGCACCCCGAAGGCCAGGGCCTCGGCGATGAACAGAAAAGAGACATGGGAGGGGGCCAGCCCCACCGAGGTGTAGACGCTGATCTCCCGTTTTCGCTCGTAGACCGAACCGATCATGGTGTTGAGGACGATGAGCACCGAGATCAGCAGGGGGATGATGATATTGGGCATGCCGCCGTAGCTGGTGGTGTCGGAGGCATTGTAGACAAAGACTCCTTCCGGCTCGCCGCTGAACAGGGTGAGACCGAACCGGTCGCTGAGGCGCAGGGCCTGGGCAGGGCCATCCTGGTCCGGCAGGGACAGGGCCACGCCCTTCAGCGAACCGCCCATTTCCAGGAGCATCTCGGCCGGCAGGATCAGCACCTGGGCCGGATCGAGGTGATGGTACCGGCCCTGGAAATCCCGCACATCCTCGCCGGATTCCAGCGCCTCCTGTTCCACCTCGCTCATCTCGGCGGCTGAATTGCCTGGAAAGATGGTCGGCGTCAGGATCTCACCGTCCAGGTCAGCCAGCCTCTGGAGCCTTTTTTCGGAGAAGACGCCCACGACCCGCAGGGAAAGCCCCCACAGCTCCAGGTGATTGCGGCGGCTGTCGTCCGGATCGATGTGCAGCCTGCCGGCCAGGCTCTCGGGCACCAGGACCGCCTGTTCCCGGTCCCCGCTGAACCAGCGGCCGCGCACCAGGATGGTGTCCAGGTTGCTGATGGCAGGTTCGTCCGTTCCCAGTCCCATCAGGCCCTGGATAGTAAGCGTTTTCGTACCGGCCAGACACCGGAAGTGCCCGGCCCTGCTCCGTTCCTCTGGCGTGAACCATACCCTGGGACCGATCCGCACCCTGGAACCGGCCAGGGAGGAAAACACGGTCAGGACATCCGCGGGCAGGTCATTCCAGGCCAGGTTTTTCAGCAGGATGCCCTGGTATGGCGCCTGGGCGCTGAACCTGAGCCTGTTCTGGCGGCGGACCGACTTGACCGTGGTGAAACTCATGATGGTGAAGGTGAGGATGATCAGGGTCAGGCAGGTGAGGGCCGTGCGCAGCCGTCGCCGCCGCAGGTTGGAGACGCCGAGGAAGAAGGCGGCGGTAAAGGCCTTCCAGTTGCTAATTTCGGCCGGCCGTTTCAGGGAGGCCCGCCGCTGGAGGAGGACCATCTCTTCTTCGAAGCGGATCATGATGATCATGGTCACCAGGAAGGACAGGCCGATGATGAAGAAGGCCAGGATGACCACTGTCGGACTGTAGGCCAGTTCAAAGGCCGGGTGGACCCTGGCGATCACCAGGATCAGGACAAGCAGGATGGCCAGGAAGGCGATGATCCGCCGGTAGATGGAGACAAAGCCGAAGAGGAGCCGTTCCAGGCAGAAGGCAAAGGGTACGAAGAGGGCGATATAGAACAGGACGCCGAACAGCACGTCTTTCTGGGTTTTTTCCACCTGCTGGTAGACCCGGCTGGCCAGGGCCCAGGAGCGGTTTGCCTGGTCGTAGAAGGTATCGTAGGTTTTCCCTGCCAGGGCCTGCTCCGCCTCCTGGAGAGCCTCCAGCCCCTGGCGCTGCAGGGCCTGGATCCGTTCGTCATGGATGGCATGCTCTTCCAGGTTGTCGATCCGCGGCCTGAGCAGGGCCCACATGTCCCTGGCCACCAGAAAGGGGGTGTTGTAAAGGGCCGGGTAGCGGCTTACGGCATAGCCTTTGCCCAGGGGGGCCTCGGGAGTGGCCCCGGTGAGGATCAGTTTCCTGTTCAGGACCGAGTCGGACAGGGTGAGCTTCAGCCGCGCCTCTGGTTCGAGGAAGATGGAGGCAATGGTGGAGGAGCGGGTATCGATTCGGGAGTACCAGTAGCGTACCGGCGGGGCCTCGCGGCGGCCGTCGATGAGGTGCAGCTTGGTCATGTAGCGGAAGGTCCGCGGTTCCAGCAGGTTGAAGATGGTAACCTGCCGGCAGGGAAAGAGCACCAGGTCGGTCTTCATGGAACGGCGCCGCATCTTGATCCGGTAGGCCGGCTTGCCGGTCTTTTTCTTGTCAATGGCCCAGATGACCCGGCCGTCGGCAGGGGAGAAGCGGTACCCTTCGATGATCACCTTGTCCATGACATGCTTCTTGTCCGCAACGCCCTTGAGGAGAAAACGGCCCTGAAGATCGGTCATCAGGTTGTAGCGGGCCGGTCCCTGGAAGGCGAGCAGCATTGTGCCGGGAGCGGGATGCTCGGCAAAGAGTTCGCCGTGGAGGAGGAGGCTGGCCCGGCCGCTCACTGTGGCGAATCCGTTTCTAATCGGGCCTGGCTGGAGATGCCCTGCCCTGTCTATGGCCGCCAGGAGGTGGAGCACCATCCTGGTCTGGATGGCTGCCCGCTGCCAGTCGATCCGTTCCGGGGTGTCCAGCGGGGTGCCCCACAGACTGCGCAGGTCGTCGGTGGTTGCCAGGGTGATCCCGGGCAGGCCGGCCAGGCTGCTGACCTCGCCGCCGAGCTGCGGCCGGTCGGGCAGCATGTCCTGCCAGGGCTGGAGCCGGTCCGGCCGCAAGGTGGAGACAAAGCGGAGTCCGGAACCGGGGAAAGAGGCTGCCGCCTGCTGGAGAGTGGTCTCCAGGTCGCCGTAGGCGGCTGTCCTGTTGATGATCGGCCGGAGAGGGTAGAGAAAACCGCGGTGAAAGGCGCCCAGGCCGTTGCCGTGGCTGGACAGGTGGAGCGAGATCACGGCCCGCGGTTCAAAGTCGGTGAACAGGGAGCGGAAGCGGCGGGCACTCTTCAGGAGTTTCTGTTGCCGGCCCACTTCGGCCAGGACGGCCCGGTGCTGTTCCAGGGCCCGGTCGACCAGCGGCCCGAGCAGTTCCCGCTCTTCCCGCGACAGGTCCTGAAACTCGCTTCGCCAGCCGATCCGGCGGAGCTGCAGCCGCCGGTTGGCCAGCTCGTGGATGCGGCGTTCCAGGTCCGCGCCCTGGGTCAGCATCCGCAACCGCATCAGTTCGGTGGAGATCCGGTCTACCTCGAGCTTGAGCGTGTGGCTGACGGCCTGTTGAAACAGGGTGCCGTCCAGGGGGGTGCCGTCCGGATCCAGGTACTGCTCCAGGGTATCGATATACCGCTGGTACTGTTTCCTGTCCCGCTTCAGGACCTTCTGAATCCGCCGCAGGTCACGGGCCCTGGAGGAGGCCGCCCAGATGGTCTCCCGCATGCCGGCCTGGCTCTGGCTGTGGCCGGTGGTGGCGATGAGCAGGAAGGGCCGGGCCGGCGGATGACGATGCAGGTGGTCGGCCAGGAGAAGAAGAGTGGCGATGGACAGGGCCTCGTCCGCACCCGGCGCCCGGCCGGGAAGGAAGGCCGTGGTATCGAAGAAGGCCTCCACCACGATCAGCTCGTCCTGTCGGCCTGGGTCGGATCCCGGGAACAGGGCATAGATGTTGTTGGATGGAGTCCGCTGCCACTGGATAGAGGAATGCAACCTGGCCCGGGGCGGCTGGCCTGCCGACGCCAGCCGGATGAGCGGTGCGGCCCGGTCCGCCTCCATCCAGAAACAGGGGAGCTGGATGGGCGAGAGTTCCTCCTTTTCCAGGAAACGGCTGCGCAGGCCGTTGCCGTGGTCGACGTAGATCACGGCGGCCGCGCCCAGGGATGCGGCGTGGAGCCAGTTGCGGCCTGACTCGAAGTCCATGAGCACCACGGCGCCCCGTACCTCCCTGCCGTTGAAATCGGCCAGGTTCCCCCTGCCCACGTAGATCAGCGGTCCGGTCAGCCCCTCCGGCCCCAGGCTCTCCGGGGTGATGGCGTTGTAGAGCAGGGGCGTCAGCTCGAATCGGTTGCCGTCGACCTCCAGGGTGGAGCCTTTGTGCTGCCGGACTGGCAGGTCGAACTCCAGGGTGTCGATCTCTGCCGGTTCGGCTGCGGCCAGCGTCTTGCCGATGAATTCGGCTGCAAGCCGGTTGCCCCTGCTGCCCGTGGACCGGTCGCCGAGAGAGGCGAAAAAGTCGATATACCGCTCCAGGCTCCCCTGCCGGTCGACAAGGCAGTCGGCGCAGCCCCAGGCCCTGGCCTGCATCAGGCCCATGACCAGGACAAGGGCTGCCAGGAGGCAGCGGCTGACCAGCCGGCGGTTCATTCGATGGTTCCCACGGAGATGTTCAGTTCGTCCCGTTGTTCGATCTTGTCGATGCGGCCGTCCCGGATCCAGATCACCTCGTCCGAGACGTTGAGCATCTTGAAGTCATGGGTGGCCGAAATGATGGTCACCCCGCGTTCACTGCTCATCTGCTTGAGCAGCCGGATGATCTCCTCGCCGGTGTTGAGGTCCAGGTTGCCGGTCGGTTCGTCGGCCAGGATGATGGCCGGGTTGTTGGCCAGTGCCCGGGCCACGGCCACACGCTGCTGCTGCCCGCCGGAAAGTTCGAAGGGCTTGTGGCTGTAGCGTTTCTCCAGGCCAACCAGGCGGAGGAGCTCCATGCCCCGTTCCGTGCATTCGTCGCTGCCCACTCCGGCGAAGATCATGGGCAGGGTGACGTTCTCCAGGGCGGTCATCACCGGGATCAGGTTGAAGGTCTGGAAGATGTAGCCGATCTTTCGGCAGCGGAGCCAGGCCAGCTCGTAGGCGTCGAGCTGGGCGATGTCCACCTCGTCGATGAAGACCTTGCCCGAGGTGGGCTTGTCCAGGCCGCCGATCATGTTGAACAGGGTGGACTTGCCCGAGCCCGAGGGGCCCATGATGGAGATGTACCGGCCAGCCTCGATATGGAGACTGATCCCCTTGAGCACCTCGAGCTTGTGTCTACCAAGGTCAAAGGTCTTGACCACATCGGTGGTGCGGACGATGGTGTGTGCCATGTTCCCGGTTTTTCCGTGCTGGTTACTGTTCCACCCGCATGGCCTCCACCGGTTCCATGCGGGCTGCGGTAATGGCCGGGTAGATCACTCCGGCCAGGCTGAGCAGGCATCCTGTGGCCGTGGCTTTCAGGGCAGTCAGGAAGACCGGTCCTGGCGGGAAATGGGTAATGCCGATGGTCCCGAAGCTGACCAGGGCGCTGAGCAGGGCCACCAGGATACCCAGCAATGCGCCCAGGGTGGCGCCGGCCAGCCCCTGCATGGAGGCTTCCAGGAGAAAGAGGCGGAGGATGAACCGGTCCAGGGCGCCCAGGCACTTCATGGTCCCGATCTCCCGGAATCGCTCGCTCACGGCCATGAGCTGCGCATTGACGATTCCCACCACGCAGACCAGGAGCGAGAGAATGACCAGCCACTGTTCCCGGGAGCTCTCCCCGATGGCCGCAGTGTCCGGTCCCAGGTCGTACCCGGCATGGAGGAGGGCGCTGCGGGCCGCAGCCTCGCCGCTCTGTAACAGGCTGTTGGCGATATCGTTCATCACCTGGATGTAGCAGAGAAAGGCCACGGCCAGGACCAGGCTGAAGGTGGTGATCAGGGAACGGAAGAAGCGCACCCGGATGGATTTGTAGGCGATCTCCACCGACTTGCTGAAAGGCAGGGCGACGAGCCGTTCCATGGCCGATCAGAAGGGATGCCCGAACATGACCCAGGCCGAGGCGGTCTCGTCGGAAAAACCGATGTCCAGGCGGACCACTGTTCCGGCGAACATGGAGCGGATGCCGAAGCCTGCGTCCACTTTCCAGTCCTTGAGCAGGTCGCCGTCAAAGTCACGGGCCACCCGGCCGCCTTCGACAAAGCCGACCAGCTGCAGCCAGTCGCTCTGGAGGAAACGCAGCCAGTCAACGGCGCCGACGGGATTCCATTTCAGGGTGTAGCGGTATTCGGCGGCCGCGTAGAGCACGGCCCGGTCATTGAACCGGTTCATGGGATAGGCCCGCATCCGGTAGAAGCCGCCCAGCCTGGCCCCCTCGTAATAGGGCGGACGGTGGCTCACCTCGATGCGGCCGTTCTCCAGAGTCTCTTCCTTCCATGTGGGGGTGGTGCCGGTCCAGAGGTTCAGGGCGATGATCCGCTGTTTTGCTGTCTCCGACCCTCCCAGGGAGAAGTACCTGGAGGCCTCGAACTCGATGAAGGTCCAGTCGTCCGGCGATTCCAGCCAGCCGAAGTCATGGGTGATGCCGAGATACTGGGAACAGCCGGTGGAGGGATTGGCCGGAAAATCGGTGTTGTTGTAGGAGACAGCCAGCTCCACCGGATGGACCGTGACATGGATGTCACCCTCGTCCCGTTCAAAGCTCACGTACCGGTTATACTGGCGGAGGAGGATCGAGGTGACGCCGGAGCGCAGGGGGTTCCAGGGTGGGCCACCCGTGGGTGCGGACCGGAGCAGACCGCCTTCGAGGCGGAAATGCTGCAGGGCATCGTCCCTGGCCGCACCCAGGGGAAGAATGTATTCGAGCTGGAAATCCGACCAGTTGTCGTATCCTGAAGAGGTGGCAGCGTCTTCCGGTTCAGACTCGTTGCTGCCTGGCCTGGGAACATCGGGGGCGAAACTCAGGGCCGAGTAGGCATGCTGGTTGGGATAGTGGCCAGCCATGACCTGGGCGCTGAAAAAGAGGCGGCCGTCGGCAAAGGGGCGGTAGTCCCACATGCCCAGGAATCCGCCACCGGCCTCCTCGAAACTGGCAAAGCCGGTGGCGCCGAAGATGAGCTGTTCCTGGCCGTATCCCTTCATCCCGCCGCCAATGCCCAGGGTCAGGCCGAGATCCTCGGTGGAAAAGGCATAGGGGAGGATGAGCCGCGACCGGTGACCCTGCGGATTCTCCTCCCGCTGGAGGATGTTTTTCACCGAGGCCCTGGGACGGGCCGCAAGCTGGGCAGGGAGGAGCAGGACAAGAAGAAGGATCAGCAATCGGTTGTATAAACGGACTGTCATGGTTGGCATATCTGGGTTAGCGGTTTTCCGGCATAGTACCGGCCGGTTTCTCTCTGCCGATACCCTGGGTTCATGGCCTCTGACCATTCGGAGTATTCATACCATGCCGGGAATCTGGCAGCTATGGTTATTATAGGAAAAATCGAAAAAATTTCCTTGCAAGTTCCTGCCGGTCCGGCGTAAGTTTGGTGCTATATTCAACCTGAATCCTGTATGCGGAAATCTTGCCGGTTAAGTGGCGCCCCAGGGATACGGCAGGAGATGGGCATTCGAAAGAGGAGTCAGGTTCTGGGGGGAAAGAGAGGAGAGAACCGCTTTTTTTCGCAACGTTCAACCTGAATCAGCAGAGATCCATGGAAGTCGTTCTGGCCAAACCACGCGGGTTCTGTGCCGGTGTCAACAGGGCCATTGCCATTGTCAACCTTGCCCTGGAGCGATATGGACCGCCGGTGTATGTGCTGCATGAGATCGTCCACAATACCCATGTCATCGAGGAACTCTCCCGGAAAGGAGCCATCTTTGTCGAGCAGCTGGACGAGATCCCCAAGGGAGCTGTGGCCATCTTCAGTGCCCACGGTGTTTCCCAGGCTGTCACCGAGGAGGCGGCCGCCCTGGGCCTGCGGACCATCGATGCCACCTGTCCCCTGGTAGCCAAGGTCCATCGCCGGGTCAGGAGGCTCAACAAGATCGACTACGATGTCCTGGTGATCGGGCACAAGGGCCATCCGGAGGTAGTGGGCACCTGCGGTCATGCCAACGGGGCGGTGCACGTGGTTTCCAGCCCTGAGGATGTTCGCAGGCTGGAGGTGGCCGACCCTTCCCGGGTCGGTTATGTCACCCAGACCACCCTCTCCATCGATGATACCAAGGATATCCTCGATACGTTGCGCAGCAAGTTCCCGGATATCAGCGAACCGGACCGCACCGACATCTGCTTTGCCACCACCAACCGGCAGCTTGCGGTCCGCAGGCTGGCGGAACAGGTGGATCTTGTCCTGGTGGTCGGGTCAAAGAACAGCTCCAACTCGAACCGGTTGCGCGAGGTCGCCGCCCGGGCCGGGGCCAGGGCCCATCTCATCGACAGTGCCGAGGAAATCGACCGCGGATGGCTGGAAGGGGTTCGGCGGATCGGGATCACCGCCGGTGCCTCTGCTCCTGAACACCTGGTTGCAGAGGTCCTGCAATGGCTCTGCGATCTGGGTTCCATCCAGGTCCGGGAGATCGACGGCGAAGAGGAGACCATCTCTTTTCAACTGCCCTCCATCTAGCGCCTCTACCCAGGGGAGGGCACTGCGTTGCCTAGGACCAATTCCAGCTGGGAAGTATACTGGAGCGGGGTTGCATACCCTTATGGTAAGGCCACTTGCTGTGATCGGTTACATCCTTTCTCTTGCCGGGGAAAAGAAGACTGGCGGAGGGACAGGGATTCGAACCCTGGGTGGGCGTAAACCCACAACGGTTTTCGAGACCGCCCCGTTCAGCCGCTCCGGCATCCCTCCGCTGCTGACTGGCTGTGGTTCGGCAGCCCGTTTTTTCAAGGCTCCCGCAACACTAAAATACCTTATTTATCAGGATCAGGTCAAGCTGGCCAGCAGTTTTTCGGCCAGCAGTTGCTGAAGGCGTGCTTCCTGCCTGGTGAGCGCATGCAGGAGCGCCAGCTGAACCCTGGCCCGGACCAGGTTCTGGCCAGGATAATCCACCCGGAAATAACGGTCGCCGGCCAGGTGATCGGAGAGGAAGCGGATGGCCAGCTCCAGGCAGATGAGCCGGGTGGCGGTGAGGATCATCCGCCGGTCCTCCGGCCGGAGGAGGCCGGCTGCCTGGGAGCCGTACCCTTGCAGCACGGCCAGGAAGAGGTCCTCACGCATCGGGACCTTCTCCGGATCTTCCGGTTCTTCACCGGCAGGATTGCAGGCGGAACGCAGGCAGTCGGCAATATCGTGGATCAGGACGCCAAAGCGAACCGTGTCCAGGTCGATGAGACTGATGGCCTGCCTGCCGGTGGCATCAAAGAGAAAGTTGGCCACCTTGGGATCGCTGTGGATGACCTGGCGGCTCAGGCCGGATGATTGCTCGGCAAAGGCGGTGACCAGGTGGGCGAAAGAACGGATCTGGTCCCTGCACCTGGCTTCCTGAGCCGGAAGTGATGGAAGGGTTTGCAACCGTGCCTCCAGGTCGCCGAGGTATCGGCCGGTGTCGTGAAAGCCGGGCAGGGGGTCGACGAGTTGGCTGGCGTCGAAATCGGCCATGGCCTGGTGAAACCAGCCCAGGACCGCCCCCAGGCTGACAGCCTGGGCAGTGGTGTGGATGGTGGCCAGGGTCCTGCTGGGACCGATGTAGGTGAGCAGTCTCCAGAGGCCGCCTTCAGGGTCGGCAAGGGCGGACTTGCCCCGGGCTGCAGCCGGCCGGAGGATCCTGAGATCGAGCGGCCCGGGTCTTGCGCGACGCTGCAGGTGGGCCGAGACCAGGCGCAGGTTCTCCTGGATGGCCTGCGGGTCGGGAAAGACCGCCGGATTGAGGTGCTGCAGAACGAGCTTCCTGCCGTTTGCCAGTTCCAGGAGACAGGTCAGGTTGATGTTGCCTTGTCCCAGCGGCCTGAGCGTCCAGCGGCAATCCGGAAAGAACAGGGCGGCAGCCTCTTCCGGAGTCACGGTTTTTCCTGGTAGGCGGTGTACTTGTCTGCCCGGGAACGGGCCAGGTCCTCGGGGTAGCGGCGGGCATTGCGGGCCATCTTGTCGGCGGCAGCCGCCAGCAGGTCGACATCCAGCCTGTCCGCCAGCCGGACCAGGTAGATCAGGACATCGGCCAGCTCGTCACGGACCGCGTTTTTCTGCTCCGCAGACAGGTTGAGGCTGTCTTCCTGGCTGAGCCACTGGAATTGTTCCACCAGTTCGGCCGCCTCGACGATCAGGGCCATGGCCAGGTTCTTGGGGCTGTGAAACTGTTCCCAGTCGCGCCGGGCGCTAAACTCCCGTAATTTGCTGGTCAGTTCCTCGAGCGAGTCAGGCATGCTGTAGAAGAGTACAGCCGGGACGCCGCCTGCGGACGGCATCCCGGCCGGAGATGATCATTCTGCCCGCAGGACCACGTACTGGCTGAAGTCCCCGGCCCGTACACGAAGCAGGACCTGCTTGCTCTTGCCGGAACGCTTCAGGGCCTTCTGCAGCTCCTTGATGGAGTGGACCCGCTGCTTGTTGACCTCCTCGATGAGCTGACCGGAACGGAGGCCGACCCGCTCGGCCGGGCTGTCCGGTTCGACGTCGGCGATCAGGACGCCCTGGCCGTCCTTGTATCCCAGCTGATCGGCCAGTTCCGGCGTCAGGTCCTGGAGGGTCAGGCCAAGTTTTGCCAGGGCACCGGCACCACTCCCTCCGGCCTGGCCGGCGAACTTGCTGAAGTCTGAAGGCTGTTCGCCGATGGTGACCTTGATGGTCTGTTCCTTCCCGTCGCGGACGATATCCAGGCTGACCTCGGTGCCGGGCGCTGTCAGGGCGATGCGGTTACGCAGGTCGGCCACATCGTCGAGTTCCCTGCCGTTGAGACGGAGGATCACATCCCCCTGGTGCAGGCCGGCCTTGTCGGCCGGTGAACCGTCGGTCACCTCGGCGATCAGGACGCCGCGGGCACTCTTCAGGCCAAAGGATTTCGCCAGGTCGTCGTTGATGTCCTGGATCACCACGCCCAGCCAGCCCCGGGTCACCTTGCCGTGTTCCTGGAGCTGTTTCTCGATACTCTTGGCCATGTTGATGGGAATGGCGAAGCCGATGCCCATGTAGCCGCCGCTGCGCGAGAAGATAGCTGTGTTGATGCCGATGGCCTCCCCATGGATGTTGAGCAGCGGTCCACCGGAGTTGCCCGGGTTGATGGCCGCATCGGTCTGGATGAAGTTTTCGTAGTCATTGATGCCGATACGGTTGCGGCCCTTGGCCGATACCACGCCCACGGTCACTGTCTGGCTGAGCTCGAAGGGACTGCCGATGGCGATCACCCACTCGCCCACCTGCAGTTTGTCCGAGTCGCCCAGGGGCAGGGTGGGCAGGTCCTTGCCGTCGATCTTGATCAGGGCCACGTCCGACTGTGGATCCGTGCCCACGATCTTGGCCTTGAATTCCCGTTCATCGGCCAGCCGGACAACGATCTTCTCGCCATCGGCCACGACATGGTTGTTGGTGAGGATGTAGCCGTCGCTGGAAATGATGAATCCCGAGCCGGCAGCCTGCTGCCTGCGGCGTGGCTGCTGGCGCGGCTGCACCGGAGGATGGCGGAACTGGGGGCCGAAGAACCGTTCGAAGAACGGATCGTTGAAAAAGTCAAAGGGGCTGGGAACCATGGCGTTCCCCTTGACCGTCTTTTCCACCCCGATGTAGACCACGGCCGGGCTGGCCTTTTTCACCACAGCGGCAAAGGCCTTGGCCGAGCGGTCGAGCAGGGCGATATTGTCGTCATCCGGGCTTGCCAGGGCGCTGGCGGAAACCAGGAGACAGCAAAGGGCAAGACTGACTAGAAACGATAACCTGGAAAGGACGTGGTGCTGGTGTTTCATAGGAATCTCCACTTGGTAATGTCTGTCCGTCCGGAGACAGACTGAAGTCTGAAAGCTGATCCGCAATATACAATTATACTTTCTCGCCGCTTGTCAAGACAGTGGGCTGTTCCCCGAGGATGGCTGGCCTTTCGCCGTGATGCCCTCAGATCGGGCAGACAAGCCTGCCCAGCTTGCGGGTCAGGGCCATGTTTTCTGCATAGTCCACGGCCACATCCACCAGGACCATCGTGTTGTCGGCAAAGGCCTGCTCCAGCACGGGCCGCAGTTCGTCGGCCGCCTCCACCCGGTATCCCTTGGCCCCGAAAGAGCGGGCAAAACGGACGAAATCCGGATTGGTGAAGCTGACATGCCCGTGGCGGCCAAAGCGCCGTTCCTGATGCCAGCGGATCAGGCCGTACCCGCTGTCGTTCCAGATCATGACCACCAGGGCCAGGCCGAGGCGAAGGCCGGTCTCGATCTCCTGGGCATTCATCATGAATCCTGCATCACCGGTGATGACCAGCACGCGTCTGTCCGGATGGACGAGCTTGGCCGCAATCCCGCCGGGCAGGCCGATACCCATGGCGGCAAAGCCGTTGGAGATGATGCAGGTGTTGGGTCGCTCGCAGGGATAGAGCCGGGCGATCCACATCTTGTGAGCGCCCACGTCGGAGACGAGGATGTCGTCGTCGGCCAGGACCTGCCTGGTCTCGTGGAGGATACGCTGCGGTTTCAGGGGAAAGGCGTCGTTGTCGCCATAGCGCTCCAGCTCGTCGACGATCTGTCGACGCAGCATGGAGGTGGGCGGGCCGTTGCGCTCTGCAAGCAGGTCGCCGATCCGGTCCAGGGATACGCCGATGTCCCCGATCACTCCTGCCTCGAGGATGTAGTGGCGGTCCACCTCGGCCGAGGTCTGGGCAATGTGGAGGATTTTTTTTGTGCCGTCCGGATGCCAGAGGTGGGGATGGTATTCCACCATGTCGAAGCCGACGGCAATGACCACGTCGGCCCGGTCAAAACCGCAGGCGACGTAGTCGCGGGCCTGGAGACCGATGGAGCCCAGGCAGAGGGGGTGGGAAAAGGGAATCACTCCCTTGGCCATGAAGGTCGTGGCCACCGGGATGTTGGTTTTTTCAGCGAACCTGACCAGGGCGTCACCGGCCCTGTTGCGGACGATGCCGTTTCCGGCCAGGATGATGGGGAAGCCGGCCCGGCCGATGATCCCGGCCGCCTGCCGTACCTTGTGGCTGGATGGATGGGGCGGGGATGGAGCCTGGACCTTGAGGGGCACGATGTCGTCCCCCACCTTGCGGGCTGCTATGTTTTCAGGAAAACTGATAAAGGATCCACCGGGTTTTTCGGCCTGGGCCACCTTGAAAGCCTTGCGGACGACCTCGGGAATGACGTCCTGTTCCAGGATGGATGTGGAGTATTTCGAGATCGGAGCAAAGAGATGCCGCAGGTCCAGGACCTGGTGGCTCTCCTTGTGCATCCTCGTCGTGGCGCCCTGGCCGGCAATCCCCACGATGGGGGCGTTGTCCATGTTGGCGTCCGCAAAGCCGGTGATCAGGTTGGTGGCCCCTGGTCCCAGGGTGGCCAGGCAGACCCCGGCCCGGCCGGTGAGCCTGCCGTAGACGTCGGCCATAAAGGCCCCGCCCTGTTCGTGCCGGACCGTGATGAAGCGGATGCCGCTGTTCCGCAAGGCATCGATGACATGCAGGTTCTCCTCGCCCGGAATGCCGAAGATATACTCGACTCCCTCGTTTTCCAGGCATTGCACGAACAGTTCGGCGCCGGTCGTCATGGCTCCTCCGGAAGGTTGCTGTTTTTCTCCTTGTCCTCTGCCGGAAAACCATTTACCCATATATCTGGCTGCAAATCAACCGTTCCGGGAGAAAACACCGTATTCGCCCAAGGTCGCCACCGGTTCAGGGAAAAAGCCGGCAAGCCGGCCTGGCCCAGAGCCTGCAGGCCTCTGTACCTGGAGAGAAGGAGATGAAAAAATGCCTAGTCTCGGCGCCCATGAGTCCATAGCCGGCGGCCTGCACCTGGCCTTTGACCGGATCCTGTCGGTCGGCGGCAGGGCCCTGCAGATCTTTACCCGCAACCAGCGCCAGTGGAAGGCGGCGCCCTTGTCCGAAGCAGAGATAACCGCGTTTCGGGCCGCCTGGAGCGAGAGCGGCCGCATGCCGGTCGCCTCCCATGCCTCGTATCTCGTCAACCTGGCCAGCGCCCGGAAGGATCTGGCAGCCCGGTCCGTGGCCGCTTTTGCCGAAGAGCTGCGCCGCTGCCGGTTGCTGGGAATTCCCTGGGTGGTGATCCATCCGGGCAGCCACGGCGGAGCCGGCGTGTCCAAGGGGTTGAGCACTGTGGCTGCCAACCTGGACCGGGTCTTTGTCGAGGCCGGTGAAGATGGCGAGGGTGTCCTGGTCCTGCTGGAGACCACGGCCGGCCAGGGGACCGGTCTTGGCAGCCGTTTCGAGGAGCTGGCAGCCATCAGGGAGCAGTCGGCCTTTGCGGATCGCCTGAAGTTCTGCGTGGATACCTGTCACATCTTTGCCGCTGGTTACGACATCAGTACCAAGGCAGGCTATGCAGAGACCATTGCCGAGATGGAACGCCTGTTGGGTCTCGACTCGGTGCTTCTCTTCCACCTCAATGACTCCAGGAAGGAGCTGGGCTCCAGGGTGGACCGGCATGAACATATCGGCAGGGGATACATCGGCCTGGAGGGCTTTGCCAACCTGCTCCGGGATCCGCGCTTCGCCGACCTTCCCATGGTCCTGGAAACACCCAAGAGCAGTGATCTCCACGAGGACAGGGAGAACCTGGACCTCCTGAACGGCCTCCTCGAGACCAGGCCCTGACCGGGAACAGCTTCCCTGAACCGGGGCAACCCTGAAGAGTTTGTTCTGCCCGGCGAAAGGCAGGCACCGGAGCAGCCTGTTCGTAACCGATCACAGGGCATGTAACCCGGCAGTATATCATCCTTTCAGGCTGTCATTGGTCACAGATGCTGCAGATCTGCACGATCCCTCCTGGCCGCTATAGCCCCACGAAGCGGCCAGGAGGGATCGTGTGAAGACGCGGTGCCTGTGATCAATTACACCTGTCTCCTACTTCTGTTCCTCCTTGGGGATGGTCACCGTGACCGGATCAGAGAACTCGCTGCTCAGGCCATCCTCGTCCACGGCTCTTACCTGGAAACGGTAGGTTCGCCCCGGTTCCAGGCTCTCGGTGTAGAGAAAGCCGGTTTCGCCGGTGGAGCCGATCTTGGTGGCCAGGAAGCCGATGGAATACACGCTGTATTCCCGGATGTCCTTTTCCGGGTTGGCCTGCCAGCTGAGATAGATGCCCTCTGGCCTCTGTTCCGCCTGTAGTCCCCTTGGCGGGACAGGAAGCGGCTTGGTCGTGGCCTGCACCACCTCGGAAAGCCGGCCTTCCAGACCGTCCTGGTCGATGGCCCTGAGGCGGTAATAGTAGGTCCGGCCGTCAGCCAGGCCAGAATCGGTGAAGCTCAGCTCTGTCTTGTCCACCTTGCCGACCCGTTCCACCACGATATCGCTGCTGTTGCCCCGGAATATCTCGTAGGCGACAATGTCCTCCTCCGGGTTGGCCTGCCAGTGCAGGGTAATGGACCGCAGGAGGCCGCTCTCGGTGGTGATGCCGGCCACCGGTCGCGGCGGGGCCTTGGTGGTGGCGGAGACGGTCCTGGAATCCTCGGACTGGAGGTCCACCACGTTCACCGACCGGATCCGGTAATAATAGAGGGTGTCGTCCCGGAGCGGTTTGTCCCAGGTTCCCTTGTCGATGTATTCCTGCTGTTCCCGGCCGCGGACGAAATCGATCTGCTGGAACTGTTTGTACTGGTCTCTGCTTCTGAAGATCGCATACCCCTTCACGTCAGGATCGGAGACCGCTTCCCAGTAAAGGGGGACCTTCCTCGGCTGCCGGTCTATGGCGCCCACGCCGCGGGGCGGTTCCGGGGCTCCCTTGGTCATGCCGGCAATGATTTCCGAGTCCTCGCTTTCCACGCCGACAATATTCCGGGTGTGGATGGTGTAGTAGTAGAGGCTGTTGTCCTTGAGGGTACCGTACCGGTGGAATCCCTTCTGTTCCCCATAGTCGGTGTAGCTCTGCTGTCGCCGGTCGTTGATGACCGCGATCTCGGTGAACGGGCCACTCTGTTTTTCGCTGCGGTAGATGACATAGCCGTTGACGTTGGGATCCTGGGAGGGTTCCCAGAACAGCTGGATGAACCGCACGTTCTTTCCGGCCGAGTAGAACTTGGAGACCGGCGCGGGCTGACCGGTGGTCCGCACCGGAAAGGGAGGTGCCGGGATGTTGGCCAGGCCCGAGGGGCTGATACCCAGGATGGTGTAGTAATAGATTCGGTCGTCCTGAAGGTGATCATCCTCCAGGATGACAGGCGACTGGCCGTTGGGCACTGGTCCGGTTTTGGGGGTGAAGGTGCCGTTGGGCCGGTCGGAGCCCAGGAGCTGGTAGGCGGAAAAGACATGGGGCGGATCGGGCCGAACGATGATCCGCACCTTACGGATTTCGCCCTGGGTGGCCAGGATCTTCGGCTGGGGCAGCAGGGGCGTGTAGATGTCGCCCGCCTCGTGGACCAGCTTGTCCAGCAGCGAGTCCAGGGCGCCGGCCATGGCGGTCTCGATCTCCCGGGCTGAGAGCCCCTCATCTCCTCCGCCCTTGCGGCATATCAGCTCGATGGACCAGGCGACTTCCTCCTTCTGGACATCGATGAGCTTGACCTGGTAGCGGGCCGCCGGCGTATCGGACAGCGAGTAGCCGCTCAAGATGCCGGAAGGCTGCAGCTCGATCCGGCCGGTGAGAACGCCCCGCACCTTGAGAGCCCTCCCGGCCCGGATGGCGGTGGGCAGATCTTCCACGGCCCGAAGATAATCGATGTTTTCCAGGCACCAGTCAGCCACCGTGTCCAGCGGCAGGATATTGTACTTCTTCAGCCTGTCCAGGGCAGAGTAGAAACTCTGGGTCATCCGTTCGGCCAGGGGCGAGTTCTCGGCCTGGAAGGGGAGGACGGCCACATCTCTGATGATGGTTTCCCGGATCTGGGGATGAATCGTGATGGTGGTGTCGCTGCATGGCACACCGCTGTGTTCTGCAGCGCCGGCCTTGCCGGCTGCACTTGCCGTGTGCACGGAAAAGAGGAGCAAAAGAAAAACGAAACAGGATCGGGTGAGCATGTGGTATCGCATGATGTCATAACTGTGGTGTGATTGCTCGGAGAGGCTGCAGGATAGCATTTCTGCAGTAAAATACCAGCCGCAATATAGCAGATCCTGGTGGTTTTGGAAACCTGAACCGAACACGGCTCTTCTGTTTGCCGGAAAGCGATGACCAGGGGGGCTGGCCGAAGAGGCAGATGCAAAACGGCCGGTTCAGTGCACCCTGGCGGCCAGCCGCCGAACCCGTTCCAGACACTCGTCGAGATCAAAGGTGAGGATTTGCCGACGGTGCATGACCATGGTGCCGTCGATGAAGACCGTGTCCACGTCACTACCGCTGGCAGCATAAACGAGAAGATCACCATTGTACATGGGCTGGAGATGCGGCCTGGCGCAGTCGAGGAGAATCAGGTCGGCCGGGTTTCCAGGCTCCAGGGAACCCGGGGCAGTGCCCGGCAGCCCGGCAAGGCGGCCTGTGCCCATGGCCAGGGCGGCACCGGCCGGGACCGCCTCCGGATCTCCGGTCGCTACTTTCTGCAGTTTTGCGCAGAGATCCATCTCCCGGAACATGTCCAGGCCGTTGTTGCTCGCCGGTCCGTCGGTGCCGAGCCCTACCCGCATGTCCCGGGCCAGCATGGAGGCCACGGGGGCGATGCCCGAGGCCAGCTTCATGTGACTCTGCGGACAGGGAACTACCGGACACCGGCCGGCTGCCAGGATATCCAGGTCCCTTTCATCGCACCAGACGCAGTGGACACAGACGGTATCCTGGTCCAGGACACCGAGGTTCTGCAGATGCCGAACCGGCGTCGATCCCTTGCGCTCCCTGATCAGTTCCTTTTCCTGTCCGGTCTCGGCAAGATGGATGAAGAGCGGCACCCCGTGCCTGCGGGCCAGTTCCTTGGCCCCGGTGATGGTTCGGTTGGAACAGGTGTAGGGTGAGTGGGCAAAGAGTGCCGGTGTGACCAGAGTACAGCGGTCTTTCCATGCTGCGAGGAATGCGTCGGCAACCTCGAGGTTGCGCCTGGGGTCAGCCACTCCCGGGGCCGGGAAGTCGATGATCCCCTGGGCGGCTATGGCCCGGATACCGGCATCGCGGAAGGCACGGGCCGCCTCCTCGCCATGGAAGTAGCCGTCTGCCACGGTGGTGGTGCCGGAGAGGATCATTTCGGCTGCGGCCAGCTTGGAGCACCAGTAGACCATTTCCGGATGCACGTGGCGCGCCTCTGCCGGAAAGATGTGCTCGTTGAGCCATGCGGAAAGTTGCAGGTCATCGGCCATGCCCCGGAACAGGGTCATGGCGGCGTGGCAGTGAAGGTTCACCAGGCCGGGCATGGCCAGCATGTCCCTGCCGTCCAGGACCTGCTTTGCTCTTCCAACCGGTCGGCCCCGCCTCCCGGTTTCCAGGAGAGCGATCCGGCCATGGGCCAGGCCGACATCCCCCTGCCTGATCACGGCTTTTGCTCCCTCCCAGGTGAGGATGTCCACATTGACGATCAGGTGATCCAGGTCCATATCTGCTTGCCAAAGCACGCCTGCATGGTGTATCACAGGAGCGAATGAAAATGAATGATGAAACAGAGTATACACGGTTCTCCGGCCAGGGCAAGATCCATGATGGCCCGGCCCGTACCGCCCCCTATCCGGTAAGTCGCCTGGCCGCGCCGGTGACCCTTGTCGATCTGGCCAGGGAGATCGACCGGGCCGACAGGCTCCTGGCCAGCCATGTCGAGGGGAAACTGGCGGTGATCGCCCGTCAGATAAGAAACCTGCAGGAGGAGGCCAGGGAGATCCTGGACAAGGTGCGTCGCGACCAGGAACTGCACAGGGCGCGGTGCGCCTTCCGCCGCCGGGTCGGACAGACCTATTTCCTCTACCGGAAGGAGGACGGCTCGCTCTGGTTTTCCATGCTCTCGCCTGAGGAATGGGGGGGCGGCTTGGCAGACAGGTTCGAGGGGGCTTACCGGCTGGAAACGGATATGAGCTGGACCCCGGTCCACGGCCGGGACGGCAAATACGGGTGACGAGGAGCATCTATGGGATTTCAGTGTGGTATCGTCGGCCTGCCCAACGTGGGCAAGTCGACTATTTTCAACGCCCTCACCGCGGCGGCCATCGAGGCGGAGAACTATCCGTTCTGCACCATTGAACCGAATGTCGGGGTGGTGCCGGTGCCGGACCAGCGGCTGGATCGGCTGGCGGAGCTGGTGAAGACCCGCAGCAAGGTGCCCACCCAGATGGAATTTGTCGATATCGCCGGTCTGGTGAAGGGGGCCAGCCAGGGCGAGGGGCTGGGCAACCAGTTCCTGGGCCACATCCGGCAGGTGGATGCCATTGTCCACGTGGTCCGCTGCTTCGAAGACGACAACATTGTCCACGTGGATGGCAGTATCGATCCGGTCCGGGATGCCGAGATCATCTCCACCGAGCTGGTCCTGGCCGATATGGCCACCGTGGAGAAACGGCTGGCCAAAACGAAGACCCAGGCCAAGTCGGGCGACAGGCAGCTGCTGGGCGATGCGGTCTTTCTGGAGGAATTGCTGGATATGCTCTCCCAGGGCAGACCGGCCCGGCTGGCCGAGCCGGAAACCGACCGGCAGCGGGAACTGATCCGGGAGCTCTGCCTGTTGACGGCAAAACCGGTGCTCTATGTGGCCAACGTGAACGAGGAGGACCTTGCCGCCGGCAATGAACACGTGCGACGGCTGGAGGAGGCGGCTGCCGCGGAACAGGGCGCTGTGGTGACCATTGCCGGGGCCATCGAACAGGAACTGAGCCAGCTCGATGAGCAGGAACGGCAGGAGTTCCTGGAGGAAATGGGCCTGGAGGAACCCGGCCTGACCAGGCTCATCCACGCCGGCTATGCGCTGCTGGACCTGATAACCTTTTTCACGGTCGGCGAAAAGGAGACCAGGGCCTGGACCATCCGGCGGGGAACGACCGCTCCGGGAGCGGCGGGAAAGATCCACACCGATTTCGAGCGCGGCTTCATCAGGGCCGAGGTGATCTCGTACCAGGACTATATTGGCTGCGGCTCGGAGGCCGCGGCCAGGGACAAAGGGCTGATGCGTTCCGAGGGCAAGGAGTATGTCGTCCAGGACGGCGACTGTATCCTCTTCCGGTTCAATGTCTGAAAGAGGGGCGAATGTGAGACCGACAGAAAAGAAAACCTTTGTCGCCGATCTCCGGGAAGGCTTGCTGGTGGAGGATCTCTTCCTGGTAGCCCGGAAGACACTTGCCGAGACCAGGGCCGGCAAACCCTACCTGGCCCTGACCCTCATGGACCGGACAGGAGAGATCGAGGCCCGGGTATGGGAAAATGCCGGCCGCTACGACGCTGCCGCAGAGGTGGGCGGGGTGATTTTTCTCCAGGGCATGGCCAGGTCCTTCCGCGACCAGTTGCAGCTCAACATCACCAGCCTGCAGGCAGCCGACAGCAGCCGGATCGACCTGGAGGATTTCATGCCCTCCTCGCCCAGGGATCGCGGGGAGATGGTGGCAGAGCTGCATTCCTGGATCGACACCATCCGGGATCAGGGCCTGGCGGAACTGCTCCGGACCATCTTTGCCGGGGAGATCCTGGAGTCGTTCAGCAGGGCACCGGCAGCCAAGAAGATGCATCATGGCTACCTGGGTGGCCTGCTGGAGCACACCCTCTCCGTGGTCAGCCTGGCGGACAGGCTGGCTGACCATTATCCCGGGCTGGACCGGGATCTTCTCCTGACCGGTGCCCTGGTGCATGATCTGGCCAAGATCAGGGAGTTCAGCTTCACCGCGCTGCCTTTTGACTACACCAGTCCCGGCCGGCTGCTCGGCCACCTGGTGCTGGGCGTGGAAATGGTGCGGGAGGCGGCCCGGAACGTTTCCGGACTGGGCGAGGAGCGGCTCGACCAGGTGGCCCACCTCATCCTCAGCCATCACGGCCGCCACGAGTTCGGCTCTCCGGTACTGCCCATGACCCAGGAGGCCCTGGTGCTCCATCATATCGACGATATGGATGCCAAGATGAACTATACCGACCAGCTGCGGGAAAAGATCCAGGAGCCGGGATACCACTGGTCCGACTACCAGCGGCCCCTGGAGCGGTTTCTGTATCTCAGGGCGGCCGAGGACGGGACAGGCCGGCAGGAACAAGATCCCTCTCCACCGGCGAGGAGAGAGCCCGGCAGGAAGACGGCTGCCCGGAAGCATGATCCGCTCAGGCAGCAGAGGCTGTTCTGATGGGAGGGGCGGCCGGCGCTGGGGATCATGTTCGCTGAGATCGTCGGGCAGCCCAAGGCGGCAAGACTGCTCACCAGGGCCCTGACCGGAGACCGGTTGGCCCATGCCTATCTGTTCACCGGTCCGGACGGGGTGGGCAAGACCACCATGGCCCGCCAGATGGCGGCCATTCTCCTCTGCCGGGGCAGGGAGAACAGGCCCTGCCGTCACTGCCCGGGCTGCATCAAGTTCCGCTCCGGAAATCATCCGGATTTTCTGGAGATCAGGCCGGATGGGGCGGCCATCAGGATCGACCAGGTCCGGGAGCTGAAACGGGGGCTTCCCTTTCCACCCTTCGAGGCCGCCATGCGGGTGATCCTCATGCTCGAGGTACAGACCATGCGGCGCGAGGCGGCAAACAGCCTGCTCAAGATCCTGGAGGAGCCGCCCAGGAACAATCTCTTCCTCCTGGTCGCCTCCCAGGGTGAACCGCTTCTGGACACCATACGTTCCCGCTGCCAGGTCATCCCCTTCTATGCCCTGTCGTTGGAGGATGCGGCAGATGTCCTCCAGAGCAACGATCCGTCCCTGGATCGTGATGCCGCCCTGGAGCTTGCCGTCCTGACCGACGGCTGTCCGGGCAAGGGAGCCGTGGTGGCCGGCCGGGAGATCGTGGCCATGGAACTGGACATCCTGGATGCCATCCTGAAGCCCGGCCGCAGCGAGGCCGAGACCGTGGAAGAAATGCTCCACCTGGCGGTCCGGATGGCGGAGCTGAAGGATGATCTGCTGTTTCTCCTCGATCTGTTGCAGAATTTTTTCAAGGATGCCTTGAAGCTCACCCTTGGCGGAGCAGGCATCCTCCCGGATACCGGTCCGGGCGAACACCGGCTTGCCGCGGCAAGAGAACGGTGGAATTTGCAGGAACTTTCTGATAAGGTACTGGCTGTCCAGGATGCCCGCAAAGCCCTGGACAGGAACTGTAATCGTGGTCTGGTGTGCGAAGTCCTGCTGCTCGGGCTGGTCAAGACCGGTCGACCGGCTTCCCCTCCCGGCTCCTGAAACCCGAAACCGGAACTATCCATGTCCACAGCCAAGACGGAACAGGAAGAACAGGAAAAGGAACAGTCCGCAAAAAACGGGTCGCTGTTCCATTATCACATCCGTTATCGGAAAGAGGGACGGGAGATCACCGTCCAGTCAAGGCTGGATGACCTGACGCCCGGCACGGTGGTGATGGTCAGGACCGATCATGGTCCGGAGCCGGCTGTGATCGTGTCGAAATCTCCGGAGCTTCCTCTGTCCCGCTCCGGCGGCCAGGACGGGCTTCCCCTGGTAACCAGGCCGGCCACGAGAGAGGAAGAGGAAAAGTATGCCCGGCTGCCGCTCCTGGAGCAGGAGGCCTTTGCCATCTGCCAGGAGAGGATCGACTACCTGCGCCTGCCCATGAACCTGGTCCGGGTGGAGCGGTTTTTCAACGGTTCCAAAATCATTTTTTATTTTACGGCAGAGAGCCGGGTGGATTTCCGCGAGCTGGTCAAGAACCTGGTCCAGGAGTTCCGCACCCGGGTGGAGATGCGCCAGATCGGTGTCCGCCACGAAACGCAGATGACCGGTGGTATCGGCGCCTGCGGCAGGGAGCTGTGCTGCAGTTCCTTTCTGAAGAAGTTCGACTCCGTGTCCATCAAGATGGCCAAGATGCAGGACCTGCCGCTCAATCCGGCCAAGATCTCCGGGGTGTGCAACCGGCTGCTCTGCTGCCTGACCTACGAGCATGACGTGTATCAGAGGATCCGTGCGGAAATGCCGCGGATCGGCAGACAGATCCGGTACCAGGGTCAGGTGTACCGGGTTGTCCGGCACCTGCCGCTTCAGGAGAAGATCCTGGTGAGTTCCAGGGAGACAGGAGAGCTGGTCCTGGACAGGGAGGAGTGGCAGGCGGCCAGGGTTGTCGGCCAGGGAAGCGGCAAGCAGAAGGGTCAGGAAGGCAGAGAAAAAAAATCAGGTCCGAAAAAGGGGCCGGAGAACAGGAACAAGGCACAAGACAAACAGAAATGACAACCTACGTCACCACCCCGATCTACTATGTCAATGCCATGCCCCACCTGGGACATGCCTATACCACCATTGTCACGGATACCTATAGCCGGTTCCGACGGCTGTGCGGCGATGACGTCCGTTTCCAGACCGGCACCGACGAGCATGGGGAAAAGATCGCCCAGGCAGCGGCGAAAGAGGGAATCGAGCCGCGGGAATATGTGGACCGCATTGCGGCGGCCTTCCGGGAGACCTGGCCTCTGCTGGCCATCGAGCCGGACCATATCATCCGGACCACTGATCCGGATCATGTCCGTACCGTGCAGGAAATCCTGCGCAAAGTCCACGGGCAGGGCGACATCTATTTCAGTGAATACTCGGGTCATTACTGCCAGGGATGCGAACGGTTTCTGACCGAGAAGGAGCTGGTCGACGGCCGCTGTCCGGACCACCAGACCGTTCCCAGGGAGATCTCCGAGCAGAACTATTTCTTTCGCATGTCCCGTTACCAGGACTGGCTTGTCCACCATATCCGCGAGAATCCGGAATTCATCACCCCGGAGCGCTACCGGAACGAGGTCCTGTCCTTCTTGCGGGAGCCCCTGGAGGATCTCTGTATTTCCAGGCCGGTATCCCGTTTGACCTGGGGCATTCCCCTGCCTTTTGACGACAGGTTCGTCACCTATGTCTGGTTCGATGCCCTGATCAACTACCTGACCGGCATAGGATATCCCGATGGTGAGGATTTCCGCCGGTACTGGCCGGTGGCCGAGCACGTGATCGCCAAGGACATTCTCAAGCCCCATGCCATCTACTGGCCCACCATGCTCAAGGCCATGGGACTGGAGCCGTACAGAAAGCTGCACGTGCACGGCTACTGGAATGTGGATGAGACCAAAATGTCCAAGTCCATCGGCAACGTCATCCGTCCCGGAGAGCTGGTGGAGGAGTATGGGGCGGACACGGTACGCTACTTTGTCCTCCGGGAGATGCATTTCGGCCTGGATTCCTCCTTTTCCCGGGAGGCCATCGTGGCCCGCCGCAACGCTGACCTGGCCAATGACCTGGGCAACCTCTTCTCCCGTTCCCTGACCATGATCAACAAGTATGCCGGCGGGATCGTGCCGGAGTGGAAGGCGGAGACACTCCGGGAGGATGACCGGGAGCTTGCCGACGCCTGTACCGAGATGGTGAACCGGTACCGCCAGGCCATGGATGCCTTCGGTTTCCACCTCGGGTTGCAGGCAATATGGGAGGTGATCGGGCTCCTGAACCGGTACATCGTCAACAATGCCCCTTGGGAACTGGCCAAGGATCCGGAACAACAGGATCGTTTGAACACGGTGCTCTATCATCTTGCCGAAACGTTGCGGATCATCAGCCTGGTTCTGCGGCCGGTGATGCCGGATGCGGCGGAAAAGATGGCCGTGGCCCTGGGGCTGGAGGCCGAACTGGCCGGGGCCACCCTGGAGGCGGCCGCCTGGGGCGGCATGCGGCCGGGCACCAGGACGAAAAAGGGTGCCCAGCTCTTTCCCCGCCTGGGCAGGAAAAAACAGGGCAGGGGCAAGCGGGCCAGTCAGGAAGGGAAACAGACAATAGGTCGAAAGAACAAGGAAAAAATAGATGATAACTATATTACCTTTGAGCAGTTCGGCGCTCTTGACCTGCGGGTGGCCGAGATCGTTGCCGCGGAAAAGATAGCCAGGGCGGACAGGCTGCTCAGGCTCACGGTCAGGGCTCCGGATGAGCGGACCCTGGTGGCCGGTATTGCCGAGCATTATACTCCGGAAGAGCTGGTAGGGAGAAAGGTCATCATCGTCGCCAACCTGAAGCCGGCAAAGCTCATGGGGGTTCTCTCCCAGGGCATGGTGCTGGCGGCCAAGGAGACGGACAGCGGTGGCAGGGAACGACTGGTGCTGACCACGGTGAGCGATGATATCTCCCCGGGAAGCCGGGTCTCCTGAAATGCTCCCGGCGTATGGAACCTGTTCGGTGACAGCGGCGGCAGCCCGCCCTGTCTCAAATCATAACCAGAGTTGATAGATCATGTTCATGTTGGGAAATTTTATACTTGCAGTGGCCAAGCTGATCAATTTTGTCCTCAGTGCCTACATCTGGATCGTCATCGGCAGGGCGGTGATCTCCTGGGTGAATGCCGATCCGTACAATCCCATTGTCAGGTTTCTCGTCCAGGCGACCGAGCCGCTTCTGGCCCGGATCAGGCGGATGGTGCCGGTGATGGGTGGCTTTGACCTGAGTCCCATGATCCTCATCCTGGCCATTGTCTTTCTGCAGAGTTTTCTCGTGCCCACCCTGCAGCAGATCGGCATGAGCCTTCACTGATCGACAGGGCCGGCGGCATGGGATGGGTCCGGGTACTGGGGGCGGACAGGATGCAGCTTCTGCTGCACGTACAGCCACGGGCCAGCAGGAGCCGGTTCCTCGGCCTGCATGGCGAGGCCCTCAAGCTGTCCCTGACCGCGCCGCCGGTGGACAACAGGGCCAACAAGGCGGTGATCGCTTTCCTGGCCGATTTCTTTCAGCTGCCCCGCTCGGCTGTGGAGATCCGCAGTGGGCTGAAGGGGAGGAAGAAGCAGGTCGTTTTGAGCGGGATCAGCGAGGAGGAGGTGCGGGAACGGTTGCAGGAAGCGGGAATCGATCTGGAGGTGTGATATGAAGAAACTGGTGGTGGCCAACTGGAAAGATCATCTTGCCCCCAGCGAAGCATTGGCCTGGCTTGAGACCTTCAGGCGGGGATACCGGCCGCTCGCGGTGGCAGAGGTAGTCCTTGCCGTGCCGTTTCTCGTCATGCGGGAGGCCGGGACGCTGCTCGAGGAAACAGCCGGGGTCTCCCTGGCCGCCCAGGCTGTGTCCCCCTTTCCGCCGGGTGGATATACTGGGGCCACGCCGGCCCGCTGGCTCAGGGGGCTGGCGGATCGTGTCCTGGTCGGCCACCGGGAGCGGCGGCACTATTTTCACGAGGATGAACAGAGCGTGGCGGCCCAGGTGCGGGAGTCCCTGGCTGTGGGGTTGCAGCCCATACTCTGTACGGACCGGTCCGAAGCGCCGCGGCAGCTGGCCGCCCTGGATCATGATGAGCTGGACAGGGTGCTTTTGGCTTATACACCGGCCAACGCCGTTGACCTGGAGATCGCGGCCCCAACCCAGGATATAGCCGCTGTCGTATCGACCCTGGGGGAGATGAGCGGCGGCCGTCCGGTCCTCTACGGGGGCGGGGTGAACGAGTCCAATGCGGCTGCCCTGCTGGCCATGGACGGGATGGCCGGGATCATGGTGGGACGCGGCTGTCTGGATGCAACTGAATTCCTGCGTCTTCTGGAGAGGTTGGCCTGAGTTCCGCGGAACACCTTGGAAACCTGTCCCCCTGCCGGATTTCAGGGCAGCAGGAAAATGTCAGTCTGGAGTACACCGGAAGGCAGCAGTATGTCTTGACACGCCGCTCCCCGACTGGGGGGAGCGGTGCCGGGATATCTACATGCTCAGGAGGCGGCGGATCCGCTCTTCCATGGGCGGGTGGGTGGAAAAGAGTCCGGCCAGACTGCCGGCCGAAAGCGGATTGACGATATACATCTGGGCCGAGGCCGGGTTGACCTGCATGGGCATCTGTTTGTTGTAATTGGCGAGTTTCTGCAGGGCGCTGGCCAGGGCCTTGGGATGGCCGCAGATTTTCGCCCCCGTGGCGTCGGCGATGTATTCCCTGGAACGGGAGATGGCCAGCTGGATCAGGGTGGCCGCCAGGGGGGCAACGATCATCATCACCAGGGCGGCGATGGGATTGCCGCCGTCCTCGTCGTCCCGTCCTCCGCCGAAGATCATGGCCCACTGGGCCATGGTCGCCAGGTAGGAGATCGCGCCGGCCATGACCGCGGCAATGGAGCTGATCAGGATGTCCCGGTTCTTGATGTGGGCCAGCTCGTGGGCCAGCACACCCTCCAGTTCGCTTTGGTTCAGGACCTCCATGATGCCCCGGGTCACGGCCACGGCCGCATGTTCAGGATTGCGGCCTGTGGCAAAGGCGTTGGGGGTCGGGCTGTCGATGATATAGATACGGGGCATGGGCAGGCCGGCCCGCTGGGCCAACGCCGCCACGATTCGGAACAGTTCCGGAGCCTCGTGCTGCTGAACTTCCCTGGCCTTGTTCATGGCCAGGGCCATCTTGTCCGAGTTCCAGTAGGCAAAGAAGTTCAGGCCAAGGGCCATGACCAGGGCGATGATGACACCCTGCCTGCCGGCCATGGCCTGACCGCCGACCATGAACAGCGCGGTCAGCGCTGCCATGAGAATGAATGTCTTGAAGGTATTGCTCATTTGTTGTCCGGATCTGTGTTGAATGTTCAGGTGAACTGCAGCATGGCCTCCACCAGCCGGTCGGCACCCTCGCCGATCTGGTCTACCCTGGAGTCGAGCATGTAGCAGGGGGTGGTGACGATACGGTTTTCCTGGTCCACGGCGATCTCTCCCTGCCAGGTTGTCCGATGGCGGCCGCCCATGCGGACGATGTTGCCTGCCGTGGTCTCGTCCTGACCGATGGTGACGGTCACGCCATCCAGCACCCTGGCGAGAATGACCGGGGCGATACACAGGGCACCGATGGGTTTTTTCTGCTCATGCATGCTCCTGATCGCCCGGGCCACCTGGTCGTTGACCTGGCAGTCCGGACCGTCGAATGCATAGGTGCACAGGTTCTTGGCTGCTCCGAAACCACCGGGCAGGATCAGGCCGTCCAGATCGTCGGCATCGAACTGGTCCAGGGGCTGGATATTCCCCCGGGCGATCCGGGCTGCCTCGACCAGGACATTGCGGCTTTCATCCATTTCCTTGCCCGTGATGTGGTTGAGCACGTGATACTGTGGAATGTCCGGGGCATAACACCGGTAGTCCGCGCCATGGCGATGGATTGCCCACAGGGTCAGGGTCGCCTCGTGGATTTCCGCCCCGTCCTGATGTCCGCAGCCAGACAGGATAACGCCAAACGTTTTTGTCCCCACTTGTCTTGCCTCCCTTTAGCGCACTGTTCTCAATCAAGGGTGTAGATGGCCGGAAGGTTTCTGTACCGCTGGGCGTAGTCCAGTCCGTAACCGACCAGAAACCCGCTGTCCACCGTAAATCCGCTGTAGTCGACCTGGACCGGCTTCTGTCTTCGCTCCCGCTTGTCGATCAGGACACAGAGACGGACCGACCGGGCTGCATGTTCGGCAAAGTACTGCCGCAGCCAGGCCACCGTGGTGCCGGTATCGACGATGTCCTCCACCAGGAGGATGTCCTTGTCCCTGGTGTCCAGTTCCGGCTCCTTGACCAGCCTGATGGATCCTGAAGACGAATCGCTGTCATCATAGCTGGCCACCCTGAGAAAGTCGATCTCCATGGGGAGCGCTATGGCCCGGACCAGATCGGCAAGAAAGATGAAAGAGCCGTTCTGCACCCCGATTACCAGCAGTTTTTTGTCTTTATAATCATCCTGGATCTGTCTGCCAAGTTCCCGGACCCGTTTTCCGATCTTCTCTTCCGGGATAACGACCTTGCTGGGTTCCATCAATTCCCTGTTTTCTCCTGTTCCGGTTCTGCCGCCTGCTCAGCCAGCCACTGGTCGAGAAGCGCCCTGGCCTCCTGTTTCTCTGCAAACGGCTCCTGCCTGCCCAGGGCATCCTGGAGCTCGCGGATGGCCTCTTCTCTCTTGCCATCCCCATAGAGGGCAAGGGCCAGGTGATAGTGGAACAGCGGCTCTTCAGGCTGTTTTTCGATGGCCTGCCTGAACTCGTTGATGGCCAGACCGTAGGATTGGCGTTTGAAATGGACCCAGCCCGTGGTGTCGAGTACATGGGTGTTGTCCGGCACCTGCTGCTTGGCAATCATTGAGAGCCGCAGTGCCTCGCCAAGATCGGCTTCTTTCTCGCCGGCGATGATCCAGGCAAGATTGTTGGCTGCCGGAGCGAAGTCCGGTTTGACCTTCAGTGCTTTACGATACATCTCCTTGGCCTTGCCTGTCTCGCCCTTCTGCTCATACAGGCTGCCCAGGGCCATCAGGGCCTGCAGGTTTTCCGGCTGGCTCTCCAAAAGCTGCCGGTATTCGGCAAATGCCTCGTCCATTCTGTTGAGCCGTTTGTATATGGCAGCGCTCATTGTATAGGAATTGGGCAGGTCAGGGGCCAGCCGCTGAGCCTTTTTCAGCAGGGAGAGCGCCTGCTCGTACTGCTGTTTGTCAATGTAGAGGGAGGCGAGAAGAAGCAGGTTGGCTGCGTTGTTCGGAGCTTTGGCCATGTAGGTCTTGGCCAGGGCGATGAGCTGGTCCGGGGTTTTTCCCTGGCGTTGTCTTATCTGGAGCAGTTTCAGCAGCGACGGTGTGCTGTCCGGATGGAGCGCGAGCAGCTTTTCGAAGACAGCGGCAGCCTCGTCGAGCTTGTTGCGGCCCAGATAGGCCATGCCAAGGTTGCCGAGCACCTCGGGATTGTCCGGCACCTTGCTCCTCATCTCCAGGAACATTTTTTCGGCAGTGGCATAATCCTCGAGCAGAAGAAAGCTTTTCGCCAGGAGGAGAGCTGCCTTGAAATCCTTCGGATTGAGCTGCAGGGCGATGGCGGCTTCCTGTTTGGCATCTTCGATATTGCCGTTCTGTATATGGAGCAGGGAAAGGAGAGTGTGAAATTTTGCCTTGCTCGGACTGCGCTTTATGGCCTCCATGGCATCGGTCTGGGCCAGCTCCATGTTACCCTGGTTCAGGTGGGCCACTGCGCTGGTGAAGTAGAGGATGGCCCAGCGAGGGTATTCCTGTTTCAGTTGATTGAGAATCTCCAGGGCCTCGCCGTCCTTGCCGTCCTTGATGAGAAACTTTGCCTTGACCAGATTGGCGGTCCCCTGTTTGGGGTTTTCCGCCAGGATCTCCTCCATTCCCTGTTTTGCCTGTTCGAATTTATGCTGTTCAAAATAGTAGTCGATCAGCTGGGCCTTGACCGCCAGCGGGGAGGGAGACTTTTCCATGGCCGTCTTGTAGGCCGCCTCGGCCTTTTCGACCATTCCCTGGCCGCGGTAGAAGTCGGCGAGGATGAGCTGGATGTTGGCATCGTCAGGGAAGAGCTGAGCCGCTTTTTTCAGGGTCTGTTCGGTCTTGTCATACTCCCTGTTTTCCTTGTACAGGGAGGCGAGCATCACGTACGGAGATGGCGTGTCTGGAAACTTGTCGATGATTTCGAGGATGAGTTTTTCCGCCTTGTCCCAGTCCTGCTGTGACTGATAGAACCGATAGAGCATCTGGTAGTTGGCCAGCTTGTCGTCGTTCACCTCGATGGCCTTTTTGAATGCTTGTTCCGCCTTGTCGACCTTTTTTTCAGCAGAATAAAGCCTCCCCTGGATGGTGTAGAGGCGGTCCAGATCGGGATCGATGGCCAGGGCCTTGTTGATGGCCTCTTCAGCCTCGGCGAACTGGCCGTCTATGATGTCCAGGTTTGCCTTGAGAGCCAGGGCATCCACATTGTTTGGATGGCTTTCCAGGATGGCCATGGTCTGTTTCCGGGCGCCATCCTTGTCTCGGGCCATGAGCATGAACTCCGCAGTTTTCAGTCTGGCGTCCAGGTTCTCCGGGTCCAGGCTGGCCGCCCGTTGCAGCTCCTTGAATGCTGTGTTGACCTGGCCGGCCTTGAGATACAGCAGGCCAAGCTGGTATCTCGCATCGGCAAACTTGGGATCGATCTGGATGGCGTTCTTCAGCTCGATCACGGCGGCCTTTTCGTTATTTTCATGAAGGTAGATCATTGCCTTCTGGTAGTGGTTCATCTTTTCCTTTGCCGGATCGGCCGAGCAGTTGGCAAGCAGGAAAAAAGAAAAACAGATCACAAGACAGGTGAACAAGAGGCGAAATGATTGCATTGCAGGCCCTTTGGAAAGGTTGGGAGAGAAATCTTGTCAACCGGTATTCTCTAATGGATTATTCAGACCGAATTGTACCGATTTTTATGTAAAATGTGGAGTCTTTTTTGTATGTTTTTTCATCATGTGCTATTCTTGTAGGCAAAGAAAATAGCTTGCAGCTGTTTCGTTTGGGCAACTGGGAGTGCCGTTTTCCTCCGGATTGGCGGGTAATGCCTGCAGATATCTGATGTCGGCTGATGGAATTCATCCCGACACGTTGCCTGGACGAGGCCGTGGCTTACGGCCAAAAGCGCCGGATTGTCATGATGAGCTGACCGTCCTTTCAGGTGTATCCGATTTGCCCTGCACGGTACTTTTGTCTCTCGAATTCCGATGCATCCTGCTTGATGATGGGGCAGGTTGGTCATTGCGTGGAGTCAGGATCCATGGGATGGGGTTCGTCAGTGAGAAAATTGCCGAAAAACGAGTAGGAGGTGTTGCATGGTTGCTTTTTTCAGACATGTGTTGTTTCTGGTTGTTGCCTGTTCTCTGCTGGGCAGCACGCTGCTGGGCACGGTACAGGCTGCCCAGTCGACAGCCGATGTGGTGGTGGATGCAGCGGTCAAGGAGAAGCTCCGCAAGGAGATTGTGGGTCCAGATGCCCGTTTTCCTGGCGAACAGGAAGAATATATCATCGGCCATGGCGATATTCTCGGCATAAGTGTATATGGGGAGGGCAACATGGCGGCCTCACCGACCAGTGGTGGGGAGAATTCCAAGTCGGCAGGGGGAGCCGAAGTCCGGATCGATGGCCGGGTTTCGCTGTTGCACATTGGCGATGTACATGTCGTGGGCATGTCACTTACCCAGCTTGCTGACTACCTGAAAGAACTCTACTCCACGGTGTATTCGGATCCCATTGTCACCGTTGTCCTGAAGGAAAGTCACAGCCGCCATTATACGGTGTTGGGAGAGGTCGAGAAACCGGGCATCTATTCCATCGATTATCCCATCACTGTCGTTCAGGCCCTGGCCCGCAGCGGCGGCCTGACGGAATGGGCAGACCGGGATATCATCATCGTTCGGCAGGGTGACGGCCTCCACAAGAATGAGGAAGGGAAAAATACAGAGAAAAAACTGAAGTTTGATTATGATGCCTTTTTGAAAGGAAAGAATGTGGAAGGCAATATCTATATTCAGTCGGGTGATTACATAATTGTTCAGCAATGAGGGTGAAAACGGTGAAACTGGATCGCAGGAGTGTTTTGGGTGCATCGGTGGGAATCTGCGGCCTGCTGCTGGTACCATGTGGACCGGCCCATGGACGGGATACCCGGGTAATCGGCGATGTTTCAGTGGGATACGAGTATACGGAAAGGACCTATGCAGCACCGGAGGAGCAGGTCGAGGGGGAGCCTGTGGTCGACTCCCGCGATGACGGTAACGAGGGGGACACCAGGAAGTTTTTTATTGCCCCCAGGGTTACCGTGCTTTCCAGCGGTGTAACCGATCTGATCCAGTTCACCTACTCACCCCGTTTTACACATGACAATATAAGTGACTCCAACGAGGTGGAGCACGATCTCGGCCTGCGCTACGAAAATAGCCTGACCAAAAGGTGGAAGGTGCAGGTCAGTGACAACCTCTATGTCGGCGATGACAGCGTGCGCGAGTCTGTGACGCGGACAGCAGACATCGACCCAGAGGCTGAAGAGACCGGATCGGAGACAATCGGTGCAGATACTGACCAGGGAATCGTCAATGGCAACCTGACCGAACGGGTCGGCAGGCACCGTTTCTGGCGCAACAACCTGGGCTTCGAGACGGATTACGCCTTTGGAGAAGACTCCCTTGTGGGAGCGGGCATCCATTACGAAAAACTCGACAATATCGACGAAATAGAGAGTGGATATACACCCTATGACCGCTATTTTGGCCTGCTCCGCTTTGCCTATCGGTTCAACCGGCGCTGGACCACGGATCTGGAGTTCAACTATACCAAGGGTGATTTCGAGGAAAGTACGGTTTACGTCGTTTCCCAGGCGGCTGCCGGCCTTACCGATACTACGGCTGGGGACCAGACGGTGCAGGATCAGGATGTTGCCGCGACGACAGGAAAAGAGGAGGGGGGTGCGGCTGATGCTGCCGATGCCGCGTCACCGACAGATACCCAGGAAAGCGCACTGCCGGTGGATGTGGACGTCAGGGCGGAAGATGTTTCAGAGGATCTGCAGGAGTATCGGTTCATGGGTGGCCTGCATTACCTCTGGTCGGCTCGTGACCGGTTGTCATTATTCTATGAATATCTGGCCACTGATTATGATCATCCCCTGCGCGAAGATACCCAGGTGCACCAGCTCGCCCTGAACTGGGGGCACGATTTCAGCGCGCATCTCCACATGACGCTCTCCGGCGGGCCGACCTTTGAAAAACAGGACAGCAGTTCCTGGAGCGGAGACTACAATGCCCACGCCGGGCTGACTTGGGATTTTTATCGCGGTATGTTTCGTATTTATGCGGATAAGCGATATACTCAGGAAAATTTCAACGGTCGGCAGGACGGGCTGACAGATTCCTGGACAGCCGGAGTGGAGCTGTCATATACTGTAGTTAAGGATCTGGCAGCCACCCTCTTTGCTACCTATGAGGATAAACAGCGATATCAGCGGCCGGTGACCAACACACCCACGGTCATCACCGAAGAGCAGCTGGATGAACTTGCCCAAATGCAGGAAGAGGGAGAGCAGACCAGCTACCATGAAAAGAACAGTTCCATCGGGACGAGATTGTCCTATACCTTTGGCCGATGGTACACTGTATCGGCGGTTTACAGGTTCACCAATCACGATATTGATCTTGCCGGCGACGAGTATGATGAACACAGATTCTATATTCAGTTTACTGTGTCCCGCAATCTGTTCCGCTGGTAAGAGGAAGAAGACACTTCATGTCATGGCAACGGGATGAGTCCCCCCGCAACTTTCTGACCGTTGATGTCGAAGATTACTTTCAGGTCGCAGCATTTGAATCTGTCGTCAGACAGGCGGAATGGAAAGAATATGAAAGCCGGGTGGAGGCCAACACCGACAGGTTGCTGGCCCTGTTTGAACAGTATGATGTCCGGGCGACCTTTTTCGTTGTCGGCTGGATTGGAGAACAGTATCCGGCTTTGATCAGAAAGATCCGTGACCTTGGTCACGAGATCGGCTGCCATAGTTACCTGCATCGGAGAATATACGATCTGGGGCCGGAAGAGTTTTTCAGGGATACGAAACTGGCCAAGGAAATCCTGGAACAGGCATCAGGTGAGCAGGTGGTTGGTTATCGGGCACCGACCTATACGATCACCAGAAAAAGTTACTGGGCCCTCGAGATCCTTAACGAGCTCGATTTCACCTATGATTCCAGTATATTCCCTATTCGGCACGACAACTATGGCATTCCGGATGCCCCCCGTTTTCCGTATCAGGTGGAGGGAATGGATCTGATCGAGTTTCCTATCTCGACCGCCCTGATTTGCGGTAGAAAGATTCCAGTGGCCGGGGGGGGCTATTTCCGGCTCTTTCCGCTCTGGTTCACCCTGAGGGCCCTGAAGCGTATCAACAGGGTGGAAGGTAAACCGTTCGTGTTTTATGTGCATCCATGGGAGGTGGATCCTGGACAACCGCGATTCGAGTCAGCAAGCAGGCTCTCCAGGTTCCGGCATTATACCAATCTGGACAAGACAATGGACCGGTTGCACATCCTGTTGCGCACGTTCAGGTTTCAGCCGATCCGGGCCGCGGCTTGTCTGGGAGCGGGCTAACATGGCAGTGAATATATGAAGAATACCTCCTCTGTCAACCTGGCCGGACTCTCCGCACATCCGGAAGGGTGCTGCACGGGCAGCGGCAGTGTCACTGATCTTATGGAATCAACCAGGCAGATAACGGCTGACCGCTTCAATGGCTCAAGGGTTCGTCCGCTGGTGTAACTACAGGGAGACATGGTGGAAATAGTTTTCTGGCTGGCCATTGCGGCAATATTCTATGTCTATATCGGCTACCCGTGTTGCGCCAGCTTGATCGTGATCTTCCGGGGACCGAGGATTGTCCGCAAAAAGGCCTGGACTCCCCGGGTGACCATCCTGATCGCTGCCTACAACGAAGAACGCGATATAGCAAAGACCATAGAGAACAAGCTTGCCCTCGAATATCCTGCCGATTGTCTCGAGATAATTGTGATCTCCGACGGTTCGACCGACCGGACCGATGAGATTGTCCTGTCGTACCGGGATAAGGGGGTGCGGCTGCTGCGCCAGGAGCGGGCCGGCAAGACGGCGGCGCTGAATGCGGCCATCGGCGAGGCAGGTGGAGAGATCATTGTCTTTTCCGATGCCAATTCGATCTATTCCCGGGATGCGCTGCAACACCTGGTGAGCAACCTTGCTGCAGAGGATGTCGGTTATGTCACCGGCAAGATGGTGTATACCGATGCTGCAGGCAACCCGGTCGGCGATGGCTGCAGTGCCTACATGAGGTATGAAAATTTTTTGCGGAGCATAGAGACCAGGCTTGGCTCCATCGTTGGTGTGGATGGGGGTATCGATGCCATGCGCAAGAAACTCTATTCGCCGTTACGTCCCGACATGCTGCCGGACTTTGTCCTGCCGCTCAGGGTGATCGAGCAGGGGTACCGGGTGGTGTACGAACCGCGGGCCGTTCTGAAAGAACAAAGCCTGGAGTCCTCGGCCGATGAATACGGCATGCGGGTACGCGTCTGTCTACGTTCCTGGTGGGCGATTTTCCAGATGCGGCATCTGCTGTGGGGTAAAGGCGGTCTGCTGTTCGCCTGGCAGTTCTGGTCCCACAAGGTGTTGCGGTATAGCTGTTTTCTTTTTTTTGTCATCGCCTATGTTGCAAACGGTCTGCTGCTTGCGACACACTGGTTGTACGGCATACTCTTCATTCTGCAGAATCTTGGCTATCTTGGCGCCTGGCTGGCTTACGAGTTCGAGAAACAGGGCAGGTCTGTTCCACTGCTCTATTACATTCAGTACATCGTGCTGATCAACGTCGCGTCCGGACAAGCATTTTTTCGGTTTCTCTCCGGTCGCAAGCTGACACTTTGGACCCCGAGAAAGGGTGGTTGAGTTACCCTCCAGCCGGGAGCACCGGCAAGTGATCGGGTGGTATCGGGGGATCTTCAACAAACAGAGGTCAAAACAATGAAAGTTGTCATTCTGGCAGGTGGTTACGGGACGAGAATCAGTGAGGAGAGTCAGGTAAGGCCAAAGCCTCTGGTCGAGATCGGCCATCATCCAATACTCTGGCATATCATGAAGATCTACTCCTCTTACGGGTTTCATGATTTTATCATCTGCTGCGGATACAAGGGGTACATGATCAAGCAGTATTTTGCCGACTATTTTCTGTATGCTTCGGATGTAACGTTTGACCTGGCAGCAAATAGCATGGAGGTCCATCATTCCAGGGTAGACCCCTGGAAGGTCACGCTTGTTGACACCGGTCTGAAGACAATGACCGGTGGGCGGCTCAAGCGTGTACGGGAATATATCGGTGACGAGACCTTCTGTTTCACTTATGGCGATGGTGTCAGCGATATCGATCTGCACAAACTGATCGATTTTCATCGGCAACAGGGAGTCCTGGCGACCCTGACCGCGGTCCAGCCGCCGGGACGGTTCGGGGCCTTCACCCTGAAAGAGGATGAGACCAGGATCACCCAGTTTCGGGAGAAGATCAAGGGAGATGGGGCCTGGATCAATGGCGGCTTTTTCGTCGTCGAGCCGGAGGCCATTGACTACGTGGCCGAAGACCTGACCAGTTGGGAGCGGGAACCCCTGGAACGGCTGGCCAGGGAGGGTAAACTCGCAGCGTACAGGCATGAAGGCTTCTGGCAGTCCATGGATACCCTGCGAGACAAGATGTACCTTGAAGAACTCTGGAATTCAGGCGATCCGCCCTGGAGACTGTGGCGGGAATGATCTCAATGGTACCGCCGGATGCAGTTCCGGGAACGGTCCGGCGGCACGGCTGGCTACCAGACGTGCTGCCGTTTCACACCTCGTACCTATTTTTTCTGATTTTTCCGACTAATGGATTGAACCAATGGAGACAACTGAGAAACTTTGCCGATTTTGTAAGAAACCCCTGACGATCACTGCCGTGGATCTCGGGATGAGCCCTTTGGCAAATTCGTTCGTGGCTCCCGAGGCCGCGGACAACATGGAAGCCTTTTTCCCCCTGCATGTCTATGTCTGCGACGATTGCTGGCTGGCCCAGCTCAGCGAATACGAGTCGCCTGAAGGCATCTTCAGCGATTATGTCTATTTTTCCTCCTATTCGGACACGCTGCTTGCCCATGCCAGGAAATATACCGAGGAGATGATCGCCAGGTTTGGCTTTGACAGCCAGAGCCTGGTCATGGAGATAGCCAGCAACGACGGGTACCTGTTACAGTATTTTCAGGAAAACAATATTCCCGTGCTGGGGATCGAGCCGGCCCGGAACGTGGCAGACGTGGCCAGGAACAAGGGGATCGAGACCGTGGTGGAATTTTTCGGCGTCGAACTGGCCGGCCAGCTCGCCGGCGAGAATCGGAAGGCCGATCTGCTGCTTGGAAACAACGTGCTCGCCCACGTGCCAGACATCAACGATTTTGTCGGGGGCATGAAGATCGTTCTCAAGCCTGATGGCATCCTGACCATGGAGTTCCCCCACCTGATGCGGCTCATTGAACGGAACCAGTTCGATACCATCTATCACGAACATTTTTCCTACCTGTCCTTCACCACCGTCAACCGGATCTTCGCCGCCCATGGTCTGACCCTCTTTGACGTGGAAGAGATCCCCACCCATGGCGGTTCGTTGCGGATCTTCGGTCGTCACGAGGAAAATGACAGGCTGCCGGTTCGGGAGACGGTCCCGGAGCTGCTGGCCAGAGAAGAGCGCGAAGGAATGACAGAGCGGTCCTATTACACCTCGTTTGCCGACAAGGTCAAGGCCACCAAGCGAAACTTCCTCAAGTTTCTCATCGAGGCAAAGGAAGACAACAGGCAGGTGGTGGCTTACGGGGCGCCGGCCAAGGGCAATACCCTGCTCAATTACTGCGGAGTGAGGACGGATTTCATCGACTATGCCGTGGACCGGAGTCCGCACAAGCAGAACACCCTTTTGCCCGGCACCCATATTCCGGTATATGCACCGGACCGGGTCCGGGAGACCAGGCCGGACTACCTGATCATCCTGGCCTGGAATCTCAAGGACGAGATCATGCAGCAGATGGCCTATGTCCGGGAATGGGGCTGCAGGTTTGTGGTGGCGATCCCGGAGATCCAGGTATTCTGAATCGTTCTGAACCGGCAGGACGGATGGCTATGGCGCAGAAGACGGCAGACAGGCCGGGGGGCGGGAAGAACGGGCTTTCCGGAACAGGAGCGGCCCTGCACGGGCTGATGGAGCGACTGTATCCCATCTGCAGGTCCATCACCGGTGACGGTGTCCGTCAGACTCTGGAGATTCTGCAGGAGCATATTCCCGTGGAGATTCGCGAGGTGCCGTCCGGCACCCGGGTGTTCGACTGGACCGTTCCTGACGAGTGGAATGTCCGCGGTGCCTATATCCGCGACTCGGCAGGAAGAAAGGTTGTCGATTTCGCAGACTCCAATCTTCACGTCGTCAATTATTCCATTCCGGTGCACAGGAAGATGCAGCTGGCCGAGCTGAAAAAACATCTCCATACCCTGCCGGATCATCCGCACTGGATACCGTACCGTACCGCTTACTACAACAGGACCTGGGGGTTCTGCCTGCCCCATGCCCTGTATGAGCGGCTGGCCGACGACACGTACGAGGTCTGTATCGATTCGGACCTGAAGCCGGGGCACCTGAGCTATGGAGAACTCTATCTGCCTGGCGAGACAGAGCAGGAGGTCCTTGTTTCCACCCACCTCTGTCATCCGTCCCTGGCCAATGACAACCTTTCGGGCCTGGCCCTGGCAACATTTCTGGCAAGACATGTCCAGTCAGCCGGTCGCCGGTATTCCTACCGGTTCCTGTTCGTGCCGGCAACCATAGGGGCCATTACCTGGCTGTCCCTGAACCGGGACAGGACCGACAGGATCAGTCACGGCCTGGTGGTGGCCTGTGCCGGTGACCCGGGTGGTTTCACCTACAAGAAAAGCAGGCGCGGCACGGCCGAGATCGACCGGATCGTCAGCCACGTCCTCAGGCACCAGCCGACGCCGCACCGGATCATCGATTTTTTCCCTTACGGTTATGATGAGCGACAGTACTGTTCCTGCGGCTTTGACCTGCCGGTGGGCTGTTTCATGCGCAGCCCCCATGGCGAGTATGTCCAGTACCATACCTCGGC
The DNA here is from genome assembly GCA_964626235.1 of uncultured Desulfobulbaceae bacterium. Taxonomy (GTDB): domain Bacteria; phylum Desulfobacterota; class Desulfobulbia; order Desulfobulbales; family Desulfobulbaceae; genus CAZVDY01. The sequence goes on along the minus strand of CAZVDY010000022.1, from coordinate 56,539 downwards.
CGATGATCTCGATTTCGTCCGGCCCTGGTGCCTGGAGGAGTCCTTTGCAGTGCTTGTCTCGGTCCTGGAGGTCGTGGAACAGAACAGGATCCTGCTGAACAGGTATCCGCACTGTGAACCGCAGCTGGGCAAGCGGAATCTCTATCCCCGGGAACGGGAGCAGCACCTGGCCATTCTCTGGGTTCTAAACCTCGCCGATGGCCGCCATTCCCTGCTTGATATCGCGGAACGGTCCAACTTGCCGTTTCACCATATTGCCGATGCTGCCGGGAAACTGCTTGCCGGAGGATTGCTCGCGGAACAAGACGATCTGGCGGTTTCATGAGCGCGTTCGGGTTTGCCGACAAGACGGCCGTGGTTACCGGGGCCAGTAGCGGGATAGGCAGGTGCATTGCCATCGAGCTGGGCAGCAGGGGAGCTACCGTATGCCTCGTCGGTCGAAACCGCGGCCGACTCCAGGCAGTGGAAGAGCGTATCAGGGCCGTGCATTCCAGAGTGGAACACCAGTGCTGTGACCTGCAGCATCCTGAAGAAATCACGAGGCTGTGCGATCACATCCGCAGTAGGTATTCAGCGGTGGATGTCCTTGTCCACAGTGCCGGCGTGATTTCCACGGGTACCCTGGAACGGTCTGATCCATCGTCGTTTGATCTCCTGTTCGCGGTCAATGTACGGGCTCCCTATCTGCTTACCAGGGAGTTGCTTCCTCTGCTGAAACAGTGCAGCGGACAGATCGTCTTTCTCAATTCGACCGCCGGCCTCAGGTGCTGGGCAGGGTTGGGCCTGTATGCTGCCAGCAAGCATGCCCTCAGGGCCCTGGCGGACGCTCTCCGCCAGGAACTCGGTGATGCCGGGGTCCGGGTGCTCAGTGTCTATCCTGGAAAAACCGCCACGGCCATGCAGGATGCCCTGCGGGAAGGGCAAGGCAGATCGCTGGACACCACGGTGCAGATCCGGCCGGATGATCTGGCCAGAACCATCGTGGAGACGATGGAATCGTCTGGCCGGGCCCAGGTCACTGACCTGAAGATCCTGCCCTGGCAGGATCTGGCAAAAGCCTGAGGGATCAGCCGGGACATTGGGACAATCCGGAGCGGTTCCCTGCTTGACAGGGAAAAAAGTGGCCGTATACAATCCATTACATGAGCTGAAATATTCTACAGAAGTTTTCGAGAACAATATTTTGTACGGGAGTGAGCATGCGCACCTATAAGGATGTTGTGGCCGCGGATCTGGACTATATCTGCCAGAAACTGAAAGACGACTTTCCCCTCCTGGCCGGCCGGCGGATACTGATCACCGGCGGTGCAGGCTTCCTTGGATACTATCTGGTCCAGTCCCTGCTCCACTGGAACGCCCATGACGGCAAAGAGGATCCGCTCGACCTGGTCGTATACGACAACTTCATGCGCGGGGTCCCGGACTGGCTGGTCGGGCTGGAGCAAGATCCCCATCTCACGGTGAAAAAGTATGACGTGATCGATCCCCTTCCCGAGGACATGGGGAGTTTCCAGTACATCATCCATGCCGCCACCATTGCCTCGCCCATCTATTACCGCCGGCATCCCATAGAGACCATGGATGCCAACGTCTACGGCTTGCGCCATCTGCTCGATTACTGCAGGCAGCAGAAAGACGCCGGCCAGCCTGTTGAAGGGTTTCTCTTTTACTCAACCAGCGAGATCTATGGAGACCCCACCCCGGAAAACATTCCCACCCCGGAAACCTATCGGGGGAATGTCTCCTGCACCGGACCCCGGGCCTGCTACGATGAATCCAAGCGGTACGGCGAAACCCTGAGCGTCAACTTTGCCCGCCAGTATGACCTGCCCATCAAGATCGTCCGGCCCTTCAACAATTACGGTCCGGGGCTGAAGATCACCGACAAGCGGGCCCTGCCCGATTTTGCCCGCAATGTCCTCTCCGGGGAGGATATCGTCCTGCTGTCCGACGGCTCGCCGACCAGGACCTTCTGCTACGTGGCCGATGCCGTGGTCGGCTACTTCAAGGTCCTGCTGCGGGGAAGGCCGGCAGAGGCCTACAATATCGGCCTGGACAGGCCGGAGATATCGATCCGGGAGTTGGCCGAGCGGGTCATTGCCACGGCCCGGCGACTGTTCCAGTATTCCGGTCAACTGGTCTTCCAGACCAGCGAGGACAAGGATTACCTGACCGACAATCCCAACCGCCGCTGCCCGGTCATCGACAAGGCGCGCAACGAACTGGGCTATCATCCCGAGATCCAGCTGGACGACGGGCTGGAGCGCAGTCTTGTCTGGTATGCCGATCATCGGGACGTGGAGGAGGAGTGATGGATATTTCTGTTATCGGAACCGGCTATGTCGGCCTTGTCTCTGGGGTCTGCCTGGCGGAAAAAGGCCACCGGGTCATCTGCGTGGACAACGATGCGGCCAAGGTGGCCAGGATCAGCCGGGGCGAAAGCCCGATCTACGAGGAAGGCCTGGATGACCTGCTGACAAGGCATATCGGCAGCCGGGTGGAGGCGACCACAGACCTGAAAAGGGCCGTGGAAGAGACCAGGCTGACCCTGATCGCCGTGGGCACCCCCTTTGACGGCGAGGCCATCGATCTGCGGTATGTCCAACAAGTGGCCCGGGAGATCGGCACGGCCCTGAAGGACAAGGATGCCTACCATGTGGTGGTTGTCAAGAGTACCGTGATTCCGGGAACAACAGACGATGTCGTTTTGCCGATTCTGGAAGAGCATTCAGGCAAAAGGGCAGGTCGGGATTTTGGCCTCGGCATGAACCCGGAATTCCTCCGGGAAGGCTCTGCCATCAGGGACTTCCTGGAACCGGACCGGATTGTCCTGGGCGGCATAGACGAGACCACCCGGAACGTGCTGGGCCAGGTCTACGAGCCGTTTGCCGGGGTGGATATGCTCCGCACCAACAACCGCACCGCGGAGATGATCAAGTATTCGGCCAACTCCCTCCTGGCGACCCTGATCTCGTTCTCCAACGAGATCGGCAACCTCTGTGCAAGAATCGGCGGGGTGGACGTGGTCGAGGTGATGCGGGGCGTACATCTCGACAAGCGTCTTTCGCCCATTTCCGGGGATGGTCAGCGGATCATGCCGGATATTACCACCTACCTGGCTGCTGGCTGCGGATTTGGCGGCTCCTGTTTTCCCAAGGATGTCAAGGCGCTGATTGCCCACGGGAAGCAGCTTGGCCTTGGTATGGACCTGCTGGAGGCGGTCATCGATGTCAACCAGCGCCAGCCTTTCCAGGTCCTGGAACTGGCCAGGAAACATGTTGCGGATTTCAGCGGGGTCTCGTTCGGCATCCTGGGCCTGGCATTCAAACCCGGTACGGACGACATGCGGGAGTCGCCTGCTATTCCGGTGATCCGGGAACTTCTTGCCCAGGGAGGACGGGTGGCAGCCTATGATCCAGTGGCCCGGCACGAGGCAGAAAAGATCTTTCCGGCCCACCAGGTCCGCTACTGCGACAGTATTCGGGAAACTGTGCAGGACGCAGATGTCGTGCTCCTGCTCACCCGCTGGGATCTTTTTGACCAGGTGCCGCAGCTGCTCGGCGAGATGACCGATCCGCCGGTGTTGATCGATGGCCGGAGGATGCTGCACAGAGAAGATGTGCCCCGCTATGAAGGCATCGGCCTTTCCTGAAAAGACGCTGCGTGGGCCGAAACAAGGGTAACGAGCATTATGACAACGACAAAGAGTACCAACAACGAGGTAACAGCGGGTTCCGACAGACCGCCTCTCGTCCGTATCCGTCCGAGCAAGGGATTGGTATCCATCGATTTTCATGAACTTTGGTCCTACAGGGAGCTGCTGTACTTCCTGGCGTGGCGGGATATCAAGATCCGTTACAAGCAGACGGTCATGGGAATTTCCTGGGCGGTCATCCAGCCCTTTTTCAGTATGGTCGTCTTCACGATCTTTTTCGGCAAAATGGCCAAGATGCCTTCTGACGGCGTTCCCTATCCGATCTTCAGCTACAGCGCCCTGGTTCCATGGACCTTTTTCACCAGTGCGGTGTCCTTTTCGGCCAACAGCCTGGTCAGCAACGCGGAGTTGCTGAAAAAGGTTTATTTTCCGCGCCTCTACATACCGGTGGCCCCCATCATCGCCTGCCTGGTGGATTTTGTCCTGGCCTTTCTTTTGCTTCTGGGAATCATGGCCTATTACGATTTTCCACCGACCGTCAATATCGTGTGGCTGCCGTTTTTCATTCTGCTTGCAGTCCTTTCCGCCTTTGGCATCGGCCTGCTCTTGGCGGCCATGAACGTTATGTTCAGAGACGTGAAATACATTGTGCCCTTCCTCCTCCAGCTCTGGCTGTTCATCACGCCGGTGGTCTATCCGACCAGTATGCTGAAGGAACCCTGGACCCTGGTATACTCTCTCAATCCCATGGTCGGGGTGGTGGACGGTTTTCGCTGGGCCCTGCTGGGTTCCGGACCCGTACCCGGTATCAACCTGTTTATCTCCTGCTGTGTCAGCGTGCTGCTGCTGCTCGGAGGCGTTGTCTATTTCCGGCGCATGGAAAAGAGTTTTGCCGATGTGGTCTGATTCCGGCCTCCACGACCATGGCGGCGGACAAGAATATTTGCGGAGAATCTGAAGAATGAGTGATGTTGCGATCAGGGTAGAAGGGATAGGTAAGCAGTATAAGATCGGAGCGGTGGGTACCCGGAAGGACAACCTGCGAGAGGTGTTGACTGCAGCGGTGGTCACCCCCTTCCGGCGGGCGGTCAATCTGCTTCGGGGCGAGGCCAGTGGCGCTGCCGACCTTACCGAGACATTCTGGGCCCTGAAAGATATCAACCTGGAAATCAAGGAAGGCGAGGTCGTCGGCATAATCGGACGGAACGGGGCCGGCAAGAGCACCCTGCTCAAGGTGCTAACCCGGATCACCGAACCGACGACAGGGTATGGTGAAGTGTTCGGCCGGGTCGGTTCTCTGCTGGAGGTGGGAACCGGGTTTCATCCCGAGCTTACCGGCCGGGACAACATCTTTCTCAACGGGGCCATCCTGGGCATGAGCCGGGAGACCATCAAGCGGAATCTGGACGAGATCATCGAGTTCGCCGAGGTGGCCAAGTTCATCGACACACCGGTCAAGCACTATTCCAGCGGCATGTACCTGCGGCTGGCCTTTGCGGTGGCCGCCCATCTCGAGCCGGAGATTCTGCTGATCGACGAGGTCCTGGCCGTGGGTGATGCCCGCTTTCAGAAAAAGTGCCTGGACAAGATGAACGATGTCAGCAGCCAGGGCCGGACAGTCCTGTTCGTTTCTCACCAGATGTCGGCCATCACCCGACTCTGCAGCCGCTGCATCCTGCTCAGCTCCGGCCAGATCATGGAAGATGGGCCGACCCACGAGGTGGTCAGTGCCTACATGACTGCCGATGGCGCCCAGATGGCCTGCCGGGAGTGGTACAATGAAGAGAAGAAGCCCGGCGCCGGCATCACCAGGCTTCTGGCTGTCCGGGTCCTGGATGAGCATGGCGAAATCACCGACTCCATCGACATTCGGGAGGATGTACAACTGGAGATGGAGTTCGAGGTCCTCAGGGAAGGGCACATCCTGCTGCCCCATTTCCGGACCTTCAACGAGGAGGGGGTCAATCTTTTCACAACCGTGGACCTGGATCCCGAATGGCGGCAGAAACGGCGGCCACGGGGGATCTACAAGAGCCGGGTGACCATCCCCGGCAATACCTTTGCCGAGTCGACCATCTTTGTCCACTCCAACATGATCACCCTGGATCCCCAGATGCTGGAGTTCATCGTCCCCGATGCCGTGGCCTTCCAGGTGATCGATTCCATGGACGGCACTTCAGCCAGGGGTGATTATGCCGGACAGCTGCCCGGCGTGGTCCGGCCCATGCTTGACTGGAAGACTGAATTCACACCTCGCTGATCCGTTCCGGCCGGATCATTCCTTTTTCAGGTAAAGGACGCTCTCTCCGGAATAGGGCGAGGTGAACTCCTGGCTGACGCCACCGGTCACGCTGGATGCAGAGCTCGATTCGCCGTTGACAGGATTGAACCACTCCACCGACACCGTTCCCTCGGTATTGTGCAGGTCAATCGTGACAGAACCACCGTTGGGCAGGTAGACCAGGTACTCCCTGTCAGATGCCAGGCAGTACCCCGGCCCCTTGGTTACCAGGTTGTCTGACGGGACCATGGCGACCAGATCCATCCGTTCCGCAAAGCGGCGGGTATGACCGCTGTCCCGTCGGAACTTTTCCAGGCCAGCCGAGCCGTTGCCGGTGCCGGCCACATCCATGATGATCGGGTTGTGTCCATGGAGAAAGGCCTGCCAGATAAAACCTGGGCCACAGTTTTTGTCCGGCTGGAACGGACAGATGTGATCCGTGTCCAGGATGGAGACCTTGCGGCCATCAGCCGTCTCCGCCGTCGGGGACTGCTCCTTGGGTGATACCCAGTCTGCATTGGAGTCGAATAGTTCCTGGTTTTTTTCTGCTATGTTGTCTGGGCCGTACTCCTGGTAACGGTAGGTCATGCCGACAGGATGCTGGTAGGGTTTTGTGCTTTCATAGTTCTTGATGAAATTCACCCAGTGGTAGGACCACTCCCTGCTGCCAAGGCCGTCTTCGTTGGCTATTTCGAAGAGGACGTTGTCCAGGTCGTTGACCGTATCGACGACTTTCCGGATATACTGTTCCTGGATGGCCACCAGGGCGGAATTCTCCAGGGTGTGGATCTGTTCCAGGGAAAGGTCCAGGTCGTTGATGTTGTTGGCGGGATTATACGGATGATCTGGCCAGTGATCATTTGGTCTTCCGTGGAGCCACCATCCCTCGAAGAGCATGATATCCACATAGATACCCTTGTCTTTCGCTGCCTGGACCATGGAGCGGAGCAGATCGTAATAGCGCTGATCCAGCCTGGTGAGGTCGAATTTTGACTGGCCGTCATGGGCCAGGCCGGGGCCGGTCCTGAGATAGGGGGTGGGAAACTCGCTGCCCGCTGGGCCGTGAAAGACGCCAAGAGCCCAGAGTCTTGTGAAGTTCTGGTTGTTGGCGATCATGAAATTCAGGTAGTCTTCGAAGTTATATTCCGCTCTATATTGCCAGTAATGTTGCCATTTCTGATAGGTCGTCGGCGCATTGCTCCAGTAATGGGAGCCGGTCAGGTAAACGGCCTTACCGGTTTCGTCCATGAAATATCTTGGATTGGCCGGATGGACCCGTAAGGGTTGAGCCGCGGGAGAAAGTGGAAAAAGAATCACCGCAAGCAGGAGAAAAAAACGAGTCAGCTTGATCCGGACAGGAGGTTTCATGGCGCGTTGTTTCGTAGCAGAAGGAAATGATGTGGGAAAAAAATTGTTGGATTCCGCTGTCCATCGCAGAGATCACCGAGGCCGTCTCCGTCTGAATCGGTTTGTTCCGGATTGAAAATGGCTGGACAGTTATCTGTCGAATCGGGAATCCCGTCCTGATCGCTGTCCGCGGTGTTGGTCCCGCCCTGCTCCGCAACAAAGGAGAAGGTGATCTCACAGTCTGCGGTAATCGCTCCGGATGTGTACCGGTTATCAGAGAGAGTTCCCTCGGGACAGTCAGGTTGCACGGATTCGAGACGATATCCTGGGGCAGGCAGGACGGAAAAACTGACTGTTTCCCCGTGGAGCACGGTAACCGGTCCGGAAGGAGTCACTTCTCCACCGCCGGTTGTGTGAGGTGTGACTGTGTAGCTCTTCCTGCTGAAGACCGCGTTGACCTGGCAGTCCGCATTGATGGCCTCGGTGGTAAAACGTCTTGTCGCGGCATCGTACATGCCATTACAGCCGGCAATGGATTCCAGGATGAATCCTGGCTGGGGATCGACAGTGAAGCTGAGCGATTCGCCTTTTCGTACCTGCTGCGGATCTGCCGGTGTTAAGGTCCCTCCAGTGCTGAATATCGGGGTCACTGTATAAAGTGGTATAAAGATCGGCCTGACCTGGCAGTTGCCGTGCACAGGAGCTGTCCGATAGGTGTTGCCCACAAGGGTGCCGCTGCAGCCGGACACCGAGTCGAGCACGAAATCGGATGTGGGGGTAATGGTGAACCTGGCTGATTCGCCGTCTCTGAGTACCTGGGGGGAGGAGGGAACGATATTCCCTTGGGTCGGATCGAAAACCGGCGTGACCTGCCAGCTGCGGACAAACGTGGCATCGATCTGGCAGTCACCGGTGATCGGGGCAGTGGTGAACGTGTTACCCACAAGGGTGCCGCTGCAGCCGGACACCGAATCGATCAGGTGGTCCTGCTCCGGAACGACCGTGAACTGGAGTGTTGAACCGTACGGGACATCTGTCTGCGCTGTGCCCGGTGCCAGACGGCCGCCTGTTCCTGCTATCGGGGTCACGGTAAAGCGTTTGATGGCAAAGGAGGCCTGTACCGTGCAGTCCGAGTCGATGCTCCCGGTTTGGTACTTGGTGCCGTTGAGCTGGCCGTTGCAACCCGATACCGAGGCAATGTTGTGGCTGGGATACGGTGAAATGGTAAACTCCGTTGTTTGGCCATCCCGCACCACCTGTGGCGATGCGGGCCAGATGGTGCCGCCGGCACCGGCCTCCGGCGTTACCGTCCAGGCCTTGACAAAGGTTGCCGTTACCTGGCAGTCTTCAGTCACCGGGCCAGTGGTATAGGTGTTGCCGGACAGGGAGCCGTTGCAGCCACTCACCGTGTCGAGCGCGTATCCGGGAAGGGGGGAGACGGTGAAGCTGGTGCTCCTGCTGTCTATTACGGTCTGCGGTTCGATGGGCGTGATGACACCACCCTGGGTGGCCACCGGCGTTACTGTCCAGGTCCTGACAAAGGTTGCCGTTACCTGGCAGTCTTCAGTCACCGGGCCAGTGGTATAGGTGTTGCCGGATAGGACGCCGCTGCAGCCACTCACCGAGTCCAGGGCATGGTCCTGGTCAGGAACAAGCTCCAACGAAACTGTTGACCCATAGGTAACTGTCTGCTCCCCATCCGGCTGGATGGAGCCGTTACCCTGCGAGTTCAGGGTGACCGTAAAGGTTTTCAGCGCAAAGTGGGCTGTACAGGTTATTTCATCCTCTGTCACCGTGATCCGGCCATCTGTGCAGCCGGGACCGCCCCAGCCGGTGAAGTTCGAGCTGATGTGCGGCGTGGCCGTGAAGCTGACCTCGGTCCCCGGCGGAAAGCGGTTGCCGCAATCGGGCAGGCAGTTGATGCCCGGAGGTAGGGAAGTCACCGTTCCCCTGCCGTCGCCCTCGAGCTGCACGGAAACATTGCCGCGAATGCAGCGGACGTATTGCCTGTTGCTCACGTGGTTCCACAGATCGCTGCCATTGCCGAAATCGACGCTCCATGCGTAATCCGCCCGGGCGGCGAACAGGGTGGCTGACCAGTAGGCGGCATCCTCTGCCTCGAAAACAGGATCGATGCTCGGGTTGGCACGGCTGCGATCCACGATGGTTTTCAGCTCAGACACCGAGGGCAGAAACCAGTCGTCGTATCCATCCAGTTCCAGGTCGTTGCAGTAGCGTGATGCCTCCTGCAGGGGCAGGCGGTCCCCGTCATCCACCTGGCCGTCATCGTTTGTATCGGCAGTGTTTTTTTGCCAGGTGATCCTGGTCGCCGTGTCCAGTACCCGGTTTTCCGTGACCGTGTACGGACCCGTTGCCTGAGCCGGGGCCACTGCCAGGCTTGCCTGCAGCAGGAAGATGATGGCGGCTGACCAGTTAGCTGAATTCATGTTGTACTCCTGCCTGGCACCTTTCAGGGTCTGATACAGCGGACAAAATTGCGGCTGTCTTTGTGAACGACATAATCATCGCCGAATTGAAAGGAGACGGCCCATATCTTGTCCTGATCCTCCGCCAACTCCGACAATGTCCAGTACAGACCATTATTGCTGGCAAAAGCCGCATCAATGGCCGGAGAATGGGTCGTGTAGTCGACCAGTGTTTCCAGTTCTTCATAGCTGGGGAGCCGCCAGTCTTCATGGCCGCCAAGATCCAGGGACTGGCAGTACGCTCCGGCCTCCTGCCATGTCCACCGGTCATGCCGGTCTATGTGCCCATCACTGTTGCGATCGGGAGGCCTGCGTTGCCAGTACACCCCTTGTTGATCGTCAAACACGATATCTCCCTGTTCCGTGAATCCGGCTGCTGCCGGCATGGCAATTGCCGAAGAGAGCAGTATGCAGACGAGGATCCTTACCGTGTATACATGGTCTGGCATGGTGATGACAAACAGCTCCTGGGAACGTCCTTGGTAATAACATGGTAAGATGGCTGACACATCAGGTATTTTTCTTGCAATAATCAGACCAGATAATGTTTGGAGAGGGGAAGCGTCCGTGTGTCGCCGGCTGCTGAAAGAGGACCGTTGGTCCATGTGGCAAGAGCGCCTATTGTTTCCGGAAAGAAAAATTTTTTTTTCGGAAATGCGGAACAGCAAAGAGGTGTTGACTTGTTGTGCTGATTGGTCTAAAAAATAACGGTATGAATATGGTACGATTCCGACCGTCCAGAGTATTGGCTGAAAAGAGACGCCAGACATCGTACTGTCCAGTTCCTTGATCATTTTTTGATGCCACCGTCTCGGGATCGACATACTGGCTGGTTGACCTGCCGGCTGTCCCAAAAGGGCCTGAGAGGGACACTGTTCGGTGTCGTGCTCCTATCTCTCCTCGTCTTGCCCTACCGTTCGTTTTCCGATGTCCAGGGTGAGGATGGCAAGCGGTCCCAGCAAAATGTTCATCTGTTGAGGATCATTATGCTGATGCTGCACAATGATCCTCCGGACGGAACGATCGTTTCGCCTTCCGGTGATGTGACCATCGGACTGGATGGTAGCGTGGTGTTTTCAGGCAAGGGCACTGATCCGGAGAATGATTCCCTGACCTATCACTGGAATTTCGGCACTTCCGGAATTGCAGACGTCTATATCCAAAACCCGGGAGCTGTCGTCTTTCGTCGCCCCGGAACATTCACGGTTACGCTGACCGTTACGGATTCCGAAAACCAGTCCGATCCTTCGCCGGCCACCGTTCGAGTGACCGTGCTTGACAACCGGGCTCCGGACGGGTGGATAGACAATCCGGCATCGGATATCTTGATCAGGCCGGGCGAACAGGTGCAGTTTGCCGGTAGCGGAACAGATCCGGACGGCCATACCCCGCTTACTTTTCACTGGGATTTCGGGAGTTCTGCAATTCCGGATTCCACTGCCGAAGATCCGGGAGGGGTGGTGTTCAGCGATCCGGGAGAATATACGGTTACGTTGACGGTTACGGATTCGAAAGGACTGGCTGATCCGAGCCCTGCCCAAGTCACCGTGAAGGTCAACGATTATCCGGAGTCTACCATTGATTCCCCGGTTGGTGGAACGGTGAAAAGCCCGGGCGAGCAGTTCTGTTTCGAGGGAAGCGGTGCTGATCCGGATGGCCATTATCCCCTGACCTATCAGTGGGACTTTGGTGCAACCGGTATCTCGCTTCCCGGCGATGCCGAAGATCCGGGCTGCCAGGCGATTGCCAATGCTGACGAGTACACGATCACCCTGACGGTCACCGATTCAAAGGGGCTGGCCGATCCCACTCCGGCCACCGTGACGATCCGGGTCAACAGTGCCCCGGATGGACAGATCACCTCGCCTACGGGCAATGTCACCATAGACCCGGGTGAGTCGGTGAATTTTGCCGGTAACGCCTCGGACAGCGACGGGGATACCCCCCTGAGTTATCTGTGGGATTTCGGCGACCCGGCCGTGGGTACCTCCACAGCCCTGAATCCCGGCCAGGTCACCTTTCCCAACTCGGGACGCTACCAGGTGACCTTCACGGTAACGGATTTTCTCGGGTTGGCCGATCCCACGCCCTCCTCGCTCTATGTCCAGGTGAGTGGAGACGTTTTCCCCCGGATCATCGACAATCTGGACCAGGAATGTGTGGTTCCCGGCGACTGGGGCTATACAGATAGTTCCTCAGGTTGTGATTTTTATGAATCAGATTATCAGTTTGGCAGTCCAGGCAGCCTGGATAAGGCAGTGACCTGGACCTTCCAGCCCACAGAGTACGGATGGTACGAGGTGCAGATCTGGTGGCCATCCAATGATTCCTGTTACTCGGAAGGCGGGTCTTCGTGGTTTTCCTGGGAGGCTCCCTACACGCTTTCCAATAACGGTATCGAACGGGACAGGTACCGGCTCAGCCATCGCGATGGCGGCGGCGAGTTTTCCAGTGTCGGCACCTACTATTTTGCCCCGGGCACGGTCACGCTGAAGCTCTACAACATCAGTTCCGGACGGGTCCGGGCCGATGCGGTCAGGCTGGCTTACAGCGAAGATTCCTCGCCCAGGGTGGAGATAGTCTCTCCTGAAGACAATGGGTTGGAAACTTCCACCTCCATAACGGCCACCGCACTGAAGGCCAATATTCCCGCCAACTGGACAGTCCGTTTCATCCTGGACAACGATACGGGTAACCCGCTGAACGGTACGGCCTGCGGCAGTGGCGACGGTTATGTCTGCTTGGCCCTGAATGGCCTGAGCAGGAGCGAGCACACCCTGCGGGTCGAGGCCCTGGACGAGGCAGACCAGGTCCAGGCATCCCATGAGATCGATTTCGGGGTTGGTGATTACTATGTCCTCGTCGGAGACAGTATCTCTGCCGGTTACGGGGATGACATCTTGTCGGACAACACCTCGTCGGACGGGAGAAACAGTGATGGCGGCTGGATACCGTTTATGACGCCGCCCCGTATCCAGGGGGGGTATGGGCCGATATTGAACGACAGGCTGACAGCCGGTCCGGATAATGTGCTCGGCACAGGAGACGATGTTCCCCATACAGTGGTGGACGAGGGCGTTGGTGGCTCGACTTCAGCGGATGGTGCGGCCAGGATTGCCAGCATTCTTGCACTTCATCCCAAGGCCACCCATATTCTTCTCTTTTATGGTACGAATGATGCAGGGCAAAGTATCAGGCGACCCAAGGAGGAGTACCAGAACTATATGCAGCAGATCATAACCGCCATAAAAAATGCCGGCAAGCAGGTGTACCTGGCCAAGGTGCCGATCAGCCTGGGTGAAGATCCTGGCGGAGAGCAGTTCTCCGATCCGGACAATGCGGAGAAAAACCTGCTGATCAAGCAATACAACGACGCAGTGGAGCAGTTGGTGATCAACAACAGTATTCCAGTGACTCCGCCGGACCTGTATACGCAATTTCTCAATAACAAGGACAGCTGGTTTTCCGACAACCTCCATCCAAACGGAAATGGGTATGTGGGGATCGCGGAACTCTGGCGGGATGCCATTTTCTCTCCCTGACAGAACGGTTCGCGAGGATAACGGGGAGAGAGCAAAATGGCCGGACGCAGGATATTGTTGCTTTGCGCAGGGGCGCTTTTCCTGGGATTGCTCTTGTTTCCTGCCTGGAAAGGTGGGGTGAGAGCTGCAGACATCTCCCAGCGCCTTGGCGCCATTTATACGCTCATTTTACGGACCAATCATGCCCCGGACGGCCGGATCGTAACGCCTGCTGCCGACGTGATCATCTCTGCCGGGGAGAGTGTCTATTTTTCCGGCAGCGGAACGGATTCGGATGGGGACACGCCGCTTCAGTACCAGTGGGATTTTGGTGATCAGAATATCGCCGGATCCACTCTGCAGACTCCGGGAGCTGTCCGGTTTGACACCAATGGCAGTTACAGTGTTACCCTGACCGTGGTCGATTCCAGAGGAAAGCCGGATCCTGATCCGGCCCTGGTCCATGTACAGGTTGGTCCGCGTTTCAGTCAGATAGTGGATGACCGTGATGCGGCCTTTGCTGCCACCGGTCAATGGAACGAAGATACCAGTGCCGGCTGTGACCAGTATGCTGACAGCAGCAGGTTTGGACTGGCAGCCTCCGAATCTGCTGCTTACAGTATCGCGGACACGGTAACCTGGACCCTGACTGTACCCTACTATGGCCTGTACAGGCTTGGGGGCTGGTGGCCTGGGAACAGCTCCTGTTACTCCGAAGGTACAGGATGGGTGTCCTGGGAGGCTGACCACAAGATCCTGAACAACGGTGTGGTGGTGGATGCCCTGTTGGTCAACCAGGGTAAAAATACTGGACAGTTCAATACGTTGGGGGAATACTGGCTTGCTCCCGGCTCGCTGGAGGTTCAGCTTCCCAGGGCTGCCGCCCGGGCCGTGCGTGCCGACGCCATGCAGCTTCAACTGCTGGAGCAGGGTGACAGGAGAGTTGAGATCATCACTCCGGCTGACAACGATCTGTTTTCCTCGTCCACTGTGACGGTCAAGGCATTGAAATATGAATTGCCAACGGGCTGGAGCATCCGGTTTGCTCTCGATGGCGGGACAACGGCGATTGTCGGAACTTCCTGTGGATCAGGAGGAGGGTATGTTTGTGCGGAGCTGTCTGGCCTGTCCCGCAGTGAGCATACACTGGAGGCCAGGGCAGTGGATTCCAGCGGGGCTCTGCAACCGTATACCGATACAGTCCACTTTGGGGTTGGTGATTACTATGTGCTCATTGGTGACAGTATAACGGCCGGGTATGGTGATGATGACAGCAGTGACGATGTTTCTGCAGACGGCCGGAACAGGAATGGCGGATGGATACCACCGGCCTACAGTCTGGCCACTGGTGGATATGGGCAGATCCTGAACGATCTGCTGACCTCTGCGTTCGGTTTTCCTCATACGATGATCAATGAAGGTGTGGGTGGAGATACTTCCAAGGAGGGTGCTGAACGTCTCCCCTCGATCCTGGCCCGGCATCCGCGGGCCACTCATTTTCTCGTTTTTTTTGGGACCAATGATTCCTCGTCATGGGCAACCGCCGCCGGCCGTAGACCAAGCGGCCTTGGGCTCCGGTCGGGAGACACCGGGTATGCAGGGAGTTTCAAGGCATATATGCAAGAGATCATAGACCTGATCCAGTCGGCCGGCCATCAGGTTGTCCTGGCCTACTGTCCTGTGGCCCTTGGAGAAGATGTGACAACCACCCCGTTTGCTGATCCGGATAGCGCGGAGAAAAATCAGTATATCAAGGAGTACAATCAGGTTGTCGATGAGTTGCGCGCCGAAAACGGTATCTCTCTGACCGCTCCGGACTTGTATACGCAATTTCTCAACAACAAGGACAGTTGGTTTTCCGACAACCTGCATCCAAACGGATCAGGATACCAAGGTATAGCCTGGCTTTGGAGCCAGGCCCTGGGCGCTCGGTGACGTGCTCCCATCAACCAGAAAGCATTGCTGATTGTGAAAATGTTTGCCAATGGGGTGCATTGACTCGCTTGAACGTGTATAATCAATTAAATCATTCAGTTCGTTGGCCGAACGAGGCGGCAATTTTCAGGGAAATCCGGCAGGATTTCTCTTCAGTCGTCTCTGGTTCAGCAGTTCTGGAATTTCAGGGACTCACCGGGTGAATCACTGATTTCCTGTCTGGACAAAGGAATCTTTCGACGCAGACTCTGGTCTGGTGGTCAGATGCTGCGAACATGGAAATGCTGACTCAAATCAAGGATCGTGAACACGTACACAGGAGGGGGAAATGGTTGTAACAAGCGGGAAATACTTCTGGATGACTGCCTTGTTGATCTGTCTGCTGGCGATGCCGGCTTTTGCTGGAACATATGAAGAGATCTTTTCCGATGATTTTGATTCCTATCCTGCCGGAACCCTGTTGAGTAGCGGCGATGTCGATGGTTGGACCGTGCCGACCGATGGGTTGGATCAACCATTTAACGGCAGTGGTGATGCAAATCAGAAGGTTGTTGATTCCCAGTTTGTTTCAAGCTCGAACAGTCTGCAGCTGGAGGGATTTGTAAGCTGGGCCTCCAATGCCTACCGGGCCACTGAAATACCGACGATGGTCCGGCTGGCAGGTAAGATTCGAATAGATAAAGACTCCACCTGTTCGCAAGATCCTAAAATGACGCGTATCCTTGCCCTGATGGGACTGTACAAACCGGCTGTGGAAACGTGGGGTCAGGAGTATGGTGAGGTCCAGTTCAACTGCGACAACAAGATCTACGCGGTAAAAAAGCATATTTCAGACAGTTCCTACGAGTATGCAGAGTTGATGTCATACTCCAGAGATACCTGGTATTCAGTTGTCCTGGATATCAATCTCAAGGCAAAAGTCTATTCTGTCAGCATCAATGGCAAGGTGATCAAGGAAGGGATCGGGTTTGTGGCCGATTCCGGCTCTAAGCCCACCGGCATCAGGCTGGGGGCGATTCACGGTGGTGACCAGAGCAGCAGCCCGAAAGGATATCCCTTGGCCTGGTTTGATGACATTTCCCTCAGCGGCTATGATCCGGCTCCGTGGACTATGTTTCTGGTACCGGTGACTCGGGAACGCCAGTAAATTGGCCGGGTGGTCTTCTGCTCATTCCTGTATGGACAGCCAGGCCTAGTTTTTTGGGCCGGTCTGGTAAATCTGTCGTGCAGATCCGTACCGACAGCAAGACAAGCTCTCTTTGCTGCATTCCGTGTAACTCGGTAGGATTATGGTAAAAGTACCCTGGCGCATCCAGAACATCTGGCGTAGGGTCTGGTTGTCCATGGGCGGGAGCAGTGGGTGGGGCCGTTTGTCGACCCGTCTGGCCCTGATTGGCTTTCCCCCCTATCACCAACGGACAGAACTTTCTCTGCTGGTCGAACAGGGCTTTGTCTCACCCAGGGCCGAAGTATTTCATCGTAACTGGGAACAGGGCAAGCATCTCTTCCTGGACGATAGGGTGCTGATCTATCAGTTTGACGGAAGCGGCCGGATTCAATTGGGTGAGAAGGTCCGCCTCTTTCGGGATACGATATTGCAGACAGGACAGGGGGGCAGCATCGTTATTGGGGATCAGTGCTGGATCCAGCCCCGTTGTCTCTTTTCTGCCTTTGTAGGGCCGATACACATCGGCAACAGGGTACAGGTTGCAGCTGGCTGTTCATTCTTTTCCTACAATCACAGTATGGAAGCTGATCGTCCCATCAATGATCAGCCCCTGGTTTCCAGGGGAGGAATACAGATCGGAGAGGAATGCTGGATCGGTGCCGGAGCGATCATCCTGGATGGCGTATCCATAGGCGCTGGAGCCGTGATCGGCGCAGGCGCCGTGGTATGCCGGGATGTCCCTGCCGGCGGTATTGCTGTCGGTAATCCAGCCAGGCTGAAAAGACTGCGATCTGGAGGGCCGGCCTGATTCTGCTTCCCCCCTATCCGGAGACAGAGGCTCTGGGCTGGCCGAATCACTGGATTACTGTCTTGGGGTTAGATCTGCTCCTATGTTTGTTTTGGTATAATTGCGCAACATGGGGCGTTTCTTGAGTATCCTGCCGAACAGGCTGGTCCCGGCCGTCCTGGTGGAATCCTTTGGAGACAATCGCAGGATTAGAAAGATTTGAAGTGAGGGAGCATGAAATCAGAGCCATTGGTCAGTGTCGTCACCCCGGTATACAATGGGGCCACCTATCTGGCAGAATGTATCGAAAGTGTGCTTGCCCAAGGTTACCGGAACTGGGAATATATCATTTTGGATAACGCCAGTACCGACGACACCGGAGCCATAGCGGAACGCTATGCAAACAAGGATCAGCGCATCAGGGTCATTCACAACAGGTCCCTGCTTCCCATCATCCAGAACTGGAACGCTGCTATCCACTCGATTTCTGCCGGAAGTATGTACTGCAAGGTTATCCATGCTGACGACCTGCTCCTGCCCGGTTGCCTGGAGGCCATGGTTCAGCTTGCCGAAGAGCACCCTGATGTCGGTATAGTCGGCTCTTACCGGCTGTATCGCAATACCATGTTCGGAGGCGGACTTGAATATCCCCGCACGGTCTTTTCAGGAAAAGAGATATGTGCCCGTTCGCTGCTGGATCGCAGTTTTTATGTATTTGGTTCGCCAACCACGACATTGGTCCGGTCTTCCATCATCCATGGCGTGGACAAGTTTTATAATGAAAATGTCTTTCATGCTGACTCAGATGCCTGTTACCGGTACCTCCAGGATTGGAACTTCGGCTTCATCCATCAGGGATTGACCTTTAGCCGTTTCCACTCCGAGCAGCAGACCGCCTTTGCTATCCGCTATTTCACCGAAGAGATCTCCTACATCACCCTGGTGATCGAGTTTGGCAAAGTGTATCTTTCAGAACAGCAATATGCGCAGCGGGTGCGCCAGGTGCTGAACGACTATTACCATGCAACCGCAGACCGGTTCCTAGGTGTCGGCCCATACAAGCTGGGGGATAAAAAGGGATATATAAAGTGGCATGACAAGGAGTTGCGGCGGGTGGGATATTTTTTTGATCGCCGCAGGCTTTTCCTGGCCATCCTCCGCAATCTCCTCGGTTATGCCGTCAATCCGGGACGTACTGTAAAAATGATGCTTTCTCGCTGAAGCTATGGCATTTTTGCTGGCTGGATCCATCCTGGCGATTGTCGTGAGTTAAGCTTGCAAAGTTGAGAAAGTAACTTGTCAGAAGCAGGTCACTTCTTGTTCTCTTTTCGTGATCCCGGTTGGTTGCCGCGTCGAGAACATCCCGTGTGTGCTTGGCAATGAACCTGTTGATTGAACATGGTATTGGATGTCGTGAGCATCACGGGGAGTTGGCTGAAAAAAAAGGGCCCGGCAAACCGTCTGCGCGGTCGCCGGGCACCAGGGACAAAGGGTGTGAAAAAGAAGGTTATTTGAAGCTGAGCTTCAATGGAGGAGAGGTAAACTTGTTGTACATGCCTGAGTTGTCAAATACGGCGATGCCCAGGCTGTACTTTTTCTTGGTCTTGAACTCGACATCCGTGTCGCTGCCGGTCTTCAGCTTCCGCTGCAGCATGACGGTCCATTTCTTGCCGTCATGTTTCGCTACTGCCTTGATATCGGCAAAATCACCGGAGAATTTTGTCAGCATCCAGGCCGGCGTCTCCTTGATGTCTGCATCGCCGATCTTGACTTTCTCGGTGTCCAGAAGGAAGCCAGGCATGGACGGCTTCTTCGCCGGATCCTGCATGTAGACCGGACCGTTTCTGAACTTGTTGATGTTCATCTTCGCCTTGCCGGTGCCCTTGTCAGCCTTGCGGGAGTCGTCGTCCACGTAGTAGTCGCCGGCATATCCCAGGGGATCGGTCCGATAGGATTCCCAGACCCACAGATCACCGAACTGAGGGGCCTTTTCTGTATGATACTTCCACTCCTTGGGATCCTTGGCATCGCTGTGACAGAGGACGGCGCACCCCTTGTTGGCAAACTTCTTGATCCGCCGGACCTCGAAGTTCAGGGCAACGCGGTCCATGTTGCCCTTTTTCTGCACCCACTTATCCCCTTCCTTGACCCAGGCCTGGGCATCCATGGATTTTGTGGGATCATCCCAGCTCAGCAAAACAGAAATCTTGCCTTTCTTGGTATAGACGGCCTTCACGGTCAGGTCCTTCTTCTTGCCTTCAAAACTGCCCACCCCATCCATACTCACGGTCATGGGCTTGGCTTTGGACCATTCCGGAGCGTCGAGCCCGGCAGGATCCTTCTTGACCTTTGCCGCAACGATCTGGCCACTGCCGCCACCCAGGGCCGAGGCTGTCATGTAGAGGCAGGCCACCAGCGTTGTGCAGGATATGAGAAGCGTTTTTCGTGGTAACATTGTCTGTTCCTCCTCTGTTTATAGTTGTGTATGGTTCAGGTGTAACATCTCTGCAACTGGTCGATCCGCCGGTTGGCCGTTCAGTCGGACATACAGGTCCAATCAGGCAAACGGCAACCTCTTTCCAGGCGGGCGTGCCACCAGCCGGCTGGGCCGGTGGCACGCGGTAATCCGGCTCACGGCATCATCCATGCCCTTCTGCCAGGTGCAACCCTAGAAACGGTAGGCCACCGCCACGAAGAAAACCCACGGGTCGATGTCCACATCGACCTCGTGTTCCGTGCCCAGATCAGTCTTCAGGGTCGCGGTGGTGTCGATGTCGATGTACCAGAGGGCCGCATTGAGCAGCCAGTTGTCAGTGATCGCGATATCCAGCCCGACCTGTCCAGCCAGCCCCCAGGACATGTCTAGATCCATGTCCACTGAATTGATGCCACCCAGGGCGGCGATGGTCGGCAGGGTGTTGAGCACATTGATCAGCTCCTGGTCGGTCTCTTCGTCGAAAAAGATAGTGGCATTGACCCCCACACCGACATAGGGATTGACCCGCCAGTCCTTGCCACCAAAGTAGTACTGGACGGAAAGGGTGGGCGGCAGATCCTTGGTCTTGCCGACCTTGACCCCGGCGATATCCCCGGCTCCGGTGGCCTCGTGGGAAAACGGCGTGGCCGCCAACAGCTCGATGCCGATGTGGTCGGTGAGCATGTAGGCGCCGGTGAGTCCAAGCTGGGTATTCGAGTCAACCTCGACCTGGGCATTGTTTACCCCGTCCGGTAGGTTCGAGACGGCTCCACTGTCGTCATTGGGCGAAACTGTGACCGCACCAACGCGAAGGAGGATGTCTCCGGCCTGATGAGCCCAGGTCAGCTGGCTGCCAAAGAGAATGATGCATCCCGTGATAACGCTTGAGATGAGAATACCAGGTTTCATGATAGACCTCCTTCTGTCTGAGATGAATATGGAGCGACAGTCCTGGTTTTTCTGCCGCCCGTTGACATCCCCCGGTACCCAGGAAAATCTCTTCTCTCCTTTTTCCTGTGGGGAATGCAGCCGACTCTATGTACTGCGCTATGCGGTCGAGAGTTACCCTCCTTTGTCAATGGCTCAACTGAAGTAGCCGATAATTCCTAGAATAATTGTTGCTGCTACGCTCACCGCCAGAATGGTCATGGCGAATTTTCGCTTTTTCGGGTGCCGTTCCTTGGTCCTGTCGATGAACGGCAGGAAGAAGATGAACAGCAGGATCACCGGCTGGAGAAGCAAGCCCCAGACCTCGAGTTTCCCCGGAAACAGCTTGAGAAACTGGTACATGGACAGAAAGTACCATTCCGGTTTCGGCACAAAGGACGAGTCCGAAGGATCGGCCGGGTCACCCATCTCGGCCGGAAAAAACCAGGCAAGGCCGATGACGATGATGAACAAGATGAGCGCCACCACCATTTCCTTGAACAGAAAGGTGGGGAAGAATGTTTCCTGAGATTGTTGTTTTTCCGCCATGATTGTCTCCTTTACAGTGGCTCGGCAACGCCGGTCCTGCGAATCATCCAGAAGTGAACACCCAGAAAGAACATGGTCAGTATTGGCAGGTAGATGACATGGGTGGCAAAAAAACGGCTCAGTGTCAATGCGCCCAGTGGTTCCCCTCCCCTGACCACGTTGGCTATGAAGTCGCCGATGGTGGGTATGGTGGATGCCATGCCTATGCCGACCTTCGAGGCCCAGTAGGCCCGCATGTTCCACGGCAGGAGATAACCGGTAAAGCCGAACCCGAGTGTCAGCAGGAAGAGGAAGACGCCGCTCACCCAGTGAAACTCCATGGGATTTTTATAGGATCCGGTGATGACGATACGGATCATGTGGAGAAAGATAAACAGGATCATCAGGTTGGCGGACCAGTGGTGAATGCCGCGGATGAGTGAACCGCCTGTCACCTCGAACTGCAGGTATTCCACCGTGGCATAGGCAGCTTCCGTGCTGGGTACATAGTAGGCCGCCATGAGAATCCCGGTGATGACCAGGAGGCAGAAGAGGAAAAAGGTGATGCCGCCAAAGCAGTACATGAAGTTGAGCCGCGGCGGTACCGGGTGGTCGAAAACCTCTTTTTCCACGTAATCCATGAAATGAAAGCGCCGGTCCAGCGCTCCGATGAGCCCTCTGCGCTTTTTAGCCATGATGTTCTTCCTCCTCCTGCTTGTTGAATACAAAGACGACATCGTCCTCCACTTTGACCGGCAGCCTGGACAGGGGCGCCGGGGGCGGTCCGGCGATATTCTTCCCTTCCATGTCATAGACTCCGGCATGACAGGGACAGACGAATTCGCCCCGGTCTTCCTCGAAGCGGACATTACATCCCAGGTGCGTGCAGACTGCGGACAGGGCGATCAGTTCATCCCCCTTGCGGCGGACATAGGCAAGCATCCTGGTTTCGCTGTAGGCCCAGCCGTCCTGGATTGAGAATTCTAGAATTACCTGGCTGAAGGTGTCTTCCGAAAAGTCGTCCTTGCTGCCCACCTCGATCCACTGTCCTTCGGTCCTGTTGGTCAGGGCCGGTGAGCCCAGAAAGACGGCCCCACCACCCAGGGCGCTCAGCCCAAAGACAGTTCCGATGCCGGCCAGACCGAGTTTGCAGAAGGTTCGCCTTCCATTGTCATGTTCCATTTGTCTGTCCCTTGTCGTCGGCATAGATTTTATATTCGTAAGTAAACTCGTCATCATGGGATACGATGGTGGCAGTGACCAGCCAGAGACCATGCCCGGGGAAGACGACCGACGAGACATAGTGTCCCGGACGGGTCTCCTCCACCCTGCCGGTCTCGATGGCCTCTGCACTGGCTGGACGGGAGATGTCCAGGGAGACCGAGGCCCCGGTTACGGGTTTACCTCCAGGGCCGGTGATCTCGAGTCCTACCTCCACCTCGCTGCCCCTGGGGACCCAGCGGGGCATTCCTTTGAATTGCCATCCCAACTCCTTGAGTCTGGCAACCTTTCTGGGATAGTCCATTCCCTTTTCAAAGGAATGGCTGACAGCCCCGTCAAAGGTCTTGGAGGCGACAAATCCATACCAGAATATGAAGCAGAGAAAGGAGCCGTAAATGAGAAAAAGTAATTTTTTCATATCTATGGCAGGTTAAAATAGACCTTTTTTGCTGTTGTCTGCAGGGGATCGTCCCTGTCGGTCAACTGGATGGTGATCTGCATGTCCCTGTCCGGTTTGCCCCGGGAACGGATGAACAGGGGAAATTTATCCACTGTTCCAGCCTCCAGGTGCAGGGCATCGGTGATATTGTGACTGAACTGAACCGTACCGTCGGATTTGACGGTACACTCCAGGATCAGTTCGCTGTCCCGCCGGTTCTTGATGGACAGGATATAGGCATTGAGCACATCGCCTTCCTTGGTGATGCGGGCCTCCATGGGATGCGGCAGGATGTTGAAGTCGAACGATGTCCTGTTCTGTGTCTTGTATACCAGGGCCCCGAAGGAAAACAGACAGGCCAGCACCACGATGATGGCAGCCGGCCTGAACAGCGCTCCGAGCCCTGATATTCCTTTCTTGCCGAAACTGTAGACGATCAGTCCTTTCTTGTTCTTTCTGCCCATGACCTGGTTGCAGGCATCGATGCACTCGGCGCACATGATGCAGCTCACCTGCATGCCGGTCCGGATATCCACACCGGTGGGACAGGAGCGGACGCACATCGTGCAGTCGATGCATTCATCCTTCCGCTGCGGGTCCATTTGGATGATCAGGGAACGGTCGTCGGTCAGGACGCTCTGGATCTTGGCATAGGGGCAGATCGTGGCACAAAAGGTTCGGCGGAGAAAGGCAAAATTCAGAAATGTGATCACGGCCAAAACCAGGGTGGCTATGGAGGGCACCGGTCCGAGCTGCCACTGCAGCGCCCTGGGAATGGCCTCGTAGGGAGAGATAAAGTAACAGATGGTGATAAAACCGAACAGCAGGCTGAGCAGGGCAAGAAGGAGGTAGTTGCCTCCGGTCCTGACCGCTGTCGGCTTCTTTCTGCCCCGGTCCATGAAGCCGGTCAGGTCACAGGCCACAGTCTGGGGGCAGAACCAGCCACACCAGACACGGCCGAAGACCAGGGTCAGAAAGAGAAACAGGGCAACCAGGAATACCGTGGCCAGGAGAACGAAGAAGAACTCCTGCATCCACAGGGTGGTGCCGAAAAAATGGAGGCGCAGCGTCGCCACGTCGAAACGGAGGGCGCTCTGGCCGCCGATCTTGAGAAAAGGCAGAAGGAAGTAGAGCAGCACGATCGTCCACTCCACTATCCTTCTGTAGGTACGGATCTTCACAATGGATTACCGTTGCTGGTCGACGGTTACTTGTCCAGACCGGCGCTCTGCGTCCAGCCGGAAAACATGGGGGTGTACATGTAGACGTAATAGATCATCCAGGCAATGGTGGCGTACACGTACCATTTCCAGCCCTTGGGAATACTGGAACGCCCCTCGCCGATGCCATCGCTGTCCTCGTGTATATCGTATTCAATCTGCACATTTTCCATTTCAGCCATTTTGTCACTCCTCATGATAACTGTACAGGCCCGGAGAAGGGGAGATTCCCCCTCCTCGCAGAGCCCTTTTGATCGCATACGGTTGCGGGGTCGCTACTCCTGAGCCTCCATAGAGCGGATATAGGCAATAAGCGACCAGATCTTGTACTTGCCCATGAAGTCGCCAAAGGGAGGCATGCCACCCTCGGCCCGACGTTTCAGGCCCTTGTAGGTTCCATCGGCGATGACCTCGAAGATTTCCCAGTCTTCGAAATCTTCTGTGGAACCGAGCCAGATGACGTCGGTCAGGTCAGCGCCCACGTCACCCTTCAGGTCGATACCGTGACAGCCTGTGCAGTTGAGCTCGAAGATCTTTTTGCCCTGGGCAATGGCCTTGGGATCGTTGGCCAGAGTGTTCACGTCACCCTCCTTGACCATTTTGGGCCTGGGCGGCCTGGGAACGGCGGTGCCGAGCTTCTGCAGGTAGGCGACAATGGCATCCATCTGGGTCATGCCTTCCAGCTCCTCGATCTGCTCCTTGGTGTAGGGAAAGCCGAGAACCTTCATCCTGTGTTCGATCTGGGCCGGCTTGAGCTCGATGTCGGCCAGGAAGTCATACTTGGGCATGTTGGAACCCGCCTTCAGCTTGGCCGGGTTGGACATGTGTTTGTAGTGCCACTTGTCCGAATACTTGCCACCCACCCGGGCCAGGTCCGGGCCGGTCCTCTTGGATCCCCAGAGAAACGGCCGGTCATACTCGAATTCCCAGGCCTTGGAATAGGGGCCGTAACGGGCCACCTCGGCCTTGAGGGGCCGGACAGTCTGGGTGTGACAGTTGTTGCACCCCTCGGCCTGGTAGACATCCCGTCCCGCCAGCTCGATGGGGGTATAGGGCTGCTGCAGCTTGTTGTGCGGCTGCGTGGACTCAAGGAACATGGGATAGATCATCATGGCGATGGAACCGGACAGGATGGTCACCGTCGCCAGAAGAGTAAAGAGAATCGGTTTTTTGTATATATTCATCTTACGCAACCTCCTGTGCCAGACGCCGACCTTTTTGGGCGGTCATGATTACGTTGTAGACAAAGACCAGGAAACCACACAGGAAGATGATCCCTGCAATGATCCTCAGCTGCCAGAAGGGCACATTGGCCAGATTCGTTTCAATGAAGGTGTAGGTCAGGGAGCCGTCCTGATCCGTGGCCCGCCACATGGCACCCTGCTGGATACCGGTGATCCACATGGTCACCGAGTACATGAGCTGGCCGATGAGAACCAGCCAGAAGTGCAGGTTGGCCAGCTTGACGCTGTAGATCTCGGTCTTGTAGATCTGAGGCAGCATATAATAGATGGAAGCGCAGATGGTCATGGTGACCCAGCCCATGGTTCCCATGTGCACATGGCCGGGTACCCAGTCGGTGTAATGAACCAGGGCGGATATGGTCCGCAATCCCTGGGTGGGACCCTGGATGGTCTGGAGACCGTAGAAGGTGATGCCCAGGATGAAAAACTTGATCAGGTAGTTGCTGCGCATCCGGTCCCAGTTCCCGCCCATGGTGTAGTAGCCGTTGACCACGGAGCCCCAGGAGGGAGCGATCAGGAAGATGGTGAAGGCCATGGCCACCGTCTGGATCCAGTCGGGTACCGGGGTGTAGATCAGGTGGTGGGCCCCGGTCCACAGGTAGGCGAAGATCAGGCTCCAGAAGGCCACGATGGACAGCCTGTGGCTGTAGATGGGCAGGTTGGCCGACTTGGGAAAGAAATAATAGAACATGGCCAGAATCGGGGTGGTGAAGATGAAACCCACCGCGTTATGGCCATACCACCATTCCACGTTGGCATCGTTGACCCCGGCAAAGATGGAGTAGGATTTATTCCAGCTCACCGGAATGGCCAGGTTGTTGATGATGTAGAGGACCGCGACCGCGATGATCGTGGCAATGATGTACCAGAGCGAGACATAGAGGTGCATCTGTTTGCGTTTGAAGATCATCCCCAGGATATTGATGGCGAACATGACCCAGAGGATGACCACGACCACGTCCAGGGGCCACTCCAGCTCGGCATACTCCTTGGTGGTATTCATGCCGATCAGCAGGCTGACCGCAGCCAGGACCACGGCCACGTTGAACAGCCAGAGATGGGCCTTTGCCAGTTTCGGAAAGAGAATATCCTGTCCGGTAAGACGTTGGGTGATGTAGTAGAATAACCCGAAAATGGCTCCGATCCCGAAACCGATGGCGCCGGCATTGATATGCAGCGGCCTGAGCCTGCCAAAGGTCAGAAAGGGGGCGAAGTTCAGGTTCGGATAGACGAGCTGGCTGGCAATGAGTATTCCCAGCAGCACCGTTACCGTGCCCCAGAGCAGTGCGGAAAAGGCAAAGCCTTTTGCCACATCATAATTCAAGTCCTGTGTAGCCATACACTTCCCTCCTTTTTCCGGCTGGTGTTACCTGTAACCTTCCGGAACGCTAGTCTGTGGTGTGGTTCTGGCTCCACACCGTTTCCCCATTTGCCGGACCGGACACCCCATCGGCCATGCTACTGCTCTGGTCGAGGATGGGACCTTGTGCCGAACCCGGCAGAACATCAAACTGTGCAAATTTTTCTTGAACAAGGGATTTGCTTTCCCCTATACTTCAATTAGCAGGCAAGACGGGTGCGCGCCTGTTCACGTTCCACAGCCTGTCGGATCTTGTAGGCGCAGTCCTGTACCAGGCCATAAAAAAGCAGGCTGTCGTTATCCTGGGCGCACTCCTGACCGATGATCGCCAGGTCAATGAGTTCTTGGCTCAACTCCTTGACCTTGAGCGCTATTTTTATATCTTGCCGTTCCACGTCTATGGATCATGCAAGATTTATTCCCGGAAAATAGCGCGAGTGATGATTGTCGTAACATTTTGATATTCTGTATAATTCTATCAGTTCTTGCCGGGTGGTGGCGCGCCCTGTTCGTCGTCCGAATGTCTCAGGAAGAACTTTTGTGAGACAGTAGGGACAGGGCCGGCCTGCGCGATAACGGCCCGGCCCGGTTATTGCCGTCCAGTCCGTTATTTTCTGGGTAGGAATCTTTTTCGTTTCTTTACAGGTTGTCTCGGTAGGTTGTTGTGAGACAGGGAGGGGCTAACTGAGACAGGTGAGACAGTTGGCGTCAGGTCAGTTGTTCTGCGCCTGCTGGCTGGCAAGGAAACGATACAGGGTGGCCCGCCCTACTCCCAGCAGCCGGGCTGCCTTGGCCTTGTTGCCATTGCTGGCCTGCAGCGCCTTCCGCACGGCCTCTGGTTCGAGTTTTCCCCGTCGTTTCCTGGGTGAGATGACCCGCAGGGAAGAGATCTGCCGTTTAAGGAAATCGGGTGGCAGGTGGTGCGGTTCGATCTTGTCGTGGGGACACTTGACCAGCAGGTAGCGGATCATGTTCTGCAGTTCGCGGACGTTTCCCGGCCAGTCGTATTCCATGAACAGGTTCAGGGTCTCCTGGGAAAGAACCGGTTCCTTCCGTTTTTCCTCCGCAGCTCCCATGCGGAGAAAATGACGTGCAAGCAATGGGATATCTCCCAGTCGCTCTTTCAGTGGGGGCAGGGTGATGGGTACCACGCAGAGCCGGTAGTACAGATCCTCCCTGAACCGTCCCGCCCTGATCTCTTCCTTCAGGTCCTTGTGGGTGGCGGCGATGATACGGACATCCACCCTGGTGGTTGATTCGCTGCCAAGCTTCTGGAAGGTTCCGTCCTGGAGAACCCGCAGCAGCTTGACCTGCATGGCCGGCGAGATATCGCCTATCTCGTCAAGAAAGAGGGTGCCGCCGTCTGCCAGCTCGAAACGACCTTTCTTGTTGCGGATGGCACCGGTGAAGGCGCCCTGGACATGGCCGAACAGCTCACTTTCCAGGAGGGTGTCCGGCAGGGCGCCGCAGTTGATGGTTACAAAACGGCGTTCCCGGCGGGGGCTCTCGTTGTGGATCGCAGAGGCTACCAGTTCCTTGCCGGTGCCGGATTCTCCTTGGATGATCACCGGCACATTGCTTTCCGCAACCTCCCGGATGGTCTGAAAGACGGCCTGCATGCTGGCAGCCCGGCCGATGATACCGGCAAACTGCTCGATTTCTCCCAGCCGCTGGGCCAGCTCGTGCTCCCGGGTGATGTCCCGCATGGAGGCGACCACGCCGATGGGCACGTTGTTGCCGTCCCGCAGGGGAACGACGAACATCTCCACCAGTTTCTTCTCCCCGTCCTTGGTCAGCACCTTCAGGGGATAGGGAGCGGTCGGAAAGAGGGGAATGCTCATTCCGTCACAGAAGTGGCAGTGGCTGGCACAGAACTTTTCCGGGAAGATGGCATGGCAGTCCCGTCCCAGGACCATCTCCCGCGAGAGGCCGGTGATCTCCTCTGCTGCCCGGTTGAAAAAGAAGAACTGGCGGTTCAGGTCATGGGCGATGATCCCCTCGCTGAGGTTGTCCAGGATCAGTTCGCTGTTCTTCCTCGTCTGCACCAGGGCGTCCAGGTATCCCTGGTTCAGGAGATCGTCGACCAGGTGGCGGATTCTTTGCAGGATCCGTTCCCAGGATACCTGGTCACTTTGCAGATCATGGGAGAGCTGGGGCGGGTCTTCGATGTTCCAGTGGATGAGCACCGGATTGCCGGGGATGGCCGGATAGCGGCTGGTCCGGCGGTCACAGAAGCCGATGATCAGGTCGTACTTGAAGGGGCTGATACAGTCGGCCGGATGAATGATTTTCGGCCATTCAAGCCCGTGTTTTTTCAGAAGCTCGGGGACATAGTCGTCGCCTGGTTTCTGGATCAGGGCAGCGGTCTCGGCCTGGATCTTGCCGCCGGCGGCCGCTGTGACACAGGCAGCGGCAATGGCAGGTTTGTCGGGCGGTCCCTGGTTGATGAACAAGATGGTGGGCATCCGTACTGACGACCTCTTCACCACAACCGGGCTGGCCGGTGCCTTCCTGCTGCCGGTGCCCGGAAACATGATCTGTCTGTTTCGCCATCCTGTGGCTGGATGGTTAAACAGGTTGATTTTTTCCGGATTGTACACAGAGTAGAAATATATTCCACTTGCAGGGATATTGCATGGAAAAATATCCGGATAGATTCACCAGTGGAGGACAAGAGCATGACAGATGCAAGAAAAACGTTCCTGATAGCCGGCCTGGCCCTGGTGCTGCTGGTTCCCATCATCGCCGGAGCCGGTTCCGGCTCCGATGGTTCAGCCCTGTTCGCCAAGATGAAGTGCACCAAGTGTCACGATCCCAAGGTCAAGAAAACCGGCCCAGCGTTGCAGACCATTGCAGCGGCCTACAAGACACCGGATAATCTGGTGCGCTATTTTCAGGGGAAATCAGAGCCGATCGTGGAGCCGGCCCGGGCCAAGACCATGAAACCGAGGCGGCGCAAGCTCGCCAGGCTCAAGGCCGAAGAACAGGAGGCCCTGGCCGCCTTCATCCTCGGTTTCAAAAAGTAGAACCCAAAAAAAAACGGGGCTGGCGGCAATTGCCGCCAGCCCCGGCAGTGACATCTTTGCAGTGGCTCGGCCCTGCCGGACCGGCCCCCTAGTACAGCTCGGCAGGCTTCTGGCCCTGCACCTCGGCCAGGGTCATCTTTCCCCGATCCATGCTCCACCACACATAGGCCACATAGGCCAGAACGACAGGGATGAACAGGGCAACCCAGGTCATGACCTGTAGCGTATAGAGGCTGGACGAGGCATTGTGGATGGTCAGGCTGGATTGCAGATCAACCTTTGAAGGGTAGAAGGCCGTATTGTTGAATCCGGCCATGCCGAAGATTGTCAGGCCCAGGAGCACGGTCCCCAGCCCGGATGACCAGATCCCGCATTTTGCGCCCGTCCTGGCCGTGAGGAATACGCCGGTCACCACCAGGATCAGCCCCACGGTCAGGGCCACGGCCAGGGCAGGGACCTCCACCAGGTTGAGCAGGTATTTCCAGGTCATCCGGAACACCTCGCCGTTCTCGCTGACGGCAAAGCCGTCCATGGGCAGGATCTGGATGAGAAACCAGCCAAGGAAGGGCAGGCTGAGCTTGAAGTTGTTCAGGGCCGCCTGCCGGAGGCGTTCCTCTAGTTCCTCCACCCCGGTGAAATCGATGTTGTTGACCAGGTACATGGCGCCCAGGGCCCGGGCGTTGAAGACCAGGAAGAATCCCACGGACAGGTTGAACAGGGAGAAGGCAGCCTCCAGGCCGCGCAGCGAACTCTTCCAGGTGACCAGGTTGTAGTCGCTGAGGACAAAGTTGGAGCCGGTGAAAAAGGTACCCACGGCAGCACCGATCAACAGGATGCCCACGGCGCCGTTGAAGAAGAGGAACCCCTCGTAGACCCTGGCGCCGAGGAGGTTGCTCGGTTTCTTCCGGTACTCGTAACTGACCGCCTGGACGATGAAGGAAAACAGGATCAGGATCCAGACCCAGTAGGCGCCGCCGAATGACGTTGCATAGAATTTCGGAAACGCTGCAAACAGGGCGCCGCCAAAGAGGACCAGCGTAGTGAAGGTGAGCTCCCACTTCCGTCCCAGGGAGTTGATGATCAGGGATTTCTCGTCCTCGGTCCGGGCAACCTGCCAGAGGAGCGTCTGCCCACCCTGGACAAAGGTGAGAAAGAGAAACAGAGAGCCGACAACAGAGCAGAGGAACCACCACAGTTCCTGGAGCTGGGCATGGCTGGCCGAGTTGATCCAGTAGGCAATCATCGTCTTATCCTCAGGAAAAAGAGTAAAAAATTAAGTAAGTATAAATGGATTTCGTAAATCGGGCACAATCGATACAAACAGGATATATAAGATAATTATAATCTTATATAGGATGATTTGGGCAATGTCAAGCGAAAAGAGGGCTCAGGTGGTGGCAGAGATCCTGACAGCCACCGGGGTGCCCCGGTCGTCCAGGGTGCAGGCCTGCATGTGCGGGTCATGATAAAAGGTGAACCGATATCCCTGTCTGCAAAAGGCGGGCAGCAGGGTGTTTTTGCGTTCTATGACCTCCAGGGGAAAGTTGTCGTAGGCCATCACCCAGAGGGGATTGGCATGGCAGTGGGTGGGAAAGAGATCGCCCAGGTGGGCAACCCTGCCCCTGCTTCCGGTGACCAGGACCAGTTGATGCCCACGGGTATGGCCGCCGGTCAGCTCCACCCGGATCCCGGGGGAGACCTCACAGTCTCCGTCCACCAGTTCGAGGCGGCCACTCTGTTCCAGGCCGGCGAAGTTTTCCGGCCAGTACGCATGGGCCGAGCGAATGTTGGGACGGGTGATGTCCTCCCATTCCCGGCGTTGGATGATGTGGCGGGCCCTGGGAAAGGTCAGTTCGGCCCGCTCCTCCCCGGTGCGCATGACGATCCCGCCGGCATGGTCGAAATCGCCATGGGTGAGGATGACCAGGTCGATGTCCTCCCTGGACAGTCCGCAACCGGCCAGATCTTCCACCAGGGACCATTCCCGGACCACCCTGTAGATGGATTTCTGCTTTTCGGTCAGTTTGTCGCCAAGCCCGGTGTCGACGAGGACATTGGCCTCCGGAGTACGGATCAGAAGGGGCGAGTTGGGCAGACGGATGAAGTTTTCTTCGTCCGGAGGAAAGCACCGCTTCCACAGGATCCTGGGCACTGGCCCGAACATGGTTCCACCGTCCAGCTCGAAGTCGCCCCCGTTGAGCCAGGAGATGGTGGCCGATCCGAGATGGAGGGTGGCAGCCATGGTCCCTGGAATTACCGTTCGAACATGGAGGCGATGCCGCCGAGCACCGAACCTTCCCCCTTGGTTGGGCCGCCGGTCTGCGGGGCCGCCTCCCAGATACGGCCGGCCAGGCGGGAAAAGGGCAGAGACTGGAGCCAGACATGGCCCGGTCCCCGCAGGATGGCGAAGAAGAAGCCTTCGCCGCCAAAGATGGCGGACTTGACATCTCCCACGAACTCGATGTCATACTGCACGTTCCTGGTCAGCGCCACCAGGCAGCCCGTGTCCACCCGCAACGTTTCGCCGGCAGCCAGTTCCCGTTCCACGATGGTGCCGCCGGCATGGAGAAAGACCAGGCCGTCCCCGTCGAGCTGCTGCATGATGAAGCCCTCGCCGCCGAACAGGGCCGTGCCGATCTTCTTCTGAAACGCCACCCCGATGGAGACACCCTTGGCGCCACAGAGGAACGCGTCTTTTTGGCAGACGATCCGGTTGTCGAATTTTTTCAGATCCAGGGGAATGATCTTGCCGGGATAGGGCGATGAAAAAGCGACCTTTCCCTTGCCCTGGCCCTGGAAGGTGAACACGGTGATAAACAGGCTTTCGCCGGTGATCAGCCGCTTGCCGGCTCCCAGCATCCGGTCGAACAGGCCGCCGCTCTGGGATTCGTCCGACCCGTCGCCAAAGACGGTCTGCATGACCACCTGGTCGGACATGTACATCATGGCCCCGGCCTCTGACACGGCGCTTTCCCCTGGATCGAGTTCCACCTCGACAAACTGCATCTCGTGGCCGTGGATGGTGTAGTCGATCTCGTGGGCCAGCCGTTCCCTGGCCGGAGGTGGAGGCATGGGCCCGGTTCGGGCCGGGACGGCGGCCAGCTCTTCCACGGCGGCAAGGGGCTGCCAGTCGGCAAAGCCGTCCCGCCAGACCAGGGTATCGGCACCAAATTCATTACGGGCCATGCCTTCCCGGATACGGGCGGCGGAAAAGGGCCCCTGCGACTTGCCGTTGACGGCGACATACCAAGTGGACATGATTGCCTACTCCTTCCAGAACGGCGACATGGCCCGCAGCTTGGCGATGATGGCGGGCATTTTCTCCAGGACGAAATCCACCTCTTCCTCGGTGTTGTAGATGGAGAGACTGAACCGGATCGAACCGTGGGCCGCAGTGAAGGGAACACCCATGGCCCGCAGGACATGGGAAGGCTCCAGGGAACCCGAGGTGCAGGCCGAGCCGGACGAGGCGCAGATGTTGTACTGGTTCATGTGGAGGAGGATGGCCTCGCCCTCCACGTATTCAAAACTGATATTGGTGGTGTTGGGCAGCCGTTTTTCCGGGTGACCGTTGAGCATGGACTTGGGAATCGTGCTGAGCAGGCCCTGTTCCAGCCTGTCGCGCATTTTCCTGACCCGGGTGTTTTCCTCTTCAAGTTTTTCTCCGGCCAGCTGGCAGGCCCGTCCCAGGCCGACGATGGAGGCGACGTTTTCCGTGCCGCCCCGGCGGCCGTGCTCCTGGTGCCCGCCGTTGAGGAAGGGAACAAAGGGGGTTCCCTTGCGGATGTAGAGGACCCCGACCCCCTTTGGCGCGTGCAGCTTGTGGCCGGAAATAGAGAGAAAGTTGATCTCGTTTTCCCGCATGTTGATGGGAATCTTGCCCACGGCCTGGACCGCATCGGTGTGAAAGAGGATGTTCCGCTCCCTGGCCAGGGCGGCCATCTCCTCCACCGGGAAGATAACCCCGGTCTCGTTGTTGGCCCACATGACGCTGACGATGGCCGTGTCCTCGCTCAGGCTGTCCCGGTACTGCTGCATGTCCAGGGTGCCGTCCGCTTCCACCCGCAACCTGGTGAGGCGGTGCTTGTGGCCGGTGAGGGTGGTCAGGTTTTCGCAGAGGTTTTTCACGGCCGGATGTTCCACCCGGGTGGTCACCACGTGCCGGTTTTCCGGCAGGGTCTGGAGTGCGGAAAGGATGGCCGTGGAGTCGCTCTCCGTGCCACAGCTGGTGAAGATGATCTCTTCCGGGTCCGCGCCGATGAGTTCGGCGATCTGTTCCCGCGCCTCCTGCAGGGCCCGGCCCACCTGGCCGCCAAAGGTGTGCATGGAAGACGGGTTGCCGTAACAGTCGGTCAGGAAGGGCATCATGGCGTCCAGCACCTCGGGAGCGATCCGGGTGGTGGCGTTGTTGTCCATGTAGATCACATTGTCGCTGCCGCAGTCCATCATCTTTCCTCCTCGACGATCAGGGTGTCGATCACCTGTTCGCGCAGTTTCTTTTCCACGTATTCCTTGAGAGTGGTCTGGGACTTGTGGCAGCTTGAACAGGAACCCCGCAGGGAAACGGTGACAAAATCACCATCCACGTCCACCAGCTCGATGTCGCCTCCGTCCTTTTTCAGGGTGGGCTTGATCTCCCGCTCCAGGACCTCCTCGATCTTCTTGATCTTCTGCAGGGTGGTCATGCGCCGCGGCTTCTGCTGTTTTCTGGGTTCAGCGGCTATCCCTTCCACGGTCTGCTGGAGGATCTCCCGCAGCCTGTCCTCGCACTTGCCGCAGCCGCCGCCAGCCTTGGTGAAGTTGGTGATCTCTTCCACGGAGCGCAGCTCCGACTCCCGGATGGCCCGGATGATTTCCAGGTCCGTGACCCCGAAACACTCGCAGACCACCTCGCCCTCTGCCATGGGAAGGATGACCCCCCGATAATCGGCAATGGCAGCCTCCAGGGCCTCCCGACCCATGACCGAGCAGTGCATCTTTTCCTTGGGCAGACCGCCCAGGGCCTCGGCGATGTCCTCGTTGGTGATCTTTTCCGCCTCGGTCACCGGCATACCCTTGATCATCTCGGTGAGGGCGGACGAGGAGGCGATGGCCGAGGCGCAGCCAAAGGTCTTGAACTTGGCGTCCGTGATGATGCCGTTTTCATCCACCTTGATGGTCAGTTTCAGGGCATCGCCGCAGGCCAGGGAACCCACGTCGCCTACGCCGCTGGGATTTTCTATCTCCCCGACGTTGCGGGGGTTCATGAAGTGATCCTGTACTTTGTCCGTATATTCCCACATGGTCTTTCCCTTCAGTGTTCAGGTGGCTGTCCCCTGTTTCCGGTCCGGACGGCCACGGAGCGGTGGATACGTCACCGGCTGTTCCGGGACATCCGTTGATGGACTGGAGAGAAACATTATGACAGTAAACCGATTTCGGCAAGCATGGATTTTGCGGTTTCCACCAGAAGGGCGGTTTCCTCCCTGGATCTGGCCTCCACGTAGAACCGCACCTTGGGTTCTGTTCCCGACGGCCGGATCATCAGCCAGGAGCCGTCTTCAAAGAGCATCTTCCGGCCGTCGATGGCGATCACCTCGGCAATGGTCTTTTCCCTGCCGCCCACCTTGACGGTGGCGCCGGCAGCATATTTTTCCAGGCGGGCCAGGGTGCTCTTCAGTTCCTCGCCCTGTTGCGAGACAACGACCCCGTCCCTGTCTGGATAGTAGGCGCCATAGGTCGCCTCGATCTCCGCCAGGTAGTCGCCGAGGTTTTTCTTCAGGGTCATGACCATGGCCAGGGCCAGGACAAGACCGATGAAGGCGTCCTTTTCCGGGGTATGGCCGATGATGGAGATCCCATCGGATTCCTCGAAATAGACCAGGGCCTTGCCGATCACCGGTTTGAATTCCTTGAATCCCACCCGCGGCTCGAAGACCTCTTCGCCCAGGGCCTTTGCCAGAGCATTGGCCAGGTTGCTGGAGGCCACCGTCTTGGCCACCATGCCTTTTCTGCCCAGGTGCTCGTGGAGAAAATGATAGGCCATGGCGCCGAACTGGTTCATGGAGATCTCGGTGGTGCCGTCGGTGAACCGGATCCGGTCACCATCCGGGTCGATGATCGCCCCGATCTTCAGCGGCTCGGCGCGGTCGCGCAGGGCGGCCATCACCGGCTGCATGTTGGCCGATGACGGTTCGGGTCCGATGCCGCCAAAGGTCACGTCCGGGTTGTCGCGGAGGACAAAGAGACGTTCCGGCGGCGGATCGGCCAGCAGGGGCCTGATGTAGTCCCTGGAGGCCCCATGGACGGCATCCACGCCCACCACCACGTCTGTTGCGGTTCGCAGGTCGGCCAGCAGCCGGTCGTAGTCCAGGCCGTGCAGTTCCCGGTTACTCCGGATGAGTTGCTGCCAGCTCGCCAGGGCGTCCTCCTGCTCCACCCCTGCCAGTTCAGACAGGGGCCGTTGCAGGTCGATATCCTCGGGAAGGTATCTGCTGCCGCCTTGCTCGATGATTCGCCGGGCCTGCATGGTTATCTGGTTCGTGAGGATCGGGGCCGCCGGACCGGCGTCGGCGGCATTGAACTTGTAACCGCCGTACTCGAGCGGGTTGTGGCTCGGCGTCAGATTGATGGAAAAGGCCGCCTTTCTGACCAGAACCGACGCCGAGAGGATACCTGTGGTCGCCT
The DNA here is from genome assembly GCA_964626235.1 of uncultured Desulfobulbaceae bacterium. GTDB lineage: Bacteria > Desulfobacterota > Desulfobulbia > Desulfobulbales > Desulfobulbaceae > CAZVDY01. Next base: position 20,252 of record CAZVDY010000022.1, on the reverse strand, counting down.
CGCCGGCATAGAGGATCCGGATTCCGTTGGCTGCCAGGACATTGGCCGCTGCCAAGGCAAGCAGTTCACCGCCGAACCGGTTGTCGAACCCGATCACGCAGCCCCGCTGCCGCATCTCTGCGAAATCATGAACTCCCAGGGCCTGCCGCATTTCGGCATCCTCTTCTGCTTCCCGGTACAGACCGATGATCGCTGCCGTGACCCGGGCCACGGAAAGGATGTTCAGGTCCTTCCCCAGCAGGCCACGCCAGCCGGAAGTGCCGAATTTGACGGGACTGAGCGGCGGGTCAGTGTTGGTGAGGATCTCGTCGCGGAGCAGGTCGTAGACCGCATCGATCCGTTCCTGGACAATGGCCGGATCGTTCGCCCTGCGGCGGAGGCTCACCAGCTCTGAAATTGCCTGGAAGTAATTGTTTTTCTTGTGATCTGATCCAATGATATACCGGGCGTAGATTTGACGGGCTTGTTCCTCGATGGTCATGGTCTGTTTTCCTGGACAAAAAAAATTTGAAAATAAATCAGATGGGATTACAATCCACTATATCCGTTTGCCGGCAGGATGGCAATCGGAATACATCGGCCGCCCACCGGCACCGGGTCTGTCCCGGATCGCTTCCAGGACAGGCGCTCCGGGGTCTGTCCATGCAGCGGGATACAGGGAAATGTACCCGGTATCTTTGTGTTGACCGAACGGGAAAAATTTCTTATTTATAGAAAGATGTAAGTAACTGGCAGGGCAGCGTCGGCTGCCTTTCTTCTTTTTTTCATTTTCAACCTGAGCGGGAGATAAAGATGGGAAACACGCACGAAAAGGCACTGATTCTCTGGTTTGACGAGATCGGCATCGAGGATGTGCCGTTGGTTGGCGGCAAGAACGCCTCTCTCGGTGAAATGCATCAGAAACTGACCTCCAAGGGGGTCGCTGTGCCCAATGGCTACGCCATCACGGCCTATGCCTACCAGTATCTGCTGAAAGCGGCCGGCATCGAGGACGCCATCAAGGATGCCCTGAAAGATCTTGACACCCACGACCTGCACAACCTGCAGGAGCGGGGCGCCAAGGTCCGGGATATCATCCGGAATGCCGAGTTTCCCGAAGATCTCCACCAGGCCATTGTCGATGCCTACCGCAAGATGGAGGAGGAGTATGGCGAGGGTGTCGATGTGGCGGTCCGCTCCTCGGCCACGGCCGAAGACCTGCCGGACGCCTCTTTTGCCGGCCAGCAGGAGACCTATCTCAATATCCGGGGGCCCGAGGCCCTGATCGATGCCTGTAAACGGTGTTTTGCCTCCCTGTTCACCAACCGGGCCATTTCCTACCGTCATGACAAGGGGTTTGGCCAGTTCGACGTCTATCTCTCCATCGTGGTCCAGAAGATGGCCCGTTCCGATTCAGCCTCCTCCGGCGTCATGTTCTCCATCGATACGGAATCCGGTTTCGAGGATGCCGTGTTCATCACCGGCGCCTGGGGCCTGGGTGAGAACGTGGTCCAGGGTGCGGTGAACCCGGATGAGTACTATGTGTTCAAGCCGACCCTCAAGGAAGGCAAGCGGCCCATTGTGGGCAAGCGGGTCGGCACCAAGGAGATCAAGATGATCTACAACACCGATCCCGATGCCGAGGAACCGGTAATGAACGTGGAGACCACGCCTGAAGAGCGGGGCCGCTACGTCATCAGCGATGACGAGATCCTGCAGCTCGCCCGCTGGGCCTGCATCATCGAGGAGCACTACGGCAAGGCCATGGATATCGAGTGGGCCAAGGACGGCGACGGGGTCAACGTCGGCACGGGCGAGCTGTTCATCGTCCAGGCGCGGCCGGAGACCGTTCACTCCCAGGTCAACAAGAGCGTCATGGAGACCTATGTCCTCAAGGAGACCGGCAAGGTCCTGGTGACCGGCCAGGCTGTGGGCGCCAAGATCGGCCAGGGAACGGCCAGGGTCCTGGAGGACGTGAGCCAGATCCACGATTTCAAGGCCGGCGAGGTCCTGGTGACCGACATGACCGATCCCGACTGGGAGCCCATCATGAAGATCGCCAGCGCCATCGTCACCAACCGGGGCGGACGGACCTGCCATGCGGCTATCATCTCCCGCGAGCTGGGCATTCCCTGCGTCATCGGTACGGAGGACGGCTCCAAGGTCCTCAAGACCGGCCAGGAGGTGACGGTTTCCTGTGCCGAGGGCGAGGACGGCAACATCTACGAGGGATTGCTCAAGTTCGAGGTGGAGAAACTCGACCTGGACAATATCCCTCAGACCCGTACCAAGATCATGATGAATGTCGGAATTCCCGAAAAGGCCTTCACCGAGTGCCAGATCCCCAACGAGGGCGTCGGCCTGGCCCGGGAAGAGTTCATCATCAACTCTCACATCGGTATTCATCCCCTGGCCCTGTACAACTTCGAGGAGCTCAAGGAAAAGGCTGCCGGAGACAGCGAGATCGCCGCCATCGTCGAGCAGATCGAGGCCAGGACCACGGCCTATCCGGATGACAAGCGGCAGTATTTCATCGACAAGCTGGCAGAGGGCGTGGGCCGGATCGGCGCCGGCTTCTATCCCAAGGATGTCATTGTCCGGCTGTCCGACTTCAAGTCCAACGAGTACGCCAACCTGATCGGCGGCACCCTCTACGAGCCGGAAGAGTCCAATCCCATGATCGGCTGGCGGGGGGCTTCCCGTTATTATGACGAGCGCTACAAGCCCGCCTTCGAGCTGGAATGCAAGGCCCTGCTCAAGGCCCGCAACGACATGGGACTCACCAATATCAAGCTCATGGTGCCCTTCTGCCGGACCCCGGAAGAGGGGAAGAAGGTTATCGAGGTGATGCGCGAGTTCGGGCTGGTGCAGGGCGAGAACGACCTGGAAGTGTACGTCATGTGCGAGATTCCTTCCAACGTGATCGCGGCGGACGCCTTTGCCGATGTCTTTGATGGCTTTTCCATCGGGTCCAACGACCTTACCCAGCTCACCCTGGGCCTGGACCGGGATTCCGACCTGGTGGCCCACATCTATGACGAGCGGAACCAGGCGGTCAAGGACATGATCAAGATGGTCATCGATACGGCCAAGCGGAGGGGCAGGAAGATCGGCATCTGCGGGCAGGCGCCTTCGGACTTCCCGGATTTCGCCACGTTCCTGGTCGAGCTGGGCATCGACTCCATGAGCCTGGTTTCCGATACAGCGGTCAAGACCAGGCTGGCCGTGGCGGAGAAGGAAAAAGAGCTGGGGGTCGCGCCGTAAAACAGGCCTCCGGTTATAGACGACCACTGCACAGGGCGGGGCCCGAGGCCCTGCCCTGTGGCGTTTTTCAGGCGCCGGGTTCAGCCTGCCTGTCCCCGGTGTCCTGGCTGGCTAGCGGTTTTGCCTCGTCCACGAGCATGATGGGGATATCATCCCGGATTTCGTAAAGCAGGCTGCACTGCCGGCAGATGAGGCCGTTCTTCTCCCTGTCGAGTTCCACCGCACCCTTGCATTTCGGGCAGGCGATGATGGCCAGTAGTTCCTCTCTGATCATGCTGTTCTCCTTTCCCGGGACCGGAACCGGTTCTCCCTGATTGACGCTTTTGCCGAAAGGGCGTATATACATTCGGATATACCCTTGGGCCGATGTTTTGGCCAGCCGGTTTTATAGCATGTTTTTCCAGAAATCCTAAGGGGAAAGTTCATAACCAGCAGACGGGATGCAGCAGCGATGAAAAAGACCATTCCGGTGGAACAGGCCGTGGGCATGGTATTGCCGCATGACATTACGGAGATCGTCAAGGATGAATTCAAGGGATGCGCCTTCAAGAAGGGGCATGTCATCCGGGAGGAGGATGTCGAACATCTGCGGCGGATCGGCAAGGAGCATATCTACGTCCTGGAGCTGGGAGAAGGCGAGATCCACGAGAACGAGGCTGCGCGGCTCCTCTCGGCCGCCCTTGCCGGTCAGGGCACGACCTATCCCGACGAGGTCGTGGAGGGCAAGGTGGCCATCAGGGCCGCCAGGGACGGTCTGCTGAAGATCAACCGCGAGGCCCTGTTCCGGTTCAACATGCTGGGCGAGGTCATGTGCGCTACCCTCCAGGACAATACGCCGGTCAGAAAGGGTGACCAGGTGGCCGCCACCAGGCTGATTCCCCTGGTCGGTAAGAGGGACCTGGTGGAAAAGGCTCTGCAGGTCGCCGAAGAAGGAGAAAAGATTGTCCGGGTGCTGGAGCTCAGGCGGGTGCGGGCCGGTCTGGTCATCACCGGCAACGAGGTCTATTATGGCCGTATCGAGGACCGGTTCGAACAGGTGCTCCGTGACAAGCTGGCAGCGCTGGGTTCCGAGGTGGGCTGTGTCCGTTTCGCCCCCGATGATCCGGCCCGGATTGCCGCGGCCATCCGGGAGTGTATGGAGGAGGGCGCCGAGCTGATCGTCACCTCGGGCGGGATGTCGGTGGACCCCGACGATGTCACCAGGCTGGGTATCAGGGAGGCCGGTGCAGAAGACATGGTCTATGGCACACCGGTGCTGCCGGGCGCCATGTTCCTGGTGGCCCGGATCGGCGGGGTGCCGGTCCTCGGTCTGCCGGCCTGCGGCATGTTTCACAAGATCACGGTATTTGACCTGGTCCTGCCCAGGATCCTGACCGGTGAATCCATCGGACGCCGGGAACTGGCCAGTATGGGGCACGGCGGCCTGTGCCGCAACTGCAGCCGGTGCCAGTACCCGGTCTGCAGCTTTGGCAAATAGATTCCTGCCTCCTTCCTGACCGAGAGGCGACCGGGATGTCCTGCCCCCGTTTTCCGTACTGTTTGCGTATCTGTTGAAAAAAGACTATTATACACGAGACATGAAAACCTGTTCTCTGGTTCCGGGCGGAAGCCGTTTCCGCTCCCCCAAGTGACCTGTTTTGGAGAGGTCGTCATGAAGGCACGCGATATCTTTTTGTTTTTCTGTATCTTTTTTTGTCTGACCACCTCGTTTGCAGCCGAACGGCTGGACAAATCCTTTGGCAGCGGCGGCATCCAGTTGACTGCGGTCAACCACTACGGGGACCAGGCCTATGCAGTGGCCGTCCAGGAGGACGGCAAGATCATCGTGGCCGGTTCTTCCCACAACGGTTCTGACCTGGACTTTGCCCTGGTTCGCTACAACCGGGACGGCTCCCTGGACAAGTCCTTCAATTATGACGGTACAGTGACTGTGCCGGTGGGCCACGGGGACGACGAGGCCCTGGCAGTGGCCCTTCTGCCTGACGGCAGGATCGTCGCTGCCGGCTATACCGACAGTGGCCGCGACCGTGACATCGCCCTGGTCCGCTTCAATCCGGACGGCAGCCTGGACAGTGATTTCGGCCTGGACGGCGTGGTGGTGACCCCGGTGGGCAACAGCGACGACGAGGCCACGGCCATCCTGGTCAACGAGGACGGCTCGCTGTACGTGGCCGGTACGGCTGCCGGCACCGTGGGCCATGCCGTGGTTCTGGTCAGCTACCTGGAAGACGGCAACCTGGACCCGGCCTTTGGCGAGCAGGGCATGGCCCTGGCCGGCGTGGGCCAAGACAGCCTGGTTCAGGGAATCGCGGTCCAGGAAAACGGTCGGATCGTCCTTTCCGGTTCCTACAGCGAAGGTGAGGATCTCGGTCTGATGCTGGTGGCCTTTGACGAAGGAGGCATCATCGACAGCTCGTTTGGCTACGACGGCGTGGCTGTGAACACGGGGACCGTTCATCCGGTCAGTGAAGGCTACACCATGACCACTCTTGAGGACGGATCCTTCCTGGTCGCCGGTTCTGTCGGTCTGGAGGGCCGGCGGGATGCGGCTCTGTTCCTCTTTGACCGGGATGGCCGGCCGGTGGACGAATTCGGCGACCAGGGCGTGCTGGTCATCGGTGCTTCAGAGGGGGACGACGTCTTCTACGGGGTGGCCGCAAACGGGGAAGAGATCGTTGCCAGCGGATATGCGGACACGGACGCGGGAAAGGATTTTCTCTATTTCTCAAGAACACTGGCAGAGATGCAGACCTGGGGCCGGGACGTGCCCGCGGTGCGGCAGGTTACCAGGCTCCATTTCAACGACCTGAAGGTCGTCGATTCTTTTGCTGAATACAACACAGAGGAACAGGACAAAGCGGATAGCGGTATTCCCGGGGTGAGCATCACCCCCCTGTCCACGGGTGACGACGTCAGCTATGGCGTTGTCCTGGACCAGACGGGACGGGGTATTGCCGTGGGCATGTCCGATGACGGCAAGGCCAGCTCCTTTGCCGTGGCCGGCTACACCAAGGCCGGCACAGAGGCCGCCAAGGCCGCGTCCTTGGGCGGTGGCAGCAGCTATGCCGCCACCCTGAATATCAGCGAGGTGACCAGGACCGGAGCCTTTATCGCCTGCGAGACCTATGGCTCGGGTATAACGGAACGGGGTGTGGTCTTCAGCATTGCACCCAATCCTGTCCTGGGAGAAGGAAACTCCTCGGACAATGGCAACAACCCCGTCATTGCCGGCCCTACGGTGACCAATACGACACCGGCGACGTTCAGCGGTTCTTCCATTACCCTGTCCGTGACCACGGACGTCAATGCAAACTGCCGCTACAAAGAGGGCTCGGATGCGGATTACAGCGCCATGACAAAGTTTTCCTCCACCGGGAGCACGCAGCACACCCAGGAGCTTACCGGCCTGAGTTCCGGAACCTACATCTACTATGTCCGCTGTCGGGACGTGGTCTCCCAGGCCGTCAACACCACGGGAACGCGGATCACCTTCAGCAGCTCGGATTCGAGTATCACCCCGCCGCCGGCGCCGAAGCAGCTGGCGCTGAGCGCTGCCCGAACCGTAGGAGAGTTCCTGGTGCCCTCGGCCATGGCCGCCGATGCCACAACCACGGCTTCAACCGGGCTCTTCAGTACCGAGAGCCGCGAATACCAGGATAGCGGCAGTGTCCAGGTGGGCGCTGGAAGCGGACCCTATACCGGTATCCTCAAGGACCTCAAGCCCGGCACCTTCTACTATGTGCGCGCCTATGCCAAGGTCGGGGATACGGTCTATTACGGCAATCAGCTCGGGTTCAAGACTGCGGACGCCTGTTTCGTGGCCACGGCAGCCTATGGTTCGATCTTTCATCCCTTTGTGCGGGTGCTGCGGAATTTCCGGGACCGGTTTCTCCTGGGGCATCCAGGGGGTGAACAGTTTGTCCAATGGTATTACAGGGTTTCCCCCCCACTGGCAGAGATGATCTCCCAGGCGGCCCTGCTCCGGTTCCTGACCTGCATCCTGCTGCTGCCGTTGGTGGCCCTTGCCTGGAGCATGACCCACCTCGGAGTGATCGGGACGCTCTTTCTCCTGGCTGGCCTGGCGGCAGGTGGCCGGATGGTGCGGAAACGGCCTGCAGTCTGAAACAAAAAACACCAGAATAGACGCAACCACATGGTACATATCGTGAAAAAGAAGCGAACCGTTGCCGACAACCGTGGCTTCACCCTCATCGAACTGATGGTCGTCATGGTGATCCTCGGCATTCTCGCCACCATGATCGTTCCCCGGATCATGGACCGGCCGGAAGAGGCCCGCCGGACCAAGGCGGCCATCGATATCCAGGCCCTGGAACAGGCCCTGAAGCTCTACAAGCTGGATAATGGCCAGTATCCGAGCACCGAGCAGGGTCTGCAGGCCCTGGTGGAACTCCCCGCCACCGGCCGGTTGGCCAAGCGGTGGCGGCAGGGTGGCTACCTGGACAAGGGCAAGGTGCCCAAGGATCCCTGGGGCAACGATTATGTCTACATCAGCCCGGGCATGCACGGCGATTTCGACCTGATCTCCTACGGCGCCGATGGGGAGCCGGGCGGCGAGGGGCCGGATGCCGATATCAACAACTGGGAGCTCGAGTAGGGACGGTGGCCTGTCCCTGGCATGCTGGCGCCGACACGGTCCGGAACGGGCCCGGCCGCCCATGACCGGCCGTCGCCCTGGCTGCGCCCGCGCCCAGGGCTTTACGCTCATCGAGCTCATTGTGGTGATGGTCCTCATCGCCGTCATGACCGGCCTGGCCGCTCCCCGTATCAGTTCCTTCCTGTTTTCCGATCAGCTCAAGACCACGGCCCGCAAACTGCTCAATCTGGTGGCGGAAACCGGCCAGAACGCCCTCAGAGACCAGCTTCCCTATGTCCTCAGCTTTGACAGGGACCGGCACCGGTTCCTGGCCAGGGCGATCGGGGCCAGCGAGGATGGCCGACCGGTGGCAGAGACCCGCCTGACGGTACCGGACGACGTGCAGCTGGTGGATATTGTCTCCGCACATGGCGGCATGCGCAAGGACGAGAAGCTGGAACTGGTCTTCTATCCGGAAGGGTACGTGGATCAGAGTGTCATCCACCTCCGGGATGACGAGGGCCGGGAACTGACCATTTTTGTCTCACCCTTTCTTGGCAGCCTCAGGGTGCTGGACGGGTATATCCGGCTGGATGACGAACAGCTCAGGCCGTACTGATGCCAAAACAGAACAGAAACATACCGTTTCCCGGGGATGGGATCGACAGCCGGCCGCCGCTTGCCCCTGCTGCCGGCTTCACCCTCCTCGAGGTGATGATCGCGGTGGCCATCATCGCCATAGCCTTTGTCTCCCTGCTGGGATCCCAGTCCGGCAGTGTGGCCATTGCCACGGAGGCCCGGTTCCGTACCGAGGCGGCCATGCTGGCCAGCCGCAAGCTGGCCGAGATCAGTGTTGCCGATCCGGCCGAGCTGTCATCCGGAGAGGGGGATTTCGAGGAAGAGTTCAGTCACTATCACTGGAAGGTCGAGGTCAGCGAACTGGGAGAGGAAGAGACCGGCATCAAGGATCTCGCCCACGGGCTCAGGCTCGTGGAGATCGCTGTCAGCCGCACCGATGACGACACGGCGCAGTACCTGGTGCGCACCATTGTCATGGACAGGATCGAGTAACCGTGACATTCGCAAGCAGAGCAGACGGTTTCACCCTGATGGAGGTCATGCTGGCCACCCTGGTGCTGGCCCTGGTAGTGGCCATGGTCACCGCCTCGCTGTCCGGCTCCCTGAAGGTGGTCGATGCCACCCGTCTCCAGGGTGATATCTACTACCGGGGACAGGTGGCCCTGCAACGGGTCCGGGCGGACCTGCAGGCAGCCGTCCTGCCGGAGGACGTGGATTTCATCGGCCTGGAAGAGGAAGAGGCCGGGACCTCGGAAGACATGCTCCGTTTCGGTTCCCTGGCCCACCTGCTCTTTGATCCGGACAACGAGCTGCCCGGCATGGGGATCATTCGTTACGCGGTTCGGCCGGACAAAAATGACGACCAGAGCCTGGTGCTGCTGCGGGCGGACAGGCTGTACCGGCCCGGGCAGGACAGCGGAAAGGACGAGGCCGCCTATTTTGTTCTCTGCGATCAGTTGCGGGCGGTCCGGTTCCGGTACTTCGATGATCAGGGCGAGGAACATGAGAAGTGGACCACCAAGACAGACGATCCCGAGGTCGTCCGCCGGTTGCCGGCAGCTGTTTCCTGCACTCTGGAGTTCTGGCTGGACAGGGAGGCTGAGACCACCCTCACCATGGAGGCACGGGTTGTCCTGCCTGCCGGACTGCTGGCTAAAAAGAAGAAAGAAAAGAGCTGATGATGCTGCGGCGGATCGTCTCCAATCAGCAGGGCATGGCCCTGGTTCTCACCCTGCTGGCGGTCAGCTTCCTGGTGGCCCTGACCGTGCAACTCGCCCTCCGGGTAGACTGGCAACTCCAAGCTGCGGCAAACCTGTCTGCGAACGTCCAGGCCGAGGCCATGCTCCTGGGGGGCCTCAATCTGGCCAGGGCGGCCCTGCTGACCGATCAGAAGGCAAACGATTACGACGGACCACACGATGGCTGGGCAGTCCTCGACCCGGAGGCCACCGAAGAGTTGTTCGCCCCCGGCACGGTCAGCATCCAGGTGGAAGACCTCTCCGGCAGGCTGCAGATCAATGCCCTGGTTCCGGAACAGCAGGCTTCCACCGGCGGCGGGAGGCGGCCCGGCCCTGCCGGTCAGCAGCAGGCCGATCCGGCGGCCGCCCTGCGCGACGCCTGGCTGCGCCTGCTTACCTCGGGCCGTTTTGCGGTGGAAGACGAAGAGCAGGCCCGGGCCCTGCTCGATGCCCTCCTGGACTGGCTGGACAAGGATGATGACGAACGGCCGGCCGGCGCCGAGGACAGCTACTACGGCTCCCTTGATCCCCCCTACAAGTGCGGCAACGGCCCCCTGCTCAGGGTGGAGGAACTGCTTCTCGTCAGGGGGTGGAGCAAAACCCTGCTTTACGGTGACCAGGAGCATCCCGGCCTGATCGGGTTCATCACCACGGCACCGGGCGATGGAACCGTCAATATCAACACTGCGCCGGAACCTGTCATCCAGGCCCTGGCGCCGGGACTTTCCGAGGAGATGGTCACCGATCTGGTCGATTTCAGGAAAGAAGAGGAAAATGCGGAGTTGTTGTCTTCGCCGAATTGGTATAAACAGGTGGTTCCGGGAGATATCGACCTGAACAGGGACAAGCTGCTCACCGTGAAGAGTTCCGCTTTTTTGGTTACAGTTACTGTAAAATCAGATACTCTGCAGAAGACCGGCAAGGGAGTGGTGATTCGGGAAGAACAGGGCGGCCAGGTGCTGCGTTCCTGGCAGGTGCAGTGAGAGAGTGGAATTCGGGGCTTGAAGATGGCCGGAAAGGTGCTGGGACTGGACATTGGCGATGACCTGCTGACAGCGGTTGCTGTCCGGCGCAGGGGAAAGGAGCGGAAGCTGGCCGGCTTTGCCTCCCTTCCCCGCGACGCGACCCAGCCCCTGGCAGAGCAGCTTGCAGCGCTTCTCGAACAGGTGCCCTGGCAGGGATACTCCTGCGTGGCCGGTATCCCCCTGGGTCGATTCAGTCTCCGCAACCTGGAGGTTCCATTCAGGGAAGATCGGAAGATCGGACAGATCCTTCCTTTTGAGCTGGAAGAGCAGCTGTTGGTGCCCCCCGAAGAGCAGGTTGTCTGTTTCAGGACCATCTCGGCAACAGAGAAAGGTTCCCACCTGCTGGTCACCGGCCTGGAAAAGGCGGTTCTGCAGGAATACCTGGAGAGCATGCAGGAAGACAACCTCGATCCTGACCGGATGCTGCCTGCTATCCTGCCCCTGGCCTGGGAGGTGATGCGTGACCAGTCGCCGGACAGGGACTGCATCCTGGTCTCCGCCGGGCTCCATTCCGCTGCCATGGCCATTTGCCGCCAGGGCCAGGTGATCTTTCTCCGCCGTCTTCCCTACCCGGAGCAGATGTTCACCGCAGTGCCCTTCTCTTTCTCCGACAACCAGGTTCTCGTCAAGGACCGGGAAGAAGCGGCAGGCTGCATCTCCATGCTGACCGGCGCGGTGCGGCGCAGCATGGATTTTTTCATCATGGAGCACGAGATGGAGCTCGATCCGGGCGCCGTGATCCTGACCGGCCCCCTGGCCCTGGCTCCGGACTTTCGTAAACAGGTGCAGGAGGCTCTGGCCATGGAGGGCATCGGTTGCGATCTGCTGACCACAACCGGGGTGAAGAACGAGGCAGAGGGCGCTGAAGCATGGCAGCCGGCCATCTACGACCAGGCTCTGGCCCTGGCCCTGAGCGGCTTCAGGAAGAAGACAGCCTTTGAACTGCGCACCGGGGAATTTGCCTGCCGGAGGAAACTGAGCACCACCAGGCAGATCGCCCTGGCGGCTGCCGCCGGCATCCTCATTTTCCTGGCCGTGCTGGTCTACCAGTGGACCGACTACCGCCGGCTCCACCATCGATACACCCTGCTGGGCAGGGAGATGGAGGAGATCTTCCGGGCCACCTTTCCGGATGTGCAGCGGGTGGTGGACCCGCTCCTGCAGATGGAGTCCAAACTCCGGGAGGTGCGTGCCCCGGCGGCGGTGGCCACCCCGCTCTTCAACGGCGAGAAGCGGGCCCTGGAGATCCTGGCCGATATCTCCTCCCGTATTCCGCCGTCCCTTTCCCTGCACGTGTCCCGCCTGGTCATCGACCGTGAGTCCGTGCAGATCAAGGGAACCACCGATGCCTTCAACAACGTGGACGCCATCAAGACCAGCCTGGCGAAATCGTCCCGGTATCAGGAGGTGAAGATCGTTTCCGCCACCGCGGGCAAGAACAAGGGAACGATCCGTTTCGAGATCCGGCTGCAGCTTCGGGAGGCGGGATGATGCGGCTGTCGCAGCGGGACCGGCTTGCCCTGGCCATCGGCGCTGTCTGCCTGTTGGTTTTCGTCCTGGTCCAGTTCGCCTATTTTCCCCTCCAGGACAAGCGTAGGCGGCTGCAGCGGTCCATCAGCTCCAGGACCGCCTCCATCGCCAGGATGCGGGAGATGCAGGTCCGTTACCGGGAGCTGTCCAGCCAGAGCAGCAGCCTGGGTGAGCAGCTGGCCTCCAGGACGCCGGGGTTCAGCCTGTTCTCCTTTCTCGAGAAGATGGCCGACACCACGGATGTCAAGCAGAACATCGTCTACATGAAACCCTCGAGCACCATCAGCGAGGGCGATCTGAAGCAGGTCATGGTGGAGATGAAGCTGGGTGCAGTCAGCCTGAAACAGCTCGTCTCCTTTCTGGAACACATCGAGTCACCGGAGAACCTGGTGGCCGTGAAACGGATCACCATCCAGGAAAACAAGAAGGAAAAGGAAACCCTGGACGTGATCATGCAGGTCATCAGCCTGGACCGGACATGAGCACGGCAGGCAGGAGGAAGGAATAGACATGGGCAGGATCCTCACGTGGACCGGCAGGACGGTCGCCTATCTGTTCTATGGCCTGGCCGTGGCCCTCTTCCTGCTCTGGTATCTCTTTCCGGAAAAGACGGTCAGGAGGTGGCTCGAGTGCCGCATGGGGCAGATGACCCCGGAGATGGAGTGGCGGTTTGAGCGGATCGGTTTCGCCCTGCCGCCTGCCGTGGCTCTGGACAACATCCGGATCAGCAGTGGTCGCGGCCAGGAACAGCCGCTCATCCTGGATCGCCTTGCCCTCTTTCCGGACGTTGCCGTCCTGGTCCGGACGAGGAGGCCGGCTGCCCGCTACCGTCTGCAGTGCTGCGGCGGCCGGGTGGAGGGGGCCTGGAGCCTGAGCGGCGAGGGTGAGATCGACTGCACCGGCACGGTCAGCAACCTGCACCTGGAAGGACTGCGCCCCCTCTTTGTTGACCTGAACCGGCAGCTGGACGGTATCCTGTCCGGGACCTTTGCCCTGCATGGTGAGGCGCAGTCTCTGCTCCAGGGCAAGGGGAGGATGAACCTGGTCCTCAGCGACGGGCGGATGACCTTCCAGGCCCCGGTGCTGGGAATGAACGAGCTGCCCTACAGTCGGATCACCATGCAGGCGACCCTGGAGGACAAGGCCATGCGGATCGAGCAGGGAACAGTGGAATCAAAACAGCTGCAGGCGAACTTCTCAGGCAGCGTGGAGCTTGCCGTGCCCTGGCTGAATTCGCAGGTCAGGCTCGAGGGCGCCATGCAGCCGCGTCCGGAGTTCTTCGGTACCCTGGGCAATCCGCAGGGAGTGGAGCTGATCCGCAGGCAACTGAAGGACGGCCGGCTCACTTTTACGGTCAGCGGCCGCCTGGCTGAACCGGGAATCCTGTTCGCCGGTATTCCCGCATCCCTCAACACCATGCTGCAGGGAGGCAGAAAACAGCCGTGATCCGTCTCCTGGCCAAGCTGATCTTCATCTCCGTGGTCGTCTATGCGGGTGTAAACCTCTGGTACAGCCGCCTGGAGGAACGGCTTCTCGACGACATAGCCAGCCTGGAGCGCGGCAGGCCGGCCGAAACAGTGGCAACCGTGCAGAAACCGGTGCCGACAGCGAAACAGGATTATCGTATAATCGTCACCAGGAATATCTTCGGGGCGAGACTCGATGCCGGAGAAGAGAAAAAGGAGGAAGAGGTCAAGCCGGAAAACCTGGAACCCACTTCGCTGAAACTGGTCCTCCAGGGGACTGTCAGCGGCAGCGAGCGGGATGCCAGGGCGATTATTGTTGACGAAAAGGAGAAACGGCAGGATATCTACCAGGTGGGCGATGCGATCCAGAATGCGATCATCAAGTCCATCGAACGGGGCAAGGTCATCCTGGAGGTCAATGGCAAAAACGAGGTGCTGACCATCAAGGAGCGGGAAGGTGGCGGACCGGGTCCGCCCCAGGGGCCGGCCCAACCGCCGGCCAGGCCGGTGACCAAGGCTCCGGAGCGGCCGGCCGGTCAGAACACCACTATTCACCCGCAGCGAAACATCCCGGTGGCCCGACCCCATCGCCGGGTCAGCCTCCGGCAGAAAAGGGCGGTTCCCCATGTAGCCCCGAAAGCGGAGCCAGAGGAAGAAGAGGGAGAGATAGCCGGGGAGGCAGTGGAGAACGAGGTCCCGCCCGAGGATACGCCGCCCCCTGAGAGCGAAGAAGCGCAGGAAGAGGAACATGAACCAGCATCGTGATACACAACCCGGATCAGTCCGCAGGAGAAGGTGCCGCACGGGCCGGTGGGCCGTGTTGCTCGGCCTTCTGGCGACCGTCCTGTTCACCCTCGTCCCTGGTACGGGCCAGGGCGTGCAGCCGGCGAAGCAGCCTGCCCAGGCGAAGGTCCAGGCGTCGCAACGCTACGTGACCATTGACTTCAATGACGTTGATATCAACCTGTTCATCAAGTACATCAGCGAGCTGACCGGCAAGAATTTCATCGTCGACCGATCGGTCAAGGGCAAGGTGACCATCATCTCGCCCACCCGCATCTCGGTACAGGATGCCTATCACGTCTTCGAGTCGGTCCTGGAGGTACACGGCTTCACCACGGTCCCGGCCGGTTCGGTGATCAAGATCGTGCCGGCGGTACAGGCCCGGTCCAAGAATATCGCCACCCTGCGGAAGACCAGCTCCCTGTATCCGGAGGACAAGGTGGTCACCCAGATCATCCAGCTCGTTCATACCAGCCCGGTGGAGGTGAAAAAGATCCTTGCCCCCCTGGTCTCCAAGACCAGCGTGGTCATCGCCCATGCCGAGTCCGGCATGCTGATCATCACCGATGTCCTCTCCAACATCAGGCGGCTGCTGAAGATCATCAAGGCCGTGGATGTGCCCTCCGTGGGGGAGGAGCTGGAGATCATCCCCCTGAAATACGCCTCGGCCACCAATGTTTCCAAGTCGTTGAGCCAGATCTTCATCCGCAGTGCCAGAAAGGGCAGCCGTCGGGAGATCGTCAAGATCATCCCCTATGAGCGGGCCAACTCCCTGATCGTCTTCGCGCCCAAGGTCCAGGTCAGGAGGATCCGCCAGCTGGTGAAGCAGCTCGATACCGAGGTTCCGCGGGACTCCGGACGGATCCATGTCTACTACCTGCAGCATGCCAGTGCCGAGGAGCTGATCAAGGTGCTGATGAACCTGCCGGACGAAAAGACGGCCGGCAAGAAAAAGGGCAAGGCACCGGCCATCTCCAAGGATGTGAAGATGATGGCCGACGAGGAGACCAACTCCCTGATCATCATCGCGCCCAGGGACGAGTACCTGACCCTGGAGGAGGTGATCAAGAAACTCGACATCCCGAGGAGGATGGTCTACCTGGAGGCCCTGATCATGGAGGTGGCCGCGGACAAGTCATTCGAGCTGGGCGTGCAGTGGGGCGGGGGCGGCTCCTTCGACGACGGCACCGGCCAGCTCTTTTCCGGCTTCAGCGGCAATCCTTCGACGCCCTACGACATCATGAGCGGTCTGAAACAGGAACCGCCCGTCCTGCCTGCCGGCTTTACCTTCGGGGTCATGAAACAGGGGATCAAGATCGGCAACATCTACTTTCCCAACCTGGGCGCGGTGCTGCGGGCCTACCGGGACGATTCGGACATCAACATCGTGGCCACGCCCCAGATCCTGACCACGGACAACAAGAAGGCCCTGATCAAGGTGGGTGAGAACGTCCCCTACATCACCAGCAAGAACACCACCACTTCCCAGCAGGACTACACCAACTACGAGTACAAGGACGTGGCGACCACCCTGGAGATCACGCCCCAGATCAACCAGAACGACATCGTCAGGATGGAGATCATGGCTGAGGTGATCAAGCTGAAGAATCCCAACGATGTCAGCGGCACGCCCACCACCTTCACCCGCAAGGCCGAAACCACCGTGGTGGTCCACAACAACGAGACCGTGGTCATTGGCGGCATCATCGGCCAGGATACCTCGTCTTCGGAGTACAAGGTGCCCCTTTTGGGCGATATCCCGCTCCTGGGCTGGCTGTTCAAGACCCGGACCGAGTATGAGGCCAAGACCAACCTCTTTATCTTCATCACCCCGCATATCGTGGAGAACCCGGCCGAGCTGGCCGCCCTCTACTACAAGAAGCGGGACGTGATGGAGTATGTGCAGAAGGGGTCTTCCGCCATCCCGGACTGGAAGTTCAAGGACGCTCCCAACCCGGCCCATGCCGTGGCCCTGAACGATATCGGTTTCGCCAAGCTGCAGAAGGGTGACATCGCCATGGCAAAGCAGTACTTCGAACAGGCCCTGAAGATCGATCCCACCAACCGCAGCGCCCTCACCAACCTGGGCGCGGTGTATGAAAAGGAAGGCGACATGGCCAGGGCCGAGGCCTGCTACCAGAAGGTTCTGGACCTGGAGTCAGAGGAAAAGGCCAGGAACGAGGCGGAAAAGGCGGTCAAGGAGGTAGAGCCCGAGACAGAGGGCCAGGAGAGCACGCCGGAGCCAGGCGATGAAAACGGCTCGCAGCCGGAATAGCAGAGTGGAGGATCAGCACCCGTGGTGGTGTGGGTGCTCGCCGCAGGGGTGGGCATGCCGGTGTTGATGCAGGGAGGCATGATCGCTGCGGGCAAGGCGGCCTTGCTCCATGGCGAAGATTTCCTCGCAGGTCTCGGCCAGGAAGTCCCAGTCGTGGGAGATGATCACGTAGCCGATGCCGAGCTGGTTGAGAATCCGGATCAGGTCCTCCCGGGTGGCCGGGTCCAGGTTGTTGGAGGGCTCGTCCAGGAGCAGGGCCTGGGGAGACATGGCCAGCACCGTGGCCAGGGAGACCAGTTTCTTCTCGCCGCCGGAGAGCTTGTGGGTCACCCTGGGGCCGAAGCCGTGCAGGCCCACCCGGTCCAGGGTCCTCAGGGCGATTTCTCTGGCTTCTGCAGGGTCAGCGCCCAGGTTGAGAGGACCGAAGGCCACGTCTTCCAGCACGGTGGGAGAGAAGAGCTGGTCATCGGCATCCTGGAACAGGAGGCCGATGGCCTTGCGCAGCCTGCGGAGGTCGTTCCTGTCGGCCAGCGGCTTTCCCTGGAAGAGCAGCCTGCCGGTGTCTGGCCGGAGCAGGCCCATGATCAGGTGAAGGAGGGTGGTCTTGCCGCTGCCGTTGGCGCCGATCAGCCCGATCCGCTGCCCGGCCTCCAGGGTGAAGTTGATCCCCTCCAGGGCAGGCCGTTTCCGGCCAGGGTAGGTAAAGCCGACATCGGTCAGCTCCAGGAGGACACGGGCGCTCATGTCAGTTCGACCCCCATCAGGATCAGGGCCAGCAGCCCTGCCGCCCCCAGAAACAGGTAGTCTTTCATCTGCATGGCCTGCTCGTGGAGCGTGAAGAAGCGACCATCGAAGCCTCGCAGGTCCATGGCCTGTTTCACCCGCAACCCCCGGTTCCAGCTCCGCACCAGGATCATGCCGAAGAGGTGTCCGTAGGTCCGGTAGGTGTGCAGGCTGGTCGATGGGCTGAAACAGCGCAGCCGGGCCGAACGGTGCAGCCGCTGGAACTCTTCGTGGATGACGAAGATATACCGGTGGGTGAACAGCAGAAGCAGGCAGAGCTTTTCCGGCAACCTGAGCCGCTGCAGGCCGTGGCCGATGCGGGTGAAGGAGGCGGTGGCCAGCAGGGCGACGAGAAGGAGGAGGATGGCGTTGGCCTTCAGGGTGAGAAGCAGGGCCAGGAGTACTCCCTCTTTCCTGACCTGGAGGACGGACAGGCTGAAGAGGGTGTTGTCGCCGTAGCTGAAGGGCAGGGTGAGCCAGAACAGGAGGATAAGGGTGTTCACCAGCAGCAGGCGGCCAAAAACCGCGGCCAGGGGCAGGCGGGCCAGGACGAGAAAGGTGGCTCCGGCGAGCATGCCCAGCAGGGCGGTGGAAAAACGATCCGCCAGGGCGATGACCAGGATCAGGAGAGAGGCGGCCACGATTCTGGCCGCCGGGTCGAGACGATGGATCAGGGAGTCCCCCTCGCTGAACCGCTCCAGGATCATGGTCTCCTCCTGGACTGCCACCAGGCAGCCAGCCCGGCCAGGCCGAATATATAACCGAGCCCTCCCAGGATGTCCCTGGCCGATGGCCGCTTTTCCCTTTCCCTTGCCAGCGCGCGGTGGATGGGGGCCAGGCGGCTGTCCAGCTCCTGGCCGATGATCGTCCGCAGCCGTTCTTCGGAGAAGGATATCTGTTTTCCCGGGGATGGTGCCGGCCTGTCAACGGTTTCTGCCGGCAGGGGCCGGGGGACTGGCTCCTCCCCTGTTCCGGCCAGGTAGTCGGCAGCCTTGAGCAGCCATTCGCCCCGGTGACCGTCACCGGTTTCCACGACGATCCGCAGGTCCTGGTCCCGGCTCCCGGCATGGGCAGGAACCGGAAAGCTGAAGTTGCCCTTGTCGTCTGTGCGCAGGGTAAGGAGCACCCTGCCGGTGGTTGCATCCAGCACCTTGACCGGGCTGTCCTTGGCTCCCCGGCCATGGCCGAAACTGGTTTCCCCGTTTATCCGGTCACCTTCGGGCCAGGCGAAAACCCGCAGTCCATGGGCCATGACCGGCAGGGCCCAGACCAGCAGGAAAAACAGCAGCCATGTCGGGGTCTGTTTCATGATCTGTCCTCAGGAAAGATGATCTCCGGCTGCACCCGCACCAGGAAGGAGACCGTAAACATGGTGATGATCCCCTCGCAGAGCATCACCGGTACATGGGCCAACACCACCAGGCGGGCCGTTTGGACGAACCCTCCGTCCGACAGGGCCAGCGACAGGGCCATGAGCAGGGAGGCCGCCAGGATGGCCAGAAAGCCCACCCCGAAGGAAGCAATGGCCCGGGTCTTTTTCCTTCTCAGCAGGGGGCGGGCCAGGTAATGCAGACACACCGCCGGCGCCGCCATATTGAAGACATTGACCCCCAGGACCAGCAGGCCGCCGTACTGGAAAAAGATCGCCTGCAGGAAAAGGCCGGTGAGGATGGCCGGAAAACAGGCCCAGCCCAGGAGCAGGCCCAGCAACCCGTTCAGGACCAGGTGGACACTGCCCGGTCCCACGGGTACATGGATCAAGGAGGCCACGAAAAAGGCGGCCGAAAGGATGGCCGTGGGCATGATCCGTTCGCCGTTCACCTCTTTCAGGCCAATGGCCGTGCCGGCTGCCGAGAGTGCCCCGCCGCCGAGAAGAACCGGGGCCGAGAGAATACCTTCGGAAATATGCATGGCTGCCCTCCTCTCCTGCCTCAGGCCAGTCCTTTGCCGGTGCTGCTCATGGCCAGGTTGCCGTTGCGCACACCCCGCAGGGCGATGAGCCGGTCTGCCAGTCGCCTGATCTCGCCGGCCCGGCCCTGGACGATGATCACTTCCAGGCAGTTGTGATGATCCATGTGCACATGGGTCGACGAGATGATCTGGTGATAGTAATCGTGCTGCACCTCGGTGATCCGCTCCTGGAGCTGGGGTTGATGGTGATCATACACCAGGGTGATCACCCCCATCACCGGGTTGTCGTCCTGCCATTCCTTGCGGACCAGGGTCCGGCGGATCAGGTCCCGGATCGCCTCGGACCTGCTGCCGTACTGGTGCTCGCGGATGAAACGGTCAAACCGTTCCAGCAGTCCCTGGTCCAGGGAAATGGAAAACCGTCTGAGCATAGCTGTAACATTTTTTCCGAAAACGTGTTATCAAGCCACGGCCTGTAATAACGCGATCCGGAAAAACTGTCAATACGAAACATGGCACCCAGAAATGGGGTCAAGGAATGGTCAAGAAATGGGGTCAGGTCTTGAATCGTGCATTTTTTATCAAGTTGGGAACACGTGAGTCGAACAAGAATATGGAGGGTCAGGTCTTGAAAAGCAACATTATTGGTGAAAATGCACGATTCAAGACCTGACCCCATTTTTGTGACCCCATTTTTGCTGTTGTTTTTGCTTGCCTGATCAGGAAGGCAGGGTTATTTTAAGCGTATGCTCAAAATTGAGCGGGGATTCGGCCCGGTATCGGGCGGATCTGTGAGGAAGTACCTGTCCCGAGTTGGCAGGTTTT
>CAZVDY010000021.1:0-19603 GCA_964626235.1 uncultured Desulfobulbaceae bacterium | reverse complement strand
TATCAGTTTAGCACAAGGTTTACCTCTAAAAGTAATTATTATTTCCTCGCCACGTTTGACCGATTCTAGCAATTCTTTTGCGTTAAATCGTAAATCTTTAGCAGTTGCTCTCACTTTAAACCTCCAGTTAAGTTTATACTTCTAAATATAAACTTAAAAATGGGAAATATCAAGGGGAATCAGGCCTCGTCCCATTTTTTGGAAGCGAACAACCGATTAGATGGGCGGGGCGATGTGGACGACGATGCGCATGTCCGTGTCAGCGCGCACGCCGTGGGGTTCGCGGATGTCGGAAACCAGCATGTCCCCGGTGCGGGCCGGGATGGCCTCGTCGTTGTCGGCCAGGAAGGCACCCTCGCCCTCGATGACCAGGATCGACACCTGGCCGTCCAGGTCATGGCTGTGCACCGGAAAGATCGAGCCGGCCAGGATGTTGAAATTGAGGATCTTGAAAAATTCCGAGTCGTGCAGAACGATGGATTTCATACCCAGAGGATTGAATTCCCGCGTCTGGTCCAGTTCTATTTTTTTCATGTTGCTTCTCCTTTTGCTTGCCGGGAGGTCGCCAGCCTGTCCGCCTCGCTGTTGGAGCCGAGCAGCAGGGCAAAGCGGCGTCCCCGTTCGTGATAGGACATGGCGATTTTCAGGGTCATGGTCAGGGGCACGGACAAAAGCATGCCCACTGGCCCAAGCACCCATCCCCAGAATGCCATGGACAGGAAGACCACCAGCGGTGACAACCCCACGCCGCTGCCCATGATGCGTGGTTCGATCATGTTTCCGATGACCATGTTGATGGCCAGGTAGAGGGACGCGGTTTCCAGTGCAGCCCCTGTGCCGAGCTGGACCAGGGCCAGGAGCACCGGCGGCACAGCGGCAATGATGGAGCCGATGGTGGGTACGAAATTGAGAAAGAAGGCCAGTACGGCCCACATGAAGGCAAAGTCCACCCCGATGATGCCGAGGCCGGCGTAGATCAGCAGGCCGGTGCACAGGCTGGTTGCACTTTTCAGGCCCAGGTACCGGTTCACTCCCCTGATGATCTGTTCGTATTGCGCCATATCGGCTTCTGTTGTCCCGGCGATCGCCCGGATCTTTGCCGAGAAACCGGCAGCCTCCAGGAGGATGAAGACCAGGGTCAGAATGATCATGAAGGTATTGGTCAGCATACCGAACAGGTTGTTGAGCATGTTGGCCACCAGCCGCATCAGCTTGCCCGGGTCGAACTGGTCCATGATCACCTGGCCGGTGATCTCGATACCGTGGGCCTGCAGCCAGGTGATGAGGTCCTCGAACAGTCCGTGCAGGCGATCCTGGTAGCGTGGCATGGAGCGCGAGAACTCGGCCAGGGAGGTGGCGAGCAGGGTGGCGATCATCAGTTCGGCAAAGAGCACCAGCAGCACAAAAGAGATGATGGAGACAAGGGCGGGCACGCCCCGGCGCTGGAGCCAGAATACGGGCGGAGCGCAGATGATGGCCAGGAAACAGGCCAGCAGAAAGGGAATGAGCAGCGGTTTGGCCGCCATGATTCCGGCCACGATGACCACAAAGGCGGCAAGATTGATGAGCATGGGCACTCCAGAAATATATTTTCCGGGGACACCTTATCGAATTATCGGCAGGGACGCAAATAGTATTTCCTGATATTCAGGGGAGTTCGAGAGGGAAAATCGGCAAAGGTGCTCACCCCCGGACAAGGGCCGAGGGAATCCGAAAGGATGAGCCATTTCGTCCTGGTGGAAAAACTGCATGATTTAAGGATGTTGTGTTTACCATAATACGTAGGCGTGGAGTTGTATACACTGTCCCCGCAACAAAGAACGCGCCGCAAGAGAACAAAAAAACCGGTGATGGTATCACCGGTTTTTCTTCAGCCCGTTGTCGATCCACGGGATGTTTTTTGCCTGGTGCCGAAGGGGAGAGTCGAACTCCCACGGGCGTACGCCCACTAGACCCTGAACCTAGCGCGTCTACCAATTCCGCCACTTCGGCATCGATGCAAGGCGAATATGCAACTCCAGAGCATGTTTGTCAAGTATTTCTTTGTTCATTTGCCGGGAAAATGGCTTTGCGGATGAATTTTTCTCCGCCGGGATGCATGAACTGTTTGCGGGATTCCTCCAGGTGGGGTACTTATTCTTTCTTGCCAATGAAAGACCGATCAACCCTGTGAAAGTGAGATGAAACTGTACACCGATCTGCACCAGATAGAAAAGCCGTTCACCCGGGCCGTGGTTACGGTGGGCAACTTTGACGGCGTTCACCTGGGGCACCAGATGCTGTTCAGTGAGGTGGTCAGCCGGGCGGTCCGCCAGGACGGCACGAGCGTGGTGGTCACCTTTGACCCTCACCCGCTGAAGATCCTGCGGCCGGAGGGCATCAAGCTCATCTCCACCACGGAGCAGAAGATCGAGCTGATCGGGCAGGCAGGTATCGATGTGCTGGTCATCATTCCGTTCAGCAGGGAATTCGCCGCCACCACGGCTCAGGAGTTCGTGGACCGGATCCTCATCGGGACCATCGGCGTTCAGGACCTGGTGGTGGGCTATGACTACGCCTTTGGCCGTGGCAGGCAGGGCAACATCGCTTTTCTCAAGGAACAGGGGAGGAAGCACGGTTTTCCGGTCACCGTGGTGGAAGCCCACTACGAAAACGGTATGCTCGTCTCGAGTACCCGCATCCGGGAGCTGGTTGCCCAGGGGCGGATGCGGGATGTGCGTACCCTGCTTGGACGCTGCTACCAGATTCGAGGCACGGTGCAGCGCGGCCGCCAGCGGGGCGGCCGGGTGGTCGGCTTTCCCACCGCCAATCTGCGGATCAGCGAGGAGGATCTCTGTCCCAAAAAGGGTGTCTACGTGACCCAGGTGGTGTACCAGGGACGACTCTACGGTGGCGTCTCCAATATCGGCTACAATCCGACCTTTGGGGAGGACAGGCTGGTGGCCGAGACCCATATATTCGATTTTAATGACGATATCTATGACCAGCCCATCAAGATCAACCTGCTCCGGCACCTGCGGGACGAGAAGAAATTCAGCGGACCCGAGGAGCTGGCAGCCCAGATCCGGGAAGATATCGAGGTGGCCAGGCAGGTCCTGGCCGAGGCGGCCGTGCAGCGGATACCGGCCTGCGAGGAACGGATGAGCACCTAGGAGACGGCTTGCCCGGGAAAGATGGTTATGGATAACTGATCACAGGCACCGTATTTTCACCCGATCTTTCCTGGCCGCATAACGGAGCTAGAGCGGCCAGGAGGGATCGGGCAACTTTGCAGCACCTGTGACCTTACAAGTTTGGAAGCATGGTATACTGCGGTGTTGCATTCCAGGTGATCGTTACGGTTATGGTTTGCGCCGGTTCGTGAAATGAAAAATTCGACAATCAGATGATGACAGGTTGACCAATTATGGCAGAAGTTGAGAAAAAGGCGGATATCGCCGAAGTGATAAAGGATCTGGAAAAGGTGGTCCGGGAAAAGCCGGACAACGTCGTTGCCCATCACCAGCTCGGCCTGGTCTACCGGACCGCGGGCCGGGTGGAGGAGGCCAAGAAGGAGTTGGAAAAGGCCATCGAGCTCGACGAGCAGTCCGTTGAATCGATGATCAACCTGGGCGCCATCTATTTTGAGCAGGGTGACATCGACAGGGCACTGGAACTGAACAACCAGGCCCTGGACATTACGCCCAACATGGCCGAGGCCCATGTGAATATCGGGCTGATCAGGCAGCGGCAGAATCGGGTGGAAGAGGCCATCGCCTGCTATGACAAGGCGGTCAGCATCGATCCCAGGCTGATTACCGCCTGGATCAACCTGACCTCGGCCTACACCATGAAGGGCGAGGACGAAAAGGCGGTGGAGGCGGCCCGGGAGGCCGTGACCCTGGAACCTGACTCGCCCATGGCCCGGAACAACCTGGCCGTGGCCCTCTACTTCAAGGGCGAATATGTCGAGGCAAAGAAGAACATGGACAAGGCCCGGGAGCTGGGATATGCGGTCGATCCCCGTTTTGCCGAGGCCCTGGAAGAGAAACTGGCGGTCTGATGGCAAAGAAGATCGAGGCGGAGACACCGCCCTGGTGCCCGTTCTGCGGCATGGAGGTAGGCAGGCCCTCTGACGCGCCCCAGCGGAAGATGACCGAATTCCCGGTGGGCCGGTGTGAATGCGGAGCCGTCTATGTCTGCGACGCAACAGGTCACAATGTGGGGGCTGCCATGGTGGAGTGCCTGGTCTATGCCTGCAACGACGAGTGGGATCTTGCCTGGGAGCTGATTCCCGAGGACGACTATCTCACCGGCCGGATCGAGGACTACGACGAGGTCACCCATCAGGTGGTGCCCAAGAGGAATCTGGATGGCCGGGCCGTGCGGGGGGTGCTCTATTTTGTCCGCCTCCACAAGGAGGTGGCCGAGATTGCCGAGCGGTTCGCCCGCAAGCAGGAGGCCCAGGCCAGGGAAGAGGCAGGCAGGACACTGCCCGCGGTGGAGCCGGAACGGGATCCGAAGCGAAAGAAAAAACGGGCCACCAAGCCCCTTGTCAGAGAGCTGACCCGGGCCGGGGACGTGGACAGCCTGGTGGACCTGAGCTTTGACGACAAGCGGACGCTCCGCTACCTGCAGCGGCTGCTCTACGAGCCGGATGTGGCCATGCGATACCGGACCGCCTGGATCCTGGGCCAGGTCTGCGGGCGGGTGGCCACCCGGGAACCGGGCCCGGTGGCCGATCTCCTTCACCGGCTGTTCGAGGCCTGCTCCGATTCCGCGGCCATGCCCTGGGGCATGGTGGAGGCCATCGGGGCCATCATCGCCCACCGGCCTGACATCTACGGCGCCTTTACCAGGCACCTGCTCAATTTCATGGGAGACAGCGCCACCCAGGAGGCCGTGCTCTGGGGCCTGGGCGAGATCGCCGCGGTCCGTCCGGAATTGATTCGCAACACCCCCTTCTATTCCACCTTCCACTTCCTGGATCACGACAACCCGGTGCTGCGCGGCCTGATGGCCCGTCTGCTGGGACGAATCCAGGCCAAAGAGGCGGCTTTCAGGATCATGCCCCTGCAGAACGACCAGTCAGAGGTGGTAATCTACGAGGAAGGGGAGCCGACCCGGACAACGGTGGCCGAACTGGCCGGCCAGGCATTGCGGCAGATCCATCAAGAGTAGAATGTGAGTCGAGGAGAAGACACATGGTAAGCGAGCATATCCAGCCCCTTCATTCCCTGGGTGCGGCCGATCCGGCCAAGGCCAGGGAGGAGGCGCTGAAAAAGGATCCGGCAAAGCGGGATTATGTGGAGGGCAGGGAACTGTACAAGCAGGGAGAGTATGCCCAGGCGGCCATCGCCTTCCACAACGCCCTGTTGGGCTTCGAGGAACAGGGAAACGAGCAGGGGGTCGCCAATGCGGCGGACCGGCTGGGTGATGTCTGCCTGGCCCAGGAAAAGTACGAGCTGGCCCTGCAGCACTATGACCGGGCATACGCCATCTGTGAGAAAGAGGAGGACTCTTTTTCCATCCTGGCCCTGAACAAGAAGCGGGCCGTGGCCTGGCGCGGCATGGGCGAGCTGGACAAGGCCCTGGAGATCCTGTTCGACATGATGGAACACTATCGGCTGACCAGCAACCCCAAGGGCGTGGTCGATGTCCTGGCGATGGTCGCCGAGGTGTACGTCGAGCAGGGGAAAAAGGACAAGGCGGCCGACGCCTACCGGACAGCCTCGTCCATCCACGCGAACTTCAGGCACAAGCGCAAGGCCGAGGAGTTTGCCGCCAAAGCCGAGGAACTGGAAGCCGGCTGATCATGTTCACCGGAATCATTCAGGGACTGGGCAGGGTGGTGGAGAAACGTCCTGCCGGCGGAGGCCTGGTGTTCTGCCTGGAGGCGGATTTTGACCTCGCAGACCCCCAGGAGGGCGAGTCCATCGCCGTCAACGGCGCCTGCCTGACGGCGCGGTCCATCAGCGGCCGCCGTTTTCTGGTCGATGTGTCGCCCGAGAGCCTCTCCCGTACCGGCCTGGGCGATCTGAACCCGGGCGACCCGGTCAACCTGGAGCGGGCCCTGCGGCTGGCCGACCGGTTGGGCGGCCACCTGGTGAGCGGTCAT
Organism: uncultured Desulfobulbaceae bacterium; assembly: GCA_964626235.1. GTDB lineage: Bacteria > Desulfobacterota > Desulfobulbia > Desulfobulbales > Desulfobulbaceae > CAZVDY01. The sequence goes on along the minus strand of CAZVDY010000021.1, from coordinate 13,506 downwards.
GTGGATACCCGGGGCAGGGTGGAGGAGCGGCGGCAGGCCGGCGATTTCACCCTTTTCACCTTTACCCTGGACAACCGGTTGAGCAGGTACGTGATCGAGAAGGGCTCCATCACCATCGACGGTGTGAGTCTGACGGTCAACTCCTGCCGGGGGAACCGGTTTTCGGTCTCCATCATTCCGCACACCCTGGCCGTGACCACCCTGGGCAGGCTGAAGCCTGGAGACATGGTCAATATCGAGGTGGACATCATCGGCAAGTACGTGGAAAAGCTGCTTGCCGAGCAGGATGCCCCGGACAGGGGGTCCGGCGGGATCAATCCGGCGTTTCTTGCAGAACATGGTTTTTTCAAATAACGTTGTATCCAACCGCGGGTGAACGATTATGGCTGTCAGCCCCATAGAAGAGGTAATAGAGGACATCAGGGCCGGGAAGATGATCATCCTGGTGGACGACGAGGACCGGGAAAACGAGGGCGACCTCTGCATGGCCGCGGAGGCTGTCACCCCGGAGGCCATCAACTTCATGGCCACCCATGGGCGGGGCCTGATCTGCCTGGCCATGAGCCCTGACATCGTCGACCAGCTGGGGCTTCCCATGATGGTCCAGGACAACAAGTCGCCTTACGGAACCGGCTTCACCATCAGCATCGAGGCCAGGACCGGCGTGACCACCGGTATCTCCGCCGCGGACCGGGCCAGGACCATCCAGGTGGCCGTGGCTCCGGACGCCACGCCCCGGGACATCATCAGCCCCGGGCACATCTTTCCGCTCCGGGCCCGCAAGGGCGGGGTGCTGGTCCGGACAGGCCAGACCGAGGGTTCGGTGGATCTGGCCAGGCTGGCCGGGATGCGCACCGCCGGCATCATCTGCGAGATCATGAAGGAAGACGGCACCATGGCCCGCATGCCCGACCTGGAGAAGTTTGCGGCCGAACATGACCTCAAGATCGCCACCATTGCCGACCTGGTCGCCTACAGGCTCCGCAAGGACAACCTGGTGCACCGGGCAGTGGAGGCCCGGCTTCCCACCTGCCATGCCGGGGAGTTCCGGGTGATCGCCTTTACCAATGACGTGGATCGGTTCGAGCACGTGGCCCTGGTCAAGGGAGAGATCGATCCGGACAAACCGGTGCTGGTCCGGGTGCATTCCGAATGCCTGACCGGCGACGTCTTTGGTTCGGCCCGCTGTGATTGCGGCTCCCAGCTGCACGCCGCCATGCGGATGGTGGACCAGGAGGGAACCGGGGTGGTCCTTTACATGCGGCAGGAGGGCAGGGGCATCGGCCTGGTCAACAAACTCAAGGCCTACCGGCTGCAGGACGAGGAAGGTCTGGACACGGTGGAGGCCAATGTGCAGCTCGGGTTCAAGCCTGATCTGCGCGATTACGGCATCGGGGCCCAGATTCTGCGCAATCTCGGTGTGCGCAAGATGCGCCTTCTGACCAACAATCCCAAGAAGATCGTCGGCCTGGAAGGATACGGCCTGGAGGTGGTGGAGCGGCTGCCCATCGAGATCCCCGGAGAGGGGGAAAACAGGGAGTACCTGCGCTGCAAGCGGGACAAGATGGGGCATCTGCTCGAATACAGTGACTAGCAAGGAGCAAAGGAGAGGCAGGGGGAGCGATCATGGTCAAGTATCTTGAAGGAAATCTGCAGGGAGCCGGACGTAAGATCGGGATCATCGTGTCCCGTTTCAACTCGTTTATTTCGGAAAAGTTGCTGGAGGGTGCCATCGACAGTCTGGTCCGCTCCGGGGTCAAGGAACGGGATATCGACGTGGCCCGGGTTCCCGGCGCCTTCGAGATCCCCCTGGTGGCCCGGAAGATGGCCCTCTTGCGCCGGTATGACGCCATCATCACCCTGGGCGTGGTCATCCGGGGGGCAACTCCCCATTTCGACTACGTGGCCGGCGAGGTGGCCAAGGGTACGGCCCAGGTGATGCTGGAGACCGGGGTCCCGGTGCTTTTCGGCGTCCTGACCACGGAGACCATCGAGCAGGCCATCGAGCGGGCCGGCAGCAAGGCGGGCAACAAGGGGGCCGAGGTCGCGGTGGGTGCCCTGGAGATGATCAGCCTGATGGAGTGCATCGTCTGATGGGTCGCCGGTCGGCGACCGCAGGACGACAGACTTCTGCATCACTGGGAGCGGCATGGGATTACGGCGAAAGGCGCGCGAGATAGCCCTGCAGTTTTTTTTTGGCTATGATCTCCAGGAGCGCTCCTGCGAGGCAGCGGCCCTGGAGAAAGACCTGGATACCTTTTGCCGTCACTTCGAGGTGACCAGGAAGGCCCTGCCCTATGCGCGGGAGCTGATCCGGGGCATATGCAGCCACCGGGAGGAGATCGATTCCCTGCTGGCCAGCCGTTCCCACAACTGGCGTCTGGAGCGGATGTCGCCGGTGGACCGCAATATCCTCAGGATCGCTGCCTACGAGATCCTGTACGTGGACGAGGTTCATGCCACGGTGGCCATCACCGAGGCCCTGGAGATCGCCAAGCGGTATTCCATGGAGGATTCGGCGGCCTTTATCAACGGTGTCCTGGATGCCCTCTGAGCAGGGGACCAAGAGTCGCAAACCGCAGCAGAGAGGAAACACACGGTTGACCGAGGAGAAGAAAGGGGTTCTGCGCCGGGAAATCGCCGCCCTGTCGAGTCTGTTCCTGGCTGTCTATCTGTTTCTCTGCCTGTTCAGTTACGGCCTCCCTCTGCTGGACGACAATCCCGTCCTTCAGCAGCCCCTCGACAACTGGTGCGGCAGTTTCGGTTTCTATCTGGCGCATTATCTGTTCTCCTTTCTCGGGCTGACCGCCTTTTTCGCCGTCCTGCTATTGATCCATCTCTCCTTCCTGGCCTTTTTCCCTTCCCGGCAGCTCAACCGGCTGCCCCTGATCGTTGCCGGCATCACCGGGATCGCCATTGCCGCCTCCGGGTTGCTGGCTTCCAGCCGGCAGCTGATCTTTCCTGCCGAATTCATCTCACCGGGCGGATATCTCGGTGAACTGGTTCGCATCCTGCTCGTCGGTTTCCTCGGCCGGATCGGCAGTACCCTCTTTCTTGTCCTTGTCCTGGTCTTCTCGCTCATGGCGGCTGTCCGCTTTTCCCCCCTCCGGCTTCTTGCCTTGCTTTGGAGACAGGGGAAGAGGGGCGTGACCGCCATCTTCCGGAAGGGCCGGCAGGGGGTGCAGGCTGTCCGGAGACAGCCGGCAGAGAGGCAAGGGACAACCAGGGAGCCGGAGGTCAGTGAACCGGTGATCAGTGCCCCGCCAGGGACGGGCAGGGAGGAAAAACCTGCAGTCCACGAACCGGTACAGCGGGAGCGGGTGCAGGAGCCGCGGGAGGAGGAGTTCGCTCTCAAGCCCCTCAAGGGTGGTTCCTATCGGCTGCCGCCGGTGACCCTGCTCCGGGAACGGGGTGACGACGAGATCCGCATCGACCGCGAGCACTACTACCGGGTCAGCGAGATCCTGGTCGCCAAGCTCCAGGATTTCGGTGTCCAGGGTACGGTCAAGGGGATCTCGCCCGGGCCGGTGGTCACCACCTATGAGTATGCCCCGGCCCCTGGAGTGAAGATCAACAAGATCGTTTCCCTGGCCGATGACCTGGCCATGGTCCTCAAGGTCGACCGGGTCCGGGTGGTCGGATCCATCCCGGGCAAGGCGGCCATCGGTATCGAGATTCCCAACCCGCAGCGCCAGGTGGTCTATCTGCGGGATATCCTCCTGGCCCGGGAGTATCGGCAGGCCGCTTCCAGGCTGACCCTGGCCCTGGGATTCGATGTCATCGGCCGACCGGTGGTGGCCGACCTGGCCAGGATGCCGCATCTGCTCATCGCCGGGGCCACCGGGGCCGGCAAGTCCGTGGCCATCAACGGTTTCATTGCCTCCATTCTGTACAAGGCCACCCCGGAAGAGGTCCGGTTTCTGATGGTGGATCCCAAGCGGATCGAGCTGTCCGCCTATGACGGCATCCCCCATCTCCTGCATCCGGTTGTTGTGGAGCCCAAGATGGCCAGCCGGGCTCTGCTGTGGGCGGTCCGGGAGATGGAGCATCGCTACCGTCTCCTGGAGGCGGCCCGGGTGAAGTCGTTCGCCTCCTACAATGAGGTGGCTGAAGAGAAACTTCCCTATGTGGTGATCATTGTCGACGAGCTGGCCGACCTGATGATGGTGGCGCCCAAGGAGGTGGAGACCTCCATCGCCCGGCTGGCCCAGATGGCCAGGGCAGCCGGCATGCACATCATCCTGGCCACCCAGCGCCCCTCGGTGGACGTGCTCACCGGCCTGATCAAGGCCAACTTCCCCACCCGGATCTCGTTCAAGGTCTCATCGAAGGTCGATTCGAGAACCATCCTGGACGGGCCGGGGGCAGAACATCTTCTCGGCATGGGTGACATGCTCTTCCTGCCGCCAGGGGCCGCAAAGCTGCAGCGGATACACGGCGCCTACATCTCCGAGGAGGAGACCGAGGCCATCATCGCCTTTCTCAAGGAGCAGGGTGAGGCCGAGTATGACGAGTCGGTCCTGGAGGTCGTGGAAGAACCGGACCAGGACGGCGGCGACGAGGGAGGCGAATACGACGAGAAGTACGACGAGGCCGTGGCCATCGTCACCGAGTCGGGACAGGCGTCCATCTCCATGATCCAGAGGCGGCTGCGGGTTGGCTACAACCGGGCAGCCAGGATGATCGAGATGATGGAACGGGAGGGTGTCGTCGGTCCGGCGGACGGCTCCCGGCCCCGGGAGGTTCTGGTCCGGAAAACTTACTGATTCTTTGTCCCTTGGTTGCACTGTATCGCTTCCCTGTCATGAGTTATTCTGATGGGTAGGTTAAGAATTACTGGACCTGGTAAATCATACGATTTTTCTTGACATTGGATGGCCTACAAATTAAAAGGGGTAAGCGATCATAAATGAGTGACTGTTCATTTTGTGCCTCTGTTGCAGCACGTTTCAAAAACGTTGTGAAAACAGAGAGTAACAGGTGAGCGGCGTCAGAAGAAAGCAGGGGGGCAGCGCATGGTGCAACGCCATGTTGGCCGCTTGTTTTCTGGTTCAGCAAGCAGAGGTTAATGGCAGGCGCAGGTTCTGTCATAATGGAAAATCCAAGTGAGGAGGTAGTTTAATGCCAAGTTACGTAGATCCTTCAAAATGTGATGGTTGCAAGGGCGGCGACAAGACGGCCTGCATGTACATCTGCCCGAATGATCTCATGGTTCTCAACGTTGAGGAGATGAGGGCGTACAATCAGGAGCCGGATGCATGCTGGGAGTGTTACTCCTGCGTTAAGATCTGCCCGCAGGGGGCTATCATGGTCCGTGGTTACGACGACTTCGTGCCCATGGGCGGCCAGGTTCATCCCATGCGGTCTTCTGACTCCATCATGTGGACCGTCAAGTTCCGTAACGGTAACATCAAACGTTTCAAATTCCCGATTCGTACCACGGCTGAGGGTGCTGCCAACGAGTATCCCGATGGAAAGGGTGAGAACCTTGACGACGAACGGCTGTTCCTCGAGCAGGAGCTCCCCACTCCCAAATAATTGATGGTTTGTTTAAAAGATACAGAAGAACAGGTCTTTAAATCTTTATTAAGGAGATAGAAATATGGCATTACCAAACAAGCCGAAAGGTGAACTGCCCGCGGTTGCCGATCCGGAAATCGTAGAACACAGCTGTGACGTGCTTATCGTAGGTGGTGGTATGGCTGCCTGTGGCGCCGCTTTTGAAATCAAGAAGTGGGCCCCGGAAGACATGAAGATCATCCTCTGCGACAAGGCCGCTCTGGAGCGTTCCGGTGCCGTTGCCCAGGGTCTGTCCGCCATCAACACCTACATTGGCGAAAACGCCATTGAAGACTACGTAAAAATGGTACGCAACGACCTGATGGGCGTTGTCCGTGAAGACCTCATTTATGATCTTGGCCGCCATGTCGACGAATCTGTCAAGCTGTTCGAGGAGTGGGGACTGCCGGTCTGGAAGAAGGCCGAAGACGGCTCCAACCTGGACGGCGCCAAGCCTGCCCCCAGCCTGCGCGAAGGCGGTACCCCGGTTCGTACCGGAAAGTGGCAGATCATGATCAACGGTGAGTCCTACAAGTGCATCGTTGCCGAGCCCGCCAAGAAGGCCCTGGGCGAGGACAACATCATGGAGCGTGTCTTCATCGTCAAGATGCTGCTCGACAAGAATCGGGAAAACACCATTGCCGGTGCTGTAGGCTTCTCCACCCGCGAGAACAAGGTTCACGTCTTCACCTGCAAGACTGCTCTGGTAGCCTGCGGTGGTGCGGTCAACATCTTCCGGCCGCGGTCCACCGGTGAGGGTAAGGGTCGTGCCTGGTATCCGGTATGGAATGCCGGTTCCACCTACACCATGTGTGCCCAGGTCGGCGCCACCCTGACCATGATGGAGAACCGCTTCACCCCGTCCCGGTTCAAGGATGGTTACGGTCCTGTAGGCGCCTGGTTCCTGCTCTTCAAGGCCAAGGTTTCCAACGGTCTGGGCGAGTTCTACGCCGGCAGCGACGCAGCCAAGGAAGAGCTGAAGAAGTACATGCCGTACGGCGCTTCCGCAGTTACCCCCACCTGTCTGCGGAACCATCTGATGCTCAACGAACTCAAGGAAGGACGCGGTCCCATCTACATGGCCACCGACGTCGCTCTGAACGCCTTCCTGGACGATGCCCGGGCAGCTGGAAAGTCCGAGAAGGAGGTCAAGAAGATCTGGAAGCACCTCGAGTCCGAGGCCTGGGAAGACTTCCTGGATATGTCCGTTGGTCAGGCTGGCCTGTGGGCCGGTATGAACATCGAACCGGAAAAGGTTGGCTCCGAGATCATGCCCACCGAGCCGTATATGCTGGGATCCCACTCCGGCTGCTGCGGCATCTGGACCTCCGGTCCCAACGAGGACTGGGTGCCGGATGTTGACGGCCCGCGGTCCCATCAGTACAAGTGGGGATACAACCGGATGACCACGGTCAACGGTCTGTTCACCGCCGGTGACGGTGTTGGTGCCTCCGGTCACAAGTTCTCCTCCGGTTCCCATGCCGAGGGTCGGATCGTTGCCAAGCAGATGGTCAAGTACTGCCGTGACAATGCAGACTTCACCCCTGAACTGGCTCAGTCCGCCCAGGAACTGGCTGACGAGATCTATGCACCTGTACGGCGCTATCTGGAGCATGTCGGTGCTTCCACCCATGCCGACGTCAACCCCAACTACTGCAAGCCCGCCGGCCTGATGATGCGGCTGATGAAGGCCACCGACGAGTATGGTGGTGGTGTTGCCACCTACTACATGACCTCTGGCAAGCTGCTCAACATCTGCCTCGATCTCCTTCGTATGCTGCGTGAGGATGCCGAGAAGATGGCAGCCGGCGATCTGCACGAGCTGATGCGTGCTTGGGAGAACTACCACCGTATCTGGTGTGTCGAGTCTCACATCCGCCACATCGAGTTCCGGAAGGAATCCCGGTATCCGGGCTTCTATTACCGGTCCGATTACCCGACCTGTGACGATGAGAACTGGAAGTGCTTCGTCAACTCCACCTACGATCCGAAGACCGGTGAGTGGAAGTGTGAGAAGGTCGAGTGCATCAACATCGTCGAGACTGATCCGTGGATTTAATCGTCCCGTAACATCAGTTGGATGCGAAAATCTCCAGGCCCAGCAGGGCCTGGAGATTTTTCATATCGGCATCTTGATTTCTGTTTGAGTTGACGGTAGAAATGGAGTGATTTTCTCCTGTCAATTGAACCAGAAATCACCTTTCATCAATACCAGCAGTTATGGAGGAATGGCATGAGTGACACTGCAGGAACTGGTGCGGTACTGGTTGTGGGCGGCGGAATCAGTGGCCTGACGGCCGCTCTGGAAGCTGCGGAGGTCGGTAATGACGTCTATCTTATCGACAAGAATCCGTACTTCGGCGGCCGCGTAGCCCAGCTCAATCAGTATTTCCCGAAACTTTGTCCCCCCACGTGTGGCCTTGAGATCAACTTCCGGCGAGTCAAGGATAACAGAAGGATCCGGCCATATACCATGACAACCGTGAAGTCCATTTCCGGCGGTCCCGGCAACTATGAAGTGACCCTGGAGAAGGCGCCGCGCTATGTCAATTCCAACTGCACCGCCTGTGGTGACTGCGCCGAGGCCTGCACCGTGGAGATTGACAATGCGTTCAACTTCGGTATGGACAAGACCAAGGCGATCTATCTGCCCCATGAGATGGCCTTTCCCCGCAGGTATGTCCTGGAAAAGGATGCCTGCACCGCTGAATGCCTTGAGGCCATCAAGGCGGCCTGCAAGTACGACGCCATAGATACGGAGATGCAGCCAGAGACCTTTACTGTCAACGTGGGGTCCATTGTCTGGGCGACGGGCTGGGATCCCTATGATGCCAACAAGCTGGACAACCTGAAGGTCAATTCCTCGCCGGCCATCATCACCAACATGATGATGGAGCGGATGGCAGCCCCCAACGGCCCCACCGGTGGAAAGATTCTCCGTCCTGGTGATGACAAGGAGCCAGAATCATTTGCTTTTGTTCAGTGTGCCGGTTCCAGGGACGAGAATCACCTGGAGTACTGCTCCTATATCTGCTGCATGGCGACCTTCAAGCAGATGACCTATATCAGGGAACGCTACCCTGAAGCCAAGATCTATGTCTTCTATATCGACCTGCGGACACCTGGCAAGTATGAACATTTCCGCGAGAAGCTGATGGGAGACGAGAACGCCGAGTTTATCAAGGGCAAGGTGGCCGACATCATCGCCGAGGATGATGGCGGTGTCACCGTGGTGGCCGAAAATGCGGTGACCGGTGCCAAGGTCCAGCAGAAGGTCGATCTCTGCGTGCTTGCCACCGGCATGCAGCCCGCTCTCGGCGATCAGGGGAAAGCCCTTGGCGTATCCATGGACGGCAATGGATTTGTCATTTCTGATCCTGACAGAGGCATGATTGCTGCCGGTTGTGCCAAGTCAGCCGCTGATGTGTATACCAGCGCCCAGTCTTCCACTGCGGCAGCCCTTAAAGCTATTCAGATCGGACGGTAGGAGGTAAGTCAATGGATAAGGTATATGGAGCATATCTCTGTACTGGGTGTGGCATTGGCGACGTCCTCGATATTGATGGACTGAAGGATGCAGCCTCTGAGACAGGGGTGGAGATGAAAGAGCACGCATGCCTTTGCGGGGCTGAAGGTCGTGCATTTATCGAAAAGGATATCAAGGAAGACGGGGTCAATGTGGTCATCGTCTGTGCCTGCTCGCCCCGTGTTATGCAGAAGGAGTTCGATTTTGGTGAGGAGGTGATTACCATTCGGGGCAACCTGCGCGAGCAGGTGGCCTGGACCGCCGGTGAACCCGAGGAGGGTGCTGAAGAGGGCGAGGTTGACGAGTTCCTCCAGGAGGCTGGCGAAGACTATGTCCGCATGGCTGTCACCCGGGCCCAGAAGACCGAGATGCCCGAGCCCTACAAACTGGAGACCATTTCCAGGAAGATTCTGGTGATGGGAGGGGGTATCGCCGGTCTTACCGCTGCCAGGGAGGCCAGCAAGGCTGGTTACGAAGTGACCCTGGTGGAGAAAGACGGACAGCTTGGCGGCAAGGCCCTGGGCTGGCGGAAAATGTTTCCGACAAAATATCCCTACTCCGAGTTGGAGGAACCGAACATCGAGCAGATGATCGCCGATGTCACCTCCGATGACAAGATCACGGTCAAGACCGAGACCGAGGTAGCCCGTATCGCCGGTGCTCCCGGCCAGTTCAACGTCACTTTCAAGGCAGCCGGAACCAAGACTGAATGGGATGCGCCGGAAAAGGTCACCGTGGACGAGCAGGACCTGATCGACAAGGGCGAGATGGAGGATCCCAATGCCGGTCTGAAGGTGTACACGGAGCTCAATCCCGACGGTGAAATGTTCGGTGCCGTGGTTCTGGCCACCGGGTGGCGGCCTGCCGATGTATCCGAATATGAGCACCTGGGATATGGTAAGCTGAAGAATGTGGTCACCAATGCCGAGTTCGAGAAGCTTGCCAAGGAGGGTAAGGTTCCCGCCAATGTCGCCTTTGTCCAGAGTCCAGGCGGTACAGAGGACGACAAGGATTTTCCGTACTGCAACTCGGTCACCTCCATGGTTGCCCTGAAGCAGGCCCAGTATGTCTGTGACGACAATCCGGACGGCAAGGCGTACATCATCTATCAGCATATGCGCACTCCGGGTAACACCGAGCTGTTCTACAAGGGAATGCAGCAGAAGGATGGGGTGTTCCTGACCAAGGGTTCTGTGACCAGCGTGGAGGAATCCGGCAGCGGCCTGGTGGTCAACGTGGCCGACAGTCTCCTGGGTGAGGACCTGGCCCTGGAGGTCGACATGGTGGTCCTGGCTGCCGGTATGGTTCCCACTACTGTGGATGAACCTACCATCAACCTGGCTTACCGTCAGGGACCGGCCTTTATGGATCTCGAGCTGTTCGATGGGTATGCGGATTCCCACTTCATCTGCTTCCCCTACGAGACCAGGCGGACCGGTATCTATACCTGCGGCGGTGTCCGGAAGGCAGAGACCATGGAGGAAACCATCGACGATGCCACCGGTGCGGCCCTGAAGGCCATCCAGTGTATCGAGTCCGCCAACCGCGGCGTGGCCGTGCACCCCCGTTCCGGAGACAAGACCTATCCGGACTTCTTCTTCGCCCGCTGTACGCAGTGCAAGCGGTGTACGGAAGAGTGTCCGTTCGGCGCCCTGGATGACGACGAGAAGGGCACGCCGCTGCCCAATCCCACCCGGTGCCGCCGGTGCGGTACCTGTATGGGGGCCTGTCCTGAGCGGATCATCGGGTTTGCCGATTACAATATCGATATGATCGGTTCCATGGTCAAGGCCATCGAGGTGCCAGACGACGATGACGACAAGCTGCGCATCGCTGTCTTTGTCTGCGAGAACGATGCCTATCCGGCCATCGACATGTCCGGCATGCGTGGCAACAAGATGAACAGGCTGGTGCGGTTCATCCCGGTCCGTTGTCTCGGTTCGGTGAACATGGTCTGGATCAAGGATGCGATGTCCTCTGGTATGGACGGTGCACTGTTGCTGGGATGCCGCTACGGTGACGATTACCAGTGCCACTTCGTCAAGGGGTCTGAAATCGCGAACCGGCGGATGGAGAATATCGGTGAGACACTCGGTACGCTCGGTCTCGAGCCTGAGCGTTGTGCGGTCGAGCAGGTTGCCATTTCAGATTACGACAAGATCCCTCAGATCATCGAGGAGTTTGTCGAGTCGATCATTGAACTGGGACCAAACCCGTTCAAGGGCTTCTAACCTCTCTGTTGTGTCGAATCTGTTGCCATCTGGGCCAAATAATGGTACCAGATGGCAACAGTGTAAACGTAACTGTGTAATCCCATGATTTTGGTTTCGACATATTGAAAATCCCTTTTCAATGACAGGAGGAGAAAATGTCTATGAATGTGCAACCCGATCTTGATTTTATCCGAGAGATGAAGAGTGCGGGTGGCGACACACTGAAAAAGTGTTTTCAGTGTGCAACCTGTTCAGTGGTCTGTCCGCTCTCGTCCGATGATAATCCCTTTCCACGCCGGGAAATGATCTTTGCCCAGTGGGGTCTGAAAGACAAACTGATCGGCGATCCCAATGTAATGCTCTGCCATCAGTGCGGTGACTGCACGGCATATTGCCCCAGGGGCGCCAAGCCCGGCGATGTTCTTGGCGCCATCCGCGCCTATGCCTACAAGTACTTTGGCTGGCCGGCCGGCCTGGCCAACCTGGCCAGCTCGGGCAAGAACCTGCCCATCCTCATCGCTATTCCTGCGGTGATCGTCTTTGTGGTCTGGCTGATCTCCGGTGGTCTCCACATTCCCTCTACCGAGGAGTTCGCCCATGCCGGGTACGGCCACTTCTTCGGCCACTGGAATTTCAGGCTCCTGGCCAAGAATGTCTTTTTCATCGATCTGATCATGCTGCCGACCGCTGGCCTGGCCCTCTATGCAGCCTACAAGGGAGTGAGTGCCATGTGGCAGAAGATGGCAGAGAATGCAGGCGTCGGCGAAGCCCTGTACAGACCGTCCGTGCCCCAGTTCATCAAGGAATTTCTCTGGCCGTCGATTGTGGAGATCGTCCAGCACAACCGGTTCAAGGAATGTACTGCCAACCGGGACCGGGTGCGCGGTCATCTGCCGCTGCTGCTTGCCTTCATGGGCCTTTTCTTCGTTACCGTGTACTCCGCCTTTGTCCAGGACGTGCTCGGCATCTTCATTCCCTCATTGCACGGTCCCATGTCGCTCTGGAATCCGGTAAAGATCGGTGCCAATGTAGCGGCCATCGCCATGATCGTCGGCATTGGCATCCTCTGGGGTAACCGCACCCAGATGGAGGCGGAGGGGCAGGCCTCGCGCACCTTTTACGACTGGTTCCTGATCTGGATGATCATGGGTGTGGGCGTCACCGGTCTGGCTGCAGAGATCTTCCGTCTCATCGGGATCGCTTCCATTGGTTACGTGGTATACTACCTCCACCTGGTTTCCGTCATGATGCTCTTCCTGTACATGCCGTATACCAAGTTCGCCCATCTGGTCTATCGGACCTTTGCCATGGCCTTTGAGCGGTATAGCCAGTCCGCCTATGTGAAGAATCCTCTGAACGATTAGGGTGCAACGCTCTCCTGCGGGAGAGGGATATCAATCCGGGAACAGATTCTGTTCCCGGATTTTTGTTTTTAACAAAAAAAATTGGTTGATTTTTGTTCTAATAAAAGTATAATTTATCGGTTAACGCTGGCGTAGCTCAATTGGCAGAGCAGCTGATTTGTAATCAGCAGGTTGCGGGTTCAAGTCCCATCGCCAGCTCCATAGAGAGCAATTTCGTGGAGGGGTTCCCGAGCGGTCAAAGGGAACAGACTGTAAATCTGTCGGCGGAGCCTTCGGAGGTTCGAATCCTCCCCCCTCCACCAGATAAAACTCTTCGCACCCCGGGTGCGGAAGGTCGCTCCATCACTATTTGCAGATCCGAGCGGGAATAGCTCAATTGGTAGAGCATCAGCCTTCCAAGCTGAGGGTTGCGGGTTCGAGTCTCGTTTCCCGCTCCATTGTGCAGGTAGTGAAGGGGCGTTGTTGTATTGTCAAACGAAATCTGGGGGCCCACGTAACTCAGTGGTAGAGTACCTCCTTGGTAAGGAGGAAGTCACCGGTTCAAGTCCGGTCGTGGGCTCCATATGGCAGCCGGTTTTGTTGTCGCAGCTGATCGGCTGGGTCAAGTTGAACTTTTGTCTGAGGAGACGGTGGAATGGCAAAGGAAAAATTTGAGCGGACAAAACCGCATGTCAACGTAGGCACGATTGGTCACATCGACCATGGCAAGACGACCCTGACAGCCGCGATCACCCGGGTGCTTTCGACCAAGGGTCAGGCGGAGTTCACGGCATTCAGCGAGATCGACAAGGCGCCTGAGGAGAAGGAGCGGGGGATCACGATTGCCACGGCGCACGTGGAGTAT
>CAZVDY010000020.1:0-15870 GCA_964626235.1 uncultured Desulfobulbaceae bacterium | reverse complement strand
GCTCGAGGAAGGGGTGGAGATGGTGATGCCCGGAGACAACGTGCACATCACTGGCGAGCTGATCACCCCCATCGCCATGGAGGAGGGTCTCCGGTTTGCGATCCGCGAGGGAGGCCGTACCGTGGGCGCCGGCGTGATCAGCGAGATTATCGAATAGTCAGATTTTTCTCGCATCATCGGTGGTGCAGACAACGATTTGAGCAGCCGGGACCGTCCCGGCTGCTTCACTATGCAGAGATGACACAATGAGAGACATCATTACGCTGGCTTGCAAGGAGTGCAAACGGCGCAACTACACCACAACAAAAAACAAGAGGACGATTCCGCACAAGCTTGAACTGAAGAAATTCTGTCCGTTCTGCAGAACACACACGATGCACAGGGAAACCAAGTAGGGCTCCCTCCGGCTGCCTGATGGTGGATGTGGTGCAGACAGCGTGACTTTCTGCCTTTGGAGACAGACAGGTATGGGCAGGCCAGTAGCTCTAATTGGTAGAGCATCGGACTCCAAATCCGAGGGCTGGGGGTTCGAGTCCCTCCTGGCCTGCCAATTTTTATGTTCCTGAATCGGGAAGCGAATGGCTAACAAGAAGAAAGCACGCAGTGCCAAAAAAAAGGTAGCAAAGCAGGCTCAGGCTCAGGAGGCTGACAGGAGCAGGGCGCGCTTTACCCCTGCAGCCATCCGTCAGTTTGTCCAGGAGGTACAGGCCGAGTTCAAGAAGATCGTCTGGCCTGACAAGAAGGTGACCTCGGGTCTGACCGGCTTTGTCATCATCCTGACCATATTGATCTCTCTCTACCTGGGTTCCGTTGATCTGCTTCTCGGTAAACTTGTCACCCTGGTCCTCCAATAGGCTTTTGCTGCGACAGGCTGGATAATGGCTAAGAAATGGTACATCGTTCACACTCATACCGGGTTTGAAAACAAGGTCAAGGCAAGCCTCGAGGAACGCATTCGCGCTGCCGGGCAGGAAGAGTATTTCGGCGAGATTCTCATCCCCACCGAGCAGGTGGTGGAGATGGTCAAGGGAACCCGCAAGACCTCGGAGCGCAAGTTCTTTCCCGGCTACATCCTGGTGAACATGGAGATGAATGAACAGACCTGGCACACCGTGCAGCAGACGCCGCGGGTAACCGGATTTGTCGGTATCAATGCTAACCAGGCCCTGGCCGGCAAGGATCTTTACAAGCTGATTCCCTCTCTGACCGAAGAGGAGGCCATGAAGATCATAGGCCGGATACAGGAGGGGGCCAGCAAGCCGAAACCCAAGGTGGTTTTCGAGGTGGGCCAGGTGGTCAGGGTTATCGACGGACCGTTTGCCAATTTCCAGGGCACTGTGGACGAGGTTTTTCCCGACAAGGGCAGGGTGCGGGTGATGGTTTCGATTTTTGGCCGCTCTACACCCGTCGAACTCGAGTATGTTCAGGTAAGTAATGATTAGATCTCCAGGCCAGGAGCATGGGGGAGAGATGATATGGCAAAAAAAATAGTATCCTATATCAAGTTGCAGATACCTGCCGGCAAGGCGAATCCGTCTCCGCCTGTGGGACCCGCGCTGGGCCAGCACGGGGTCAACATCATGGAGTTCTGCAAGGCATTCAATGCCAAAACCCAGTCTGCGGGCGACACCATCATTCCGGTTGTCATCACCGTGTATAGTGACCGGTCCTTCTCTTTTATCACCAAGACACCGCCGGCATCCGTGTTGCTGATGAAGGCGGCCGGTATCGAGAAGGGGTCCTCCAATCCCAAGCGGGACAGGGTGGCAGAACTCAGCAAGGACAAGATCAGAGAGATTGCGGAGATCAAGCTACCGGATCTGAACGCCTACGACATCGAGCATGCCATGCGGATTGTCGAAGGTACGGCCCGCAGCTGTGGAATCACCGTACTCGACTGACAGCTGAACAAGGTTGCATTCATTTCGTTATACCTGCCTGATTCCACCCACCAGGCCAGGGAGAAAAGAGAGGGGTTGCGAGCATGGGTAAGCGAGGAAAAAAGTATAGACAGGCGGCTGAAAAGATCGATCGCTCCAAGGTGTACGAGTTGGAGGAAGGTCTCAAGACCATACTGGATTGCCGGTATGCCGGCTTCGATGAATCCGTAGATATCGCGGTCCGGCTTGGTGTCGATCCCAGGCATGCGGATCAGATGGTCCGCTCCAGTGTCATGCTGCCTCACGGCACTGGCAAGACCGTCAGAGTGCTGGTCTTTGCCAAGGGAGAGAAAGAGAGTGAGGCCCTGGCTGCCGGCGCCGATTACGCCGGTTCGGATGAGCTGATCGCCAAGATCAAGGATGGGTGGCTGGAATTCGACAAGACCATCGCCACGCCGGACATGATGGGAGAGGTCGGCAAGATTGGCCGTATTCTCGGCCCCCGCAACCTGATGCCCAATGCCAAGCTGGGAACTGTCACCTTTGATGTGGAACGGGTGGTCAAGGAGATCAAGAAGGGCAAGGTCGACTTTCGGGTCGACAAGGCCGGCGTGGTGCATGCAGCCGTCGGAAAGGCATCCTTTGATGCCGACAAGCTGGTGGAAAACATTGTCGCCTTTATCGACAAACTGATCCAGCTCAAGCCTTCCTCCAGCAAGGGGGTATACCTGCGGTCCATCGCCATCTCCACCACCATGGGGCCGGGGGTGAAGATCGATCCCCTCCAGGTCCGGACACTGAGTAAACAGTTCTGATTCCAGGAGCATTCGATAACGAATACTGCAGTATCAAAAAAGAAAAACATAACAGTTTAACAATCGGGAAGGTCTGAGACAGCAGGAACAGATGTTTAATCGTACCAGGTACGTCCTGCCGAGACCTGAGGTTCGTAATCATCCGAGGTATACAGCGACGGGTAGATTCCAGTCCTGAATTCTGCTCTCTCTGCCGTTCCCGCGATCAGTCAAGGAGGTAATCTGTTGAATCGTGATGAAAAGGCATCAAAGGTCAAGGAATTACAGGAGACCTTCAAAAATGCCAAGTTTGCGATGGTCACCGACTATCGCGGGCTCAAAGTACCTGAGCTGGAAAAACTTCGTGGCAGTTTGCGGGCGAACAACTCGCAGATCCGGGTCGCCAAGAATACCTTGCTGCGGCTTGCGGTCAAGGAGACTCCCTATGAGAACCTGAGCGAGTTTTTCACCGGTACCACGGCCATTGTTTTCGGTTTCGAGGATCCGGTGGCTCCGGCCAAGGAGGTGACCGCCTTTGCCAAGGAGTACGAGGCCCTGCAGATTCGTTCTGCCGGGCTGGACGGCAGTGTGCTCACTGCCGATGATGTTCTGGCCCTGTCCAAGCTGCCCGGCAAGGACGAACTCCGGGCCATGCTTCTCGGCACACTGGCTGCAGTCCCCACCGGGCTGGTCAGAGTACTCAGTGGTGTTCCGCAGAATTTCGTCTATGCATTGCAGGCGATCAGGGAACAGAAGGAAAACTAGGCATGGCCAGCGCTCAGTGTTCTGGATGGATTCCTGTACGGCAGAGTAAGTAACAACAATTTGGAGGAAAGATAATGGCTGTAACCAAGGAAGATGTAATCGAGTTCATTTCCAATATGTCGGTTCTGGAGCTTTCCGAGCTCATCAAGGAACTGGAAGAGAAGTTCGGTGTTTCCGCCGCCGCCCCGGTGGCCGTGGCCGCTGCTGCCGCTCCAGCCGAGGGTGGTGAGGCAGCTGCAGAAGAAAAGACCGAGTTCGATGTCATTCTGACGGCTGCCGGAAGCCAGAAGATCAAGGTTATCAAGGAGGTCCGTGCCATCACTGCTCTCGGCCTCAAGGAGGCCAAGGCCCTGGTCGAGGGTGCTCCGGCACCGATCAAGGAGGGCGTATCCAAGGACGAGGCCAACGAGATCAAGGAGAAGATCGAGGCAGTCGGAGGTTCTGTTGAAATCAAGTAGTTCAGTTCGCTGGCATTGACAGCCGTAAACAGATTCGGTCGATACGTTCCGTGACTGAGGTAACGCTACGGGGATTTTCCCCGTAGCGTTACTGTGTTTGTGGACCAATATCAGCACAGGGTTGCATCTGAAGCTTGTATTATCGTGAAAAAACACGATAATTTTTTTCTCCAGGCTCCTGGAGTCCGCGGATTGTTTCGAGGGAGACCATGAAAAGAGTACGAAAGAGTTTTTCCAAAATACACCAGATTGTGGAACCGCCTCACCTGATTGCGATGCAGAGGCTTTCGTATGAGCGTTTCTTGCAGCGGGATGTGCCACCTGATGAACGTGAAGATGTCGGTCTGCAGGCCATTTTCAACAATATTTTTCCGATCAATGATTTCAACGGGCTCTGTTCCCTGGAGTTTATCCGCTACTCTTTCGGCGAACCGAAATACACCGTAGAGGAATGCGTCGAGCGGGGCATGACCTATGATGTCCCGGTCAAGATCACGGTCCGGCTGATCACCTTTGACGTGGACGAGGAAACCGGCGTGCAGTCTGTCCGGGATATCAAGGAACAGGAGGTTTTTCTCGGTTCACTGCCTCTCATGAACAAGGACGGCGTCTTTGTCATCAACGGTACCGAGCGGGTCGTGGTGAATCAGCTCCAGCGTTCTCCCGGTCTGTTCTTTACCCACGACAACGGCAAATCCCACGCCTCCGGCAAACGTCTCTACTCAGCCAGGATCATTCCTGTGCGTGGCTCCTGGCTCGACTTCGAGTTCGACATCAAGGATATCCTTTACGTGCGGATCGATCGCCGCCGCAAGCTGCCGGTGACCATCCTTCTCAAGGCACTGGGATATGATGACGAGCAACTGCTGCACGAGTTCTATCGCACCGACCAGGTGGAGGTGGACGGTGGAGAGTATTTTGTCCGTTTTCAGGCCGACACATTTCTCGGACAACGCCTTTCCGCCGATCTGATCAATCCGCAGGACGGCGAGGTTCTGGCAAAGAAGGGGAGAAAGATCTCCCGGGCCCTGGCCAAACGCATTGCCAAGGCGGGTATCGAGCGAATCAGTGTCAGTGAAGAGGATCTTGTTGGACGGATCCTGGCCAGCAGTGTCAGCCATCCTGAAACCGGTGAAATACTTGCCCCTTGCAATACTCCGCTGACTGTGGCCCTGCTGGAACAATTCAGCGAGGCAGGTGTCGATCGGTTTGAGCTTCTGTTCATCGATGCGATCACCACCTCGGATGCCTTCAGCAAAACCCTGGACAAGGATCTTATCCGCATCTCGCAGAAAGAGCTTGATACCATCAGGGAGGAGGTCGAGCTAGAAGGACTCAGCGGCGAGGAGGCCCGGCTGGCCGTGCGGGAGCGGTGCAAGGAGCGGGTCGTGTCCAGGGCGCAGATCGAGATCTACCGACGCCTGAGGCCATCCAGCCCGCCCACCCCTGAGGTGGCCCAGTCTTTCTTCGAGAACCTGTTTTTCAACCCGGCCACCTATGATCTTTCCGAGGTTGGACGGTACAAGATCAACACCAAGCTCGGCCTGGATACACCCATCGAGACCAGGACCCTGACCAGGGAGGATATTATCAAGGGGGTCAAGCACCTGGTGGAGATCAAGGATCAGCTCAAGGATGGTGACGATATCGACCACCTTGGCAACCGGCGGGTCAGGACTGTGGGAGAGCTTTGCGAGAACCAGTACCGCATGGGATTGGTGCGGATGGAACGGGCCATCAAGGAGCGGATGACCCTGCAGGAGGTCGAGACCCTGATGCCTCATGATCTCATAAATCCCAAGCCTGTGACCTCGGCGATCAAGGAATTTTTCGGCACCAGCCAGCTCTCCCAGTTCATGGATCAGACCAACCCGCTCTCCGAGGTGACCCACAAGCGACGGCTTTCCGCCCTCGGACCTGGCGGTCTTTCCAGGGAGCGGGCCGGATTCGAGGTCAGGGACGTCCATCCGACCCATTATGGCCGTATCTGTCCGGTGGAGACACCGGAAGGGCCGAACATCGGCCTGATCGTCTCCCTGGCCACCTATGCCCGGGTCAATCCCTACGGCTTTATCGAGACTCCGTACCGGTATGTGGAGAATCGGGAGGTCAAGGAGGAGTATGAGTATCTCTCCGCCATGCAGGAACAGGCACATGTCATCGCACCGGCCAAGGTGAAGCTGGAGGGCCGGACCATTGTCGAGGATACCCTCATCGCCCGCCAGGAAGGAGAGGTTATCAAGGTATCTGCCGATCAGGTGACCCGGATGGATGTCGCTCCGAACCAGCTGGTCTCGGTGGCGGCCTCGCTCATTCCCTTCCTGGAAAACGATGACGCCAACCGGGCCCTGATGGGGTCCAACATGCAGCGTCAGGCGGTTCCCCTGCTGAAGCCGGCAGCGCCGCTGGTGGGAACGGGCATGGAGAAGTACGTGGCCTGCGACTCTGGCGCCTGTCTCCTGGCCGGTGGTCCCGGCGTGGTTGAGGAGGTGGATGCCAACCGGGTCGTGGTTCGCTACGATGAACCAGGCACCGACGGTTTTGAGACCGGCGTGGCAGTGTATCGGCTGGTGAAGTACAAGAAATCCAACCAGAACACCTGTTTCAACCAGAAACCCCTGGTCCGGCCGGGCGAGCGGGTGGAAAAGGGAACCGTTCTGGCCGATGGCCCATCCACCGAGAACGGCGAGCTTGCTCTGGGTAAGAATGTGACCATCGCCTTCATGCCGTGGCGGGGCTACAATTTCGAGGACTCGATCCTGGTCAACGAGCGATTGCTCAAGGAGGATACCTTTACCTCTGTCCACATCGAGATCTTCGAGACCATGGCCCGGGACACCAAGCTGGGCAAGGAGGAGATCACCCGGGATATCCCCAATATCGGCGAGGAGGCTCTGCGCAATCTCGACGACTCCGGCATTGTCCGCATCGGTGCCGAGGTCAAGGCCGGCGACATGCTGGTGGGCAAGGTGACCCCCAAGGGCGAGACCATGCTCTCTCCGGAAGAGAAACTGCTGCGGGCCATTTTCGGCGAAAAGGCCGGCGACGTGAAGGACTCTTCCCTGCGGGTTCCGCCCGGGGTCGAAGGGGTGGTCATAGACGCCAAGGTCTTTTCCCGCAAGGGCGTGGACAAGGATGAACGGACCCTCATGATCGAGGAGATGGAGATCCAGAGCCTCAACCGGGACATGGAGGCGGAGCTCAAGAGCCTCAAGCGGGGTGTGCGCAAGGCCCTGGCGGCCATCCTGATCGGCCGGACGGCCAAGAACGACATTCAGGACAGGAAGGGCAAGGTTCTGCTCAAGCTCGGCAAGAAGATCACCGCTGAGGTGCTCGACCAGGTGGAGTTCAACCGGCTCAGGACCATCGAGTTTTCCGAACGGAGCAAGTACGAGGACGAGATCCAGGCCATCTTCAACAGGTACCAGAAGCAGGCCGCCCTGGTCAGGAGCCGCTATGAAGGCATTGTCGAGCGGATGGAAAAGGGCGATGACCTGCCACCGGGTGTTGTCAAGATGGTCAAGATCTACGTGGCCACCAAGCGGCGGCTGGCCGTTGGCGACAAGATGGCCGGTCGTCATGGCAACAAGGGTGTGGTTTCCAAACTGCTGCCGGAAGAGGATATGCCCTTCTTTGCCGACGGTACCACGGTGGATCTGGTGCTCAATCCCCTTGGTGTTCCCTCCCGGATGAATGTGGGCCAGGTGCTCGAGTGTCATCTGGGACTGGCTGCCAGAAAACTTGGTGAACAGATTCAGGAACTGGCCGAGAAGGAAGAGGTCAGGCTCCTGAAGGAAAAGCTGCAGCGGATCTATTCCGAGGAGGAATATCAACGCCTGACCGATGGCTGCAGTGACAAGGAGCTGCTTGACCTGGCACGGAAGTACGGTCATGGGGTTCACATGGCCACCCAGGTCTTTGACGGTGCCTCGGAGGCAGAGATCCGTTCGCTCCTGGTAGAGGCGGGTCTGGACGAGGTCGGTCAGGCAACTCTGTATGACGGCCTGACCGGGGAACCCTTTGCCAACAGAGTCACCGTGGGCACCATGTACATGCTGAAACTGCATCACCTGGTCGACAACAAGATCCATGCCCGGTCCACGGGCCCCTACTCCCTTGTCACCCAGCAGCCTCTGGGCGGTAAGGCCCAGTTCGGCGGCCAGCGGCTTGGCGAGATGGAGGTCTGGGCCATGGAAGCCTACGGGGCCGCCTATACCCTGAAGGAATTCCTGACCGTGAAATCTGACGATGTGGAAGGCCGTACAACCATGTATGAAAAGATCGTCAAGGGGAACAACTTCCTGGAGACCGGGTTGCCGGAGTCTTTCTATGTCCTGGTCAAGGAGTTGAAGGGACTGTGTCTTGACGTGGAACTGCTGGAGTAAGCTGTCCGGCGTTCAGCCGACACGTTGAGAAGAAGAGGACCACAGAGTTACAACCCCCCTGAGATGGGATACGACGAGAGGACGATTTCGTGGAAGAGCTGTTCAGTTTCTTTGCAAAGCCGAAAGGACCGGTACACTTCAACAAGGTAAAGATTTCCATTGCCTCGCCGGCCAAGATCCTGGAATGGTCGCACGGCGAGGTCAAGAAACCGGAAACCATCAATTACCGGACCTTCAAACCGGAACGGGACGGCCTGTTCTGTGCCAAGATCTTTGGTCCGGTCAAGGACTACGAGTGTAACTGCGGCAAGTACAAGCGGATGAAGCACCGCGGCGTGGTCTGCGAGAAGTGCGGTGTCGAGGTCATCCAGTCCAAGGTGCGCCGGGAGCGGCTGGGCCACATCAAGCTGGCCGCGCCGGTGGCGCATATCTGGTTTCTGAAGAGCCTGCCTTCCAAGATCGGCGCCATCCTGGACATGACCCTGAAAGAACTGGAGCGGATCCTCTACTTCGAGTCCTATGCCGTGGTCCAGTCGGAACTGCAGGCCCTGCCGGTTGGCACGCTGCTCAACGAAGAGCAGTACCGCAATTTTCTTGAAGAGTATCCGGGCCAGTTCCGGGTGGGCATCGGTGCCGAGGCCATCCGCGAGATGCTGATGGATCTGGATCTGCATGCCCTGTCCCAGGAGCTGCGACAGGAGATGAAGGAGACCAATTCCAAGACCAAGCGGGCCAAGCTCGGTAAACGGCTCAACGTGGTCGAGGCCTTCAGGGATTCCGGCAACCGGCCCGAGTGGATGATCCTCGAGGTGATCCCGGTCCTGCCGCCCGACCTGCGGCCCCTGGTGCCGCTGGAAGGTGGACGTTTCGCCACTTCGGACCTCAACGATCTGTACCGCCGGGTCATCAACCGGAACAACCGGTTGAAACGGCTGTTGGAACTGGATGCGCCGGATATCATCATCCGCAACGAAAAACGGATGCTCCAGGAGGCAGTGGATGTCCTGTTCGACAACGGCCGCCGGGGCCGTACCATCACCGGACCCAACAAGCGGCCCCTGAAGTCGCTTTCCGACATGCTCAAAGGCAAGCAGGGTCGGTTTCGCCAGAACCTGCTCGGCAAGCGGGTGGACTATTCCGGCCGGTCGGTCATCGTGGTCGGACCGCACCTGCGTCTCCACCAGTGCGGCCTGCCCAAGAAGATGGCCCAGGAGTTGTTCAAGCCCTTCATCTATCATGAGCTGGAGGCCAAGGGATATGTCACCACCATCAAGAGCGCCCGCAAGATGGTGGAAAAGGGGACCAAGGAGGTCTGGGACGTCCTGGACAAGATCGTCAAGGAGTATCCCGTCATCCTGAACCGGGCGCCTACGCTGCACAGGCTTGGCATGCAGGCCTTCGAGGTGGTGCTCATCGAGGGTAAGGCCATTCAGCTGCATCCCCTGGTCTGCGTTGCCTTCAACGCGGATTTCGACGGTGACCAGATGGCGGTGCACGTGCCGCTCTCCGTGGAGGCCCAGGTCGAGGCTCGGGTACTGATGATGTCGACCAACAACATCCTGTCGCCGGCCAACGGCGGCCCCATCATCATCCCGACCCAGGACATCGTCCTCGGTCTGTACTACATGACCAGGGAGCGGGTCGGGGTCAAGGGCGAGGGGCTGGTCTTCGGTTCGGCCACAGAGGCCCGCATGGCCTATGACCATGGAGCGGCGGATCTGCAGGCCCGGGTCAAGGTACGGGTCGATGGAGATCTGGTGGATACGACCATCGGCCGGATCATCGTCGGCGAACTGCTCCCGGCCTCGGTGCCTTTTGCCCTGGTGAACAAGGAGCTGGTCAAGAAGGAATTGGCCTTCCTCATCGACTACACCTATCGGCACGCGGGTACCAAGGAGACTGTTATCCTGGCCGACCGGCTCAAGGATCTCGGGTATGAATACGCCACCAGGGCCTCCATCTCGATCTGCATCAACGACATGAAGATCCCGGTCAAGAAAGAGGAGTTTGTCGAAGAGGCGGAGCAGGAGGCGGCCGAGGTCGATCAGCAGTATTCGGACGGTCTGATCACCGATGGGGAGAAATACAACAAGATCGTCGATATCTGGTCCAAGGCCACGGACAAGATCACCCGGGAGATGATGGACGAGATGGCCGTGGAATATCGGCCTGATGGCGAGGGCCGGGTCCAGGAATTGAAGAGTTTCAACTCGGTCTTTATCATGGCGGATTCCGGCGCCCGCGGTTCCAAGGACCAGATCCGGCAGCTGGCCGGCATGCGCGGCCTGATGGCTAAACCCTCCGGCGAGATCATCGAGACGCCCATCAAGGCCAATTTTCGGGAAGGTCTCTCGGTGCTCGAATACTTCATTTCCACCCACGGCGCCCGGAAGGGCTTGGCCGATACGGCACTGAAGACTGCCAACTCAGGCTATCTGACCCGTCGACTGGTGGATGTTGCCCAGGATTCCACCATCGTGGAGAAGGACTGCGGCACCATGCGTGGCACCCTGGCCGAGCCCCTGGTGGAGGGTGGCGAGGTCATTGTCCGCATCGGCGAGCGTATCCTGGGCCGGGTGGCCCTGGAGGACGTGGTGGACCCCCATACCGGCGAGGTACTGGTCCGCATGGATGAAGAGATCACCGAGGACAAGGTGGAGGCCATCGAGGCCGCCGGCATCGACCGGGTGATGATCCGCTCGGTGCTCACCTGCGAGGCCAAGCGGGGTATCTGCGCCATGTGTTACGGGCGTGACCTGGGACGCGGACATATGGTCAACATCGGCGAGGCCGTCGGTATCATCGCTGCCCAGTCCATCGGTGAGCCAGGGACCCAGCTGACCATGCGGACCTTCCATATCGGCGGTACGGCCAGCCGGGCGGTGGAACAGGCCGAGGTGCGTACCCAGCGCGGTGGCGTGGTGCAGTACAAGAATCTCCACTCGGTCCGGAATGCTGCCGGACACGAGGTGGTCATGAACAGAAATGCCGAGATCACCATCCTGGACGACCAGGGAGTGGATCGGGAGCGGTTTCCTGTTCCCTATGGTGCTGAGCTGAAAATAGAGAACGGCACCAGGGTCGACCCGGGCACGGTGATCGCGGACTGGGATGCCTTTTCCATCCCCATCGTGGCCGAGATCGGCGGCAAGGTCAAGTACGGCGATATCGTCGAGGCAGAGACCATGCAGGAGCGGGTGGACCAGGTGACCGGCAAGGCCTCCAAGGTGATCATCCATGCCACTGGCAGGAAACAGGTCAACCCCAGGATCACCATCAAGGATGAACGGGGCCGGACCCTGAAGCTGCCCTCCGGCCTGGAGGCGCGCTATCCGCTTCCGGTGGGTTCCGTCATCACCGTGGACGAGGGCGAGGTCATCACCCCGGGCACGGTGGTGGCCAAGATTCCCAGGGAAACCACCAAGACCAAGGATATCACCGGTGGTCTGCCCAGGGTGGCGGAGCTGTTCGAGGTCCGTCGGCCCAAGGAGCAGGCCATCATCACTGAAATCGACGGCGTGGTCAGCTTCGGCAAGGAGCTGAAGGGAAAACGTCGGGTCATTGTCACGCCGGAAACCGGAGAGCCCAAGGAGTATCTCATTCCCAAGGCCAAGCACATCACGGTTCACGAGGGCGATCATGTGAAGGCCGGCGAGCCGCTCATGGAGGGCTCTGTCCTGCCCAAGGACATCCTCCGGGTCCTGGGGACCGAGGAGCTGGCCCGTTTTCTGGTCAACGAGATCCAGGAGGTGTACCGCCTCCAGGGTGTGCGTATCAACGACAAGCACATCGAGACCATTGTCCGGCAGATGCTCAAGCGGGTCAGGATCACCGATGTGGGTGATTCCAGGTTCATGCTCGACCAGCAGGTCGAGTGGTGGAAGTTCCGGGAGGAGAACGAGCGTCTCATTGCCGAGGGATTGCAGCCGGCAGCGGCAGAGCCCTTGCTGCTGGGAGTGACCAAGGCCTCGCTGTCCACGGATTCCTTCATCTCGGCCGCCTCGTTCCAGGAGACCACCAAGGTCCTGACCAATGCCGCCATTGCCGGCAAGGTGGACGAGCTGCTGGGCCTGAAGGAGAACGTCATCATGGGACGGCTGATTTCCGCAGGAACCGGCCTGTCGCGCTACAGGATTGGCAGGCAGGAGCAGTAAAGAATGACCTTGACACGATATCCCGATTTTTATATAATTGTAAATTTTGTACCGGCTTCAAAAAAGGTGCGGTGATTCCACCTTTGTTTTCTTTTGAGAGGAGCGGATTGTAATGCCCACGATTAACCAGCTAGTAAGGAAAAGGCGGAAGAAGCAGACCAAGCGGTCCAATACTCCGGCTCTGCAGAATTGTCCGCAGAAACGGGGTGTATGTGTGCGTGTCTACACCACGACCCCGAAGAAGCCCAACTCGGCGCTGCGGAAGGTGGCCAGGGTCAGGCTCACCAACGGGATCGAGGTGACCTCCTATATTCCGGGTATCGGTCACAACCTCCAGGAGCACTCGGTGGTGCTCATCCGGGGCGGTCGTGTCAAGGACCTGCCTGGTGTCCGGTATCATATCATCCGGGGGACGCTGGATACGCTCGGGGTGAGTGACCGTCGTCAGGGCAGATCGAAATATGGAGCCAAGAGGCCGAAATAAGCGGTGCAGGGCAGACCTGGAGAACTGAAACATGCCAAGAAAGAAATTACTGGATAAACGACAGATTGATCCGGATCCGCGTTATAATTCGGTTCTGGTGGCCAAGTTCACCAACGGCCTGATGCAGAACGGTAAAAAGTCTCTTGCCAGGCGGATTTTCTACGATGCCATGGATATTATCACCAGCAAGGTCAGCGACGAGGAGCCGCTGGCAGTCTTTGAGGCGGCCATGGAGAACGTCCGCCCCAAGGTGGAGGTCAAGAGCAGGCGGGTAGGTGGCGCCACCTATCAGGTGCCGGTGGAGGTGCGGCCTGAACGACGGAATGCCTTGGCAATACGGTGGATCATCGGTTTTGCCAAGAACCGCTCCGGGCAATCCATGTCTGAAAAGCTGGCTGCCGAATTGTTGGACGCCTTCAACAACAGGGGAGCTGCAGTCAAGAAGCGGGACGACACCCACAAGATGGCCGAAGCCAACAAGGCCTTTGCCCATTACCGCTGGTAGAGAAAGCCTTTTCTTCGCGAACGAGGAAAAGAGGATTGACAAGCAGGGGTAAAAGCTGTAGATAGAGCAACATTTTTCTTGGTCGATACAACCGGTAATGAAGATCAGGAGAGCAGGATACGACGGTGGCTGGAGAGGACGCATTATCCAGACTGCGCAATATCGGCATCATGGCCCATATCGACGCAGGCAAGACGACAACCACGGAACGTATTCTCTTCTATACCGGTAAGTCGCACAAGATCGGTGAGGTCCATGAAGGCACGGCCATCATGGACTGGATGGAGCAGGAGCAGGAGCGGGGGATAACGATCACCTCGGCTGCCACGACCTGCTTCTGGAAAGATCACAGGATCAATATAATCGATACCCCTGGGCACGTGGACTTCACCGTCGAGGTGGAGCGGTGCCTCAGGGTACTGGACGGCGTTGTCGCCGTCTTTTGCGCGGTAGGCGGGGTCGAGCCGCAATCCGAGACGGTCTGGAGACAGGCCGACAGGTACCGGATCCCCAGGATCGCCTTTGTCAACAAGATGGACCGGATCGGTGCAGATTTTGACAGGTGTGTCAGGGAGATCGAGGAGCGGCTCGGAGGAAACCCAGCCGTTGTAACATTGCCGGTGGGCAGTGAAGATGCCTTTTCGGGAATCATTGATCTCATCGAGTGGAAGCTCGTCCGTTTCGACGAGGCCTCCCAGGGGGTCGAGATGACCGAGGAGGCGATTCCCGAGGATTTACTGGACAAATCATCGGCCGCCCGTATGACCCTTCTCGAGAAGTTGGCCGACTTCGATGAGGAGGTCATGGAAAAATATCTGGACGACGAGGAGATCGCTCCCGGTGAGATGCGCAGGGCCCTGCGGAAGGCGACCCTGTCGCAGGAGCTGGTCCCGGTGCTCTGCGGTTCAGCCTTCAAGAACAAAGGCGTGCAGCCGCTGCTCGATGCCGTGACCTGGTACCTGCCCTCACCCGTAGATGTTCCCCCGGTGGAGGGGACGGACAAGAACGGTGCGCCGCTTGTCCGCAAACCTGAGAGGAGCGCGAAGTTCTGCGGCCTGGTATTCAAGCTGCAGGCAGACCCCTTTGTCGGCAACCTGGCGTTCATCAGGGTGTATTCCGGTGAACTCAAGGTTGGGGCAAAGGTGTTCAATCCGCTGAAGCGGAAAAAGGAAAAGATCTCGAAATTATTGAAACTGCACGCGAACAAGCGTGAAGAGGTCGATTCGATCAGTGCCGGTGACATCGGGGCTGTGGTCGGCCTGAAGTTTACGACGACCGGTGACACCCTCTGTGCGTCAGGGGACTACATCGTTCTGGAAACCATGGCCTTTCCGGAACCTGTCATCGGAGTGGCCATCGAACCGCGATCCAAGGCTGACGAGGAGAAGCTTACCGAAAGCCTTGAGAAAATCGCGATCGAAGATCCCTCGTTCAGGGTGAGCAGGGACGCGGACACAGGCCAGCTGATCATCTCCGGGATGGGCGAGCTTCACCTGGAGATCATTGTCGACCGGCTGATCCGGGAGTTCAAGGTTTCTGCCAATGTAGGCAAGCCGCAGGTCACCTACAAGGAGACCATCCGCAGGACTGTCCGGGCCGAGGGACGATTCGATACCCAGGGCAGTGGTCGCGAGCAGTATGGCCATGTGGAGCTTGAACTGGAGCCGGCCGAGCGTGGCAGCGGCGTCAGGTTCGAGGTCCTGGTGGATGAAGAGCAGATCCCGGCCGGATTCCTGGATGCCATCGAGACCGGCGTCCGGAACAGCCTGGATGCCGGGCCCCTCATCGGCTATCCCATGGTCGACGTGGTGGTCAAACTGATCGGTGGTTCCTATGACGAGGAAAAATCCACTGACATGGCCTTCGGCGTGGCAGCCACCATGGCATGCAGAAAGGCCGCCGCTGAGGGAGATCCCGTACTCCTGGAGCCGATCATGGCCATCGAGGTGGTGACGCCCAACGAGTATCTGGGCGAGGTGATCAACGATCTCAACAAAAAGCGGGCCCAGATAGCCGGGGTGGAGGCAGAAGAGGAAATACAGACGGTCCGGGCCAGGGTGCCGCTGGCCGAGATGTTCGGCTATTCGACCTCGCTTCGTTCGGCTACCCAGGGTAGGGCGACCTTTACCATGCAGTTCGATGAGTTTGCAGAGGTGCCGCCAAAACAGGCTGAAGAGATAATACA
Organism: uncultured Desulfobulbaceae bacterium; assembly: GCA_964626235.1. Lineage (GTDB taxonomy): Bacteria > Desulfobacterota > Desulfobulbia > Desulfobulbales > Desulfobulbaceae > CAZVDY01. Next base: position 260 of record CAZVDY010000020.1, on the reverse strand, counting down.
CAAGATCCGAGGCGTTTGAGACAGGCAAACAGGAAGAAAGAGGTAGTCAGATGGCAAAGGAAAAATTTGAGCGGACAAAACCGCATGTCAACGTAGGCACGATTGGTCACATCGACCACGGCAAGACGACCCTGACAGCCGCGATCACCCGGGTGCTTTCGACCAAGGGTCAGGCGGAGTTCACGGCATTCAGCGAGATCGACAAGGCGCCTGAGGAGAAGGAGCGGGGGATCACGATTGCCACGGCGCACGTGGAGTAT
>CAZVDY010000019.1:0-4527 GCA_964626235.1 uncultured Desulfobulbaceae bacterium | reverse complement strand
CTGCCAACAGCTTTCCGAAAAACCTTTTTCTTGCGTGACAAGAACGCACGTAACCGAGCACAGGGCATGTAACCCAGCAGTATACTTCCAACCTGTAATTGGTCACAGGCACGGCATGTTCGCTGCAACACACCCTGAAAGAAATCAAGAAAGGCCCAACACGGCCTCCTGCCGGGCCCAGATCCGGCTTCCGGATGGATTCGCATTACAAGATACTCAAAAAACTGGAAAAAAATCCACAGGTCAACCAACGCCAACTGGCCGGTGAGCTGGGCATAAGCCTGGGCAAGATCAACTACTGCCTCAAGGCCCTGGCTGACAAGGGCTGGATCCGGGTGCAGCGCTTCAGGCAGAGCCGCAACAAGTGGTCCTACATCTACCACCTCACCCCGGAGGGTATTGCCGCCAAGGCCAGACTGACCCGTTCTTTCCTGCACCAGAAAATCGCGGAATACGACCTCCTCAGGCAGGAGATCGAAGCCCTGCAGAAAGAACTGGCCAGGGAAGATACCCAGGAAACCGGGCAGGGCGGGTAAGACCCTGTAGCCCCGTATGGCGGACAAGCAAAACTCCATCCCGCCACCCAACCCCGAGACCAGCGGGTTCGTAGGGCGGATAGGCGAAGCGCCATCCGCCACCCCGCCAGCCTTTTGCCAGAAAATATTTTTTCAAAAAAAACTGTTCCACAAACAAAAGGATCCAAAAACAACATGCTGAAAGAGAAAAATATTCTTGTCACCGGTGCCTGCGGCACGGTCGGCTCGGAGCTGGTCAGGCAGCTTCTCGGCCGGGAACACCATGTAGCCGGGCTGATCGCCCTGGACAACAACGAGAGTGAGCTGTTTTTTCTCGAGCAGCGGTTCATCGAGGACAAGCGGGCCCATTTTTACCTCGCCGATGTCCGGGACCGCGACAAGATGACCCGGATGATGCAGGGAATCGATATCGTCTTTCATGCCGCCGCGTTCAAACATGTGATCCTCTGCGAGCGTTCACCTTTTGAGGCTGTCCAGTCCAACATCAACGGCGTGCAGAACATCATTCTGGCGGCCAGTGAAAACGACGTGGAACGGGTTATCTTCACGAGCACGGACAAGGCGGTCAATCCCACCAGCGTCATGGGCACCTCCAAGCTCATGGGGGAAAAGATCATCACCGCTGCCAACAGCAATCAGCGGCTCAACAAAACGATCTTTGCCTCGACCCGGTTTGGCAACGTGCTTGGTTCCCGGGGCTCTGTCATTCCGATCTTCAGAAAGCAGATTCAGCAGGGCGGGCCAGTGACGGTTACCGATCCGGAAATGACCCGGTTTATCATGAGTATCGAGGAGGCGGTTCGCCTGGTGATCGATTCTGCCTCCCTGGCCCGGGGTGGGGAGGTGTTTATCACCAAGATGCCGGTGATCAGGATCCATGATCTTGCCGAGGTCATGATCGAGGAACTGGCACCGGAATACGGGTTTGATCCGTCACGGATCGAGATCAGAATCATCGGTTCCAAGCCTGGCGAAAAGCTGTATGAAGAACTGATGAGCGATGAGGAAACCAGGCGGTCCATTGAACTGCAGCGATACTTTTCGGTTCTGCCTGCCTTCCGGGGGATCTATCGGCAGATCGATTATTCCTATCCTGATATTGTGACGACAGAGGTCACCAATCCTTATATCTCCGCCAGGGAGCAGCCGCTGGACAAGAGGCAACTGCGTGATTTTCTGGTGAACAATAACCTGCTGGTGCCGGACGGGAAACGGGAACATCCAGCGCAGCGCTACTGGCCTGGGGAGAAAGACTAAGGACTTGAGAGCCGAGGACTGGGTGTTTATTTTTCCAGAGCACGAATCTCTCAGTTCTCATACATCAGCACTCTCGGTACTAATCCTCAGTCCTAAAAAAAATCAGGAGAACAACACAATGCGGGTGATAATACTTGGTGGTGACGGCTATCTCGGCTGGCCGACAGCCATGGCATTTTCCAGAAAAGGGCACGATGTGCTGGTGATCGACAACTATCTCCGGCGAAACCTGAGCCGGAAGCATGATGTGGAGCCCCTCTGGCCTGTACCGAACCTGCTGGAGCGGGTCCGGCTCTGGAAAGAGGTGAGCGGTCATGCCATTGAGGCCCAGATAGGGGACTGTCGGGATTACCACTTTCTTGCACCGATATTCAAATCGTTTCGTCCGGATGCGGTAATCCACTATGCCGAGCAACCTTCAGCCCCGTATTCCATGCTCGATTACGAGGCAGCCCGTCTCACCCTGAACAACAATCTGCAGTCGACCCAGAATATTGCCTGGGCGATCCATGAGCATGTTCCGGATTGTCACATTGTCAAGCTGGGTACCATGGGAGTCTATGGCACGCCCAATATCGATATCGAGGAAGGCTGGATAGAGATCGAGCACAAGGGCCGCAAGGACCGGTTCCTTTTCCCCCGCCAGGCAAGCTCTTTCTATCATACCACCAAGATCCAGGATACGGATATGCTCTGGTTCTACGCCCGTACCTGGGGCCTGCGGGTGACAGACCTGCAGCAGGGGCCGGTATATGGCCTGGAAACGGAAGATACAGCCCTGGATGCAGGATTGAAGACTATTTTTCATTATGATGAACTGTTCGGCACGGTGCTGAACCGCTTTGTCGTCCAGGCGGTTGCCGGCTATCCCTTGACCGTTTACGGCAAAGGAGGGCAGACAAGGGGATACATCAATATCCGTGACACCATTGCCTGCGTTGAGCTGGCCATGCTTAACCCCCCCGAGGCAGGCGGCCTGAATATCTACAACCAGGTGACAGAGACCTTTTCCGTCAATCAGTTGGCAGAAAAGGTCTCTGCTGTCGGCCGGGCCCGAGGGCACGACGTGACCATCAGAAGCATCGAGAATCCACGGGTCGAAAAAGAGGAACACTATTACAATCCAACCTACTCGGGCCTTCGGGAACTGGGGCTCACTCCGCACTATCTCACCGATGCGGTACTGGATGGCATGTTCGCGGCTGTAGAGCAATATAAGGAAAGCATCCAGGAACACAAGATCTTCCGAGGGGTCAAGTGGTGATTTTTGTTCGAGGATTGAGTACTGAGGACCGAGTGCTGAGACTGCCGAGAAAAACCAGGTAAACGAATTATGAGTAAAAAGAATACCAAGACAAATTCAGTGGACAACTTGTCGGCAACTTTCACCGCTCAGCCCCCATCCCCCGGTCCTCACACCTCAGTTCAAGAACCTCGGTCCTCGAACCAGAACCCTCGGTCCACAAAATCCGCCCGCTGGCTCATCACCGGCGGCTGCGGTTTCATCGGCACGGCCCTTATCAACTACCTGCTCAACAATAACCAGGCTCAATACATCCGGATCCTGGACAACCTGACTGTCGGCACAAAAGACGACCTGGCCAAGGTTTGCAACTTCAATGAAGTAACCATCCCACATTCCTCACCCCTCACTGCTCACCCCTCAGTCCTCGGTTCGAAAAAAATAGACCTGGTAATCGGCGATATCCGTGATCCGGAAACCTGCGAGGCCTGTTGCGCAGACATGGACATAATCGTCCACCTGGCTGCCAATACCGGTGTTCCTGTCTCGGTGGAATACCCCCGCCTGGACATGGAAAGCAACGTTGTCGGCACATTCAACATGCTGGAGGGTGCCAGGAAACAGAACGTCGGGCGCTTTGTGTTTGCCTCGTCCGGGGCGCCTGCCGGTGAAGTGGAACCTCCCATCCACGAGGAACTCCCGCCCCATCCTGTTTCTCCTTACGGGGCAAGCAAGCTGGCCGGGGAGGGCTACTGTTCCGCCTATCACAAGTCATTTGGCATCGAAACCGTGGCCCTCAGGTTCAGCAACGTGTACGGACCTGGTTCCAGCCACAAGTCCAGCGTGGTGGCCAAGTTCATCAAACAGGCCCTGAATGGCGAGACCCTGGTAATTTTCGGAGATGGCACCCAGACAAGGGATTTCATCTACATCGACGACCTGGTCGATGCGCTGTACAGAGCCGCCACCCTCTATTCCCGGTTTGCCACCCATTCCCCCCCCAGCACCTCGCAGTCCTCGGCCTTCAGCCCTCAGGCCTATTCCCCAGGTGGCGAGACCTTCCAGATCGCCACCAGCAGGGAAACCACGTTGAATGAAATCACAGACCTGATGTTGAAGATCTTTGGAGAAAATGGCATCGAGCAGCCCGAGGTAGTCAGGACCGAGCCCCGCCCTGGTGATGTGAAACGCAATTTTTCCGATACAGGCAAGGCAAAAAACATACTGGGATGGGAATGTCAGTGGGACCTGGCCAAGGGGCTTGAATACACTGTCGAGTGGTTTCTCAACCAGCATTGATTGCGGGATACGGCCTTTGGTCCCAGGTCTGGATTGACTTCCCTTTGTTTGGTCGGCTGGATAATCCTGTTGAGGGATGGTGGTGTCTTCAGCGCTGGACGACATTTTCGGCAATTGTACCTAATCGCGGGATGCATGAGCCCCAATGATTCAAGCAGGTTCAGGGGGCAGGCAAACCCCCAGGCCCTGTAG
>CAZVDY010000018.1:0-11607 GCA_964626235.1 uncultured Desulfobulbaceae bacterium | reverse complement strand
GTTGTGGCCAGGGGTAACCTGGTAAAGATATACCGCAGGTACCCATACGGTTCCAGGTTGTTGGCCTTGGCTGTCTCGATCAGGCTGTACAGCAGGGCGCTGGCCCTGGCCCCCTCCGGAGTACCGGAAAAGAGCCAGTTCTTGCGGCCAAGGACAAAGGGCCGGATACTGTTTTCTGCCATGTTGTTGTCTATGGTGAGCAGACCGTCCTCCACATAGCCGGTCAGCCGGGGCCACTGGTTGAGGGTATAGGCAACAGCCTTGCCCAGCAGACCCCTGGGAGGCGTCTGCTGCTGTTTTTTCCTGAGCCACTGCTCAAAACTACGCAGGACCGGAACCGCCTCCTGCTGCCGGAGTGCATGGACCTGCTCGGGAGAATACTCTTCGGTCCTGGCCTTTTTCTCGATAGCGTACAGCTTCCTGATATAGCTCAAGGCCTTGTCGGCAGCACCGGGCTTGCGGTTCTTGCCCAGGGCCCTGGTGACATCGGTGAACTTGCGCCGGGCATGGGCCCAGCAGCCGATATGGCGTATCGATCGCCTGCTATCGAGAAAATCATACCCTGCATAGCCATCGGTCTGCACAGTGCCGGAAAAATCGCGCAGAAAGGTATTGGCCACATCGCCGGACCGGGTCGGATGATACTGATACACCAGCACTGGTCGGTCCGGATCTCCCCGGCGGAAGATCCACATGTACGACTTCCGGGTAGGGCTGCGGCCAGGTTCCCGGAGCACCTGCAGGGTGGTTTCATCGATCTGGATGAGCTTGCCGGCCAGAACTTCCTGTTCAAGCAGCCTCAGCAGGGGCTGGCAGGCCTTGCCGGCCTGCATGGCCCAGCGGCACATGGAGATCCGGGAAATATCCACCCCAAGACGGCGTAACTGTTTCTCCTGGCGGTAGAACGGCAGATGATCAACAAACTTGGCTGTCAGGATATGGGCCAGCAGCCCTGCAGTGGCAATGGACTTGGGGATGATCTGCGGCGGCAGGGAAGCAATCCGCACAGACGGACCATCATCTTCCACACCCTCGCACCGGGGACAACCGTACTTGGGACGGATGTTCCGGATCACCTGAACCTTTGGAGGAACAATGTCCAGCTGCTCCGAAACCTCTTTGCCGATCTGCTTCAGCTGACAGCCGCAACCGCAGACTTTTTCCTCCTCGTCAAGGTCATGCACCACGTCTACCCGGGGAAGATCATCCGACAGGGGTTTCCTGCCCCGCTTCTTCCTGGTATGGGCAGGAACATGGATTTCCTCTGGCTCCTCTTCGATCTCCCCGGGTTCAGGCATGTCGAACAGGGGAAGGGGCTGGGGGCTGCCTGGCGGGATGATCTTCTTCTCTGACTTCCTGCCGTAGAGCTGGAAACGAAGCAACCGGATTGTTTCGCGTAACAAGCTGTTTTCTTTCTCAAATTTACACTGGAGCTCCACCAGCATCTCTTTGAGCAGAGCAGGATCATCCGGTAATGTGGCTGCATTTGAAATCATGGGGACAACCTAACGGATATCCACATAAATTTCAATAAAAAACAACAGGATGCGTTGTTTTTTTACACCACTGTCTCGTACTGGAGAACCCGGTGTGCAGATACCTGTTCCAGTCGCAATCCATCCAGCAGCCAGGAGAATGCATACCCCTCAACGGCAAGGACCTCCCCGGCTGTCTGCGGCCAATGGAACCGGTCCTTTTCCAGCCGCTTGTGCCACAGGCAGAAGCCATTGCGGTCCCAGTAGAGAATCTTGACCATATTCCGCTTCCGGTTGCAGAAAGCAAACAGGTGCCCGGACAGGGGATCGAGTTCCAGCCGGTCAGCCACCAACAGGGACAAGCCATCGATGGCCTTGCGCATATCCGTGGCGCCCGGCACGATGTACACCCTGGTGGGTATAGCGGGATAGAACATCACCAGGCCTTCAACACCTGGAGCACCCTGCCAAGAACCAGGGAAGAGAACTGCTCATCGAGCTCGATGCGCACCCCGCTGTCCAGCCGGATGGATACTCCGGAGTGTTTTCGCTGGGCCGGATCTCCAGCCACTGGCTGGAGAGTGGGCAGCTGTATCTCTACAGGGGCTTGCCCCATCTGCCGGAGTTTGAGCTGCCAGTAGCGCAGGGCATGATAGGACAGGTTGTGCCGGCGGCAGTATTCAGCCCGGCTCAGGCCGCTTCGTTCCAGGGCCCTGACATGGGCCTGCCATTGACGGGCTGCCGATGCAGCCCTGGGTTGCCTGATCGCCATGATGATTCCTCCCTGGTTGATGTTCTGGAGAAGCCTATTATGACACCAGGCGGAATGAAAAAAAAGATGGGGTTTATGAGGCGGTTACCCGTCATCAGCGGGATATAGCAGGCCACTCGCACAACAAACGGCACCGACCGACGAACTGCTGTCCTTGAACCACATCGTACCTGCCAGGCGATCTCAGTCCGGATCCGGAGAGCAACTCATTCCATCCGGGATCAAGACAGAGGGGGTAATGTTCCCGCATTAGAAAAAAATCGTGTAGAGTAGTGCGCTAATGACAACAGATTCCAACGACTATGCCCCGCCGCACGCGGCTCCTGCATATCAGATGGTTTTCTCTTCTCAACAGCGCCCCCTCGTCGAACCGGACGTGCGGTTTTCCCGCATCCGGCTCACCGATGATCTTTCACCTCAAGGTATTCACAAGGAGTTGACGGCTTTCTCACGCAAGTAGACCAGCCCCCCAGACCGCAGCGCTTGATACAGCGACGGCCCATCAAGATGCCGGCAACGCCGTTGGCTCCGCGTCCTCACAAAGCGACGGAACCTCATCTGCACATACCAGTCGACCTTCTTGAAAGCAACTCAAGGATACCCAAAATTAAAATAATTTCCCCAGCCGTTCAGAAAGCGGCTGACATCGCCAATCACTTCCTGAACAGGGGCGGTTATCCTCCGTATGGTCATAGTCAGATATTCGACGCTCCAGGCATTGCATCAGCCTGGAGTGATCAATCGTGTCAAAATAGCTGCTCAAATCTGCGTCGGGCACTTCTGTGAATCCGGCCTTAAGCGCCTGCCGGATCTCGGCAAGAGCGACATGGGCCTTGCGGCCTGGGCGGAATCCGTACGAACAGTCCTCAACGTCTGCCTCAACAATCGGCTCCAGGATCAAGAGCGCTGCCTGCTGCACTATCCGATCCTCAACGGTCGGGATGCCAAGCGGTCGCATCTTTCCATTCGCCTTGGGGATGTAGACCCGTTTTAACGGCATAGGCCCATAGGTCGTATCCTTAAGTTCCTGCTGGATTTCTCGCAGCAGGCCGGGCACTCCATCCGGATCAAAGTCCTGCCCCTTCGCTCCACGGAAGTTACCCCGCTTCATCACTACTATGGGCAGATCCGACTCCCGGCCGGGACCGATCGGGAAGTTATGCATTCCCTCCCATCGTTTGGACTCGGGCCACTTGCTGCCCTGTCCGCCCCGCCGGGTCTCCCAGGTTCCCTGGCACTCCTTTGAGTACATGCCGTCTCCAAACACCCCGGATGGTAGGACGCGACGCTCCTGTTATCACATCGCAACCTTGGCAGACTTCCCCATTCGGTTGGAGGGTCGCCACCACCGTACGTGTAACGAAGCCGAATCGAGATCACAAATATTACGGCCTGCACTCTATCTGACCTTGCGGCCTTTTCCGACCCTGCTTGACGACTCGGGTTACCCCTTACCGCCGGGTCGGCGACTTCGCGGTGAACAGGCAATTACCGCGGATGGCATCGCAGCCACCAGGATTGCCAAAGCTTCGCCTGGCACACAACCGCTCACAGAGTATGTAACCACGCAGTATATCATACTTCCAAACTGTCTTTGGTCACATATGCTACAGATTTGCACGATCTCTCCTGGCCGCTATAGCCCCACTATGCGGCCAGGAGAGATCGTATGAAGATGCGGTTGCCTGTGATTAATTACTAAAAATCTGGCAACCTACCCCCCGAGGACAGGCATCAACTGACCAACTGTTTATAACAAGCTAATATTCAGCAAGAAAAAGTCAAGGACGAAACCGGGTTGTCGGCTGCGGAAGCAGGCCGCCTGGAGGCGCAGCGCTCCGTCAGGCGCGGTGGAACCAGCGTTCGATCTCGTGACGGCTGAAGGTCCTGATTACCGGCCGGCCATGGGGACAGTGGCTGAAGGCCGCACTTTCCTCCATCTGCCGAAGGAGATCGAGCATCTCTTCAGGGGTCAGCCTGTGGCCAGCCTTGACGGCAGCCTTGCAGGCCATGGAAGCGAAGAGGGTGTCCAGGTAGGCGGGCAACCTGCCTGCAGCCGGATCACCGGTGGCTGTTGCCAGGGCCTGGAGGACATCGGCAAGGATCTCTTCCGGGGCAAGCTGGCCAGCCAGGGCAGGAACAGCCTTGACCAGCCAGGTGAGGTCGCCGAAATGACTCACCTCGATGCCCAGCGAAGCCACCTCGTCCCGGTGCTGTTCCAGGACCTCAGCCTGTCCGGGCGTCAGCTCCACGGTGACCGGAAAAAGCAGGTTCTGGGAGGCCATCTCCTGCTGTTCATAAGCTGTTCTGAACCGCTGATAGATAATCCGTTCATGGGCTGCATGCTGATCGATGACCACCAGGGATTCATCACGCTCGCAGAGGAGATAGAGCTGCATGAACTGACCGATCAGGCGCAGGCCGGCAAACCGGTTCTCCGGTCCTGCCGCCTCTCCACTCCTGGCCGGGACAGGACGCCTGACTGCCGGACTGGGCTGGATAACCGTCTGGACCGGCGGTTCCTGCCTGGTGCCGGAACCGACCAGGTCAACAGCGAACTTGGGCGGCGATTCACCTGTTTCCGTCACCGCAACATCCCGCTCCGGCTCGCCCGTCTCCACCGGTGGAGGGGTGAAGAGCCTGCTCCGCAACTGTTCCTGATATCCGGTCACGGCCTGTCGGACAGCCCTGACCAGGAACCCATGCACCTGGCGGCTGTTCCGGAAACGGACCTCATGTTTGGCCGGATGGACATTGATATCCACCTGGTCCGGATCCACATCCAGATAGACAACCCCCACTGGCTGCTGGCCCTTGAGCAGGAACCCCTGCAACCCTTCCATTACCCCGTGCCTGATCATCCGGTCCTGGACAGGACGGCTGTTCACCAGAATCCGCAACCTGGCCCGGGCTGAACGGATCGTGTCAGGGGGCAGCAGATAGACAGACAGCTCAGCGCCTCCTGCCTGGTCCCGGCACCCTTCCACTGCGAAAAAGGACCCGCTGTGACGCAGGATGTCCCGCACCCGGCTCTCCCGGCCGTCTGCAGCCGGGAGATCGAGGATGGTCCGTCCGTTGACCAGCAGGGTGAATCCGGTGGCATGGTGGGCCAGGGCCTGGTTCCGCACCACCTCCTCGATATGGTGCTGCTCGGTACGTTCGCTCTTCAGGAATTTTTTTCTGGCCGGCAGGTTGCCGAACAGGTTGCGGACCTCGATGACCGTGCCCCGGGCGCAGCCATCTTCATGGACCGCCTGCAGGGTGCCGAAACGGACCTCGGCCCTGGTGCCGATTTCCTGATTGCCGGTCCTGGACAGGATACTCAGGCGTGAAACCGAACCGATGGAAGGCAGGGCCTCACCCCGGAAACCCAGAGTGGTGATGGCGCTCAGCTGCGCCTCATCGCGAAGCTTGGAGGTGGCGTGACGCTCCAGGGCAAGGAGGACATCATCACTGTCCATGCCCTCGCCGTTGTCGATCACCCGGATGAGCTTTGCGCCGCTGCCCGATATCTCCACCGTGATCCGGGTGGCCCCGGCATCCAGGCTGTTTTCCAGCAGTTCCTTGACGACCGAGGCCGGACGTTCTATAACCTCTCCAGCAGCGATCTGGTTGGCAAGATGTTCGGACAGGATCTGTATCTTCGACATGGACCGGACCGTTGACCTGAACTGGGCAGGACAGGATTTTCGTTGTGTTATTTTTCCAGCCGCCGTGAAAAATCAGGTTGATCGCCGGAAACGGAACGCGGCGAGAGACGGCTTTTCACGATACCCCCTTATCTAGCGCGTAATCAGAACATTGTCCACACAACCGAAGACCGGCAAAGGGAAAAAGGCCGCCCCCCGGAAAAAGAACCGGGCCCGCACCGGCCGCGTCACCCTGGATCACGGCCCCATTATCGTCTTTCTTCTTGTCATCTGCGGCTGCGTGACCCTGTTTCTCGGTTCCTGCCTGGCCTGGTTCATCGCCCTGGACGTGCCAGCCATCCGCTCCATGGACGATTACCATCCCCTGGTGGCCACCACCCTGCTGGACCGGCATGGCCGGCCCATCGACACCATAGCCCGCGAGTACCGCATCGTCATCGCCTACGACCAGATGGCTCCCCTGCTGCCGGCCGCCTTTGTGGCAGCCGAGGACAGCCGGTTCTGGGAACATGGCGGCCTGGATCTCTGGTCCATGGTCCGGGCCCTGATCAACAACCTCCGCAGCGGCCGCCGCAGCCAGGGAGGCTCCACCATCACCCAGCAGGTGACCCGCTCCCTGATGCTCAACCGGAAAAAGAGCTATTCCAGAAAGATCACCGAGGCCGTGCTGGCTTACCGGCTGGACCATCTCCTGTCCAAACAGGACATCCTGACAATCTATCTCAACGAGATCTACCTGGGCGAGGGAGCCTACGGGGTGGAAGCCGCGGCCAGGACTTATTTCGGCAAGCACGCCTCCCGCCTCACCCTGGCCGAGGCCGCCCTGCTGGCCGGCCTCCCCCAGGCGCCCAGCCGGTATTCGCCTCGTCGTCATCCCGAAGCGGCCCGGGCCAGGCAGCGGTATGTCCTGAACCGGATGGCCGAGGACGGCATCATCTCTCCCCAGGAGGCCAGGGACGCCTTTCAGGCCGACCTCACCTTCCGGCGGCAGGAACAGCCGAAGAAGATCAACGGCTATTTCAGCGACTATGTGCGCAGCCGCCTGGAAGCCTATTATGGCAGGGAAGCGCTCTTCCGCCAGGGATTCACGGTGACCACCACCCTGGACAGCAGGCTGCAGAGACAGGCCTTTCAGGCCCTCACCGACGGTCTGCAGACCATCCAGCAGCGGCAGCACAGCCGCAACCCGCCCCAGGGCAGTCTGGTGGCCCTGGACAGCGCCAACGGCCGCATCCTGGCGATGATCGGTGGCCGGAATTACCTGGACAGCCCCTTCAATCGGGCCGTTACAGCCAGACGACAACCCGGATCGGTCTTCAAACCACTGGTATATGCGGCTGCCTTTGAGCAAGGCATGTCGGCAGAAACCAAATTCCAGGATGCGCCCATCCGGATCAGGAACCGGAACGGCTCGGTCTGGGAACCCGGAAACTACTCCAGCAGATACCGCGGTCCCCTCAGCCTGCGGGACGCCCTGGTCTGCTCCAGCAACATGGTCACCATCAGGCTTTTGCAGAAAATCGGCCTGCGGCCGGTGCTCGATCTGGCCCGGCGGGCAGGTATCCGGTCACATCTCCGCCCTGAGCTTCCCCTGGCACTGGGAGCCTCCCCCGTCACCCTGCTGGAGATGACTGCAGCCTACACGATCTTTGCCAACCAGGGCATGTTTCATGCGCCGACCGCCATAATCAGGGTGCGGGACCGATTCGGTCGGGTGCATCCCTGGCCGCGTCCTTCAGGAAAGCAGGTGATCACACCGGCCACGGCCAGGCTGATGACCTCCATCCTCCAGGAGGTGCTGACCAGGGGAACCGGGAGAAGGGCCTCCGGTATCAGGGGTGCAGCCGGCAAGACCGGCACCTCTGACAGGAACATGGACAGTTGGTTTATCGGCTATACGGATGAGGTGACAGCAGGAATCTGGCTTGGTCACGACCGGGACCGGTCCCTGGGGACAGGAGAAAGCGGCGGCCGTGCAGCCGCCCCCATCTGGAAGACATTCATGCAGGCGACCCGATGACTGAAGACAATGCCACCAAGCCGGACAACATCCTTTCCCGCTACTTCGATGGATCGGTCGAGGAAAAGCTGTCCAGGGCCAGGATCCTGTATTCACTCCACGGCCAATCCATGCTCGCCAGCCCGGAGATCCGGCCGGCTCTCGGACAGCTCGGCAGGGCGCTGGACAGGTTGCAACGGCAGATGGAAACCATGACCCTGCCGCTGCAGTGCGCCACCTGCGCCTCCAGGACCGATGGCTGCTGCAGCAGCGCCATGGCCGACAACAGCGACGTTATGCAGCTGCTGATCAACATGCTCCTCCAGGTAGAGGTGCGACAGCACCGCCACGAGGAAGACCTGTGCTGTTTCCTCGGTCGACATGGCTGTATCTTTCCCGCAAAACCGATCTTCTGCCTCAACTACAACTGCAGCCACATCAGGGAAGCGGCTACGGCCAAAGCGATGGCCACCCTGGAACACCTGACCGGCACGGTACTTGCCGCCCAGACCCGCCTGGAAGGCATCCTCCTCCACTTCCTTGCAGGAACGTCATGACTCCGCCCTGCCCAGAAACACTGCGCCACCAGGAATGCACTGTTGCAGCAGTTATCATCCCAATCTGGACCTAATCTCCTGAATCAATCCGGAGTTTCCCCGTGTTAATGACACCCCATATAGAGCCATTTCATGATCACCTTAATCGGGCCACCCGATGATCGCCGTAATGGAGCCACCTGATGATCACGCTAATCGAGCCACCCTGTGATCATCTTAATGGAGCCGGTCGGTGATCATCATAATCGAGCCACTTCACTGGTCATAGCCGGTTCTCGGACTTCCAGATGATCTGGTATACCTTCTGTGAAACCAGAAAAAAACGTTTCCATGGAGGTGTACCGATGGCTAACAGGAGGTTCGAGATGTTTCAATACCGTCAAGTTCTTGCTCACATGCGCTCCGGTCAGTCGGATCGCCAGATTGCCAGGGCCGGTTTGATGGGCCGGGCCAAGGCATCGGGGCTCCGACGCATCGCAATGGAAGAGGGCTGGCTCGACCCCAAGCGCCCCTTGCCCGATGACCGCGCCCTGGCAACCGTGCTCAATGGTTCAAAGCGTCCGGCGCCCAAGTCCATACTGACCCCCTTTCACGAGAAGATCAAGTCCTGGCACGAGCATGGCATCGCCGGCACCACCATCCATCAGACCCTGATTCGTGACTATGGCTTTACCGGCAGTTATTCAGCAGTACGCCGGTATCTTCAGCACCTGAAGGCCACGTCGCCCGAGGCCACGGTCATGCTCGATTTCAAGCCGGGCCAAGTGGCCCAGGTTGACTTCGGCAAGGGGACAAAGATCACCGACACAACCACTGGCGAAATCTTCTCCACATGGTTCTTTGTCATGACACTGGCCTTCAGCCGACATCAGTACGCCGAGATGGTCAGGGATCAGAAGATTCCCACCTGGCTCGGCTGCCACCGGCGGGCCTTCGAGTTCTTCGGCGGCGTTCCGGAGAAGGTGGTGGTCGACAACCTGAAATCCGCCATTACCAGGGCATGCTGGCGAGACCCTAAGGTTCAGCGGTCCTATGCAGAACTGGCCCAGGGCTATGGTTTCCTGATTTCTCCCTGTCCGCCAAACGAGCCCAGGAAAAAAGGCAGGGTCGAGGCCGGGGTCAAGTATATCAAGCGCAGCTTCCTGCCATTGCGCCGGTTCAGGAGCCTTGCCGATGCCAACCGTCAACTGCACCAATGGATCCTGGAGACCGCAGGCAACCGGATCCATGGCACAACAAAACAGAAGCCACTCACCCTGTTTGCGGAAGTGGAGAAACGTTTCCTCAAGCCCCTGCCGGACAAGGCTCCGGAACTGGCTGTCTGGTCCCTGCACAAGCTGCACGGCAACTGCCACCTGCAGTTTGAAAAATGCTTCTATTCAGCCCCGTTCCAGCTGGTTCACAAACAGCTCTGGGTCAAGGCCACGGAAACGACCGTCAGGATCTTTCACGACCACGAGCTGGTGGCCGTCCATCCCCGCAAACACAGGCCTGGCGAAAAATCGACCATCGTTGACCATCTGCCGCCGGATGCCGTGGCCTACCTGATGCGCGACCCTCAATGGTGCCTCAGGCAGGCGGAAGCAACAGGCCCGAACTGTCTACGTCTCATCAGGTCGCTTTTCTCCCATCGCGTTATGGACAATCTCAGAGCAGCCCAAGGCGTCATCCGCCTGGCCGGGAAATATGGCAAGGTCCGCCTGGAAGCAGCCTGCCGGCGCGCAATCCTTTTTGACAGCCCCAAGTATATCACCGTCAAGACCATCCTGGCCAGGGGCCTCGATCAGGAACCCCTTGAGCCCGTTTCCAACCATCTGCCGTCTACCTATACCGGCAAGGGACGCTTTCAAAGAACATGCCCTGAGACACCTACCGCTTCACAGAAGGAGGACACGGTATGCACCCCATGCCCGAACTGATTCCCATGCTCAAGCAGCTGCGCCTCTCCGGCATCATGGACTCCTTGGAAATCCGTAACCGACAGGCGATCGATGAAAAAATGGCCTATACCGACTTCCTTGCTCTCCTGATCCAGGACGAGGTTGCCCGCCGTACGCAACGAAAATTCGACTTACGCATCAGGCGGGCCGGATTCCGGAACCAGAAGACCCTGGAGGATTTTGATTTTTCCTTCAACCCAACCATCAACAAGGCCCAGATCATGGACCTGGCCACCTGCCGCTTCATGGAGGAAAAGGCCTGTGTCCTGATCGTGGGACCCTGCGGTACCGGGAAAAGTCACATTGCCCAGGCACTCGGCCATTGCGCCATCCGCCAGGGCCGTGACGTCCTCTTCACCACCCAGACAAAACTGCTTGGTCAGCTCCAGGCCGCCCGGGCGACAAATGCCTATGATCGGCGCCTGAATACCCTGGTTAAGGTTGATCTGCTGATCATCGACGACTTCGGCCTCAAGCCCCTCCGAACCCCCCAGGACGAGGATATCCACGACCTGATCGGCGAACGCTATGAACGGCGCTCGACCATCATTACCAGCAACCTGGATCTTTCCGAATGGCGGGATGCCTTTCCCAACAAACTGCTGGGCGCTGCCACCATTGACCGCATACGCCACGGCGCCTATTGCGTGGTCCTCGATGGTAAAAGTTACCGCACCACAAAACCACTGCCGAAACTCCAAAAAAAGGAGGTGGAAAAAAGACCAAAATCGTCTAAAAATTAACCCTGTCCGAGAGCCAAAAATGGCCACCTGAAAGTGGCTCGATTAACCCGGTCATGGGTGGCTCGATTAGGTGATCATTAACACCCCTGCCTGTGCCACCAGAACGCGGAAGGCGACCGGACCTGAAAAACCGGATTGCCTCCCTCTGCGTCAGCTGTTTTTTACAGAACCTCTGCCGGACTCACCATGAGCAGGCCATGCGTGGCCGGTAACTGGGGTGGTTTGCCGTTCCCTGCGCATCACTTGGTCGGTAGAAACGACTCAATGCCCCTCTGTTTTATGCAACCCATTATATTTCATGCTTCCGGGAAGATGGAAATGTCATCCGGTGCCTGGCTGCAAAGATCCGGAGCCGGCCGGGCAGGGTGGATGGCTGGAGCGCCGCCGGATGGAAAGCCGCTCTCGCTGACCCTGAACCAGCACGGTGTTAGTTGCCTTCTTCCTACCAGGAACCGGTACGATCCAGAGGCA
>CAZVDY010000017.1:0-138781 GCA_964626235.1 uncultured Desulfobulbaceae bacterium | reverse complement strand
GGATTCCGGCAAGTGGTTCTACCACGCCGGCACGGAAGACAACATGATCCGCGGCCATCTTCTCGAACTCAACGGCGGCGTTTTCCTCATGCTCGACAGCGACAAGGGGCTGCGGGCCGGAGGCATGCTGGTGAAGAAAGTAGACGAACATTCCGGTGGATTCGGGGTTGAGGGTCATGCCAACTTCAACGGTGCGGTGGGATTATACCTGCACCCGCTCGGCTTTGACGGCAAGATCAGCGGCGATATTGGCGGCAAGTTCATCAATCCCGTCAAGGACATCGGTTTCAGTGTCGGATCTGATCTGTGGCTGGGATGCTGCAGCCCGGTCAAATTCGGTTACGGCTTTCATGTCTCCTGCTGCTGCGTCAAGGGTGGGGCCGATATCCATGTGCTTCCCAGCCCGTATTTTCATCCCTGGGCAGGATGCAGCTGCTGTCCCTGGTAGAACACTCTCCAGAACATGAGGATAAACCATGCATAGACCCATCGAGAGACCGATCCATCTCCTTTTCTGGATCATCATGTTCTGTGTGATCCTGCCTGTTCCCGGCCATGCGAACCAGGAGAGGAAAAATACCATGATGGCGATTGCCAGGGGCCATGGCCGGGTGGCCCTGTTCTGGCCCCCGGCTGCCTCCATGTACACAGGCGGCGGCTGGCAACTCGTGGACCGGACAAGCGGTAACACCGTGGCAACCTGGGGCAGCAGGGATCTGGAAAAGGGGCTGGCAGCCTTTCCGGAGCCACGCCGGGAGAAACTGCGATCATTGTTCAAACAGTTACGCGCCAGCACGGACAAAAAGGAGCGCGACTCCCTGACCGCATGGCTGCTCATGGGCGCGATGAGTGATTTCAAGGCAGCCTGCCGGCTTGGCATGGGCGTGGAGCTGAACGAAGTCCAACCGGGCAGGCGCACATACCGCCTCTACCTGACCAATGCCAAGGGGAAACGTACCGGCAAAAGCATGACCTCCATGCCGGTAGACAGCGCCAGAATCACGCCCCTGCCCGAGCCGGTTGTCTCTGCCAGCGGCAGGAGCGCCCTGAATGGCATTGAGCTGTACTGGCAGGATCCACAGAAAAAAGCCGCCATTCCCGCGCCGCTGGTCCGGATCAGCCGCGCGGGCGAAACAGGGTCGGCTGTTGAGCTGAGCGAGGAACCGATCTGGATCGACACGGCACGGGATCCGGACAAACCGGCCTACATCGACACCGTGGCGCCGCTGGAGGCCAAACTTACCTACACCATCCGCCGCCAGGACATCTTTGGCCGCCTCTCCGAACCGGCCACGGTCACCGTGTTCAACGAGGATCTCGCCGCCCGGACGCCGCCGCGCCAGATCAGGGCCGAGGCGGACGAGCTGCGGGTGAAACTGAGCTGGCAGCCCAATGACAACCCCTATACCAGCGGTTATGTAATCGAGCGCAGCCGCAGGGCAAACGGCATTTACGAGGTCATCACGCCCAAGGGGCTTGACCGTAAAACCGACACCTATACCGACACGGGCGTCAAGGGCGGTTTTGTCTATTATTACCGGGTGCGGGCCATGGGGCCGCGCGGTGATGTGGGACCGGCTCCTGATCCGGTTTCGGTCATGGTGCTCACCGATGGCGCGCCCGACCGGCCCGGGAATCTCGAGGCCCGGGTGGAACCGACCCGGGTGATCCTTTCCTGGAAGGCCATGCCCCTGCCTGTTGCCGGATATATCGTTGAAAAGCGAAAAAAGGGCGAGGATGCCTGGGTACGGATCAACTCCCGTCTCGCCACCCGGCCCGAACTGGAGGATCCCATCAACCTGGGCGACTATGGCCAGCGGCAGTACCGGGTGACTGCAGTGGCCTTTGGCAATGCCAGGAGCAGGCCGAGCAGGGCGGTCACCGTTTCCCTGCCCGGCCACGCCCTGGTACCGCCGCCCCTGCTGACCGATGCCAGCAGTGAAAAGGGCGTGGTCCGCCTCCGCTTCCGGGCCGGCAAGCCGGTGCAACGTACGGACAAGCTGCTCCTGGTCCGGGGCAATGACGCCCGTGACCAGGGGCTGGTCATCAGGGACGACCTTGACGGCGACAGCACTGAATTCGAGGACTCAATGGTCAAACCGGGTGAAGATTACTGGTACGCGCTCATTGCCGTGGACCGGGACGGTCACCGTTCGGCCATGGGCAACAAGCTCTTTGTCATTGTCGCCTCCCCCGAAATCCCCCGTCCGGACCGGCCCGAGGTCCGGTTTGAGAGCAAACCGTTCCGGCGGGTGGTGATCTCCTTTGACAAGCCAGAGGGATTTCTGCGCGCCGCTGTCATGCGCCAGGTGGATGATGGCCCCTGGGTCACCATTGTCCGCGACCTCAGGGGCACGGACACCACGGTGGACGCTGACCCGCCCCTGGCCGGGACAGTGCGCTACCGGCTGGCCTATATGGACGAGGCCCAGGCCTGGGGACAGCCTTCAGAGATCGCCATGATTGCGCTAACAGAGGAATAACATACGATTCTAATTTCATAACCATTGAACATTGGGGGCCATCTCTGTTTTTCTGTATGAATCAACATAAAAAAGTTTTTTATAGATATCCTTTAGAAGCTGAAACGTCTCTTTCAAAATGTAATAGAAAAAAGTTGACTATTCTGTCAACTTATCGAGAAGAAACTTTCTGGTGCAAAAAAGAGGAAACGCAATGAAGTCTATTAGTTTCTTGCTTACATTTTTTACTTTGATAGCGATGCGACAGGAATGTTTTGCCACCAATAATCCTTGCCAACTGATTGCGCTGGAAAAGGTTCAGGAACTCTTTCCTGTGGTAGAAAAGATGGAAAAGAAAAATTATGGGGTAAATCAGATATGTAACTATATTAATAAACAAGAAATACCTGTTATTACCGTTTCTACGGGAAGTGATAACATCTCACCTCGGACCATGATGAGCAATTTAGGCGATGGTTACGTGGTACAGGATATGCCGAGCCTGGGAGACGAGGCAGCCATGGCCCTTACCTTGCCGGAACCAAAGCTTGGGATTGCTGGTGATTTGGTTGTTGAACTCTGTATAAGGAAAGGAGATACCTACCTGCTTCTCGCTCCTTCCGGGGTTGAGATTGAGAAATCCGGATCGCTATTTACTTCTTTTCTCTCCTTGGCACGAGCGATGTTACAGTCTATCCACTGAACTTCATATTTGTTTATTTGTTTGAAATCAAGAGAAGTTCAACACCTGGTTAGCAAGGAGAACCTGATTGACATCAAGGAGATCGTCTTCCTGAACCAATGGAAAAAATGATCTGTTACTGTCACGGCTATACGCAAAAGGATATCGAGGAGGATGCGCTCAGGAACGGCCGGTCCACCATCATGGAGGCCATAAGAGTCGAGGCGAGAAGAGGGAACTGCAACTGTGCGGAAAAGAATCCCTCGGGTCGCTGATGTCTGGCTGATGTCCGCCGGGTGGTGGACAGGGTGATGGGGAATGTGATCCGTCTGCCTCAGCGGTAATAGAGGCCCGGGCTGCCCATGGTCATCATGGCCTTGTAGAGGTTGCGGCGGAAGTCGCGTCGATCCCATATTCCCTGAATATGCCCGCGCTTGAGGGCATTTCTTGCCTTGTGGTAGTCTGGAGGGATGTCGGTTCCCGTGGTTTCCCTGATCACCCTGGGTCCGGCGAAACCGATCCGGCTGGACCGGATGGCGAACTGGTAGGGGGAACATCCGAGAAAGGAAGCCACCGGACCGGCATAGGAGTTGTTGTCATAGACGACGATATAGAGTCCGCCGGCATCGATATACTCCCGCACCGCCATGGTGCACTTGGGCATCTGGATCACCCCCAGGGTACCCTCCTGGATCCTGATTCCGCCGGTAGTGTGGACATAGGCAAGGAGGGGTCTCTTCTTGCGCTTGGCGATTTCGCAGGCCTGAACAAACTTTTCTCCCTCTGCCGAGCCCACCGTGCCGTTCCGGAAATCCGAGAAAAGCATGCTGACCACCAGATTGATATCCTTGACGCGGGCATGGAAGGTGAGGTTTGCCGAGCCGGTGCCGCTCCGGCTGCGAGCCATGTGGAGTCGTTCGTCAAACCCTTCGTAATCAAGAGGGTTTATTGAGAATATTTCATTATTGAACAGGCGGATAGACCCAGGGTCAAAAATGTTTTTTATGTACCACTGGTATTCGAGAGGAAAATGGTGGCCGCAGGTGGAACAGACACCGCAGAAGGCGCCGTAGAGGTCGGGGATCCACAGGTCCTGGCAGCCATACTTGTCGGCATTGGGACAGGTGACGGTCCTGTCCTCGTTGGCCAGCGGACTGGTGTAGGTATCGGTCAACTCCAGGGGGTCCTGGTAGGTGGCGGGTGAGGTGGTAACCGGTGGCGAGATCCTGGTTGCCTTTTTCCTCCGGTCCCGGCGGAAAAATCCGTACACCGCGCTAAAGGGTGAGGTGACCCGCTTGATGACCACGCTGCCCTCGCCAGATACCTCCTTTATGACCTTCTGTACCTGTTTCTGCTGGGTTTTCAGGACGTCATATCGAAATGTATACCATATCTTCTCGGTGGCGGCCTGGACCGATTTGAACAGGTTTTCCACCGGCATGGTCTGGCCACCGAATCCCTGCAGGGCCATCTCCCGGTATTTTTTCGATCTGAGCTGGAGGAGACGTTTCGTTTCAGCGGCATTCAGATCCCAGGGGATGTCAATCTGTGGGGCCTCCTCGGGATGCTCGGCTTTTTTCTTCTTGACTTCATAGGCACGAAATCCGCGAACGCTCTTGGTCTTCAACACAACCTCGTCCGTGGCCCGGATGATTTCTGAACGGACCCTGGAGAAGAAGGTAAAATCATCACTCTTCGCTCCCAGGGGAGGCTCCTGGATAATTCGGTCAATGGTGCCAAGGCGCAGGTTGTCCTCGGCCGTGATATGGAGTTGGCGGGCGCATTTTTCCACCAGCTCGGCCGGCACCTTGGTTCCCTCCCGTACCTTGCCTTCGATGGCCGCCGCTCCCTCTGGAGAGATGACAGAATAGTAACCATGCGAAAACATAAGTCGGAAGTCGCTGAGCCCTATGGCTTCTGCTCCTCCTGAACCTCCCTCGGATATTACGGAGATCATGGGGACCCGCAGTTTGGTCATGGCGTAAAGGTTCCGGGCGATCTGCTGGGCCGCTCCCGGGTATTCCTCGATGGGATAGGAACCTGGGGTGAAGATGTAGAAATGAATGGGGATACCCTCGGTCTCGGCCACTTTCATGTACCTGAGCGCCTTTTCATTTCCCCAGGGTTTGCAGGAGCCGCCGTTGCGGAACTCCTCTCCATGGCCCACTTCCTGGCCGATAATCATCACCGGGGAGGTGTAGGGCTTTTTCTTGATCCTGCGCACGATGTTGGCCTTGGCAACCACCATGGCCGGATCGATATTGGCCTCGCCCTCTCCACCGAGCTCGGTGTATTCCTCATAGACGTTGTCCAGGATGTCCTTGAGGGAGAAACGTAGTGGACTGCGGACGATACGCACCCGTTCCATGGGGGTGAGGGAGGCTTCGCACCGTTCTTCCAGAAAGGCTATGCCTTTCTTTATCTTGTTCAGTCTGGCATTGAAGGTATCGCTGTCCAGATCGTAGACATCGGCCCTGAGCCGGTCACAATCCTTTCTGAACCCGGAGAGATTGCCCCAGCTGTCCGTATCCTTAATATGGACCAGATAGCTGATCCGCTGTTCGATTTCCTGGAGTTCCTTTAACAGATCTTTCATGCTTTCCTGTACTGTTCATGACCGATCCGGAGACCGGTGTTCATCGCTCCGGTCAGAAGGTGAGCAGCCGGTCCAGATTGTCCTGCAGGTACTGGAGGTTGGTGATGATCTCCCCGCCACTGCTGTCGTGTCCCTCGATAACCGTCTTTTCGAGAAACTGCCTCGCCCTCTCCTTGGCCTGGTCCATGCTATCACCCCAGACCAGTGCCAGGGCCAGGTTGGGATCGTACTCCGAGGGGATACTGTAGGGCCTGTCCGAAGGAACGTGGGTATAGACGGCAGACCACTCCTCCCGGGGCAGATCGAACCTGGTAATGGTTCCTATCCAGGGGGCGAAATCCCGCTGGGTGTTTTCTGCCACGATCCTGAGTTCGATGGAGGCGCCGCGAAACTTGATGTCCTCCTGGGAATATCCCATAGGTGCTCCCAGGGCCAGGCGAATCTGCTCCCGAATGAGATTTGGGTGTTCACCCTCCAGGTAGCTGATCCTGGCGGAAACATCGTTTTCTACCTGGATACGGGTATTCACCTCGAGAAGGTAGGGCTGTCCGCTGCGGCTGACGATCCACTCCCAGGTGCCGACATTGTCATATCGAACGTGTTTTGCCAGTTTGAGGGAATAGTCGACTATCCGGTTCAGTACCTCGCCGGCGTCGAAATCGTAGTTGAAACAGGAGTCGTCGAATCCCGGGGCAGCCTCTATCCGTTTCTGCCGGCCCGTGGATTGGATGGTGCAGTTTCTGGAGCTGAAATGGACATATTCCTGGTGACGGGAACAGACCAATTGAACTTCCAGGTGGTTGAAATCACGTAACCGCTGTTCGATGAGCACCCCGCCGTCACCGAACTGCCGTTTGGCATAGTTCTGCACCTGGCGGTAGACCCGTCTGAACTGCTCGATACGGTTGACCTCCTCGATGCCCATGCCGCCACCACCGGCAGCGGCCTTGATGAGGATGGCCGGATTGTTTTCCTCCTGTTCCTCCATGACATCGAAGAGGTGCTGGGCGATCTCCTCGGCCTCCATCTCGTTGTAGATGGGACTGTCGGTTCCTGGAATTGTGGGAATCTTGAGCTGGTTGGCAACCCGCTTGGTATTGATCTTGTCGCCCAGGTCCTTGATGACCTCCCATCCCGGACCGATAAAGATGAGTGGCCGGTCCCGGATGGTCACCCGTCTGGCAAATCGGTAATCCTCGGAAAAAAAACCATATCCAGGATGAATGGCTGTACAGCCGGTATGGTCGGCCACAGCCAGGATGTCGTTGGGATCGGTATAACTGGTTATCCGCCAGCAGTTCTGGTCTGGACCGTCGAGACGGTTGCGCCGTACATGCTCGGAATCCTTGTCCGCCTCGGTATAGACCACAACGTAATCAAGGCCGAGATCCTGGCAAGCATTCATGATGCGGATCGCAATTTCGCCCCGGTTGGCTATGAGAACCTTGCCCTGCACACAAAACCTCGCAGAATAATTTTTTTGTGTTCCCTCTTGTCCTTATCTGGTACCATGTTTCAAAAATACACTGAAAAAACAGGACGTCTCCAGCGTAGACACAGGAACGGGTACGATACAATCTCTCTGATGGATCACAAATCCCACACTTTACCCTACCCTTCGTCACTTGCAAAGGTGGAATAGGAAAATTATGCCAAAAATCAGATAATATTGAAAAAATAAATATTATTCAGCAGGTTTTCGGAGCTGGGATCCTCAGAGGAGCATGAACGACAACCAAAGACATGGACAGGCAACCAGAATCGAGTGAAGACGGCGGCCAGGCAGGAGAGCGAGGCTTCTGGAGCTGGCTGAAGGGGGCACTGCGGATAAAGAGCGCTCCGGATACCACCGAAGAGCTTGAACAGGAAATCCAGGAACTCCTAGAGGAGGGTGAAGAACAGGGTCTGATCTCCAGTGACGAAGAACGGCTGATCAACTCGATCTTTGATTTTCGCGAAACCGTGGCCTCCGAGATCATGACCCCCTCTGCCGAGATGGTCTGTGCCGATCGGAACAGCTCAACCAGCGATCTCATCCGGCTGATCACCGAAGAAGGGTACACCCGCATACCTATCTACGACACAACCCCGGACAACATCATCGGTATCCTGCACGCCAAGGATCTCCTCAGGATCTGCACCCTGAAGGAGGAGGATGGGGCCGACCTGGAGACCTTTCTCAAGCCGCCGATCTTTATTTCCGAAGACAAGCTGATAACAGAACTGCTGCGTGATTTCCAGGCCAACAAGACCCACATGGCCATTGTCACCGACGAGTTTGGCGGCGTTCGTGGTCTGGTGACCCTGGAGGATGTCATCGAGGAGATCGTCGGAGAGATCGACGACGAGTACGACCGGGAAGAGCGGGAGCTCAAGGTGGTGGACCAGCAGACCATCGTGGTCGACGCCAAGATCGACATAGAGGAGGTGGAAAAGCACTTTTGCTGTTCCCTGCCCGACGGGCCCTATGAGTCGGTGGGAGGACTCATCATCCATAAACTTGGCAGACTTCCCAGGAACGGGATAACCATCCGGGTCGGGAACCTGACCTTTACGGTCCTGTCCTCAGACTCCAGGCGGATAAAAACCGTGCGGATTCGCAAGAACGGATGAGATCCGGACGGAAAAACCAGCTGCGCCGGCCTGTCGTCTGGCTGGGGGCGGCTGCCACTGCTGCACTGCTCATCCTGGCCATGCCCGGCCTGGTCGGATGGTGGCCCCTGCTCTTCGTAGCCCTGGTGCCTCTCCTCCTCGTCCTGGTTTCCCTGCCACCTGGGTACTCCTTTATTCTGGGCACCTGCTGCGGCCTGCTCCACTACACAGCGCTGTTCTACTGGATCGTCATTGTCCTGGGCCGGTACGGCAACCTTCCCTTTTGGCTTTCCGGGCCGGCCCTTTTCCTGCTGGCTCTCTATATGGCCTGCTACTGTGGAGTGTTTTCCATGCTGCTCAGCCTGCTGGCCGGCCGGTACTGGCAGAAGGAGCGGTCTCTGGCTTCCTTTGTCTGGCTGGCACCCATCCTCTGGACCGGCCTGGATTACCTGCGCAGTTTTCTCTTTACCGGCTTTCCCTGGATGGACATGGGGTACGGCCTTGCCGGCCAGCCACGTCTTATCCAGGCTGCCGACCTGGGCGGACATCACCTCGTCACCTTCTGTCTCGTCCTGGTCAACGCACTGGTCGTCTTTGCCGTGGATAGGCAGAAACGTGGAGTCCGCTGGAACAGGCGGCAGGAAAAGCGGTGGATTCTGGCGGCCTGTTCCCTGCTCGTCTTCATAGCCGGCTACTCCCAGTTGCGTTACCAGCAGTTTGCCGCCACCATGGACCGGGAGCTGCACGCTGAAGTGGCAGTGATCCAGGGAAATTTTCTCCAGGACGAAAAGTGGGAAGGCGGGTTGGCAGAGGAGACCGTGAAACGGTACTGTACCCTAACTCGTCGGATTCTTGGCGACCAGACCACCGAACTCGTTGTCTGGCCGGAGACGGCCATGCCGTTCTACCTGCAGCGCAATCCCCTTGCCGCCAGGCTGGCCAACCTGGTCCAGGAGGAAAATGTCTACTTGCTGACAGGCGCTCCCTGGTATCTTCCGAACCCAGCGGCGAAAATGGGAAAAGCGGCTATCGAGTATTTCAACAGTGCCCTGCTGCTCGATCCAGAGGCCAAGATCGTTGGTCGGTACGACAAGCAGCATCTGGTGCCTTTTGGAGAGTATGTTCCGCTCCGTCACTGGCTGGGGTTTCTTGAACCGCTGGTTGAAAGCATCGGCGATTTCACCCCTGGAGACTCATCAGCTCCCCTGGAGGCCGGTACCCTTCGGCTGGGAGTACTTATCTGTTTTGAGTCCATCTTTCCTGACATCGCCAGAAAAGAAGTCATGGCCGGTGCCAACCTCCTGGTGAACCTGACCAACGACGCCTGGTACGGCCGTTCCAGTGCTCCCTACCACTCCTTGGCCATGGCCGTGTTCCGGGCAGTGGAAAACAGGCGTTCCCTTGTACGGGCCGCCAACACCGGGATCAGCGGGTTCATCGATCCCCTTGGCCGGGTACGTCCCCTTTCCCCTCTATTTTCGCCATGGTCAGCCAGGGAACAGGTGGTCATGTATGAGGGGAAAACGGTTTTTTCCCGTTTCGGATACCGGCTCGGACCGGTCTGCCTGGCCATACTCTCTGCCCTGCTTGTCTTTCGGCCGGAATGGTGATCTTCCGTTTTTGATGGTTGCATAAACCAGCCGATAATGCGACAATAGAAGCTGAATCTTGGTGATGGCCTCTCGCGGCTGACTCGACCTTCCACTGAAAGGAACATGGCATGGGCAAGCAGAAAAAGGACCGGGAAAAGAAACTGGCAAAGGAATTCGCCCGGCTGGGAAAGAAGATCCGGGCCCAGGCGGATAAACAGGGACTGATCGCCATAAGCAACCGGGCAAAACTGTTTATCGATGGACGGCCCAATCGCCGCTGGTGGTTTGCCGACAAAGAAAATGCCCTTTTGATCTCCGTGGAGTATGGCCTGTGTGACGAAGAGGCCCTGAACATGCTGGAGCGCAACAAAAAGGCCATGAACCGGGATTGAACCGGGGGGTACCCGCAAACAACTCCCTGAAAAGGGGCCGTCCGTTGGGTGACGGGAGAGGATCGGGCGGTGCGTGCCGCTTTGCCTTTCCCGTTGGATTATCGCGCACCGGGATCCGGATATTGTCTGCCGACCGGTTTCAGGATCAGGACGCCAGCCGGTATCCACCACCCATGTCTTATACCGGATCGGGGCTCTGGTTATCCGGCATGCTTTGTGATAGCAAGTTTTTCCACTGTTACAACAACACGTTATGCTATGGTTGATCAGCAATCTACCTCTTCCAGCAAACCGGAGAAAGATCCGTATTCGGCAATAGTCGAGAAGATAGCGGAAAAGAAGATCGTTGCTGCGCTGGAACTCCTCGAACAGTCCAACGAGCTGGAACCCGGGCAGGTGGCCGAGTTGAGCCGGCAGGTCAATGAACTGCTCAATGCCGCGAAAAAAGAATTTATCCTGGGTGACAGTCTCGAGGCTGAGCGGAAGTGGCAGGAGGCTGTGGAGGCCTATGAGCGGGCAAAGGAAATTGTCTCTGATTTTCCAGGGTTGGAAGAGGCGTTGAAACATGCGCGGGATGCTGGCCCCCTGGTTCGTGCCATACAGGCGAGAATCGGCAGAAGAGAAGTGGCAGGTGCGGAAGAACCTGTTCCGGTGCCTGAAGCAAGCAAGTCTGCATCAAAAGCTTTTTCTTCCACAACGGTCGGGATTACCGCTATTGGTGTGGGCCTGGTCCTTGCTGGTTTACTCTACCTCAACAGGAATGCGATCCTGAGAGGCGGACTGGGTGGGAAAACCAGCGGTCCGCCAGTAGCCGACCGGTCTGTCGGCGAACCGGTTCAGCCGGAGGGGGCGGGCACCCTTTCGGGCGGGCAGGAAGCTGGGACAGAAACCTCTGGTCCCGGGACACAGGATGATCACCAGGTTGTCGGGGAAAACCGGGCAGCCCATCCGGAAGCGGTTGAACAAGACGTTATGGTGACTAGAGAACGGTCGGGCACCCAGGGTTCCCACTCCGGAGAATCAGGGACTGTGGTGGGTACTGACCATGAAGAAACCCGCCCGCAGGAGAGCGAAGAGCCTGCTGTCAAAGAGACCGCAAGCACTGGTTCTGGTGCACGACAGGTCTCAGGTTCTGTCGAAGACCATCCCGGGGTTGCAGATTCTTCGGCTGTTTCGGCCGATTCCACAGACGAACAGGAGGTTGTGGACAGGACAACAGAAGAGGTTGCCTCCCGGACAGACCAGGTCGCAGCTGACCCGGAGCGGCAGACGGTTGAACCGGCCGGGGCATCGCCTCAGGATTCCCTGGCTGCCGGTTCCCAGGAATATGAGGAGATGCCGACCATTTCCGACGAGATACTGCTGGCCGAAAACGGGTCTGCACCAGAGGCGGCCGGGGAGGCGGAATCCGCTGCAAAAGAAGAGACGCAATCCAGGGAGATCGGCACAGGAGACCAGGAGTCAGGTGTGACGGAAAGTGTGACCACCAGGCAGGAGACAGAGACTACCCAGGCAGGAGAACAGGGCTTGGAGGCTGCTTCTGTCGGGATGGAAGAGGAACAGGTCGCCTCCCAGGCCCCCAAGGTCACTGGCCAGGAAAACAGGGTGACACCGCCGGAACATTTTGATGAAGCCGGTGAGGAGCCAGGCAGCCTTGCCCGGGAAGGGTCTGTCCAGTCGGAGGAAGGAGAGAGGCTCCAGGCCGCTGCGACGGCAACAGTCGAGCAGGGGGAACAGGCAGAGGGTGAGGCTGACACCAGTGTCGAAAAGGAGGTTGCTCCGCCAGCACCAGAGACAAGCGGGGCGGTGGCAGAGGCGCAGCCGGCAGAAGGTGGTGACCAGGCAGGCAGAGTTGCAGCGGAAGGGCCTGTTGAGCCGCAGGAAGAGGCCGTTCTGGTTGCCAACTCCTCGTCAGGTGAGGAGACCTACTGGCCAGAAGGCACTAGGCTGTATACAGTCAAAAAGGGGGATACGCTGGAGAGTATTGCCCGCCAGATGTACGGTTCCTCTCACATCTGGTCCCTTATCGCCAATGCCAATAAACAGATCCTGCGAACCAATCCAGACAAGCTGCTTGTTGGCATGCAGCTCGTCATTCCGCCAAAAAGCAGCTGGAAAGAGGCAAGGGGCAACGGCAAAATTCTCGGCCTGAACGAGGATGGAACCTATACGGTCCAGTCGGGTGACACGCTGGGCGGTATTGCCAGGAAACTGTTCGGTACCAGCAACCGTTGGTACAAGCTGTACGAACTGAACAAGGATATTCTACCCCAGCCCGGAAGGCTGCAGGTCGGCATGGTTCTCCGCCTGGAAGAAGGGCCACAGTCTCAGTCCCGGAGTTCCACAGCCGCTTCTGAAGAGACAGTCGAGTAGGGCTGCCAACAATCCCTGGAGGTGAACCGTAATTGATCAGATGCACTGTGCATCTTCACACGATCTCTCCTGGCCGCAGAATGGGGCTATAGAGGCCAGCAGAGATCGTGCGACTCTGCGGCACCTGTGGCCAATTCCAGCGTGGAAGTATGAAAGACTGCGGGACGTTTCATCTCATCCTGTTATTCACTACGACAGCCATGGACAGGATGCGCACCCTTCATTCCTGCCTGGTGTGGCATCCTCGCAAGCTCGAAGAGCCTGATCCGGTTCAGGCCCAGATCCTGAAAGCATCCAGACTCGAGATCAGGAGTGGGGTCTTACAGGAGATATAGAAGATGCCTTGCTGTTTTTAAATGATTTTTATTCTGATAGTGCAAGGGTGCGGGAAAACTCCTGTCTGACTTTCCATGGCAAGGTGAGGCCTGTATAAAAAGAGGAGTATGTAACCGGGATGATCTACATAAACCAGGATGTGAAGAGTGCTGCCAAGATGGAAGCAGCCATGACCAACACCAGGTGCCACTCCATCAGGCTCAGTATCACGGCCGTCAGTCCACCTACGACTCCAACTATTGGTGTGTCTCCCTGGATAATACCAGGAAAGATGAGTGCCCCCAGTGCTGCATAGGGAATATTTTGTAGCCATCTTTCAACAGCCTTTGGAAGCCGGTAGTGATCAGACAATAACCCTGGCAATACCCTGGGAATATAGGTGACCAGCATCATGCCTACAATGATGGATATTGTTGTCGAGTTCACATCGCAGTCTCCTTCCATAAAAGGCCGAATGAAGCTCCCAGGATGGTTGAAATGACGATCGCCCATCCCGAATCCATCATAGGAGCAAGTACAGTATTGAGAGTCATGCTTATCCCGGTGATACAAGCTACACGTACTGAGCGCCGTACGTGAGGCATTACCAGACCAATGAACATTGCATACAGCCCGATAGTCATAGCTGCGCTGATAGAGAGCGGAATAATGCGTGATCCCAGGCTGCCGAAAGCTGTTCCTGCAACCCAGGAGGAATAGGCAATACCGATCAAGCCTGCAGCGAAAAAAGGGCTTGAGTCCGTCTTGGTTCGGGTTTTCTGCAGGGTGAGCAGGGCGAATGTCTCGTCTGTTATGCCAAACGAGAGAAGGGCCCGCCACAGCCGGTTAGGACTCTGCACAACATGATGAACAGCCATGCTCATAACCAGATGCCGAAGATTGATAAACAATGTGGCAATAACGATTTGAATCCCATCGGCACTTTGCAGCATCATGGTGATCGCCATGAACTGGCTTGCGCCGGCAAAAACGCAAGCCGACATGAGCACGGTTTCCTGCGGAGAGAGATTTGCCTTGATTGCCAGTGCGCCGAAAGCTGTGGCAATTGGCATATATCCGATCGCCACCGGTAACCCTGTTCGTACTCCCTTGGAAAACTGTTTGAATGGTTGGCCGGTATGATAATTACTTCTGCCATCCTGCATGGTACAGCTACACCTTCTATCGTAATTGAGGCTCCTCGATGTTAGGAGTGGATTTGATCTTTAAAATAATCAAATCCACTCCTAATATCGAGGAGCCAGTTTTACACTATTTACGAAGAGTATTATTTGTTATTTATCGTGACATTAACAATGTTATTGTTTTATTGTAGGTCATCTGCATCAGATATGAAAGCGGTATTATAATAAATATACAAACAGTAACCAGGTAAAATAATTGCATCAATTGGGTTTTTGGAAAAAATATATTTTTACATACCATGTATAATGGTCTGTGATACAAATACATAAAATAGCTTGATGTACTAAGAAATAGTATTGTTTTTTGTGTATATTTTTGTTTTATTGTTAGTTTATTGAATATGGTAAATAGTAGTAGGGAGGATGTGGAGATAAGTGGGGTTGCAAGTAGTAAATTCATGTTTTTTGTCTTGACTGAACATGAAAATATAAAAAATAGAATACTTGTTATAATGAGTATATTCTTTTTTGGTGTATAATTGTTATTTGCTGTAAATATTCCTAGCATGAATGGTACAAGGTATGTAATTATTCTTATATCAAGGTAATAATAGTTAAAAATTTCATTGGATAAATATTCGTATAAAGATAGGATTGATATTATCGTTATAAAAAATAATAGATAGTGAATGACGCTTTTTTTTAAAAAGTAAAGGCAAATTGGACAGATTATATAGAAAAAAAGCAACATGGTTATAAACCATAGATTTCCTGGTGCTGGTCGTATAAACATTGACATTCCAAATATTGCCTTGATTGAAGTGGTATTATCGTAGAGTCCTAGAATAGAAAAAATAAATATTGCTATTAAATAAGGCGGATAGATTCTAACGAATCTTTTTTTGTAAAATGAAACTAGATTAGTTCTGTCTATGTTCTTTTTTCCTAAGAAGTAACCAGAGATAAACACAAAAGTTCCAAGCACGATCCAGGTAATTCTGTAGGTAATTATGTTATCATAGTTGGGAATTGCATCGGTATAACTCAACAAGTGCCAAAATCCAACGATATAAAATATGGATAGGCCGCGCAGCAGGTCTATCCCTAACTTTCTTTCCATCTGTTGTTCTGTTGACAATGGGTTCAGAGAAAAATCAGTTCACGGAAAAACCGTAATCGATCACAGGGAATGTCAGGGCGAGGTTTCCCTCCCCCCCAGAATTGTGGCGGTGGCAGCATGTGTCACCGGATTTCAGGTGTCAGGGAGGGGGCAGAGGTGTTAAGAGCCCTCCGGACAGTTTGCAGGGTCAGGCAAGGAGACCGGCAAATACCTGGCTGCAGAACTTGCCGATCTCGCCCAGGTCCCTGCAGACGTGGATACCGGCGGCCTCCATGGCGGCGATTTTGGCCCCTGCCGAACCTGAGCCGCGGCTGATGATGGCACCGGCATGGCCCATGCGCCGCCCCGGGGGCGCTGTCAGGCCGGCGACAAAGCCCACCACCGGCTTGTCAAGCCGTTCCCCGATAAATGCGGCTGCCCGTTCCTCGGCATCACCGCCGATCTCACCTACCAGGACCAGGGCCCTGGTGGCCTGGTCCCGGGAAAAGGCCTCCAGGCAATCGATGAAATCCGTGCCAATGACCGGATCACCGCCTATGCCGATACAGGTGGACTGACCCAACCCGTTTCGGGTGAGCTGGTGGACCACCTCATAGGTCAGGGTTCCGGAACGGGAGATCACCCCCACCGGGCCTGGCCGATGGATATCGCCGGGCATGATGCCGATCTTGCAGATTCCGGGCCTGATGATTCCCGGACAGTTGGGACCGATGAGCCGGCAGGACGTGGTTTGCAGGTAATTTTTCACCCGCAGCATGTCATGCACCGGTATACCTTCG
Organism: uncultured Desulfobulbaceae bacterium; assembly: GCA_964626235.1. GTDB lineage: Bacteria > Desulfobacterota > Desulfobulbia > Desulfobulbales > Desulfobulbaceae > CAZVDY01. The sequence goes on along the minus strand of CAZVDY010000017.1, from coordinate 122,733 downwards.
GTGATGCAGACAACCAGCTTGATGCCGCTGTCAGCAGCCTCGAGTATGGCGTCTCCGGCCAGCCCGGGCGGCACAAACACGAGCGAGGTATTGGCCCCGGTTTTCCGGACCGCCTGGTCTACGGTGTTGAACACCGGGATGGTGTCCATGTCCTGGCCACCCTTTCCCGGTGTCACCCCGGCAACCACCCGGGTACCGTAGGCAACGCACTGGTTGGTGTGGAAGCGGCCCTCTCTGCCGGTGATCCCCTGTACCAGGACCCTGGTATCGCTGTTGACAAAAATTCCCATGGTCAGCTCCCTGCTGCAACGATACGGGAGATTTTTTCAGCTGCATCGGCAAGATCCTTGGCCGGTTCCAGGTCAAGGCCCGATTCGGCCAGGATGCGCCGGCCCTCGTCCACGTTGGTTCCCTCCATTCGCACCACAACCGGCACATCCAGGCCCAGGCTGTTGGCCGCCGAGACCACGCCCCTGGCCAGGATGTCGCAGCGGAGAATCCCTCCGAAAATATTGATGAAAATCACCTTGACCCTGGGATCGGCAAGCAGGATGCGGAAGCCGTTTTCGATCATTGTCGAATCTGCGCCCCCGCCAACATCGAGAAAGTTGGCTGGTTCCGCACCGGCCCGCTTGATCAGGTCCATGGTCGCCATTGCCAGCCCTGCACCGTTGACCATGTTGCCCACCGTGCCGTCCAGGCGAATATAGTTGAGATTGTGTTCCCTGGCCTCAACCTCCAGGGGGTCGTCCTCGCCTGGATCATGGAGCGAGGCCAGGGCGGGCTGGCGGATCAGGCCGTTGCCGTCCACCTCCACCTTGGCATCCAGGAGTAGCCACTCGCTGCCCTTGGTGTAAACCAGGGGATTGATTTCCAGGAGAAGGAGGTCCTTTTTTACCACCAACTGAAACAGGGTGCCCAGGATTCGACAGAAGGCCTGCATTTTTTGACCGGCCAGGCCAAGGGCGAAGCCGGCCCTGCGAAGCTGGAAAGGCTGCACACCGGCTAGCGGCTGCACCGGGATGCGGACAATGGCCCCGGGGTCACGATCCGCGATTTCCTCGATGTCCATGCCACCGTGCCGGGAGCAGATGATCAGGAGCCTGCCGCTGGTCCTATCCGGCAGGATGGACAGGTACATTTCTTCAGCGATATCAGCCGCCTGTTCCACCAGGACACGTTCCACCCCGGTTCCCTGGCCACCGGTCTGGCTGGTGGTGAGACTCATGCCCAGGATAGACTCGGCTGCCTCCCGGGCCTCGTCCAGACCGGCGGCGATCCTGATACCACCGGCCTTGCCACGGCCGCCGGCATGCACCTGGGCCTTGATGACGACGGGAGGGCCGATTTCTCTTGCCGCTTCAACAGCCTCCTCGGCAGTTGCAGCCACCCGGCCGTCCGGAACGGGCAGGCCGTGGGCACGGAACAGTTCCTTGGCCTGGTATTCGTGGATCTTCATGGTGGTTCGCCCTTAAGGTTTTCCTGGTCATGATGGCGGAAACACAGAAGACCTATACTGAATCACCAACCAGGCGGCAAGGAAAACCTGAGCTTGCCCTGGCACAATGTTTTCCGGGACCGCTGGTGGAGCCCCTGTGTCTTCGTAGTTGATCAGAAATCGCGTCTTCACATGATCTCTCCTGGCAGGCATGCTCGACGTGGATCTGTCTCAACCGTCCTGTGCTGAAAGCCGGGTTGTCGTGCCGGCAATATCGTGGAGGATCAGAAACAGGCAGGGAATGAGAATCAGGGTGACCGCAGTGGCAAAGACGATGCCAAAGCCCAGGGAGATGGCCATCGGAATGAGAAAGCGGGCCTGGCGGGAGGTTTCGAAGATCATGGGCAGGAGTCCGAAAAAGGTGGTCAGGGTGGTGAGCAGTATGGGCCGAAAGCGGGAAGCGGCGGCATTGACAATGGCTGCATAGGGGGTCTGGCCATGGGCGAGGTTGGTGTTGCAGAGATCGATGAGGACCAGGGAATCGTTGACCACTACGCCGGACAGGGCCACAATGCCGAAAAAGGATACCAGGCTCAGGCTGTAGCCCATGAGCAGGTGGCCGGCCACGGCCCCGACGATGCCGAAAGGAATGGCGGTCATTATCAGGGCGGGCTGCAGGTAGGAGCGGAAGACTACAGCCAGCAGGCCGTACACCACGATCAGGGCGAGGATCATCCCCCGTGCCAGGGCCTGGAGGCTTTCCCGCCGGTCCCTGTGCTTGCCGCCAAAGGTGATGTGCAGAGCGGGAAACTCCTGCTGCAGGCGGGGCAGGATTTCCTCTTTCAGGACTCCCCTGATCCGGTCGGCATGGCTTTGGGGGGTGACGTCGGCAGTGACCGAGACAAGTCGCCTGGAATCCCTGCGGATGATTTCCGGGGTGCTCTTTTCCACCGTCCATACGGCCACCTCGTCGAGGGGCAGTTCGACATTTTCCCCGAGCCTGACCATGAAGCCGGTGAAGGTGTGCAGCGAGCGTCGCTCTTCCCGGGAGAGGCGGACCAGGATTTTCACTTCACTCCGGCTCTGGATCTGACGGTGGACCTCGTAGCCATAGTAGCTGTAGCGCAGCTGCCTGCCAAGGGACTCCGGGGTCAGGCCGAGTTCCCAGGCCACAGGTTTCAGCTGCAGGGAAAACCGGGGCTGCCCGCCACTGAAACCGTCGTCGATGTCGCTCACCTCGGGAAACCGTTCCAGGAAGGCGGCCAGGCGTGCACTGGCCAGACGCAAGGTGTCAGTTTCCCTGTGGTGAAGTTCCACGTCGAGGGCCGGGCCGGATCCAGGTCCGCCGAAGTTCGATTTGAAGCGGATGGACTCGATCCCCTGGATCCGTCCGGCCTGCCGGCGCCAGTGGGTCACGAACTCGCCGGTGGAGATGGGGCGGATACCCGCTGGTTGCAGGTAGACCCTGATCCGAACCCGGTTGCCCTGCACCCTGGCCAGCATTCCCTGGACGAGCCGGTCACCGCCGAACTGCTCCCGTACCCTGTCGGCAGCGGCCAGCAGCCTGTCCCGGACCTCCAGCGAGCGGTCCACGTCCGATCCCGCGGGCAGGCTTACCGTGACATAGGCCTTGTCCGATTCGGCACGGGGAAAGAGGGTTATGCCCATCTGGCCGCTGGCCACAAAGCCGGCAGTGAGGAGGAGCAGGCCAAGGGCCAGGCTGACGCTCAGGTAACGGTACCGGAGGAAGAGGCGTAGGGGCGGCAGAAACAGCCGCTGGATGACTCGGTGCACCAGGCAGGAGATCCAGCGTTGCCAGCGCAGACCGCAGCCAGACAGGCGGCCGCCCTGTTTCTGGTGGGCAAGGTGCGCAGGCAGCACCAGCAGGGCTTCCAGGAGGGAGACGAGAAAGACAGCGGTTACCACAACGGGTATGCAGCGGAAGATCTTGCCCATGACACCGGGAACGAAGTAGAGGGGCAGGAAGGTGATCACGTTGGTCAGCACGCTGCAGGTCACGGGCACGGCCATGCGGGCAACCCCGGTTCTGGCCGCCTGGAGAAAGGAGTATCCCTGTCGACGCAGACTGTACACATTCTCGCCGATGATGATGGTGTCGTCCACCACGATACCCAGGGAAACGATGAAGGCAAAGAGCGACACCATGTTCACGGAGACGTCGAACCAGGGCAGGAAGAGGAGGGCGCCGAGAAAGGAAACCGGAATACCCAGGGTGACCCAGAAGGCCAGGCGCAGGTCGAGAAAGCATCCAAGCAGGGCGAAAACGAGGAGCAGTCCCAACCAGCCGTTTTTGAGCAGCAGTTCCAGCCGCTGCCGGTAAACCAGGGATCGATCGTCCACTGTGGCCAGGTGCACTGCCTCAGGCAGCACGGTGGCGATGTTTTCCATGTTTCGTTCCACGGCCCGGGCAACGCCGATGGGGGTCTGGTCTCCAACCCGATAGACCTCCAGACCGATGGCCGGTCGGCCATTGTAGGAAAGATACTCGTCGGTTTCGGCAAATCCCTCCCGGATGCTGGCCAGATCGGCCAGGTGAACCGGGGATCCGCCCGGGACCGGAATCGGCAGGTCGGCCAGTTTCGCCGCAGTGCGGCGCAGCTCGCTGACCTGCACCTGGATCTGTCCCGAGGGCGTCCTGATGGTGCCGCCGGCCAGGTCCAGGGAGGCGGCCTGTATCCTCCGGCCGATCTCCTCGATGGTCAGTCCCAGGGTGCGCAGGGTTTCCTGGCGCAGTTCCACGGTCAGTTCAGGCGGCCCGGTGCCGGTGAGATCCACCTGGAGGATGTCTGGATCCTGGAGCAGCATGTCCCGGGCCTGTTCCGCATATTCACGCAGCGCGGCCAGGGAGATGTCGCCGTACAGGACCAGGGTGATCACCGATCGTCGCCTGACCGGCACGATAACCGTTGGTTCCTCGGCCTCCTCGGGAAAGCTGGTTATCCGGTCCACCTCGTTTTTAATGTCAGTGGCCAGCTGCTGGATATCCAGGCCATGCACCGGTTCCACCCGGACTTCGGCAGCACCTTCCCTGGCAACGCTCTCGATACCGGCTACCCCTGCCAGGCCGTTGAGCGCCTCTTCCAGGGGCAGAACCAACCCCCGTTCCACTTCGGCCGGGCTGGCGCCGGGATAGCCAACCCGAACCACAACCTCTTCGATTTCGAACTCGGGAAAAACCTCCTGCCGGATGTGGAAAGCCTGGACCAGACCACCCACCAGAAAGACGAGCATCAAGACGTTCGCGGCCACCGGATTGGCCGCCATCCAGGCCAGGAAGGAGCGCCGTTCAGTCATTGGGGTACGGTGTCGTTCCAGGGCCGGTGGAGGCGATCTGCAGCAACATGCCGTCTACAGGTGCGGCAAGGGGCGAGACGATGAGCCGCTCGCCATCCTGAAGCCCGTCTTGCACATAGAGCCAGTGCCGGTCCTGGAACACCGGGGTCAGGGAGCGAATTTCCAGGCGGTTGTCCGCATCGGCCAGAAAAACCGTGTTATCCGGTCCGACAAAGTCTCGGCCGATACGGAAACAGGCAACAAGCTCTCTGCCCGGGATGCGGACAATCACCCGGGAGCCGAGGAGCAGGCGGTCATTTTTTCGCACCGGTCCGGGCACGGTGATCAGCAGCCTGGCCAAAAGACCATGGCTTTCGACCTCGGGAAGCAGGCCGATGATCCGGCCTGTCCACCCCATGCCACTGCCTTTCGGCAGAGACCGGATCGTGACCTCTGCCGCCTGCCTTTCTCCGTTGTCCAGGGGAACGAGATCAACCTGGCTGCGGGGAATGACAGCCCGTACCCAGTAACTGTCCGTACCCACCAGCTCGGCCACCACACTCTGGGGCGTCACCTGGCTGCCCACGCTCACTTCCCTTGTCCGGACAAGGGCTGCATAGGGAGCCCTGAGCACGGTCTTGTCCAGGTTCAGGCAGGCCTGCTCCAGTTCCAGACGGGCGGTCTCCTCTGCAGCCCGCGCCTTGGCAAGCTGCGGCTGGCGAAGGATGAGATCCTTTCTGAGCTGGTCCAGGTCCTTTTTCCGATCGGCCTGCATCAGTTCGAATTCACGTCTGGCAACGGCCTGCTGCCCCTCTTCCAGCCGCAGGTCCATGCGGGCCTTTTCCAGCCGCTGCCTGGACTGCTCGACGGCCAGGCGGTAATCCCGGTCATCCAGGCGAAGTACCACCTCGCCCTTCTGCAGGAAACCGCCGGGACGCAGGTTCGGGTTCACCATGAGCACGGTCCCGGACACGGCCGGCCTGAGATGGATCTCCCTGGCCGGCACCACCTCACCCAAAACCTCGATGACCGGCCTGACCGTTGTGCTGCCGAGGATCTGTACCCGGACAGAGGTACGGAATACGGGTGGGATCTTCCGCTGCACAACCGGCCTGTTGCGGAACAGGGCCAGGCTGCCGGTTATTCCCGCAGCCAGGAGGAGGATGGCCAGAAACCCGATGAGCAGTTTCCGTCCTGTTGAACAGGGGGGAAGCTCGCTGTCCGCTGGGATGAGGAATGGCGGTTCTGCCGGATCCGGATGGTTATGAGGGGCCGGAGAGCTCATCTTGCTGGACCGGGGAAGGGTCTCGCTGCCGCCTGGAATTTGAGGATTGACAACTGCGCTAAAATGCGATTAATTACTCTGTTCACCCGCAAGCGAAAACAGGGGTGCTGTATTCTCTTTCCGCACCGCACCCTTTCAAAAAAACCAACAGTCAAGACTCTAACAAAGGAGAAAACAAATGGCAATGACGGTAAAGGCGATCGCAGAGAGCATCAACATCATGGGCAAGCGGAGCGGTGGCGCCATGAAGGAGCGCAATCCCGGGCCGATCCAGGAAATGGCCAAGGAAGAGACCGCTGCCGGTGCGGCATACCTCGACCTCAACATCGGACCTGCCCGCAAGGACGGCACCGAGCTGATGCCCTGGGTTGTCGAAACCGTGCAGGCTGCCGTGGACACTCCCCTCTGCCTGGATACCACCAATGCCGATGCCATGACCGCCGGTTTCAAGGTGGTGAAGGACAAGACCCGGGCGATCATGAATTCCATTTCGGCCCAGCCGGAACGGATGGAGAAGCTCATCCCCGTGGCCGCCGAGGCTGGCTGCGATGTGATCGCCCTGCTCTGGGGCCCGGACGGCATGCCCCGTGACTCCAACGAGCGGGCTGCCATGGCCGTGGACCTGATGATGGCCCTCAACGAGGCCGGCATCCCCAACGAGAAGATCCTTTTCGATCCCATCGGCACCCCCATCACCCTGGGAGCGGATCAGATCGCCTCGGGGCTGGAGTTCATGATGATGCTGCCCGATATCGCACCGGGAGCCGGCTCCACGGTCGGCCTTTCCAACGTGTCCAACGGTGTGGCGGAACACCTGCGCAAGTACCTGGACCGGACCTACCTGATCATGCTGATGAAGTACGGCATCACCACGGCCATCGTCAACTCCTACGATGCCGAGCTGATGGCTATCTGCAACGGCGAGCGGCAGGACCTGGTGGACCTGGTCCACGGCATGATGGACGGCAATGATCCGGATCCGTCCACCCTGGAAGGTACGGCGCTGGAACACTACAAGACCTATAAGGCGCTGTCCGGCCAGACCGTGTTCTCCGAGTCCTGGCTGGAGCTGTAACCCGGGAAGAAGCGGTCGCCGGCCGGCTGCTCCCAGAAACCGATGATCCGGACAATTCCCGGCCACCACCTCGTTTACGGTACTCTGCTGGACTATCTGACCGGTGAGGAGTTGCCGGATACCGATGATGAACGGTTTCGGCAGGATCTTGCCAGGATGTTGGTCGAGGAAAAGGGGTACTCGCGCGAGGAGTTGGAACCTCGGTTGACCATCGAGACCACGTTCAACAGGATCTTTGTCCGGTCGATCATCGACCTGGGTATCCGCATTCAGGGCCGGTTGCTGGCCATCCTCCGCTACGGGCCCGGCTCCCTGGTCACCAGGGAGAAGGCGGCCATCGCCGCTGCCCGGGTCCTGGAAGAGAACTGGTGTGTTCCCCTGGCCATTGTCACCAACGGTCGGGATGCCGAACTGCTGGCAACGGCGAGCGGTCGCGTCCTGGCCACCGGCCTGGAGGCCATTCCGGAAAGGAGGCAGATCGAGGCCCTGGCCGGCAGGAATCCCTGTCCACCCGTTCTGGATCCTGCCAAGAGGGAGAGGGCGCTGCGCATCCTCAACGCCTTTGACCTGGAGATATGCTGCCGCAGCGATTCCTGTGCCCTATCCACCGGAGGGCCGGGCAAGACAGCCCATGAACACGAAAAGAACAACCAAGGAACCAACCTGAAAAAACCATGACAACCAGAAAACAGAACTGGACAAAGTCCAGCTGGCAGCGATTCCCGGCCCTGCAGCAGCCCAACTGGCCGGACACGGAAAAATACGAGGAGGTCCTGGCCACCATCGCCAAACTGCCGCCCCTGGTCTTTGCCGGGGAGATCCGGGCCCTGAAGGGACTTTTGGCCAAGGCTGCCGCCGGTCAGGCTTTTCTCCTCCAGGGGGGCGACTGCTCGGAGGAATTTTCCCGTTGCACGGCACCCAATATCCGGGAAACCCTGAAGGTCCTGCTCCAGATGGCCGTCATCCTGACCTATGCCGGTGGCAAACCGGTGGTCAAGGTCGGCCGGATCGCCGGCCAGTACGCCAAACCCCGCTCGAGCGACACCGAGGTGGTGGATGGTGTGGAGATTCCCAGCTACCGGGGCGATATGGTCAACTCGGTGGAACCGGTTGCCGAGGCCAGGATTCCGGATCCGGACAACATGCTCAAGGGGTACTACCTGGCCGCATCGACTCTCAACCTTCTGCGCGCCTTTACCAGGGGAGGCTTTGCCGCCCTGCACCGGGTCCAGGCCTGGAACCAGGAGTTTGTCCGCCAGTCGCCCATGGGTCGATCCTACGAACGACTGGCCAAACAGATCAGCCAGGCCATCCGGTTCATGGATACCATCGGTATTCCCACGGACAATCCCCAGATCAACCAGGCCCAGTTTTTCACCTCCCACGAGGCCCTGCTCCTGGGATACGAGGAGGCCCTGACCAGGGAGGACTCCACCTCTGGCGGCTGGTACGACTGCTCGGCCCACATGCTCTGGATCGGAGACCGCACCAGACAGCTGGACGGTGCCCATGTCGAGTTCCTTCGCGGGGTGCTCAACCCGGTGGGCATGAAGGTGGGCCCGAAGCACGACATCGACGATATCCTGGCGATCATCGAACGGCTCAACCCGGACAACGAACCGGGCCGGATGACCCTGATCACCCGTTTCGGCGCCAGGGAGATCGAAAAGTATCTGCCGCCTCTGATCCGGGCGGTGAAGCGGGCCGGGATGGACGTGGTCTGGAGCTGCGATCCCATGCACGCCAATGTCCGCAAGGCCGAATCGGGACACAAAACGAGGAGTTTCGAGGATATCCTTTCGGAACTGCGCTGTTTCTTCGAGCTGCACTGGGCCGAGGGCACGGTGCCGGGCGGCGTCCACTTCGAGTTGACCGGCGAGAACGTCACCGAGTGCACCGGCGGTGCCAGGCAGCTTGCCGACGAGCAGCTGGGACAAAACTACCTGACCACCTGCGATCCGCGTCTCAATGCGGAGCAGTCACTGGAAATGGCCTTTCAGATCGCCGAGATGATCCGCAGCTGACGGTCTCTGGCGCTGTAGCGGTCATGCCTGCCCAGAAGGGGGGACGCTCCGGCGTCCCTCTGTTGTCTAACTCCTCTTTTCCGTGTTTTTCTGAATTTGGCGTCCTGCTGCGAAATCTCTTTGCAAATTCATCGTTTTTTTGTATCAATTAAAATTTTTAGCTCAACGAGAACACCGCTGCCCCCGCACGGACGGAGACAGCGTCCTTCCCCTGTTGAGCGTTCAGGAAATACACAGGGAAATTATCATGGGTAACAATTTATTATCACTGAAAGATTTCAGCAAGCCCCAGTTGCAGTCCCTCATTGTCAGGGCCATGCGCCTCAAGAAAGAGGCCCAGGACGGGGTGGTTCACCGCCAGCTGGCAGGCAAGACCATTGCCCTGCTCTTTGAAAAGCCCTCCACCCGGACCAGGGTGTCCTTTGAGGCGGCCATGTATGGCCTGGGCGGACAGGTGATCTTCATGCCCGCCCGGGAAACCCAGCTTGGCCGGGGAGAACCGCTCAAGGATACGGCCAGGGTGCTGTCCCGCTACGTGGATGGCCTGGTGGTGCGCACTTTTGGCCAGGAGGTGGTGGAAGAGCTGGCCCGTTTTTCCGACATACCGGTGATCAATGCCCTCACCGATCTCCACCATCCCTGCCAGGTGCTCAGTGACCTGATGACCGTGATCGAAAAGAAGGGCGCTCCCGAGCACCTGAAGATCGTCTGGCTGGGAGACGGCAACAATATGGCCAACTACTGGATCGAGGCGGCAGCGGTTTTCGGCTTTCCGCTCACCCTGGCCTGCCCAGAGGGGTATGATCCGGATGCGGCCATCCTGGAGCATGCCTGCAACGAGGAGGGCGCGGAGATCACCCTGGTTCGCGATCCGGTCTTGGCTGTGGAGGGCGCGGACATCGTCAACGTCGATGTCTGGGCCTCCATGGGCCAGGAGGAGGAGCAGGAGATGCGGTTGGAGATCTTTGCACCCTATCAGCTCAATCGGGAGCTTCTCGCAAGGGCCGGGGCCGATGCCCTGGTGCTCCACTGTCTGCCTGCCCACCGGGGGGAGGAGATCACCGACGATGTCCTGGAAAGCGAGCAGAGCGTGGTCTTCGATCAGGCTGAGAACAAGATGCACATGCACAAGGCCATTCTGGAAACCTGTCTCACGGGCGGGTACGAAGGGGTCTGAACAGCGGCTGGAGAATCATGAAAGCAGACAAGATCATACTCGCCTATTCGGGTGGCCTGGATACTTCGGTGATCCTGAAGTGGCTGATCGAGGAGTATCAGTGCCCGGTCATCGCCTATGCGGCAGACGTGGGGCAGCATGAGGACTGGGAGGCGGTCCGTGCCAAAGGCATGGACACGGGGGCGGAAAAGGTGATCATCTCGGATCTGCGGGAAGAGTTCGTCCGCGACTACATCTTTCCCGCCTTCCGCGCCAACGCCATCTACGAGGGCTCTTACCTCCTGGGCACTTCCCTGGCCCGGCCGCTCATCGCCAGGGAGCAGGTCCGGATTGCCCGGGAAGAGGGAGCCGACTGTGTCAGCCACGGTGCCACCGGCAAGGGCAACGACCAGGTCCGTTTCGAGCTGGCCTACCTGGCCCTGGAACCCAAGCTGAAGATCATCGCACCCTGGCGGATATGGAACCTCAACTCCCGCAATCGGCTGTTGGCCTATGCCAGGGAACACGGCATTCCGGTGCCGGTGACCAAGAAAAGTCCCTATTCTTCCGATGAAAACCTGCTTCACATCAGCTTCGAGGGCGGAATCCTCGAGGATCCCTGGAACGAGCCGGAAGAGGAGATGTTCAAGTTGACGGTCGCTCCGGAGAATGCACCTGATCGGCCCACCTATGTGGAGCTGGAATTCGAACAGGGAACACCGGTGGCCATCGACGGCGAGCGGCTGGGACCCGTGGACCTGATGACCCGCCTGAACAAGCTGGGCGGCGAGAACGGCATCGGCCGCCTGGACATGGTGGAAAACCGGTTCGTGGGCATGAAATCCAGAGGTGTCTACGAGACCCCCGGTGGCACGATCCTTCGTGTCGCCCATCGCGATCTGGAGACCATCACCCTGGATCGGGAGGTCATGGATATCCGGGATTCGCTGGTGCCGCGATACTCCAGGTTGATCTACAACGGGTTCTGGTTCTCGCCGGAGATGGAGCTCCTCCAGAAGACCATGGACGAGGCCCAGCAGACCGTAAACGGGGTAGTGCGGCTCAAGCTGTACAAGGGGAACTGTGTTCCCGTGGGGCGCAAGTCCGACAATTCGCTTTACTCCGAGGACTTTGCCACCTTCGAGGAAGACGAGGTCTATAATCAGGCCGATGCCTCCGGGTTTATTCGCCTCAACTCCCTCCGGTTGCAGATCCAGGCCCTGCAGAGGAAGAAGGGATGAGCGGCAGGCAGCAGGGATCCGGCAAGCTCTGGGGAGGACGCTTCGCGGAAACCACGGCGGCCTCGGTGGAGGCGTTCACCGCCTCGGTTCATTACGATGCCCGCCTCTATCGGCACGACATCGTGGGCTCCAAGGCCCATGCCCGCATGCTGGCCCGCCAGGGATTGATAACCGCAGCGGAGCGGGATGCCATCCTGGAGGGACTCGATGCCATCCTGAAAGAGATCGAGGCTGGACAGTTCGAGTTCCGGCCGGAGCTGGAAGATGTCCACATGAACATCGAGAAGGCCCTCACCGACCGGATCGGGCCGGCCGGCGCCAAGCTGCATACCGGCCGCAGCCGGAACGACCAGGTGGCCCTGGACATGCGCCTCTACCTGCGGGACGAGGCCGACCGCCTGGACAGCCTGCTGGCCGGGGTGCAGAGGGCGTTCGTCACCCTGGCCCGCCGATACCTGGGGGTGATCATGCCTGGCTACACTCACCTGCAACGGGCCCAGCCGGTGCTGCTTTCCCATCATCTCCTGGCCTATTACGAGATGTTCGCCCGGGACCGATCCCGGCTGAAGGACTGGCTGGCCCGGATGAACTTCCTTCCCCTCGGCGCAGCGGCCCTGGCCGGCACCGGTCTGCCCATCGACCGGGAGTCGGTGGCCCGGGAACTCGGTTTTTCCGGAGTGACGGCCAACTCCATGGATTCCACGGCAGACCGGGATTTCATCCTGGAGTTTCTCTTTTGCCTCAACTGCATCCAGATCCATCTCTCCAGATTGGCCGAAGAGCTGGTCCTCTGGTCCAGCAAGGAGTTTGACTTCATCCGGATCGGTGACCGGTACTGTACCGGCTCGTCCATCATGCCCCAGAAGAAAAATCCCGACATTCCCGAACTGATCCGGGGCAAGACCGGCCGGGTCACCGGTGCGCTGGTCTCCCTGCTCATGACGGTCAAGGGATTGCCGCTCACCTATAACCGGGACCTCCAGGAAGACAAGGAGCCGCTTTTTGACAGCCTGGACACGGTGAGCAGCTGCCTGGCCATCACGGCGGAGATGCTCGACCATACCGAATTCAACCTGACCAGCCTGGAGGCAGCCACCGAGGGCGGTTTCATGACCGCTACCGATCTGGCCGACTACCTGGTCCGCAGGCAGATGCCGTTCAGGGAAGCGCATGGTGTGGTGGGGCGGATCGTGGCCAGGTGCCAGGAACAGGGCAGGGAGCTGACCGACCTGCGCCTGGATGAGCTGCAGGAATTTTCCGACCTGATCGAAGAGGACGTCTTTGAGGTCCTCTCCATCGAGGGCTCGGTGAACAGCAGGACAACAACCGGCGGAACAGCGCTTGTCCGGGTGGAAGAGGCGCTGCGCCGGGCTGAACATCAACTGGAACAGGAATCATGATGGCGTATGATGGAAGTGATCGTGGAAGCCTGGCCCGGTCGTGGCGCCGGGACAACATCAGCAGATCTCCGGCCGGTGCAGGACCTGTAGGCCGGCTGCTGGCACTTGCCGTCCTGCTGGTCATCCTGGCCGGCTGCGGCTTCAAGACCATGCCGGTGCCGCCCCAGCAGGTGGTGCCCAGGGCGATAACCGACCTGGGGTATCAGCTCAGCGAGCGGGGAGTCACCCTGAGCTGGAGCTATCCCATCGAGACCGTGACCGGCGAGGATATCAGCGAGATCGACAGCTTTGCCATCTACCGGGCCGTGGTGCCGGCGGATTCGTACTGCGAAACCTGCCCGATTCCCTTTGGCCAGCCCATCATCCTGCCCGGCGGGGCCCTGCCCGGCGAAGGCAGAAAGACGGCAACCTACGAGGCAACCTTGCTCCGGCCCGGCAACCTCTACTTCTTCAAGGTACGCAGCAGGGCTGGCTGGTGGGCTGAGTCTGCGGATTCCAACATTGTCTCCTTCATCTGGCACATTCCGGCCAAGGCACCCGAGGGCCTGCAGGCCAAAGTGGAGGACAGCCGGGTGGTCCTGAAGTGGGAACCGGTCGGGCAGCATCTGGACGGCAGTCCGGTCACGGAGACCATCCGCTACCAGGTGCATCGCAGCCTGGGCGGGGCGCCCTTTGCCGCGGTGGGAGAACCGGTGACCGGAACCACCTTTACCGATACCGGGGTGATCAACGGCCGGAAATATTTCTACCGGGTGCAGGCAGTCTCTGTCTATGACCGGGGTATGGTGGGCGGCGGTCTCAGCGAGAGCGTGGCCGCCGTGCCGGTGGACCGGACGCCCCCTGCGCCGCCTTCGGATGTCAACGCCATCCGCATCGATCGCGGAGTCAAGGTGTTCTGGACTCCCATCCGGGAAAAGGACCTCCAGGGATACCGCATTTACCGCCGGCTGGAGGGCGAACAGGAGCCCACCAGGATTGGCGAGCTGAATGCGCCGTTCTCCCTGTTCACGGACCGGAACCCGCCCAAGGGGGTCAACCGCTGGTACTACTCTGTCTCCAGTATCGACAAGTCCAGCCCGGCCAACGAAAGTGTCCGGTCTCCCGAGGTCATGGTCAGCAGGTAACCCTATACTCACGACGGAACATGCATCATTTCACCTACAGGAACGGCGAGCTGTACTGCGAGGAAGTGCCGGTCGCCGATATTGCCCGGAACGTGGGCACCCCCTTCTACCTCTACAGTGCAGCCACCCTGGAGCGGCATTTCCAGGTCTTTGACTCCGGTTTCGAGGGAATTCCCCATCAGACCTGTTTCGCGGTCAAGGCCTGCTCCAACATCGCCATTCTCGCTCTGTTCGCCGGCCTTGGCGGCGGAGCCGACATCGTATCCGGTGGTGAACTGTTCCGGGCCCTCCGGGCAGGGATCCCGCCGGAGAGAATCATCTATTCCGGTGTGGGGAAGACCGTCGAGGAGATGCGGCAGGCCCTGGATGCCTCCATCCTGATGTTCAATGTCGAATCTCCCCAGGAGCTGGACCGACTGCAGGATGTGGCTGCCACCCAGGGGGTGAAGGCACCGGTGGCCTTTCGGATCAACCCGGACGTGGATCCCAAGACCCATGCCTACATCTCCACCGGCCTGGCCAAGAACAAGTTCGGTATTCCGGTGGACGAGGCCCTGGAGGAGTATGGGCGGGCCATGTCCATGGCCAACATCGAGGTGGTGGGTGTCAGCTGCCACATCGGCTCCCAGCTGACCCAGGTGGAGCCCTTCATCGAAGCCCTGGACAAGATGAAACAGTTCATCTACCGGCTGGAGAGGACAGGAGTCCGGATCAGGTATCTCGACCTGGGGGGCGGCGTGGGCATCACCTACAACGAGGAATCTCCGCCCCATCCCCATGATTATGCCCGGGCCATCAGGGAAGAGCTGCAGGACCTGGATTGCACCCTGATCCTGGAGCCGGGCCGGGTGATCGCGGGCAACGGCGGCATCCTGGTCACCGAGGTCCAGTACACCAAGAGTAACACGGGGGGCAAGGAACCGAAACATTTCGTGATCGTGGATGCGGCCATGAACGACCTGGCCAGGCCCAGTCTTTACGGGGCCTACCATGCCATCCTGCCGGTGCGGGAGAGCAGCGGCCCCGGGCAGGTGGTGGATGTGGTCGGGCCCATATGCGAGACCGGTGATTTCATGGCCAGGGATCGTTTCCTTCCCCTGATGGCCCAGGGCGACCTGGTGGCCATCATGAGCTGTGGCGCCTACGGCTTTTCCATGGCCTCCAACTACAACTCCCGTCCCAGGCCGGCCGAGGTCATGGTGGAGGGGGACAGGTTCCGGGTGATCCGGCAGCGGGAGCGTTATGAAGACCTGGTCCGGGGTGAGACCATCTGAGACACGAGCCATGCAGTTTACCCAATTTCCCATTCCCTTCGTCAAGATGAGTGGAACCGGCAACGATTTCATTCTCATCGACCACCGCAGGCCAATTTTCGGCAGCAGCGAGGTGGCAGCAGAGTTTGCCCGCCGGGTCTGCCGGCGCCGTTTTTCCGTGGGGGCCGACGGCCTGATCCTGATCGAGGATTCCGAGCAGGCGGATTTTCGCTGGCAGTTTTTCAACGGTGACGGCTCCGTTGCCGAGATGTGTGGCAACGGAGCCCGTTGTGCGGCCCGTTTCGCCTACATGCACGGTATTGCTCCGGCCCGCATGCGTTTCGAGACCCTGGCCGGTATCATCGAGGCCAGCGTGGCCGACACAGAGGTTGCCGTAAAAATGACCACGCCGGGAACGGCAGACCTGCATACCCGTGTGGATCTCGACGGTCGGGCTATGGAGCTGCACTGCCTGGATACGGGAGTTCCCCATGCGGTGGTCTTCACGGAGGATCTCGACGGGGTGGATGTCCACAGGCAGGGCAGCGCGATTCGCTTCCACGAGAAATTTTCACCTGCCGGAACAAATGTCAACTTTGTCCAGGTCCAGGAAGATGGTACAATCCGGGTACGTACCTATGAACGGGGGGTGGAGGCCGAGACCATGGCCTGCGGAACCGGCGCAGTGGCCGCCAGCCTCATCGGCGCCCTTCTGGACCTGGTCTCCTCGCCGGTCCGGGTCGTCACCTCGGGCGGTGACCGGTTGACCATCTCCTTCGATCTCCAGGAGGACGGCAGGGCGGAAAACGTCTTCCTCAGGGGGCCGGCCCTGGTGATCTACAGGGGAGAGCTGAATGGCGAGGCGGTGCGCTGAGCAGGCCCAAGACAGCGCAGGAGAGTTCGGCAGAGTGCATGCCTCTTCCCTGTCTTGCCCGTGGTGGTGAACTGATACGAAAGAATTTACCAGGAGGAAGGATATGACGACGATTCAGGGAGCTCTTACCGCCATTGTCACACCCATGCTGGACGGCAAGGTTGATGAACAGGGACTGGTGGACCTGATTGAATTCCAGATCAGCAACGGTATCCATGGGCTGGTGCCCTGTGGAACGACAGGGGAATCGGCCACGCTCGATTTCGACGAACACAAGCGGGTCATCGAGCTGACCGTCAAGACCGTGAACGGCCGGGTCCCGGTCATTGCCGGTACAGGGGCCAACAACACCCTGGAGGCCATCGAACTGACCGAGTCCGCCAAGGCCAGCGGCGCCGATGCAGTGCTGTCTGTGGTGCCCTACTACAACAAGCCGAGCCAGGAAGGACTTTACCAGCATTACAAGGCCATTGCCGAGGCAGTGGACATCCCGATCATTCTGTACAACGTGCCGGGTCGTACAGTGACCAACATGCTGCCGGCCACCGTGGCCCGGCTGGCCGAACTGCCCAATGTTATCGGCATCAAGGAAGCCACGGGCAGCCTGAACCAGGTTTCCGACGTGATACGCCGCTGTCCTGACGATTTCATCGTCCTTTCCGGGGACGATTTCACCTCCATGGCCACGGTCCTGGTGGGCGGCAAGGGTGTCATCTCGGTCACCTCCAACATCGAGCCGGGCGGAATGTCCAGGATGATGGAGGCCGCCCTGGCCGGTGACCTGCAAACCGCCAACGAGATCCACTACCGTCTCTTTGCTCTCATGGGTGCCATGTTCTGCTATCCCAGTCCAGCACCGGCCAAGAAGGCCCTGGAACTGATGGGCAGGATCCGGTCCGGCGAGGTTCGTCTTCCCATGACCCAGATGGACGATGCCTCTCTGGAGACCCTGAAGGCGGCCATGGCCGAGGTGGGGCTGCTGTAACGAGCGAATTCCGACGAATCAACGCAAGCCGAGAGAGGCTGAAGGAGAAGAGAGCAATGACCAGAGTGATCGTCGCCGGCGCGGCCGGCCGTATGGGACAACGGATAAGCTACATGGTGCAACAGCACCCTGATCTCACCCTTGCCGCGGCCTTCGAGCATCCCGACAATCCGGCCGTTGGCCGGGATGTCGGCGAGAACGGCGGATTCGGTACCACGGGTGTCACCATTGCCGCCGGGCTGGACGAAGTCATAGGCCAGGGAGAGGTGCTCATCGACTTCACCTTTCACCAGGCAACCATGCAGTTCGTGGAACAGGCCGCTGCCCACGGCAAGGCCATGGTCATCGGTACAACCGGTCTCAGCGCTGAAAACCTGGCAGCCATCGGCAAGCTGGCTGCTGACCATTTTCCCTGCGTCCAGGCACCCAACATGGCGGTGGGGGTCAATGTCCTCTTCAAACTGGTGGAACGGACCGCCCGCATCCTGGGGGATGCCTATGATGTGGAGATCGTCGAGGCCCATCACCGGATGAAAAAGGATGCTCCCTCGGGTACGGCCCTGAAACTCGGCGAGATGGCTGCCGCCGGGCTGGGCCGTGATCTCGACCAGGTAGCCAGATACGAGCGGCACGGTATGATCGGTGAGCGGCCTGACCAGGAGATCGGCATCCAGACCATCCGGGCCGGCGATATCGTGGGTGAGCACACAGTCTACTTTGCCGGTGCCGGGGAGCGGCTCGAGCTGACCCACCGGGCCCACAGCCGCGACAACTTTGCCCGCGGGGCTGCCCTGGCCGCCGCCTGGGTTGCCGGCAGAGACAACGGCATGTATACCATGTTCGATGTTCTGGGCCTGGCTGATCTGTAGCTGGCTGGTTACGAGCTGTTTCCGGCGGCGGGGAACCGTGCCGCAAAGGACAGGAGCTGAAAGGCGGCATCCCGGCCGGGATGCCGCCTTTTCTGTTGCCGGAGAGGACAGGTCCCACCCCCATGCGATATCCTGAATCACCACGTGATGTGCATCGCGCCTGTATCGGTCTGGGATCCAACCTGGGGGATTCCCGCCGTCTCCTCTGTCAGGGATGGCAGGCCATCGGGCAGGTTCCCGGAATCAAGATCCTGTCCCTGTCCGCACCGTACCGGACAGCGCCGGTGGACATGGACAGTGGTAACTGGTTCATCAATGCCGCCGGACTGCTGGAAACCTCCCTTGGCCCGAGGGATCTGCTGGAGCACCTACTGGCCGTTGAACAGCGGTTCGGCCGTAGCCGCTCTCCGGACGGTCCCGGCCACCAGGACAGGACCCTGGACCTGGACCTGCTCCTCTTCGACCGTCTCGTTCTGGAGAGAGCCGACCTGGCCCTTCCCCATCCCCGCATGCACAAGCGGCTGTTTGTCCTGGCGCCACTTGCTGAAATTGCCCCGAAGTATTACCATCCGGTTCTGAAAAAAACCGTTTGGGAACTTTTTCTGGAATTACGAAACACTACCCGGCCCGGGGAGGTTGAGCGGACCGGATGGCGGGATGCTGTTTCATGATAACATGTTGAAATATTTTAACTAATTAAAAATTAGACAATCGTCTGGCCATGGATATAATAGAATTATACGACTGGTCAGTACATCCTTGTCTGTCGCGATGAGGTATGAGATTCGATCATGAGCCCTGTCCGTCTCGTCATACTGGCCATTCTGTTCTACCTTGCCTGGAAACTCATCCGTGGCCTGGGAAAGGAGAAGACACAGACTGTCACAGACCGACAGCGCGGTCAGGACAGCAGACCCGTGGAGGACGTGCTCGTCGAGGACCCGGTCTGTCATACCCTCATTCCGAAACACCAGGCGATCAGGTTGCGCCGGGAAGGCAAAACCTATTTTTTCTGCAGTGAGAAATGCTGCGATTCATTCACAGATGATGCAGGAGGGGAGAAATGAAATTTTTTATCGATACCGCAAACATCGACGAGATCAAAAAGGGACTGGCAATGGGCATGGTGGATGGTGTCACCACCAACCCCTCCCTGGTGGCCAGGGAGCAGCGCCCCTTTCTCGATATCCTGGCCGATATCTGCGCCCTGGTGGATGGTCCCATCAGCGCAGAGGTAATCAGTCTGGAGGCGGAGGGCATGGTGAAGGAAGCAAGGGAACTTGCTGGGATCCATGAGAATATCGTCATCAAGATCCCGATGATCGAAGAAGGGCTCAAGGCTGTCAGCCAGCTGGCCGATGAGGGTATCAGGACCAACGTGACCCTGGTCTTCTCGTCCTCGCAGGCCTTGCTGGCTGCCAAGGCCGGGGCCACCTATGTCAGTCCCTTTGTGGGCCGTCTGGATGATATCTCCCAGAACGGTATGGAGCTGATTGCGGATATCATGACCATCTACGGCAATTACGATGTTGCCACCGAAGTGATCGTGGCCTCGGTGCGCAATCCCATGCATGTCGTGGAGGCCGCGCTCCTGGGGGCTGACATCGCTACGATCCCGTACAAGGTCATCGCCCAGCTGGCCAGGCATCCGCTTACGGATATCGGCATGGAGAAATTCCTGGCCGACTGGGAAAAACGGCAAACATAACAACTTGGAGTCCAATGGAGTATCGTCTTTCGCGCTTTGTCATCTGTCTGTGCTGGGTTATGATTACTGCCCCGACCGCCTCGGCTGGCCTCTACTATTACGTTGACGAGGAAGGGGTGCACCACTACACCAACGTTCCCCATGACGCCCGCTATCAACCAATCAGCCTGGCAGGGATCTCCCGGATAACGGCTGCGGAACAGCGTGAAAACAGGGTACTTCAAAATAATCTGGAGATTAATCTGGCAAACCGCTATAGTGACAACTCACTCTGGTATCGTATGGACCAGCATATTGAGCAGGCGGGCTGTGCAATGCATGTCGATCCCATGCTCATCAGGGCGATAATCAAGACAGAATCGGACTTCGATCCCCGGGCCGTCTCCAGCAAGGGGGCCATAGGGCTCATGCAGCTCATGCCGGAAACGGCCAGAGACCTGCAGATCAGCGATCCATTCGACATCAGGGAGAATATCTATGGTGGGACCCGCTACTTCAGGACGTTGCTCGACAGCCTGGGGGGAGATATCGCCCTCAGTCTTGCTGCCTACAATGCCGGTCCGACCCGGGTGATGAGGAGCCGTTCCATTCCCCGTTTTCCGGAGACCATCGCCTATGTGAACAAGGTGATGCACTGGTACGAACTCTACAAGAAACAGGGGATGATGGGCCTGACCAGTATCAATGTGCGACAGTTGGTAACCGTGAATTGAATCAAGCCAGTTCCATCAAGAATCTGCCCAACCTGATAACCGGGGCCAGGTTTGTTCTCACCGCTCTCCTGGCCGTCCTTCTCATGCTGGAGCAGACACCATGGATGGCCTTTTTCTGTTGGCTGATCTTTACCTTGGCGGCCTGCTCCGACTGGGCTGACGGCTACCTGGCCCGGCGGTACCAGGCCGTCACGGCCCTGGGCAAGCTCATGGATCCGCTGGCCGACAAGGTCCTGGTGACCACCGCCCTGGTCATGCTGATTCCCCTGGGCAAGCTGCCCGCATGGATCGCCCTAATCATTCTCTGCCGGGAGATGATGGTCACCGGCCTGCGCGGCGTGGCCTCGGCCGCCGGGATCGTGGTGGCTGCCTCGCCGCTTGGCAAACTCAAATCCATCGTCCAGTATATCGGTCTGGGCTCTCTCATCTTTCCCCTGGCCCTGTCGCCCATTCCGCATCTCTACACCATCGGCCTGCTCATCGTCTACCTGGCCATGGTTCTCACTGTCTGGTCCGGAGTGGAGTATTTCCTCAAGCTGAAGAAGGTCTTCCTCCGTTCGGCTGTGTAACGGCCTCTGTCAGGCCGACTTCTGCAAGGGTGGCAGGCTGAGGATTTCCAGAAAACTGTCCACGTGGTATGCGGCCTGCAGCGATCTGTTCCTGAAAGCGACCAGCTCCATGCCCACGCTGGCGCAATGCTCCTGGTCCACTGTTGAGTCACCGATATAGATCGCTTCCCGGACCTCGACTCCGAAGTGTTCCAGTATCATGAACAGACCGTCCGGTGCCGGCTTTGGGCGGCCGGCATCCAGGGCCGTGACCACCTTGCCGAACCAGGGACGCAGGCCAAAGATGTCCAGTATCATGTCCATGGTGGTGGTCCGGTTGGTGGAGATGGCGGTATGGTAGCGGGGCGTGATGATCCGGAGAAAGTCGAGCAGGTCGGGTTCCATGGTCATGTGCTTGAGAAAGGGACGGTAATCCAGACCGGTGCGGTACCGGTCCACCTCCTCCATATCCACCTGGCCGTGGTTGCGGAAGATGTGGGCCACTGATTCGAAGACGTTGTGGACGTGCACGTAATCCACCTCCTGTTCGTCCATGGGTGGACAGCCGAAACGGGCCAGGAGATGATTGTAATAGGCCCTGTTGGCTTCCCTGGAGTCGAAGAGCACACCGTCACAGTCAAAAATTATCAGTTTGAGCATCTGCTGTCCTGCCGTTGGGGTGATCCCTGGATCCCTGTAGAACTCCACCCCGTTCCTGACTGGAGACATGGCCGGAATCCAGGTGATGGGATGGGCGGTTCGAAGCCCGGCCTCCGTTTCCTGCTCCCTAGCACACCATCGGGCCATGTGCAAGAAAACTCTTTCCTTCTTCTGAGCCGGTTCCAGGAAACGTCTTTTTACTGGCCCCAGGCAATTAATTCTTGCCGTCCAGGGAGAAATACACTACAGATCTTCTATAATTCTTCCAGGTTACATTGAATTTTTTCTGCACGTTCAGGACCTGCCCGGCAGCGGCCTGTCGTTTTGCGCTGAATCAGTCTGTCACAGTATTACCGAACTGTTTTCAATTTGATCGCCAACGGAGGAAATGCCATGAAACACAATGTACTGCGGGGTCCACTCATCACATCCGGTCTCATTCTCCTCTTCCTGTCCGTGCTGATCTATCTGACCAGCACCTCCCCGGACGGCAGCCTCTGGGGTTCCATCGGCACCCTCGTTGTCGGCCTGCTGAAAACGGTTCAGCTGCTGATCGCCCTTTCCCTGGGCCTGCTGGTATCTCTGGCCGTACTCATCGGGATCTTTCTCGGGGCCGTAGCCCTGGTCAATCCGGATACAGCTTCCCGCATGTTCACCGGCCTGACAGACACCCTGTCCGGCTGGATCGCGCCCCTGTCGGAGCAGGTGAAGTCGCGCTGCAGCCGCAATACCCCGTCTGCGGTGGAGACGGTCCGGGATAAGGTGGAGAGCGAGGTCAGGCCCCTGTTTTCCGGGTTGCAGCGAGATATCAAGGAGCTGAGAAAGGAAATCCGCACCGAGCTGGCAAGGATCGGCGAGCGGCTGGATCTCCTTGAGCAGCAGACAGCTGGAGCGGCCCAGAAAGAGGAGCTGGCATCCCTGCAGGACAGGGTGCAGGCCATTGGCGAGAAGAGTGACCAGGTGGCCGTATCCGTCGATACCTTGAAACAGGGCCTGGAGACCATCGGAGCCCGCGTCGACCAGGCAGCAGAGATGCAGCCGGTACTCGGGGAGCTTACCGAGCGGCTGAACCGGCTGGAGCAGGAGAGTGTCGCTGTCCAGCAGGATGGCAGGTCTTCAGGCGCCTCGGCAGCTGAGGCCGGCGAGGCCGAAGAGCACCGGATCTTTTCCTATCTCGATGATCCGGCAGACCGGCAGCGTCTCCGTGACCTGGTGGCCGCCAACCTGAAGAAGGACATGACCTATGCCAAGTTCATGGATTTTCTGGCCAGGGAGCTGGGCGGCCAGGCCGGCGAGGCCGTTACCTCCCACCCTTCCCTGATCAAGGATTACATCAAGCAGTGCCGGCAGGGATGAGCACGGGCAGGCCGGAATTTCCTCTGGCCGCCCGAGATTATCGGGAACCGTACCGTTTTGCAATTCTGTCGTTGAGCAGGTCGCGAGGATACCAGCTTTTGGTCTTGAAATAGACTCGCCAGAGCCACGGGTGTCCGGAGGGATCCCGGTCCGCCACCTGGACCAGGTTGTTCTTTTCCAGGCTGCGCAGGGCAGCTTCCAGGGACTGGCGGGAGATGCCGGCATGGAGAACGAGCTGCAGGGGATCGGCCTCGCAGTAGTCAAAATCGCGCTCCCGGTAGACTCGGTCGAAATCTTCCTCTTTGAAATCCGGATCGTCAAAGGAACGGTACATGTCCTGGTCGAAAAAGCCGAAAGTGCGCATTACCGGGTAGAGGGCCTGGGCGGTGGGCGTCAGCGCCTGCCAGAGTCCCTTTTCCAGGACGCAGCGGTAAAAGGGAAAGGCCCGGCCAGGTTTTCTTGGCGGAGCGGCCAGGTAGAACTTTTTCGATCGTCGGCCCCGGCTGGTGATATACGGCAGGATCTTGAGGTTGTAGAGACCGTCCAGGCCCCTGATGCCGGTGCGGACGGTCTTGTCTGTCCGGCCACAGAGAATGGCGATGGTCCGCTCCGAGGGAAAGGCCAGGCCCCGGTCGTTGCGGTAACAACCGACCACCGGGAAGACCGACTTGGAAGCCTTGGGCAGCCGGGCCCAGATCTTGGATGTAACCAGCTTCTTGTCGAACCAGAAATGGGCCTTCCAGTTGATCTCTTCCGTGTAACGATACATACCGAGATATCGGTTCCGTGTCCAGCCGGGTTGGCCTGCGAACATAGTCCGGAGTTGGTTAGGCTGAACTCAACGGTCCCGGACAGGCCTGATACGCAACATACCGAGTAAACCGCATCGAGGGGGCCATCGTCAAGGGGAGACGGTCGCTTTTTCTCCCGGCAGCCGATCCTGGTGAAGGGCCGTGATCGATCACAGGCACTGCATCCTCATACGATCACCCCTGGCTGCTATAGCCCGAATGCGGCCAGGGGTGATCATGCAGATCTTGTGACCAGTTCCAGCTTGGAAGTATGATCTACGCCAGGTTATATACCCTGAGATCGCTTACAGCAAAACTTTTCCCCTGGAATCTTCCTGGTATGCTGTGCCTTGCTGATGCATTCAACCTCTTGATCTCGAAAGAAGATCTTACTTTTTCAGGGCATGCGCTTGTTTCTGTCGGTCAGCCCTGGTATTCTATAATATTTCGTGCCATTGTTTACAATGCTGACCGTGAGAAAACCGGATTACGCTTAGTTATAGAGGAGAACGACGTATGAGCGAGGTGACCACTGAAGCGGCCGAGGCCAGGCAGAAGATCAATGACCTCAAGGCCAGGATGCTGGCCCTGAAGGAGCATCTTTGACCTGGACGGCAAACGAGAGCTCGCCGCAGACCTGGAAAAGCAGACCCTGACCCCTGACTTCTGGAATGACCAGGCCAGGGCCAAGAAAGTGCAAAAGGAGCTTGGACAGCTGCAGGATATCATCGAGGTCTGGGAGAAGAACTTTCAAGAGCTTGAGGAGACCGAGATGCTCCTGGACATGGCGGTGGAAGAGAACGACGCGGAAACCTATCAGGAGGTCGTGGAGGCCATCGGCAGTCTGACCGAGCGGATCGATGTGGTGGAGGTGGAGTGCATGTTCAGTGGCGAGCACGACACCAACAACGCCATCCTGACCATCCATGCCGGAGCCGGGGGAACCGAGGCCCAGGACTGGGTGGACATGCTGTTGCGCATGTATCTACGCTGGGCAGAGGACAAGGGGTTCAAGACCGACATCCTGGATCACCTGCCCGGTGACGAGGCCGGCACCAAGAGCGTGACCATCCTGGTGAAGGGAAAGTACGCCTTCGGGTATCTTCGTTCCGAGTTGGGAATCCACCGCCTGGTTCGTATCTCTCCCTTTGATGCCTCGGGCAGGCGCCATACCTCCTTTGCCTCGGTCATGGTTCTGCCGGAGCTGGATGACACTATTGAGATCGAGGTCAACGAAAGAGACCTGCGGATTGATACCTACCGGGCCAGCGGAGCGGGGGGACAGCATGTCAACAAGACCGATTCCGCCATTCGGATCACCCATCTGCCCACCGGGATCGTGGTACAGTGCCAGAACGAACGCTCCCAGCATCGCAACAAGGACATGGCCATGAAAATGCTCATGGCCAGGCTGTACGAGCGCCAGCAGGAAGAGAAGGAAAAGGAGCAGGAAAATCTCTCCGGTGACAAGAAGGAGATCGCCTGGGGTAGCCAGATTCGTTCCTATGTGCTCCAGCCTTATCGAATGATCAAGGATCACAGGACAAACCACGAGGAGGGCAACGTGGATGCGGTGCTGGACGGCAGGCTGGATCCCTTCATCCATGCCTATCTGCTCTGGCAGCCGCAGAAGGCGGAGGCCTGATTCCCGTAGCGGTGCCGCTACCCACCACGGCCGCAGATTGTGTCAAGTGCGGGGCCTGCACGGTTGCCTGTCCTGTCTACCGGGTGACGGGACGGGAGAGCCTGACAGCCAGGGGGAGGCTGCATCTCCTGACCACGGACCTGGCCGAATCGCCATCCAGTCATTTTGCCGACCTGTTTTCGGCCTGCCTTCTCTGCGGGCGGTGCGAAGAGGTCTGTTCGCGCGGCCTGCCCATTACGACGCTTGTGGCCGAGTGCAGGCAACGGTTCGGCTTCAGGGCTGGCCGTCACTGGCTGCGCCGCTCCCTGGTGCGGCGTTCTCTTTCTCATCCGGATCTGCTTGGCGCGCTCGCCCGTACTGGCCAGCTCCTCGGCAGGATGCCCGGCCTGGCCGCTGGCAGCGGCCTGCGCCTGCGGCTCGGGATCCTGGAGGATGATCCTGGCAGGCCGGCTTCCTTACCGGCGCTTCGGCAGCCCGTCCTCCGCCCGAAAGATGAGCACCGGATCGGCTATTTCAGCGGCTGCTTCGCCATCCATCTGCAGCCATCCATCGCCAGAAGGGCAATCGCTCTCGCCACCCGGAGTGCGGGAGGGCCGCTCGTGATGCCCAAACAGCAGACCTGCTGCGGCCTGGCCGCCTGGTCAGCCGGCAGGATCGAGGAGGCCAAACGGCTTGCAGCGGTCAACATCGGCGCCTTTTCCCGATCCAGCGGTCCTGTCCTTGTTTCCTGCGCCTCCTGTTTTGCCCACCTGCGCAGGTATGGGGAGCTGTTCGCCGATGATCCGGCCATGCAGGATAGGGCCGAACGGTTCAGTGCCCGGGTCACGGATATCATGACCTACCTCGTCCAGGCAGCAAGCCTTCGGGTACAGCAGCGGGCAGACTGCCGGGTCTGGTACCATGAGCCCTGTCATTTGCGCCGTTTCCCGGAGGCCTCCAGGGCAGCCGCCAGACTGTTGCAACAGACTGCCGGATTTTCCCTGGTCACTCCTCCTGGTTTCAGCCGGTGCTGTGGCCAGGGCGGTCTCTTCCATCTGGGCTATCCGGAGCTGTCCGGGAAGATCTTTCAGCGTTCCCTGGACAGCCTCCTGTCTCACTGCCCCGAGATCATCACCACCACCTGTTCCGGTTGCCTGATGCAGTTCCAGGTGGAGCTGGCAAGACGGAACCTGGATATCCGGGTGGTTCATCTGCTGCTCCTGCTGGCCGATGGCTGATCGGCATGTTGGGCAGGCATCTTTATCGCAGGCTGCGGATGTGGTATAGTGTAATGGCCAGGGAGGACGCATGGTCGCTCCTGTCCCGTGCAGGAGAGGAAAGTCCGAACACCACAGGGCACGGTGGTTCGTAACGCGAACTTCGGGTAACCGGAGGAAAGTGCCACAGAAAACATACCGCCGGCCTTCCGGCCGGTAAGGGTGAAAAGGCGAGGTAAGAGCTCACCGCTTCCGTGGTGACACGGAAGGCAGGGTAAACCCCACCGGGTGCAAGACCAAATAGGGAAACGTTTGAAGGTGGCCCGCCTGAAGTTTCCGGGTAGGTTGCACGAGGTACCGGGTGACCGGTATCCCAGTCAAATGACCATGGCTTCCTTGCCTGCCGTGGCAGGCAAGGAAGAACAGAATTCGGCTTACAGTCCGCCCTGGCTTTTTTTCTCTCCGGCTGCCTGCTCCCGATCGGCAGCAGTGAAAAGCGAGACCATCTCTGCGGCGCTGCCCGCATGGCGGAGTCTGTTCCGCCACTCCCTGTTCTTGAGAAGGCGGCTCACCCGGGCCAGGGTCTGCAGGTATTCGGCGGCCATTTCCTTGGGCGAGAGAATCATGATGAAGATGTGAACCGGCCGCTTGTCCACGGCATCGAAGGGGATGCCTTTCTGGCTGCGGCCCAGGCAGAGCAGCAGCTGCTCGAGGTTGGCGAGTTTGGCGTGGGGAATCGCCACCTCGTTGCCCACGCCGGTGGAACCGACCTGTTCCCGCTCGAGGAGAACATCGACCATCTTTTCGATATCGACCTGTGGACAGCGATGGTGAACCGCTTCTGCCAGCTCGCGGAGGACCCCCTCCTTGTCGCTGGATTTGAGGTTGGCGATGACACACTGTTCGTCGATCTGTAATCTGTTCTCTGCCACTATTTTTTTCCTGTCCTGGCCTTTCGCCGGTGCTTGACCGGCAGGATCTTCATCTGGTCTCTATACTTGGCCACGGTGCGTCGTGCAACCTTGATGTTCTCTTTGGCCAGGAGTTCGGAGATCTTGTTGTCACTGAGCGGTTTGGCCGGGTCTTCGTTCTGAATGAGCTGCCGTATGCGGGTCTTGATCGCCTCGGCTGCCACGGTGTCGCCGTTGGTGGTTGCCACGGCTGTGCTGAAAAAATATTTCAGCTCGAAAATTCCCTGGGGAGTATGGACATACTTGT
Source organism: uncultured Desulfobulbaceae bacterium (assembly GCA_964626235.1). Taxonomy (GTDB): domain Bacteria; phylum Desulfobacterota; class Desulfobulbia; order Desulfobulbales; family Desulfobulbaceae; genus CAZVDY01. The sequence goes on along the minus strand of CAZVDY010000017.1, from coordinate 94,880 downwards.
TGGAGGTGACCCGGCTGACCGTGGATTCGTGCATGCCGATATCCTCGGCCACATCGCGGAGGATGAGCGGTTTGAGGTACACGGGTCCTTTCTCGAAGAAATCATGCTGGAATTTGAGCAGACTCTCCATGACCTTGTAGATCGTTCGCTGTCGCTGCTGGATCGACTTGATGAACCATTCCGCACTCCGTTTCTTTTCCAGCAGGTAGCCGCGCGATTCGGCCGGCAGTTCCTTGCGCTGTTTCAGCAGCTCCTTGTATTCACTGGAAAGCTGCAGGTTGGGCAGGCCGTCGTTGTTGAGCTGGATGACAAATTCATCATCGATCTTGTAAACATAGACATCCGGGATGACATAGTTGATCTGCTCGTTGCTGAACTCGTTGCCCGGAAAGGGGGTCAGTGTGGTGATGAGGTCCACCGCCTCCTGAACCTTGCGGACCGTGGTGCCGGTTTGCCTGGCCAGCAGGCTATAGTTGCGGCTTTCCAGGAGATTCATGTGCTCGGCCACGATCCGGTAGGCCAGGCTGTTCTCCTGGCCGTCCCGTTCCAGCTGGAGCAGCAGGGATTCCTGGATGCTGCGGGCCGCGATACCCGGCGGGTCGAGGTTCTGGACCAGCCGCAGCACTCCTTCCGCTGTTTCGGCGGAACAGCCGGCATACTCGCAGATATCCTCGATATCGGCTTCCAGAAAGCCGTGGCCGTCCAGGTTGCCGATGATGAAATGGGCGATGTCCTTGTCTTTCTCGTCCAGCTCTAGGTGGGTCAGCTGCCACTGGAGATAGGAGGCCAGTCCCGGGGCGCTGGAGATGAAGTCGAACTGGGATGGAGCGTCGGCCGGCGGTGTTTCCCGGGCAAAGGAGAAGTCCGAGTCAAAGTTGTTGGCATAGTCTTCCCAGTTGACCTCGCCGACAGAGGCTGGATTGTCTCCGGAAACCTGGGTGGTGATCGCGGTTTCCGAGGGCTCCTTGTTTTCCTCCACGGCCAGGGCGTCGGATTTGAACTGTGGCTCCGTACCGTCGACGGCCTCTTCCAGCAACGGGTTCTGCTCTATTTCCGAGCGGAGCGCCTCGGTCAGTTCCAACCGGTTGAGCTGGAGCAGTTTGATCGCCTGACGCAGCTGGGGCGTCATGACAAGTTTCTGTGCCAGCTTCAGTTGTTGTCTGAGTTCAAGGGCCATCTTGGTCCGGAAAAGGTGGAATAGGGATGTTCTGTCTCGGGTGATGTCCTACATGCTGAAATGTTCGCCTAGGTACATCTTCCGCGCCACTTCACTTTCAATGATATCTTCAGCCACGCCACAGGTCAAAATTTTCCCGTCGTTCATGATATAGGCGAAGTCGCAGACCTGCAGGGTCTCGCGTACATTATGGTCAGAGATGAGCACGCCGAGCCCCTTGGCCTTGAGGCCCTGGATAATCTGCTGCAGGTCGGCGACAGAGAGGGGGTCAACCCCGGCAAAGGGTTCGTCCAGCAGGATGAACCGGGGACGGGTGGCCAGAGCCCGCATGATCTCCACCCGGCGCCGTTCGCCACCGGAGAGGGCGTGTCCCCTGTTGTCGGCCAGGTACTCGATCTTCAGATCCTGCATCAGTGTCTGGATACGGTTTGTTATCTCGTTTCTGGTCAGTCCGAGCGGTTCCAGGACGATACGGATATTCTCCTCCACGGTGAGCTTCTTGAAGACTGACGGTTCCTGGGCAAGATAGGTGATGCCGCGGGACGCCCTCCTGTGTATGGGCAGCGAGGTGATATCCGTGCCGTCGAGAAAGATGGAACCGGTCGTGGGCCGGATGAAGCCGACGATGGAGTAAAAGGTTGTTGTCTTGCCGGCACCGTTCGGTCCAAGCAGTCCCACGATGGAGCCGCTTTGGACCCGGAGATCCACCTGGTCCACCACCCGCCGGGTTCGGTACTCCTTGACCAACCTCTTGGTCTCCAGACGTGACTTTTTCTCGGCATCCATCTATCTGTTTTTGTCCGAGTCGGGATGAATGACCGCCTTGACCCGGCCCGGCTTGCTCTTGTCCTGCTCCACGATGGATCGCTTTTCATCCAGGTAGTAGATGATGGTCTTGCCAGAGACCATGTTCTGGCCTTGCCACGCCTTGGCATCCCCGGAGAGGATCACCTTTCGCTCGTTGGCGAAGTAATCCATCCTCTTTCCCGTTCCCAGCCAGTCTCCCTGGCTGATTTCCACATGACCGCGGCAGATGAGCTTCTTGACCTGGCTGGTCGATTGTTTCTTTTTTTTGTCCTTGCCCCGGGTATAGTAGACGGTCATCTCGTCCGCCCTGATCACCACCCCGCCCTGACGGGCATCCACGTTGCCTATGAAGACCACGGAGTTGTTCTGCTCCTGCGAGACCATCCGGTCCGCCTCGATGTGGATGGGGGCCGAAGAGTCCTCGCTTCGGCACTCCCTGGCCGGGAGAACGAGAAGCAGAACCATGCCGAGCAGGCAGGGGCCGATCAGCAGGAAGAGGGAATGGCGTTTCATTTCCGGTCTCCAGAAAGCGAATTCCGGCAGCAGCCACCAGGGGCCGGCCGGGTAAAATAATAGGTCCGTAAACAAAATAACAAACCAGTAAAAACCGGTTTATTTTTTGCATGAACTAACAAATAGTACTGTGTTGAGAAGAAAATGTAAAGGGATTACGCGGCCGAATAAAGAAACCCGGCCGAAGAGGAAGCTGTTTCAAGGAGTTAAAATGACCATACCATGATTCCCCATAAAAATCCAGCCCATTGAAAGGTGATGATCCCTGCAGGGAGGATTGCCGGTCTCTTGGTCCTGGCGGAACCGGTCCAAGAGAATGACACCTGCCTTTCTCCCCGCTCGCTCAGCGGCACCTTGGCACCACACCCCGGATTGATCCTCAGGGGGAAGCGCCGCTCCGGAAGAGGAAAATCTTGCCATCCTGTTCCCGGCTGCCGATCCCCAGCGGGCGGAGGAGATGGACCAGGGGGCGGCCGAAATAAAAGAGCTCGTCGGCCAGGGACAGCCCGAACCTGGCAGCCACCCGGCCGCGATACTGCAAGTCGAGGTTGACCATCCCGGCAAGCTCTTCCAGGATGGCGGACCGGTTACCTGTTTCGGCCTGATCGCGGAGCCGGTTGTCCAGGGAGTCCAGGGACGGACAGGGACAGAGCCGTTCGTGTTCCCTGACCAGGGGCAGCAGGGGGTTGTCGGGCCCAATGACGGCAAAGCGGTCCAGGAGGTCCCTGCCGGTTATCGCCAGCAGCGGGTCCGGGTTCCAGCATTCCAGCAGCCGACAGGCCAGGGGCCTGTGGCTGTAGATGGTACAGGTGGCCGTGGTCCGGTCGTAGAGCGAGCAGCACCAGTCCGGTCCCTGGCCCTGGAGCTTGAGAAATTCCTGCTCCACCACCATTGGAGCGGAGTGCAGGGGGTGGAGGACCAGCTCGCCCCGACGGATGGTGACCAGGTTTGCGGGCCGGAGAAGGCCATCTTCGATGAGCCGGCGGTCCGGTCCATGCAGGGCCGGTCCGCCGCGGCGGCAACAGGTGCCGCACTGTCGGCAGGATCCGCTGGTTTCAGCAGGGGGAGGGGTGGTCATGGAACGGGCTATCAGGCCTGTTCCCGGGAAAAGGTCTCGTGAAAGGCCTCGATGTACTTGTGCAGTATCCGTTTGTCGTGATCGGCGACGTGGAAAAACTCGATGCCGTTCTGGTGGCGGCCATCCTTGAAGGTGGTGTAGATGATCCGCCCCATGACATCGATGAGTTCATCCTTCAGTCCCAGGGTGATCATCACCTGCTCGCCCTGGGGCAGGGGGATGTGGCTTTCCAGGAGTATCCCGCCCTCGCTGACATTCAGTGTTCTCCCCATGGAGTACTCGCCCTGCCGTCCCTGGTTGTTGACAACCAGGTAATCGAGGAGATTGAGAGCTTCCGGCCGGATGAAACGTCTACGTTCACTGCCCATGACAAAAAGACCTGTCTGATGTTCTTGCGGTTAGGGGGTACGTTGAAACCTTGTTCTTTCGTTCGGTATCGGTGGCAGGTGAAAAATTTTCTCCCCAGAATATCCGACATATGCCTGCGGAAACATTTTTCCCGCGGGGTGATCTCGAACGAAAAGCCCAATGGTTTCAAGGCACCCGATGGATGACTCGAAGACTGTCACCTTACAAACTATGGAAAAATACTACAGCTTTTGAGAGGCATTGTCAATTTCCCTCTTGCAGGGAAGCGGGATGACGGGACGGGAAAAAGCGGCGGCCGGTCAGGAGACCGGCCGCCTGTAGAAGGAGAACGAGTGATGCGTACAGCATGGCAGACTGTCTGGGCAACACTCTTACTGGCCAAGCAGAGCGCTGGCAGCTCGGCCGAGTATACTGCCGGGGAAGAGGCCCAAGCCCACCACCCCCAGCAGTGCTAACCCGAGTACGGCTGAAATACCCGGGGAATAGCTGAATTCGAGCTCTCCGGTCGGATCACTCATGTACATGTAGCGGACCACCCTGAGGTAATACCAGGCAGAGATGGTACTGAAGATGACCGCGCCGATGACGGTCCCGGTGAAGCCGGCTTCCAGGGCCGCCTTGAGCAGGTAGAACTTGCCGATGAAACCGGCTGTCGGCGGGATACCGGTCAGGGAAAACATGAAGATCAGCATCAGGACCGCGGCCAGGGGGTGGTTCCTGGCCAGGCCACGGTAATCGTCCAGAGATTCATGATGGGCGCCCGAGGAGGACAGGAGAATGAGGATGGCAAAGGCGCCCATATTCATGAATCCGTAAAAGAGCAGATAGTTCATGGTGGCAGACAGTCCGGCAGGTGTGCCGGCCATGATACCCAGCAGGGCGTACCCGGCATGGGCGATGGCCGAGTAGGCGAGCATCCGCTTGATGGATGTCTGGGAGAGAGCGGTGATGTTACCCACGGCCATGGTCAGCAGGGCCAAGGTGGCAAGGAGGCCTGACCAGTGGTCGGCGAACATGGGGAATCCGGATACCATGACCCGTCCGAAAACGGCGAACCCTGCCGCCTTGGGACCGACAGACATGAAGGCCGTCACCGGCGTCGGTGCGCCCTCGTAGACGTCCGGGGTCCAGAAATGAAAGGGCGCCACGGCAACCTTGAAACAGAATGCGGCGATCATCATCCCCAGGGCAGCCAGGAGGGCCGGGTTGTCAAGCAGGGGAGCCTGGGCGGCCTGGGCGGCGATTTCGGCGATAGTGGTTGTTCCGGTCAGGCCGTAGACCAGGGACATGCCGTAGAGGAGGATGGCCGACCCGAAGCCGCCCATGAGAAAGTACTTCATGGCTGCCTCGGCACAGCGGTTTTCCCGCCGCAATATCCCCACGAGACAGTAGACGGACAGGGCCATTAGCTCCAGGCCCAGGTAAAGGACCATGAGATCGCCGGCCGAGGCCATGATCAGCATGCCCACGGCGCTGAAGAGCATGAGGCTGTAGTACTCGCCCTGAAACAGCCCGTGGACACGGTTGTATGGTTCGCTCATCAGGATGGCCATGATCACGGCCAGCAGGCAGATCACCTTGAAGAAGACCGCATAGGAGTCGGTGAGAAACATGCCCCCGAAAGCGGAGCCGTTCCGCTCCCAGAAGACCATGCCCAGGGCGGTCACCGCTCCCAGGATGGTGAGCCAGGGGAGCAGCTCCCGCTGTTTGGGCGCAAACAGGTCCAGCAGGACCAGGACCAGGCCGATGCAGACCAGCAGCATCTCCGGCAGAACCGGTTCAAAGGCGGCCAGTGTCAGGGTTGTTGCGTTCATCACTGCAGTTTCCTCTCCATATCGACTGGTTTTTCAGTGAACGACCATGGCCGTGGCCTGGGGGGCCTGTTGCAGGATTTCGGCAGACCGGACCTGTTCCAGGAGATGGGCCACCGACGGATGCATGAAACTGAGCAGACTGTCTGGATAGAGGCCGATCCAGAAGATGAGGACCACCATGGGGACCAGTATGGCGATCTCCCTGAGGGTCAGTTCGGGCAGACCGACGACCTTGTCGTTGACCGGATTGAAGAATATGCGCTGATAGAGCCACAGCATGTACCAGGCTCCAAGGATCAGGCCGGTAGCGGCGAAGAAGGCGGCCCATGGCCGGGTGATGAAGCCGCCCAGGAGGATGAGAAATTCACCGATGAAGCCGTTGGTTCCCGGCAACCCCACCGAGGCCAGGGTGAAGAGCAGGAAAAAGGAGGCAAAGACCGGCATGGTGGAGGCCAGGCCGCCGTAGTCGGAGATGGCCCTGGTGTGGGTCCGTTCGTAGACCATGCCGATGGCCAGGAAGAGGGCTCCGGTGACCACCCCGTGATTGATCATCTGGAGGATACCGCCCTCGACGCTCTGGGTATTGAGGGCATAGAGTCCCAAGGTGACGAATCCCATGTGGGAAACCGAACTGTAGGCGATCAGCCGTTTCAGGTCGGTCTGGGCCAGGCAGATGATTGCCCCGTATATGATACCGATCAGGGAGAGGACGATCATGGGAATCATCATCCGGTTGGTGGCATCGGGGAGGATCGGCATGGAAAAGCGGAGAAAGCCGTAGGCCCCCATCTTGATCAGGATTCCCGCCAGGATCACCGAGCCGGCCGTGGGCGCCTCGGTATGGGCATCGGGCAGCCAGGTGTGCACCGGCCACATGGGGACCTTGACGGCAAAGGCGGCAAAGAAGGCCCAGAAAAGAACGAGCTGCAGACCAAGCGGATACCGTTGTTCCGCCAGCCTGAGAATATCGAAACTCTGGCCGCCATGGTTGTAGAGGGTGATGATGCCGATGAGCATCAGCAGGCTGCCGATCAGGGTGTAGAGAAAGAACTTGATCGTGGCATAGAGACGGTTTGGTCCGCCCCAGATACCGATGATCAGGAACATCGGGATGAGCATGGCCTCCCAGAAGATGTAGAACAGGAAAAAGTCCAGGGCGCAGAATACCCCGATCATGGCGCCTTCCAGGAGGAGGATGGCGATCATGAACTCCTTGACCTTTGTCTGGATGGCCTCCCAGGAGACCAGAATGGACAGGGTGGTGATCAGGGTGGACAGGAGGATGAAAAGCACCGAAATGCCATCTATTCCCAGGTAGTATTCGATATGGAAGACAGGAATCCAGTTCAGCCGTTCCACAAACTGCATCTCGTGGGTTGTCTTGTCGAACATGAACCAGATGGGCAGGGCCATGACCAGCTCGATGAGGCTGATGAGCAGGGCCATGGTGCGGATCGTCCGGTGATGCTCCCGGGACACGGTGAGCATGGAGAGCCCGCCGATAACCGGAAAGAAGATGAGCGCGCTTAACAGTGGAACAGACATAATCGACCCTTCATGTGGCGTTGTTGGTTACCTGCGTAGTCCAGGATCATCTGGTGAACATCCATACCATCAGGAAGAGGGCGCTTCCTCCCATCCAGGCCAGGTAATGGGAGACCTGCCCGTCCTGCAGTTTTCTGATCTTGTTCCCCAGGGCCCCGATTCCTCTGGGGATGCCATTGACGATGTTTTCGATGATTGCCAGGTCGACGACCCGCAGCAGGACCCTGCGGCTGAAGGCCAGCGCCGGTTCGACCAGGGTGGCGATGTAGATCTCGTCGATATAGTACTTGTTCCGGAGCAGGTTGTAGATCCGGGGTAACCGTCCGGCGAGACGTTCCGGCAGCTCCGGTCTGAAAATATACATATACCAGGCCAGGAAGATTCCTGAACCGCCAGCCAGGATGGAGAGTCCCATGAGCAGGGACTCCGCATAACGGGAGAGATGCATGTGCGGGTGGCCCAGGACCGGCTCGAGGAAATGCCCCCAGAGGTTGTGCCCGCCAAGAATGGCTGGAATGCCGAACCAGCCGGAACAGACCGCGCCGATGGCCAGGAGGATGAGCGGGACGGTGACCACCGGCGCGGACTCCCTGAGGTGGGCCTTCTGTTCTTCCGTGCCGCGGAATTCGCCGTGAAAGATGAGGAAGAAGAGACGGAACGAGTAGAACGCGGTCAGAAAGGCGACAAAGGTACCCACCAGCCAGGCCACCTTTCCCATGGCGAGATGGGAGTTGAAGGCCATGGCCAGGATTTCGTCCTTGCTGAAGAAGCCGGCCAGGCCGGGAACTCCGGAGATGGACAGGGAGGCCAGGAGAAATGTCCAGTAGGTCACTGGCATGTACCTTTTCAGGCCGCCCATGCACTTGACTTCCTGTTCATGGTGCATGCCCAGGATCACGGAGCCGCAGCCGAGAAAGAGAAGCGCCTTGAAATAGGCATGGGTGAAGAGGTGAAAGATACCGGCGGAAAAGGCGCCTACACCGCAACCGATGAACATGTAGGCCAGCTGGCTGACCGTTGAGTAGGCCACCACCCGCTTGATGTCGGTCTGCACCAGGGCGATGGTGGCGGCAAAGAGGCAGGTCACGGTGCCGATGAGGGTGACCGCGTTCATGGCAAAGGTGGACAGCTCGAAAAGCGGATTGCAGCGGGCCACCAGGAAAACACCGGCCGTGACCATGGTGGCGGCATGGATGAGGGCGGATACCGGGGTGGGGCCCTCCATGGCGTCGGGCAGCCAGACGTGGAGCGGAATCTGGGCCGACTTGCCCAGGGCGCCGCAGAGCAGGAGCATGGCAATGGCCGTGGCCAGATCGAACTGCATTCCGAACAGGGAAAAGGACTGGCCGGCAAGATGATCGGCCTGGGGCAGGATGTCGGCATAATGGAGGGAACCGAAACTGACAAAGACCAGAAAAAGCCCCAGGCTGAACCCGAAGTCACCGAACCGGTTGACGATGAATGCCTTTCTGCCGGCCGTGGCCGCAGAGACCTTTTCGTAATAAAAGCCGATGAGCAGGTAGGAGGACAGGCCGACCGCCTCCCAGCCGAAGAAGAGCTGGAGAAAGTTGTTGCCCATCACCAGCATGAGCATGGAAAAGGTGAACAGACTCAGGTAGGAGAAAAAGCGGTAATAGCCGTCCTCCCCCTTCATGTAACCCACCGAGTAGATGTGGACCAGGGAGCTGACGCTGGTGACCACGATGAGCATGACCGCGGTGAGCTGATCCACCAGGAAGCCGACCGAGACCTTCAGGTCTCCGGATTCGATCCAGGTGTAGAGGTCCTGGTCGATGATCTGTCCGGCGCGCACGGCCTGAAAGGCCTTGAGGGCGCAGACAAGGGAGACCAGGACTGTGATGATCGGGACCCAGTGGGCCCGGACCCCGAGCCGTCTGCCGGCGAGAAAGGTAAAGACAAACGAGGCCAGCGGCAAGAATGGTATGAGCAACAGGTAGGTCGGCATGGTCATTACCCCTTCAGCTGGTTGATGTCATCCACGTGAACGGTACGGCGGCTGCGAAAGAGGGAGATGGCGATTCCCAGGCCGATGGCCGCCTCGGCCGCGGCAACGGTGATGATGAAAAAGGTGAAGACCTGGCCGCGCAGGGAATGGAGAGAGTGGCTCATGGCCACCAGGTTCAGGTTTACCGCGTTGAGCATCAGTTCGATGGAAAGGAACATGATGATCACGTTGCGCCGGGTGAGAAAGCCGCAGACACCGATGGCAAAGAGCATGGCGGCCAGGGCCATGTACCAGGTCAATGGAATCACTGTTCAGCCTCCTTGTCTTTTCTGGCCAGCACCAGGCCGCCGATCACCGCGATCAGCAGAATCAGGCCGGCAATCTCGAAAGGCAGGATAAAGGTCGAGTACATCTCCTGTCCCAGGGCCTTTGTATGGGTGACCTGCCGGACCAGCTCAGGCGGCCATTGGCCCCTCCTGCCCGGGACGAACAGGGGAAGGATGTAGAGCAGCCCTGCACCTATGCCGCCGGCCAGCACCATGCCCAGCCAGGCCGAGTCCACGAACCGGCCCAGGCGCAGTTCCTCCTTCAGACTGACCAGGAAGAGAACGAAGAGATAGAGGACCAGGATGGCCCCGGCATAGACGATGACCTGGACCGCTGCCAGAAATTCAGCACCGAGCAGGAGATAGAGGCCGGCCATGTGAAAGAAGAGGAGCAGGACCATGAGGACGGAGTGGACCGGGTTTCGCATCCTGATGGCGGCCAGTCCACTGGCAAGGATGACCAGGGAACAGTAAAGAAACAGCAGCTTGGCAAACATTTACCGACCCTCCCTGATGGAGTGGATATCCCGGGCTTGGTGGTGCCTGCCGACAAACTGGCCGGCAATGGTCCAGTCCTGCGGCACATCCAGCCGTTTGGCACTGGTCAGCAAGGCCTCCGGCAGGCCGCGGGGTCGCCAGAAGGGATTGACATAGCGGTCTTCCCGGTATTTGCCGCTGGCCATGAATTCGTCCCAGTGGTCGAGGAGACGTTCCATATCGAAGTGGAATTCCTTCCGTTCCCGGCCGCAGTACTCGAAATCCTCTGCCAGGACCAGGGCATTGACAGGACAGACCTCTTCGCAGTAGCCACAGTAGATGCAGCGCAGGGCTTCGATCTCGTACGAGCGGACCTGGCGGGCGCCACTTGCCGGGTCTTCGTGGTAATGGATATGGATACAGCGGGACGGGCAGACCGTGGCGCACCGCATGCAGGCCACGCATTTGGTGGTGCCGGTGCGCCGGTCCCGCACCAGGGCGTGCTTGCCGCGAAAGCCGATCTGGATGTCCGGTTTTTCTTCCGGATACTGGCGGGTGATGGGTCTGGAGAACATCCGTTTCAGGGTCAGTCCCAACCCCCGGAGGAGTTCGACCATCAGGATGGTCTGGATGAGGTTTCTCTTGGGTTTGTATTGGACGATCATCGTTGCAGACCTAGGCAAAGAGTGACTTGGCGACAGCCGTCAGGACGATATTGGCCAGTGCCAGGGGAATGAGCAGCTTCCATCCCAGCTCCATGAGCTGATCGTAACGGTATCGTGGCATGGTGGCCCGGATCCAGATGAAGACGAACATGAAAAGGTACACCTTGAGGATGAACCAGAAAAACGGCAGAAAGGGCACCTGGAAGGGGCCATACCAGCCGCCGAGAAAGCAGATGGTGCCGATGGACGACATCACCAGCATGCCGATGTATTCGGCCATGAAGAACATGGCGTAGCGCATGCCGGAATACTCGGTACAGTAGCCGGACACCAGCTCGGTCTCGGCCTCGGGAAGATCGAAAGGCACCCGGTTGGTTTCCGCCAGCATGGCGATGAAGAAGACAAAGAATCCTATGCACTGGGGGAAGATGTACATGGAGCGCCAGGATGCGGACTGGGCTTCCACGATCTCGCCCAGGTTGAGGGAGCCGGAGAGCATCATAACCCCCACCAGGCTCATGCCCATGGCGATCTCGTAACTGATGACCTGGGCCATGGATCGGAGGCCGCCAAGAAAGGTATACTTGGAGTTCGAGGCCCAGCCGGCCAGGATGACGCCGTAGCTGGCAAGGGAGCTCATGGCGAAGATGAAAAGCAGGCCGATGTTGACATCGGCTATGGCCCATCCCTTGGCAAACGGCAGAACGGCCAGGGAGGTCATCATGGCAACCAGGCAGATGATGGGGGCCATGAGAAAGGTCGGCTTGTCAGCCTGTTCCGGGACGATATCTTCTTTGAAGAACGATTTGATGCCGTCGGCGATGGGCTGCAGGAGGCCATGCCATCCCACCCGCATGGGTCCGAGCCGAACCTGCATGTGGCCGATGATCTTTCGTTCGAAATAGGTGGCATAGGCCACGTGGAGCAGAACCACGCCGATGAGGACGGCGATTTCAATGATCAGTATCAGGATATGCATCGTTCACTCCAGAGCGGTTGTTCTGTCCGTCGGAAGCAGGAGGCTCATCGATCACATTCTCCCAGGACAACATCGATGCTGCCGATATTGGCGATAATGTCTGCCACCAGTTCACCCCTGGTGATGGCGGGCAGGGCCGCGATGTGGATGAAGGACGGTGAACGGATATGCATCCGGTAGGGCCGGCCGCTGCCATCGCTGACAAAATAGAACCCCAGCTCGCCCTTGGGCGCCTCGGTGGAGACATAGACATCGCCTTCCATGTAGAGACGGTTGTCGTCCATGAACCGGATGAGTGCCGAGGAGTTGCTTGCCTGGAAATCCAGCCTGCGATGCCCGTGGATGGGCATCACCAGGTCGGGAGCCTCGCCGGAGACTATGGGTCCGGGCGGCATCTGGTCGATGCACTGGCGGATGATCCGGTTGGACTGGCGCAGCTCTTCCATTCGGCACCGGTAACGGGCATAGATGTCACCAGCCTCGCCCAAGGGCACCTCGAAGTCCATGTACTCGTAAGCGTCGTAGGGCCGGTGTTTGCGGATATCGTAATCCACGCCGGAACCACGCAGGGTCGGGCCGGTCAGCCCAAGGGACACAGCCTCCTCGGCCGTGACCACCCCCACTCCCTGGGTGCGCTTCAGCCAGATTCGATTGGTGTCGATCAGAGTTTCGTACTCCTCGATCCAACCGGGAAACGACTCGGTAAACCGTTCCAGCCGTTCCATGAATTCAGAGGTCACGTCCTGCCTGACGCCGCCGATCCTGGGATAGGTGGTGGTGAGACGGGCGCCGCAGAGCATCTCGAACATGTTCAACAGCTCCTCCCGTTCCCGGAAGCAGTAAAGGAAGACGGTCATGGCCCCGATGTCCAGGGCATGGGTGGCCAACCAGAGGAGGTGACCGGTGAGCCGGGACATTTCACAGGCCATGGTGCGGATGTACCTGGCCCGCAGCGGCACCTCGATGCCCAGCAGTTTCTCCACGGCCACGCAATACCCAACATTGTTGGCAATGGCGGCGATATAGTCCAGTCTGTCGGTGAGGACCATGGCCTGGACATAGGTCCGGTGCTCGGCCAGTTTTTCGAAGCCCCGGTGCAGGTAGCCCACCTGCGGGTGGCACGCCACGATGGTCTCGCCGTCCAGGTCGAGGTCCACCCGGAGTACACCATGGGTTGCCGGATGCTGCGGCCCCATGCGCAACCGGTAGAGTTCCTCGTCTCCGTTGGCCACCGGTATGTCGATGGTCTTTGTCTCCATGGATTCTGTCATGGAATCACCCGTTGTTCTCGTCTGTCCCCGCCGGGGCATTCTGGGAATAAAAGTCAAACTGTCGCAGCTGCTGACAGTGTGCTTTCAGGTCCTCGTATTCCTGCCAGGGCTCGGTACCGCGCAGGGGATAGTCTTTGCGCAGTGGATGGCCCTGCCAGCTTTCGGGCAGGAGAACCCGACGGAGATCGGGGTGTCCGGCAAAACCGATGCCCAGCAGATCCCAGGTTTCCCGCTCCAGCCAGTTGGCGCCCGGCCAGAGCTGGGTCACGGAGTCGATCACCGGGTCGTCCTCCGGAACCTGGGCCCTGAGCCTGAGCTGATGCTGGAGCGGGATGGAGTAGAGGTTGTAGACCACCTCGAAACGAAGAAGGTTGGCCCCTTTCCTGCGGGAATTGTCCACCCCGCAGAGGGCCAGGAGATGGTTCATCCGCAGGGATTCCGTGTCGCGGAGAAACCGGCACAGGTCCACGATCCTCTCCCGCCTGACCAGGACACCGGCCTGGCCGCGGTGCGTGTATATTTCCAGGACCTGGTCCGGAAACCGGTCCTGCAACAGTCTTCCTATCTCCAGCGGCTCCATCGCATTTCCTCCTGCATGATTTTTTCCTGTAACCTGATCAGCCCCTGCAAGAGGGCCTCCGGCCTGGGCGGACAGCCTGGAACGTAGACATCCACCGGGATGATTTCATCCACTCCCTGGACTACGGAGTAGGTATCGAACAGCCCGCCGCTGCAGGCACAGCTGCCCATGGCGATGACATAGCGGGGTTCAGGCATCTGGTCGTAGACCCTCCTGAGGACCGGAGCCATCTTTTTGCTCAGAGTACCGGCCACGATCATGCAGTCCGCCTGCCTCGGGCTGGCCCGGAAGATGATGCCAAACCTGTCCAGGTCGTTGGTGGAGGCCCCGGCCACCATCATCTCTATGGCGCAGCAGGCCAGGCCGAAGGTGACCGGCCAGATGGATCCGCTACGCCCCCAGTTGACCACCTTGTCGAGGGTGGTGATGAATGCGTTCGCCCCGGGTACGATCTTGACACCCTCTTCCACTTCCACCAATGGTGGCCTGTTTACTTCGCCCATTGCAGATCTCCTTTTTTCCAGGCGTAGACATATCCGACAAGAAGCAGGCCGATGAAGATCAGCATCTCCACCAGGGCAAAGAGTCCCAGCCGGTCGTAGACCACAGCCCAGGGATAGAGGTAGATGGCCTCCACGTCAAAAACCACGAACAGGATGGCGATCAGGTAGAATTTTACCGAAAAACGCATCCTGGGGGCATCGGTGGGCGGATTGCCGGATTCGTAGGCGATCAATTTTTCCCGATAGGGTCGGCTCGGCCGGAAAAACCTGCCGACCCAGAGGGTCACCACGCCAAAGGCGATTCCGAAGACGAGCAGGAGCAGGATACCCAGGTATTCGTTTGGAAGCATCGTACCATCCATAGGGTCACTCCAGGAAGATCAGGGACGGAGCATCTGTTCGGCCACTTCCTGACGACGGGCCTCAGAGGCCTGGGACGGAGTGGTCAGCTGCAGACAGCCGGTAACGCACTTGGTGACACAGGCCGGCTTGAGTCCCTGATCCAGCCGGTCCATGCAAAGGTCGCACTTGGCGACCTTGCCGGTGCGGGGATTCCACTGGGGAACACACCAGGGGCAGGCGGTCATGCAGGCCTTGCAGCCTACACAGAGATCCTGGTTGACAAAGACGATGCCATCCGTGTCCCGCCGCTGCATGGCACCGGTGGGACAGGCCTCCACGCACCAGGGTTTTTCGCAGTGAAAGCAAGACATGTAGACGAAATCCATGGCCGGCCGGCCATTGATCTCCCGCGGTCCCACGGTCATGATCTTGCAGAAATAGGCGCCTTCTCCTGCATCGTTCTTGCTCTTGCAGTGTGCCTCACAGGCCCGGCAGCCGATACAGTTCTTGATGTTCTGGGTGATGTAGTACTTACTCATCTTCTTCGTTCCTCCACTTCAAAGGATGGCTGCAAATTATGCATCAGAGCCGTTGGCCGGTCGAACCGTCACCTGGGCCTCGCAAAGACTGATCGCTCCGCCTGACCTGTCCCAGACATCGAGCAGGCCGGACATCAGCCGCTGGTCACTGAGACCACGCCTGTAGGCCCGGGTCTGCAGAGGGACCTCCCGACCGAAGCCGTGCCGCATGAACACTGCCTCCGGGTGGATATAGTCGGTGACAAAGGCCTGGATGGTGCCTCCATAACCGTTCGCCCCCTGGACGTGCACATAATCACCGTTTTTGATGCCCAGCTCTGCAGCCTTTGCGGAGTTGATCCAGATGTTGTTTTCCGGAACCATTTCCGATAGCAGGGGATTGTTTTGGGTATGGCTGTGGGTGTGGACGGCACAGCGGCCATAGACCAGGCGGAACTTGCCCTGTTTCGGGGCAGCCGGACTCTCGTAGGGTTTGAGAGAGTCCAGCCCGGCCTTGGTGAGCATCTCCGAGATGATTTCGATCTTGCCGCTCGGGGTCTTGAACTTGCCCTCCAGCTTGTCTCGGTCAAACCAGACCGGTTTGCTGCTCAGTTCGATGAACCCCTTCTCGTCGAAGTCCTCGATCTTGAATCCGGTGGGTTCCAACTGCCACTGCCACAGTTCTTCGATGGTCTCGTAGGGGAAGTATTCCCCCACCCCCAGACGGACGGCCAACTCCCGGAAGATATACCAGTTCGGTTTGGTGTCGAATTTTGGATCCACCGGTCTGCGGCGCAGGGCCAGACGCGGTTTGAGTCCCTTCTGGACCACGATATGATTGTCCCGTTCCAGGAACATGGACTCGGGCAGAATGACATCTGAATACCAACCGAACTCCGAGTAATGGGCATCAATGGAGACCAGGAGATCACAGTTGGCGAAATATTCCTTCTGTTTTGCCGGGTCGGGCATGCAGGTGAATGGATCGTGGCGGGTGGCGATCCAGGCCTTTATAGGATACGGTTTGCCGGTCTTCATGGCCTCGAAGAGGAGATGGGCCAGGCCAGGACCCTTTTCGAAATAGGGGTACTCGGTTCCGCATCCGTCCGCCCTGGGGATGTCTGGCTTGGGACAGTCCAGGGTCTTGATTCCCTTTACGCCGCAATCTCCCGGTCCCTTGGGAAAGAAAAGGCCACCCTCGTGCTCGATGGAGCCCATGAGGGCATTGAGGATGTGGAGGGCCCTGCTGGCATAGAAGGAATCATTGTAACGGGAGAGGTTCCAGCCGGGATGGAAGATGACCCTGGGGCGGTCTTCGTTGATTTCCCGAACAAAGTCTATGATGGACTGCTCTTCCACGCCACATTCCTGGGCGGCCCAGGCCGGTGAATACTGTTCCACAAAGGAACAGAGTTCGTTGAAGCCGGTGACATACCTGTCGACGAATTCCGCATCATAGGCATTGTCCTTGATGATCTGGTGGATCATGGCCAGGGCCAGACCATAGTCTGTTCCCGGCCTGACCAGCATGAAACGGCTTGCCTTGGAGGCGGTTTTGGTAAACCGGACATCCACGTAGGTCAGCCTTCCTCCCCGGTTGAGCATCTCGATGACGCCCCGATCCTCGGCGATGAGCAGGGAGGTGAAGAGATTGCGACCGAAAAGGACAAGGTGCCTTGCATTCTTATAGTCGTACTGGAGTCCTTTCCGTCCGACACCGTTTATGGACAGGCTGGCGTGATGGGTATTGCGGCCGCAGGTATTGTCGTGATTGGTGTAGTTGGGTGAACCCAGGGCATGGCAGAGGGTCTTGTACATTCCCTGCCAGGGGCCTCCGCGGGAGGAGATGACTATGGATTCGCCGCCGTACGTGCTCTTGATTTCTTTGAGTTTGCCGGCCACGTAATCCAGGGCCTCTTCCCAGGAGGCCTTACGCCACTTGCCCTCGCCCCGTTCTCCATCGCGGATGAGCGGATGCTGGGGACGCTGGGTGTCTTCCCGCAGAGCGATGCCGGCGGCGCCGCGGGCACAGAGGGCGCCACCCAGCAGGTGCTGGTTGCCTTCCATCCAGGTTACCCGGTTTCCCTCCGACTCGACCCTGATCGGACAACGGACCGTACACATGCCGCACATGGTGTACACTGATTTTTTCATTGACCTTCCTCCATGCTTGTTCTTCTGGTTGGCAACGTACTCGCAGGCCAGCATTGCAGGGGCAGCAGGGCTGCTGGCATACCACATAGTGGTAACATTGTAATGGAATGCTTTATTTTGATCAATAGGATTGATAAAAAAACCTGAAGAGATCGTCGGCTCATCATTGATAACCAACTTAAATTAAAAAGGGAATACGTATCATTTCCAGAAAACGAGATGAACGACCCTGCATTGGTGTTGTCCGGATACACCAAGGTCCTTCCAGCGGTAAAAGGAGTTTTTTGACTACCACGTCGGTGAGCAATCACCATAACACCCCGCTTTATTAATGATTGGTCAGGTGTCTGCCGATGGAAAACAGCCTACAGAAAGTCGAGAGGAATAAAAAACGAGTTTTAAATAAAATTTATATCAATTTTTTTGATGAAAAAGAGTCTTCAGGCGAAAAATCACTGAGTTGAAAGAAAGAGAAACAGAAATTTGGCAGGAAAAATTTTGGTTGGCAGGAAAAATCCGGCAAGGGGACAAAGGCGGGGAAGCGAGCCAGGCCCGGGAGAAAGGCCAGGCCCGGCTCGGAAGAGGGTTCAGTCCATTTTTTCCATGGGCCGGCCACAGCAGACCGGGACTGAATCACCGGCTTTGAGGTGCATGTACTTGTTGCACACCGTACAGACCACAGTGCACTCCTCCTTCACCTGGTCATCAGTGTACACGGTCTGAGAGGGGATACCTTCAATGATAAAGCGGGCCACATTGGATTTGGCAGGAATGTATTCCCCTATGGGTTCCATACGCTTGTTGTCCTGGACGCAATCAACGAGAAGCCGCCAGAGGGTCTCCATGTCGGCGGTTTCCTGGTTGTTCTCCATGGTGAACTCGACAATGTTCTTGTCAATGGTGATTTTCATGAGCTGTGCTCCTTTGAGTTGTGCTTTCGGTGGTACCAGGCCGTCCGGACTCCGGACGGCCTGGAGGGAGGGAGCCGGCTAGAGAACCGAGGTGATCTCCTTGCCGGCCATGAAGTCCTTGAGAGTGGCACCCACGTGCCGTCCCAGGGCCACGCATTCCTTGAGGTGCGAATGCTCGGGCACATACTGGACCTTCAGGCCTTCGTGGCAGATGGTGAATTTCATCTCTTTCATGGCCTGGTTCATCAGCTTGACCGCCTCGCCGGACCAGCCGTAGGAACCAAAGGCAGCACCGATCTTGTTGGTTGGCCGAAGGCCGCGCATGTACATGAGAAAACCGGCCATCCTGGGCAGCATGCCGTTGTTCAGGGTCGGGCAGCCCAGGACAATGGCGCTGGCCTCCAGGACATCGGTCATGACATCGCTGCGATGGTTGACCTGCAGGTCGATCAGCTTGTAACCGATTCCCTCTTCCTGGAGGCCTTCGGCAACCGCCTTGGCCATCTTGCGGGTCGATTCCCACATGGTGTCGTAGATGACCAGGGCGTTCCCCCTGCCCTCGTGCACACACCAGCGGGAGTAGGCCTCGATGATCTTTCCGGGATTGGTGCGCCAGACCACGCCATGGTCAGGAGCGATCATCCGGATGTCCAGGTTCATCTCCTGGACCTTGGCGATCAGTTTTTTGACCAGGGGCGAGTAGAGAGTCAGGATGTTGGCGTAGTACTTGGTCGCCTCGAACATGAGGACATCCTGGTTGACCTGGTCATCGAACCGCTCGCTGGTGGCCAGGTGTTCGCCAAATGCATCGCTGGAGAAGAGAATTCCATCGCCTTTGACATAGGTGAACATGGAGTCTGGCCAGTGCAGCATCCTGGTTTCCAGAAAGTTGAGGGTCCGTTCTCCCAGGCTCAGCTCTTCTCCGGGGGAAACGACGTGATAGGGCCAGTCTTCCCGGTGAAAATGTTTGAGCAGGGCCTTGTGTCCCATCTTGGAACAGATCACCTTTTCCGGCTGGATCTCCTCCATGACCTGGGGCAGGGAGCCGGAGTGGTCCATCTCCACATGGTTGACCACCAGATAATCGATCTTTTTCGGATCGATGATGGCCCGGATGTGGTGCATCAGGTCACTGTGATACTGTCTCTTGACCGTGTCGATGAGTGTGACTTTCTCATCGATGATCAGGTAAGCGTTGTAGGTTGTTCCCCGGTTGGTGGAATAGCCGTGGAAGTCACGGGTTATCCAGTCAACAGCACCGACCCAGTAAATGTTTTTTGCAAGTTCAACTGGTTGCACGGTAGTACCCTCCTATGTTGCGATATTTAGAACGTTAAGACTGTAAATCCCTGTTCAATGTAATCCGCCATGGCCGGATGACCGGACATTTCGCCGATGAGTTCGATCCGCTCCTGCCGGACAGCGTCGCTGACCTTGAGCTTGGCAGAGCAGGCCCTGCATGCACCGATGATGAGCCCCTGTTCCCGGGCCCTGACAAAGAGCTGGTGCAGGAAGTGATTTTCCCTGGCCATCTCGGGCACCAGTTTCACCGCCTCTCCTTCAAGGATTATCTGTCCTTCCATGCCCCTGGCAGCCATATCGAGGCTGTTGAGCAGGACATGGACAAAGCACATGGCATCACCCCGAAAGGCAAAAAAGACAAACTTGTTTTTCATGGTCGTCATCCTTTGCTTGTTCTTTCCCCTGAAGACCTGCCCGTCGTCTTCCTTGCGGTCCTCTGGTCCGCTTCGGCAACCATGGTCCGCTTTGGTGGGTTCCCGGAGAATACCAGGGAAATTTCCTTTCGCAATCGCGGTAGAATCTGCAGGGGAAAGAATCTCCCCGGCCAAAGACCGGGGAGGATGGTTTTAGGCCTCTTCGAATTCCTCCTTGTCAGCCCCGCAGACCGGGCAACACCAGTCGTCTGGCAGATTTTCGAAATCTGTGCCGGCTTCCATGCCATTGGCCGGATCTCCGGCAGCCGGGTCATACTCATAGCCGCAGACCAGGCAACGGTACTTTTTCATAGCTGTTTCTCCTGAGGTTGAAGGTGCATCCAAACCGCTCCCCTGCCCATCCTCTTCCTGGACCGAGCCGGGACCGGCCAACGGCCGGAAGGCAGCCTTGGTGGCCCCGCAGACCGGACAGCGCCAGTCATCTGGTAAATCGTTAAAGGCCGTGCCTTTCTTGATCTTGCCCTTCCGGTCACCCTTGTCCGGATCATAGATATATCCACAGTTGACGGTTTGACACTGATACATTTCTTCTGGCCGTGCCATGCTCATCTCCCCTAAGCTGGTAGTCGCAGGTTGTCAGGTTCCGCCGAGCCGCAACGGATCAGCTCTTCCAATGGCCATGCAGGTTGCAGTAGGCCCTGGCAACGACATCGTCGCTGTCCACACAGAAGAGGGCTTCCGGGGCATCACCCGGATTGAGCATCTGCCGGTACACGGTCCCGCCGGCAATCAGCTCGATCCACTCGATCCAGTGTTTTTCCTCCATGGGATGGGCCACCGAGCCTACAGAGACCTTGTAGCCGTCGGCGATCTTCTCGATCACCGGTACATGTTTTTCCTGGGCCGCGTCTACAGTGTTTTCAGCCATGAGATCCATGGGCTGGCCACAGCAGACCAGCTCTCCGGCACCTGTATGAAGGATCTCGACGATATTGCCGCACAGGGGGCACTTGTAAATTTCATTTTTCTTGGTCATGATTTCATACCTCGTGGTTTTGGTAAAAAAAGCTGCTTATGCTACAGTGTAGCACTGGCCGGCAGCTTAAAAAACCCGCAGGACAGCAGCCAGATCAGTGTCCTGCGGGTCGTATCGGTTGTTTGATCAGGCACTGATCAGGCGTGTTTGGCCAGGTAATCGGCAACGCCCTCCGCAGTGGGTTTCATGGCCTCCTCACCTTCCTTCCAGTTGGCCGGGCAGACATCGCCGTGCTCCTCGTGGAACTGGAGGGCATCCAGCATCCGCAGGGCCTCGTCAATGGAACGGCCAAGGGGCAGGTCGTTGACCACTGCATGCCGGACCACACCCTCCTTGTCAATGAGGAAGGTTCCCCGCAGGGCGATACCGGCATCGAGGAGTACGCCATACTGCCTGGAGATGGACTTGTCCAGGTCGGCCACCAGGGGATACTGGATGTTGCCGATGCCGCCCTTGTCCACAGGGGTGTTCTTCCAGGCCCAGTGGGTGAACTGGGAATCTATGGAGACGCCGATCACTTCGCAGTTCTTTTCCTGGAACTTGGCCAGGGCCTTGTCAAAGGCGATGATCTCCGAAGGACAGACAAAGGTGAAGTCCAGTGGATAGAAAAAGAGGATGACGTACTTTCCCCGGTAATCGGAAAGCTTGAAATCCTCTTTCATGGAATTGTCCGCCATGACGGCAGTTGCAGTGAAGTCCGGGGCCTGTTTGGTTACTAAGGTGCTCATTGCTCAGTTCTCCATTTGTTTGAAGTTCATTCGGTTAGATGGATGGTTCTTCCGGGTTCAGGCAAGGGCGTTCCTGCCCTCGTCGGTTATCTCGTATTTGCAGCGGGCAGGGCTGGAGACATAGCCTTTCTTTTTCAGAGCCGTGATCTGGCAGCTCACCTGCTTGGTTTCCAGGGAGGTCGCCGCAGCAATATCCTTGCTGCCACAGGCTTCAGAACAGTTGGCCAGGGCCTCCAGGACCTCTCGCTGTTTGTCTGTCAGTCCACCTGTTCCACATTTCTTACAACCCATCGTCTTTACTCCTTTTGTATTTTTCTTTTCTTCTTGTTGACACTGCGGGCAGATGCCGAAGAATTCGACCCTGTAGCCCGATATGCGATACCCCCTGTTCCGGTCGGGGGCAACTGTCACCTTTTTCGTTCGCGGCAGATCAATGTTGTCCACCCGGTGGCACCGGATACAGAAGATGTGGTCATGCTCCCGAAGATCCCAGTCAAACCGCTTCTGTCTGCCGCTGATCTCCAGCTTGCGGATCTTGCCGGCCTCAGAGAGAATTTCGAGGTTACGGTACACGGTAGCCAGACTGATCCTGGGTAACCGTTTCTTGATCCGCTCGTAGAGATCGTCCGCCGTGGGATGGACAGTGGATTTGTTCAGCTCGTCAAGGATCACCTCGCGCTGGTGGGTCATCCTGAGAAATTTTGCCATAAGAGTTATAATCAGCTACCATTAAAAATTTTTCCTAACAGTAATTGATAACTATTCTTAGGTCAAGAAAAATCTCGACCTCTAATCTGAAAAAAAAACCAGTTGAAATTTCGTTATGTTAGTTTTGGTTTCAGGATTGGGGCACAGTATTTCATAGGAAAGCCTGTGAACATTTTCTTACTGTTCAATCCGAGTATTCTTGCATGACTTGGATTCGTCCAGGCATGCATTGGATCGTTCAGAGGCAGCGGAAAACAGTTCGCATGTCTTGCACAAGGTGATCACGAATAGCCACCTTGATTTTGTATGAATTTTTATCGATCAGAAACAACAGGCCTGTTGCGGCGATCATTCGATGACAAAATCATCCCGCCGGTTCTGGGCCCAGTCGTCCTCTGTGGAACCGGTGAACAAGGGCCGCTCCTCGCCATAACTTACCGTGCGGATGCGGTTGGGATCGACACCAAGTTCTATGAGATATTTTTTTGCACTCAGGGCCCGCCGTTCTCCAAGGGCCAGATTATATTCATTGGTGCCGCGTTCGTCACAGTTTCCTTCGATCACGATGTGCTCGCTGACATGCTCGTTGAGATATTCCGCATTGTGCTCCAGGCGACCGATCTGGTCCTCACGGATGGTTGACTGGTCAAAATCGAAGTATATCGGTTGCAGCTGGGCAGACGAGCGACCATGAAGCCGTTTGTATTCCGGAGAATTCTGATCCTCCTGCACACCCAGGCTTCCCATGGAACCACCAGAATGACCAGAGGAAGCGGTGTCCAGGGTCTCTTCCTTGGGCTCCATATTTTCTTCACTGATCTCACCTGGATGCTGCTGACTGTAATCAAGTTCTTTTCCCTCCGGCATGCTGGTATGCGCCGGGGGGGTGTACGGAGTGACTGCTTTCTTGCCGCAACCACTGATCAGGGCAAGGGAACCGAGAAGCATTGCTGCTACGATGAATCTAGATGTAGTGGTTTTCATGGCATATCCTTGTCGTGCTGGTGATCAGGAAGATAACTTGACAGGTGGTCACCATCCTACCTGTTCATCTAGGGAGACGTCAAGGGAAAGATCACTGTTTTTCAGGAAGAATGCGACAGTACTGACAGGTCTCGTGGCAAGCCGATTCGGCAACGGATTCTGTTTCTGTTGCCAGCAGATCATGGGAATGGTAGATCATCCCTGGTGCCTCTGCGGAGCTAGTCTGCCGGTCGGCACACCCTGTCGGCAGGAGGAAACCTGTCCCCAGGTGACGGACAGGTCGTGGAGTCCTCAAGCCTTCCTCGAAGATGGAGAGAAAAAAGACAATGAAGAAAGCGCTGCTCAACAAGGCGGTTCTCCTGTCCATGGTGGTGATCATCTCGGCGGTCTTTCTGTTGATGATCAGGCAGTTTCTCATGTCGATCTTCATGGCCGGCCTGTTCGCCTCCCTCCTCTCCCCGGTTCACCGCTGGCTGACCCGTGTACTGGGAAACCGGAAGAACCTGGCCTCTGTCATCACCATCATCGGCATGGTCTGCCTGGTTCTTGTACCCCTGTCCCTGCTGGTGGGTGTTGTCGTGGCCCAGGCAGTTCACGTGGGCCAGTCCGTCTCTCCCTGGATCCAGGGTTTTCTCGCTGAGCCCTCCGCGCTGTCCCGTTTCCTGGAAAAAGTGCCCTATTACGAAACCATCCTTCCCTACCGGGACGTGATTATCCAGAAAGCGGGCGAGATCGTCGGCCATATCTCCACCTTTCTGATCGATTCCCTTTCCTCAGTGACCAAGGTGACCATCAATGCGGTGTTCGGCTCGGTCATCATGCTCTATGTGCTGTTCTACTTTCTCTCCATGGGCCACACCCTGCTTTACAAGATCCTCTATTTTCTTCCCCTGGAGGACAGGGATGAGCAGCGGCTGCTTCGTCACTTCACCTCGGTGGCCAGCGCAACCATCAAGTCCACCATGATCATCGGCATGCTCCAGGGCGGCCTGTGCGGCCTGGCGTTTGCACTGGCAGGGATCGAGGCTCCGGTGTTCTGGGGTACAGTGATGGCGGTCATGTCCATCATCCCTGCATTTGGCACAGCCATCATCTGGGCACCGGCGGTCTTGATCCTGGCGCTTGGCGGCAACCTGGCCGGCGTGGTCATCCTGGTGGTCATCTGCGGGGGTATCGCCGGCAACCTGGACAACGTTCTCCGTCCGAAATTGGTGGGCAAGGACACCCAGATGCACGATCTCCTGGTTCTCTTCGGCACCCTGGGCGGCATCACCATGTTCGGCCTTCTGGGTATCGTCATCGGTCCCATCATCGCTGCCCTGTTCATGACCATCTGGGAAATTTACGGGGATTCGTTCCATGAGTACCTGCCCGCTGTGGGCGATTTTCTGGATGGCGAAGAAGGAGAGGGGCAGGAAGAGCAAGAGGACGGGGAACCGTCCTGATCCCATTGGGACTGGATATTTTTTCCGAAACAGAGTATTTGGAAGCTGCCGTTTTCTAGCAGCGGCGCAGAGATGGCAACTGGCCCCGTCTCCGGACGTTCCGGACGGGAAAGAATATTCAATCTTCCGGTATTTCATGGAAACGAACAAGCAGCACACGGATCGGCCGGGCAAGTATGACCTGCCCAAGGCCTACGAGTTCGGCGAGGTGGAACAGCGCTGGTACAGGTACTGGCTGGAACACAAGACCTTTCGGGGACGTATCCTTCCGGGGCGGCCAAGTTTTTCCATCGTCATTCCGCCCCCCAACGTGACCGGTGTCCTCCATATCGGTCATGCCCTCAACAACACCCTGCAGGATATCCTGGTGCGCTACCACCGGATGAAAGGTGACAACACGGTCTGGATACCCGGTACCGATCATGCCGGAATCGCGACCCAGAACGTGGTGGAGCGGCAACTGGCCGAGGAGAATCTGAGCAGGCACGATCTGGGCAGGGAAAAGTTCATCGAGAGGGTCTGGGAATGGCGGCGGGAAAAGGGCGGCACCATCATCAACCAGCTCAAGCGACTCGGCGCCTCCTGTGACTGGGACCGTGAACGGTTCACCATGGACGAGGGGCTTTCCAGGGCGGTCCGCGAGGTCTTTGTCCGTCTGTACCGGGAGGGACTGATCTACAAGGGCGATTACATCGTCAACTGGTGCCCGCGCTGTCATACAGCCCTGGCCGATGACGAGGTGGAACATGATCCGACCGCAGGCAAGCTCTACCATATCCGCTACCCCTTTGCCGACGGATCCGGCCACCTGGTGGTGGCTACCACCAGGCCGGAAACCATGCTCGGCGATACGGCCGTGGCGGTTCATCCCGATGACACGCGCTACAGCCACCTGCGGGATGTGGGCGTGGAGCTGCCGCTCACCGGCCGGACCATTCCTGTTATCTTCGACCGGCATGTGCAGCGGGAATTCGGTACCGGTGCCCTCAAGGTGACCCCGGCCCACGACCGGGACGACTACGAAATCGGTCTGCGTCATGACCTGGAGTGTCTCAAGGTCATGGACGAGCACGGGATCATGAACGAGGCCGCTGGCAGGTATGCAGGCCTGGATCGGTTCACCTGCCGGGAAAAGATCGTCGCAGACCTCGAAGCCGGGGGGTACCTGGAGAAGATTGAGGAGTACCAGCATGCAGTGGGAAAGTGCTACCGGTGCGCCACCGTGGTCGAGCCCACCACTTCCAAGCAGTGGTTCGTCTCTGTCCGTCCGCTGGCCGACAGAGCCGTGCAGGCTGTCCGGGAGGGAAAAATCCGTATTTATCCCAACACCTGGTACCGGACTTTCTACGCCTGGATGGACAACATCCGCGACTGGTGCATATCCAGGCAGATCTGGTGGGGGCACCGGATACCTGCCTGGACCTGCGAGGACTGCGGTCAGCTCGTGGTGGAGACGGAAGAGCCCAGAGCTTGCACCAGCTGCGGGAGCAGCCGGCTGACCCAGGAGACCGATGTCCTGGACACCTGGTTCTCCTCGGCCCTCTGGCCCTTCTCGACCCTGGGCTGGCCCGACGATACCGAGGAGCTGAGGACCTTCTATCCCACCTCGGTGCTGATAACCTCTTTTGATATCCTCTTTTTCTGGGTTGCCAGGATGATGATGATGGGATTGCATTTCATGGGCGAGGTGCCCTTCTCAGATGTCTATCTCCACGCCCTGGTGCGGGACAAGTACGGCAAGAAGATGTCCAAGTCCACCGGCAATGTCATCGATCCGCTGGTGATGATCGAGCAGTACGGCACCGACGCCTTCCGGTTCACCCTCACCGCCTTTGCTGCCCAGGGACGGGAGATCCGGATGGACGAGGAACGGGTGGAGGGATATCGCCGGTTCATCAACAAGCTGTGGAATGCGGCCCGGTTCGCCCAGATGCACATCAGGGACAGCGACCCGGGGATCATTCGGGTCGCAGACCGTCCCGGAGAGCTGCCCCTGGTGCATCGCTGGATCCTCAGCCGGACGAGCCGAACCATCGCCCGGGTGGAAGAAGCCATTGCCGGCTACCATTTCAACGAGATCGCCTCCAGTATCTACCAGTTTACCTGGCACCTCTTCTGCGACTGGTATCTGGAGTGGATCAAGCCGGAGCTGTACGGGAGTGACGAACAGGCGCGCACGACGGCCAAGGGTGTCCTCCTTGGGGTGCTCGAGCAGATCCTGAAACTGCTCCATCCGATTGCTCCCTTTGTCACCGAGGAGATCTGGAGCCAGCTTCCCGGCGAGCGGCAGACCATCATGCTGGAACCCTTTCCTGAGCCACGGCCGGAATGGGAAGACCAGGAGGCCGAAGCGGCCATGGAGCTGCTCATGGACGTGATTTCCGGGATTCGCACAATCCGGAGTGAGGCAGAGCTGCACCCCACGGCCTCCATCGAGACCACGATCATCTGTCCGGATGGTGAGAAGAGGGCGCTGCTCACCGGGTTTGCCGATTCCATCAGCGCCATGACCCGCTCCTCGCGACTGGAGATCGTCGCTGCCGGAACCATCCCGGACGATGCCGGTCATACCCTGTTGCAGGACATCGAAATCTATGTGCCCCTGGCTGGGCTGATCAACGTGGAAGAGGAGCTGGCCCGGCTGGCCAGGGAACGGCGCAAACTGGAGAAGGAGTTGCAGCGGGTCACGGGCAAGCTGGCCAACCAGCGGTTTCTCGACAACGCCCCTGAACAGGTTGTGGCCAAGGAGCGGGCCCGGGAGGAGGAACTGAGGACACGGCTGGCAAAAAATGCTGAATCCGAGGCTAGAATTGCCAAGCTTGCGTGATGATGGACACCTTCCTTCTTGATGAACAGTTGCGGAGTTTCCTGCGCGAAGACCTGGAACACGGCGACCTGACCACCGGAGCGATCTTTACCGACGTGTCCACGGCGGTGGCCGAGTTCCGGGCCAGGGAGAATCTGGTCTGTTGCGGCATGGAACTGGTCGCTGCCAGGATCTTCTGTCTCCTGGGCGGAGGTGTGGAGTTCGGTCGTATCGCGGCGGACGGCAGCCGGTGCGAGAATGGCGAGGTGCTGATGACTGTCCGCGGCCCGGTGGGCATCCTGCTGCGGGGCGAGCGGGTCGCCCTGAACCTGGTCCAGCGTCTCAGCGGAATCGCCACTCTGACGGCGGCCTTTGTGGACCGGGTGGCCGGCTACGATGTCAGGATCGTCGATACCCGCAAAACCACTCCCGGGCTCAGGATGCTGGAAAAGTACGCGGTCAGGGCCGGTGGAGGGAGAAACCACCGTTTTTCCCTTTCCGACGGGGTCCTGATCAAGGACAATCACATCGCGGCCTGCGGTTCCATTACAGAGGCGGTGAACCGGGTACGTTCGGCGGTTCCCCATACCACCAGGATCGAGGTGGAAACCGAAGACCTGGACCAGGTTCGGGAGTGCCTGGCCTGCGGGGTGGATATCATCATGCTGGACAACATGGGTTGTGATGTCATGCGGGAGGCTGTTTCCCTTGTCGGGTCACGGGCCCTGACCGAGGCCTCTGGCTCGGTGACCCTGGAAAACGTCAGGGAGGTGGCTGCCACCGGTGTTGACATCATTTCCGTTGGCTCCCTGACCCATTCGGCCCCGGCAGTGGACATCGGGATGGACTGGGTGACATGATCCGTCTCTTCGTGGCCATCGACCTGCCGGATCCCGTGCGGCAACGGTTGGCCGCCATGTCCTGCGGCCTGCCCGGAGCCCGGTGGGTCCGGGAAGAGCAGCTCCATCTCACCCTCCGCTTCATCGGCGAGGTTGACGGAGCCGTGTTTCGCGATATCCGCGCGGCCCTGGATACGGTCGCCTGCCGCCCCTTTACTCTCCAGCTGGACGGGGTAGGGTTCTTTCCGCCAAGGGGAAGGCCCAGGGTCGTCTGGAGCGGAGTGGCTGCAAACAGCAAACTCGTTCATCTGCGCAACCGCATCGAATCCACCCTGGTAGGATGCGGCCTGGCGCCGGAACGGCGGCGCTTTTCACCCCACATAACCCTGGCCCGCCTCAACAACACGCCTCCCTCCCGGGTAGGGAGGTTCCTGGAAGAGCACAACCTGTTTCTCTCCGAGCCCTTTATGGTGCGAGAGTTTGTCCTTTATTCCAGCGTGCTCGGCCAGAAGGGCGCCAAGCACTACCCCGAAGAACGCTACCCTCTTTCCGGGGACACCAGACTGAATTAGCTGGAGGCTGGGGAGGCCTGCTGTTTATCGTTCTTTAATTCCAATAGATATTGGTAGTTCCTGGTGTCTGCAGGGCGGGCAGGGGACAATGATGGGAACCCTCCCATGGCTTGAAAGACGTTTTCAACGATACGCCTTCCCCTGTCTTTTTCTTTTTATATAGAGATGTTGCCGGTAGTTTTATCAGGTTGATTTGGGAGAATTATGTATGGTGTCCCCGGAATTTGCGGAATTTGGAGTTTGTTTTGTGAAACGGTAGGTCCGCTTGATGGTCTGGTCGGGGTAATCCGGGGAGAGTTGTTCCATGTGCCAGCATGGGGAAAAAAAGGCGGCCAGATAGCTGTTGAGGAAAAACCATTCGCCCTGGATATGTTCCGACCCGTAGAGGTGTTCGATCTGTTCTGGGGAGCAGCACAGGTTGCGGCGGATATGGTATTTCGGGCGGGCTGTCAGGATGATGCAACGGCCTGCATAGCCAGCCACCATGTCGAGCAGGGGACCAATGTTTTTGCCCAGGGAACGCTTGCCGATGAAGTTGATGAGGAGAACGATATCAAAAGACTCGCTGAGCGCAAGTTCGCTGAACTCACTGAGGAGGAACCTCATGTCCCTGTACTGCCAGAGCTGTTGCTGCAGAAGACAGCCCTGGATGGCCAGAGGGTCCACATCCACGCCCACCACGTGGCCAGCTCCCAGTTTCTTGGCTAAAAAACAATAATAGCCGAAATTGCACCCCAGGTCCAACACGCTCCGGTCCTGGAAATTGATGCCGGCCAGCACATCTGGCGAACCGTCCCGCATGTCCTCGTGGCCGGGCGCCAGAATCCGGCCGTCCGGATGCAGGACTGGACGCCAGATTCTGGCGGGCCCGGCCTGTTCAAGAAGACGGACGAGACGTCGTTCCTGAGTCGCCAGATCGCGGCCCTGACTGACCGGATCAGGTGACTCCCTGGGCATTGAGGAAAGGCCCATATTTTTTGTCCTCGATCTTGATGTGGTTGACCAGCCAGTCCCGCAGGAAGTTGAGCAGCTCCATGTCTACCATGGCTGTTCCCCGAGCAAAGTCCTCCCTGAAGGCGCTCACCTGTTCAACGAGTTTGCGGTGGATGCGGTTGTGCCGTTCACTGTCCGGGTAACCATACTTGGAAAAGAGCCTTTCTTCACGGCCAAAATGGTCGGCCGTGTACCGGATCAGGTCGTCCAGGATCGAACCTATCTCCTCTTTCCCCCGCTTACCTTTCATGGTGGCGTAAAGTCTGTTCACCAGTTCGACCAGGTGACGGTGGTCCTCGTCCAGTTCCGCTATTCCCACGGAGAGGTTCGTGCTCCAGGGGACCAGCTGATTTGCCGGGCTTGTTGGGAGCGTATCTGGTTGCCGCTTTTCTCCGCTCTCCAGCTGACCAGCCAGGGTAAAGTCGTTCAGGGCATCCTTGATACCGGTGGCCGCTGCCGCTACCTGATCCGCACTTTCCTTCACGCGGATGGAGGCAACATTGGTCTCTTTGGCGATCCTGCTCACTTCACTGATGTCCGATGCGATCTCGCCCGAGACAGCCGAGGCCTGGGAGACGTTCTCGTTCACCTCGCTGATACCTGCCGCCGCTTGGTTGACATAGTCGGCTATCTCGCCGGTGGCTGTCGTCTGCTCTTCGATGGACACGGCGATGGAGCCGACGATCTCGTTGACATTTTCGATCACCTCGGTGATCTGATAGATCTCGTCCGCGGTTTCGCTGGTAGAGCCGTGGATGGCTGCGATCTTGTCCTTTATTTCCTGGGTGGCCGCTGCAGTCTGCTGGGCCAGTTCCTTGATCTCGTTGGCTACAACGGCAAACCCCTTGCCAGCCTCTCCAGCTCTGGCCGCCTCGATGGTCGCGTTCAGGGCCAGGAGGTTGGTCTGTTCCGAGATCTCGGTGATCACCTCGGTGAACTTGCTGATCTCACCGGCAGCATGGTCCAGGCTGTTGACCTTCTGGGAAGAAGAGCGGGCAATGGAGACCGCCTCGGAAGTGATCTGCCTTGCCTCCTCCGTGTCCTGGGCGATTTTCCGTACCGTGCCGGTCAGCTCTTCCACTGCCGTGGCAACGATGTTGACGTTTCCGGCAGCCTGTTCGCTGGCCATGGCCACAGTCTGCATGTTGGCGCTCATCTCTTCGGTGGCAGCAGCGACCATATCGGCCCGGTCAGACGAGAGCTCAGCACCCCCTGACATTTCTTCAGCAGCCATGGTCAGCTCCGTGGAGATCACGGACAGGCCGACGATCTGTTCGACGATCTTGCCCAGGGAGCGGTTCAGGGTGGTTCGCATCTGCTCCATGGCCCTGGAGAGCTGGCCGATCTCGTCTCTGCGTATCACCTCCAGTTGGGCAGTGAAATCGCCGGCTGCCAGGCGGCGGGCAAATTGGATGTCCTTGCTGATCTGTTTTTTCAGTGAGCGGATGAAAAGCATTATGAACAGGCTGGCAAGAAGAGTGACAGCCAGGGCGATAATCCAGCCCCTGCGGCTGGAGGACCTGATGGTGGATTGCAACTTTTCCTGACCGGCAAGGACCCTTTGGTCGGCCAGGTTCCGGATGGTGGTAAAGGCTTCCTGGACCCGGGCAAGGCTCGGGAGAAGGCTTGAATTGTGGATGT
The DNA here is from genome assembly GCA_964626235.1 of uncultured Desulfobulbaceae bacterium. Lineage (GTDB taxonomy): Bacteria > Desulfobacterota > Desulfobulbia > Desulfobulbales > Desulfobulbaceae > CAZVDY01. The sequence goes on along the minus strand of CAZVDY010000017.1, from coordinate 63,457 downwards.
CAAGCAGGCGGGACTGGACAGCCTCTCTCGATGGGCTTTCGAGCAGGGCATCCTGCATGGCCGCGATGGCCCGGTGGAGTTTCTCGTGGGCCTCTTCCAGATTTTTGAGGGGAATCAGCAGGCCTGGAAAAGTTTTTTCGGCAAGAAGTCGCTGATCACTGTACAGCCACTGGCCCAGTTTGCAATGACGGGGATCTGTCTTGGCCCTGAAGGTTGCTGCCGTGGGATCCAGCAGAAAGCTATGAATTTTTTCGATGCCGTTGAGATGTTCGATCTCCACGGTTTGGATCAGTTTGGAGATTTTGCCTGCCTCGGCGACCTCTCTGGTGTTGGTGTCCACCTGTCGCAATCCCAGGTAGCTCGCTCCGGCAAGCAGGCTGATCATCAGGATAACCGCCAGAAAACCGATAGTCAGTTGCGTAAAAAGCGACAGTCTATTCCAGAACATAATTCCTCCTTTCATTCCAGTTGAGCTCCTGTAATGATCAATATGGTACATAGATTGCCTGTCTTGCTCCTGTCTGTCCGGCATTGTTCCGGAGCAGCAGGTCCTCAACATGGAGTTCAGGCAGCCCGTCTAAGACCGCACGCTAGTTCCTGGTCGTCTGCTTCTGTTTCAAGTAGTATCCGGAAAAGGTCGTTGGTGTGTCAACATGGCAAAAGTGGAGGTAAAATACTGGTCGAAATACAGTGTTTTGTCAGCGCTGCGGAAGGGCAACTTGCTGAATCTGTGTGTATTCAGCACGATACAGGCTAGTGGAGGGAGATCAGGCTGGAGAGAAGTTTTTCCGCAGGTACGCTCGGAGGCCGAGTTTTTTTTGTTTCAGCCCCAGTTTTTTTCGCAGGCTGTTGCGATATGATTCCACTGTCCGGGGCGAAAGGCCGAGCAGCCAAGCGATTTCTTTCGATGTTTTTCCCTGTCTGACCAGGTCGGCCACCAGGATTTCCCTGGAGGTGAGCCGGAGAAGCGGGTTGCGGAGGTTACTGACCAGTTGGTCGCTAATCTGCTCCAGATTGGAATGAATAATGTCCAGGTAATCTTTCTGTCTGTTGTCGAGCTCTGTCCTGGCCAGAAGACCAAGATACGGAAAGACCAGGTCCTGCAGGTGGGCCGAGATCTGTTCCCTGATTTCTGCTTGACTCTGTTGTTGCTGTTTCAGCAACACTTGCAGGGCGATGTTTGCCTCCTCGATTTCCCTGTTTTTCTGCTCCACCTTGCTCAAGGCCTTGGCCCTGGCCTCGGTTTCCCGGCGCAGTGCTGTCTCGTTGTGCTTCTTATCTGAAATGTTGCGGATAAAACCTTCTATACCCAGCGGGGTGTCATCTGAGGCAAGAAAATAGTGTGAACTGACCGAAACCCAGACAGGGTGTCCATTTTTGTGGCGTAGCCGGGTCTCGAATCCTGAAATTTTTCCCGTGCGAGCAATCAGGCGGAGGAAGGTCTTCCGGTCGTTTTTGTCCCAGTAGAACTCTGTTACCTGCCTGTGAAGTATCTCGGAAGGCTCGTAACCGATGAGATCGGTGATCGACGGAGATAGATAGAGAAGTTTTCCTTTGAGATCAACGCGATAGTATGTGTCGACCATCCTGTCGAGTATGGCCTGAAGCTCGTCTTTTGACATGGATGGCAGGGGTTCATGCATGTAACGCTCTGGAAAATGTACCGGATATGGCAGTGTCAGATGTTTTGTCGATTAACGTCCACTATAGCACGCGAGAGTGGGGTGGAGAAAGGCAGGGCCGGGATTACACGGGAAAGATTTGGTAAGGTTTGTCTCGCCCTCGCTTCAAAGCACGGTGGCTTGTCGGCTCCCAACTGGTTGTATGTCCAATTCTCGTTCCAGGAGGAACAGGCGGCGCATCTTTTTTTGTCCGGAAAAGAGTAATGTTTTTTCGGTAAGTTGGATATGTGCTTTCTTTCTTGTCTCTTGCAACGGGAGAATATTCTCGGATTTTTTGTCAGGTTTTTGCGACAATATTCTTCGGTTTTCCCTGCTGGTTAGCCCTGTCAAACACGGTGTGTGTGAAATATGGACAGTGAATGGTGGCCGGCGTGATTATTTCTTCCGGTATTGGGTAAGAGCTAACAGGAAGGGGTCGCGGGACAACCTCCCGATAGAGGGTCGGTTTTGCCGACGTAAAGAAATTTTCGGCAGAGATGGGCGGCGGTCAACCAAGCACATTTTTACCGATTCTTTACTGTCTGGCACTGAAGTTGCTTGATTGTTGTTTGAGGAAACAGCTGTACCCATCAGGTTCCACGGGCGGGCGGTACTGAGTGGAAGGAAAGGTTCCCCGCAGGGCCTGAAAATGCAGAGCGCTGTCTGCCCGGGCGCTCATTCTGCTAGTCAAAGGAGTCTTTCTATGAAACTGGGAGCAGTGTATAGCGATCTGAAAAAGCGGGCCGTCACAATACCACCAGTTCAGGATGATAAAGAGTTTGAACAGGAGAGGTTCGAATTTAGCGGTCCGCAACTGAGGCGGATACGGAAAGAATTGAACATCTCCATCGAAGAGATAGCCAGTGATACAAAGATCAATATCAGGCACCTGAGAAATATCGAGGCCGAGCAGTACGACCTGCTGCCAGCCCTGGTTTACGTCCGCGGGTATGTGACCCTGTATGCCAGACATCTCGGTATCGACCGGCAGGAGGTAGTCCGCCAGTACATTCAGCGGTATAGGGAGTGGCAGCAATGCTCCTGATCTTTTAGCAGGTAGGCACAGCTCACTTGGGGACCGCCACAGCCCAGGTAACATACCGAAATTTGAACAAAGCCCTCCCTCTTTGTTCAGGAGGAGGGCTTTTTATACCGTTGTCTCTGGACCATCCATGCAGTAATCAAGTTGGACGTATAAGCTTTCCAGTTTGTTGTTAGTATGCTGCGGCAGCTCTTGCAGGCTAAGAGTCGGCCGGCGCAATTTGTTGCACCAGCTGAATTTCCGGTTTCGAAAACGATATTTCTCCATGCTTGCCCCTAGCGCCCTTCCTTGGGCTTGGATTTCCTGTCGCTATAAGGATACAGTCAGGGGCCGAGCCCAGCCTGAGTTTCTTCTTCTCCTTCTTTTCCTTTAACCTTGTGGAGCAATGCGGGGTTGTGGTATATTAGCGCCCCACGAATATGCGGGAATCCTGACTAGTGCTTTGTCAGGCCATTGCCGCCTGCGCGGATGCCCGGTAAACAGGAGGATGTCTGTCTGCCATACAGGTCGACGGGCCGGATCCATGCAGAAAGCCAGACCGTGGCGGAAAACGGAAGCTGAGTGTCTCGAGATTCCCATGCCCCGAACCTGCTGTCATGAGCAAGAACTCCAGTACGAACAAAACCGGATCCATAGAAATCCGTTCCAGAAGAGAAGGGGTTCTGATCGGTGGTTCAGGTCTGATCGGTGGAACGCTGGCCCACTATTTCAAGACAAGGACACCCGATGAGATCGAAATCCGGGCCCCGAGCTCGAAGAAACTCTCCATACGGAACTCCGTGGATATCAAGACCTACCTGCGGAGGGTAAAGCCGGATTTCGTTATCAACGCGGCCATGGCTGCCCTGGACAGTGACGCCCAACTCGCCTTTGAGGTGAACTACCTGGGCGCCGTCAACCTGGCCCGGGCCTGCACTGCCCTGAAGATACCTTACATCCATATCAGCTCGGCATCCACCCTGCCGTCTGGCGAGAACCTGACCGAGGAGGACAGGCTGCCTCTCTCGGAGGCGTTGAACAATTATGCCAAGTCCAAGCTGATGGCCGAGCACACCCTGCAGCACATGGGCGAGCGGTATGGGCTGGACTACACGGTGATCCGTCTGGCCATCGTCTACGGAGAGCATGATCACAAGATCCAGGGGTTCCATCGGCTGTTCTTCACCATTGCCGACGAATCGATGCCCTTTCTCTTCACCAAGAAAGGGGTGAAGCATTCGTATACCAATGCCAACAAACTGCCCTACTTTGTCCATCATGTCCTGGAAAACAGGGGGGAGTTCAGCAGGCAGACTTACCATTTCGTGGACCGGAAACCGGTGCCGCTGGACGAGTTGATCCTGACCATCCGGTCATATCTGGAGTTGAGCCGGCCCAAAGAAATCTATGTTCCCTATCCGGTGGTCCGCTCCGGAAAATATTTCCTCGAGCGGCTGGCCAGGGGGCTTAACTGGTTCGGTATCACGGTCCGGCTGCCTCCTGAGCTCATGTTCCTGGAGAATTTTTATAAATCCCAGACCCTTTCCTGTGCAAAGCTACTGCAGTCAAGTTTCCAGGATCCTTTTCCGGCCGAGACGATTTTCACCACCCTGCCCAGGCTGGTGATCTATTACCTGACCCGTTGGGGCCATCTTAATCTCATCACGACCTTCAACGAAGAGTATTTCGGTACCAACGAGCTGGAGGAGGATTTCCGTAACAGACCCATGGAACTGCTCAACTCGATTCATGAGGATTCCACCTCACCCTTTTACGATCTGCTGGATAGGAACTGACCGTGTCGCCCCTGCAATGCATGCGGAGCCTTCTGGCCCTGGTGCTCATTCCTCCCATGACCTTCGTGGTCTGTGTCCTGGCCATCATCGACCTGAAGGTCGGCCGGCGCTCCAAACCAAAGGCCCAGGTCTTTCCCAGGTACTGGGGAAGGATCATCTGCGCCATTGTCGGCGCCAAGGTGCGGGTGGAAGGAGTGGAACACCTTGATCCGGAACAGACCTACATCTTTGTCGGCAACCATTGCAGCCAGTTTGACATTTATGCCTTTCAGGGATATTTTCCTCATGATTTCAGGTGGATTGCCAAGAAGGAGCTCTTCAGGATCCCCCTTTTCGGCTGGGTCATGCGGGAGACCGATTATATCCCCATCGACCGGTCCCACGGCCGCAGGGCTCTGAAAAGTCTCAACGAGGCGGCCCAGCGGATCAGGGAAGGCATCTCGGTCCTGATCTTTCCGGAGGGCACCCGCAGTCCGGACGGCACGTTGCAGCCCTTCAAGAGTGGAGCCATCATGCTGGCCATCAAGGCCGGGGTTCCAGTTGTACCCCTGGGATTCAACGGTACCCACCAGGTACTGCCCAAGGGGAAACTGCTGGCCAGGGCTGGCGAGATCGTCATCCGGGTAGGTAGGCCGATCCCCACTGCCGAGTACAAGATGCGGGACAAGCAGGCGCTGGCAGCCCAGCTCCACGACAGGGTGGCGGAATTGCTCGATCCTGCCCATCTTCCGGCCGGGTTTTGACTTTGCAAATCTTCCCGAACATGGCATAATGGGCTGCAATTCGGGCCATATGCCCTGAAAGGCTTAATTTTTGGGAAGTTACCGTTCAACTTCAGAATCTACAGGGTGGATTGCATGCATCGCAAGTCAGGCAGGCCGGCCAAGTCAGCTGTCATTACTTATACTATCTGTTTCGCTGTAATGCTGTTTCTCTGTTTCAGTGCACAGCCCGGGGCCGCTCTTGAGCAGAACACGGCCTTTTTGCCGCTGAAGATCAACGCCGCCCAGCAAGACCTTGCCCTCCGGGTGGACGCGGCCATGGAGCAGGCCCTGGCCGCAAAAGGCTTGCAGATGATATCCAGGTCCGAGGCCGAGAAGCTGGTCAGCTATGACCGGGAATGGCCGCCAGGACCGTCGCGTTTGAGCGCGGTCGCCGAACAGAGCGGGTACGATTATGTGGCGGCCGGAAGTCTGACCGTGGCCGGTAAACAGTTTTCCATCGATCTGCAGGTCTTTGATGTCCTGAGTCCGGCAACACCCCACGCCGCCTTCCGTCAGGGACAGTTTCCCACCGATTTGGACCAGGCCGTGACCGATGCGGTCAGCGACGCCCTGGCATATGCCAACTCCTCCTTCATCATCGCCTCCATCGCTCCGGCAGGCAATGAACGGATCGATTCCGGGGCTATTCTCCGCCAGATCAAGACCAAACCCGGCGATCTCTACGATCCGGCAACACTCCGGCAGGACCTGAAGGCGGTCTTTGCCATGGGCTATTTCGACAACGTCGAGATCGAGGCCGAAGACACGGACAAGGGTAAGGTCATCATCTTCCGGGTCAAGGAGAAACCCCTCATCAGCAGGATCGTCATCAGCGGCACCGACGAGATCGAGGAAGAGGAGGTACGGGAGGCAGCCAATATCAAGGAAAACACCATTCTCAATCCGGCCCGGCTGAACAATGCGGTCCAGCGGATCCGGGAACTCTACAAATCCAAGGGCTATTATCGGACCAAGGTCAGCGCCAAACTGAGCTATCCCTCCGAGGAGCGGGTCGAGGTGCGCTTCGTCGTTCAAGAGGGTGAAAAGATGTCCATCAAGAAGATCACCTTTCAGGGCAACAAGAGTTTTGACAGCGACGACCTGGAAGATGTCATCCAGACCGGTACCTGGGGCCTGTTCTCCTGGCTCACCGAGTCTGGCCTGCTGAAGATGGATGTCCTCAGGCAGGACGCGGCCAGGCTTGGCGCCTTTTACCACAACCACGGCTTTATCGAGGCCAAGGTGGGCGAACCTGTTGTGGAAGAGAAAGGGGGAGACCTGTTCGTCACCTTTCCCATCGAGGAGGGTCCCCGGTACCGGGTCGGTACGGTGGATATCCAGGGTGACCTGATCGAGGACAAGGCAACCCTGCTGGCCAAGCTCAAGATCCGAAAGGAACCCTTCCTCAACCGCCAGGTACTGCGGGAAGACACCCTCCGCCTGTCTGATCTCTATTCCGAGCATGGATATGCCTTTGCCGAGATCACCCCGGATATCAAAAAGTCGGCCAGTGGGAAACGGGTGGATATCACCCTGCACGTGGACAAGGGATCGCTGGTCTACTTCAACAGGGTCGAGATCCGGGGCAACACCCGCACCAGGGACAATGTCATCCGCCGCGACTTGCTGGTCAAGGAGGGCGGACTCTTCGATTCCCGGGCCATCCGGCGTTCCACCCAGAAGCTGCAACGGCTCAACTATTTCGAGGAGGTCTCGATCACTCCCCAGCCCACTATGAACGAAGATCAGATGAACGTGATCGTCGAGGTCAAGGAGAAATCCACCGGACAGTTCTCCATCGGTGCCGGGTACTCGTCTTCGGACTATGTCATGGTCATGGGAGAGATCTCGGAGAACAACTTTCTCGGCATGGGGACCAGGCTGGCTCTCAAGGCCCATCTGAGCGGGGTGACCAGCCGGTTCAACCTCTCCTACACCGATCCCCGCATCTTTGATTCCGATGTCTCGGCCGGAATCGATCTCTTCAACTGGCGGCGGGTCTATGACGACTACACCAAGGACTCCTACGGCGGCGGAGTCCGGTTCGGCCATTATCTCTGGGAAAAATGGCGAATCTACTATGGATATACCTGGAGCGACACCACGCTGAGCGATGTTTCGGAAGACGCCTCCTGGGCCATCCGCAAGTCCATGGATATCAATATCACCAGTGCGGTCCGTTTCACCCTGGTTCGGGATACCAGGGACCGGCTGTTCGACGCCTCCAAGGGCTCCAAGCACAGTCTCAGCGTCAAGTACGCCGGCGGTCCTCTGGGCGGCGATGCCCAGTTTACCCGGGTGGAGGGATATACCAGCTGGTACTTTCCGCTGTTCCTGGATACGGTTTTCCATGTCAAGGCCGCAGCCGGCCAGGCCTTTGAGAATGAAGACGACAAGTTGCCGGTGTATGAACATTTCTACCTGGGTGGCATGAACTCCATCCGCGGATTCAAGTCCACCAGCATCAGCCCCATTGATCCCGAGACCGGTGACCGGGTCGGTGGCGACAAGATGTGGTACGCCAATATCGAATTCGTCTTTCCGTTGCTCAAGGAGGCCGGCCTGCGCGGGGTGATCTTCACCGACTTCGGCAATGTCTACGGGGTAGACGAGGACTGGGACTTCGGCGAGATCAAGAAATCCGCCGGTGTCGGAGTGCGCTGGCTGTCTCCCATGGGGCCCCTGCGGCTGGTCTGGGGATACAATCTGGACAAGCAGGAGGGAGATCAGGACGCCACCTGGGACTTTGCCATGGGCGGCTATTTCTAGGCGCAGCCCCGGCCGGACAGCCTGCGCAGGATATGCGCTCCCTGATCGAAAGGTTCCGCCAGGGGGAGGAGCGGCTTGATGTCTGCGGTCTGCGCGGCGGAAGCGGTGCCCTCTTCCTGGCCCGGCTGGTTGCCGGGCTGGAGCGGCCCGTGTGCTGTGTCCTGCCCACCGACGAGCAGCTCGCCCACCTGGGCCAGGACCTGGAGCTGTTTTCGGATGCAGAGATCCTTTCCTACCCGTCTTTCGAGATTCCGCCCTATACGCCGCTCTCGCCTGATCCGGCCACCGTGGCCACCCGCCTGGCAACCCTCTACCGTCTCGGCGAGGCAGACAGGGCGGTCATCGTCCTGACCTCGGCCGAGGCACTGCTCAGACGCATTTTGCCTGCACAGGTACTGGCGGACAGCTGCGAGCTGATCATGGCCGGTGAGGAGACAGACCGGGAGGAACTGATCGCCACCCTGGTCCGTCTCGGTTACCAGAGCTGCGATCTGGTCCGGCATCCCGGCGATTTCGCTGTCCGGGGCGGAATAGTCGATCTCTACGCCCCTCCAGCCAGCCCGGCCGTGCACGGGCCCATCAGGCTGGATTTTTTTGGTGACCTGGTCGAGTCCATTCGGGTATTTGATCCGGTCAGCCAGCGATCCCAGGCAGAGCTGGAAGAGGTCATCCTCCTCCCGGCAACAGATATCCTCTTTCCGGCAGGTGAAAGAGCCGGGCAATGGCCGGCCTGGCTGGAACAATGCCGGAACGAGCTCGCCGGTCCGGAGAGCGGAAAGGAGCACCTGCTCGAACAGCTCAGGGAGCAGGTCCGATTTCCGGGCATCGAGTTCTGTCTGCCCCTGCTCTATCAGCGACCAGGGGTAGAGACCCTGTTCAGCTATCTGCCTGCCGGGACGATCATGGCGGTCATGGACCCACCTTCGGTCCGGCAGCAGATGGATCTGGTGACGGAACGGATCAGGGTCAATCACCGCGAAGCCACGGCAGCCGACCTGGCTGTCCTGCCGCCGGAACGTCTCTTTCTCGATCCGGATGAAGTTGAACGGATCCTGGCCGGTGGGCCGCTGCTCAATCTCTGTCCCCTTCCTGATCCGGACAGCCGGCTTCCCAGGGTCACCGTTGCCAGCAGCGATCATGGCCTGCTCAGGCAGGAGATCGACCTGCAGCGGCGGAGGCGGGGCGTTCTAGCCCCCCTGGTGGATCGGCTGGTTGAGTGGTTGGAACGCAAGGAGACCATCGTTCTGGCCTGCCGTTCGGAAAAACAGGCCGGTCACTTTGCCGAAATGCTCAAACCATACCGGATTCCCACCACCCACATCCGGCCGCCGCTGCACCTGTCCGTTCTGGCCGGGAAGCAGGCTCTCCATCTGGTGGATCATCCCCTGTCCAGAGGGTTCGACCTTGACAGGGAAAAGTGTCATGTCCTGTCGGCCGCCGAACTGTTCGGGGAAAAGCGCATCGGGCCCCGGACAGGACGGAGGGGCAAACGACCCTCCGAGGCGGAGCCTGTCCGGCTGGACGACCTGCAGGTCAATGACGTGGTGGTCCACCGCGACCATGGCCTGGGCAGTTTTCAGGGACTGCTGAACATGGAGTTTGCCGGCCAGAGGGGTGATTTCATGCTCATCGAGTACCGGGACGGCGACAGGCTGTACGTCCCGGTCGACCGTCTCCATCTGGTGAGCCGTTACCAGGGGCTGAGCGAGGAGCGCCCCCGTCTGGATCGCCTGGGATCGGATCACTGGCGGTCCACCAAGAAAAAGGTCACCGACGCGGTGTGGGAGGTGGCCAACGAGCTCATCCAGATCTATGCCCGGCGCGCCATCCGGTCCGGGCACGCCTTTTCTCCGCCTGGTACCTTTTTTCGAGAGTTGGAAGAATCCTTTCCCTACGAGGAGACAAGGGGGCAGGCAACAGCCATTGAGGATGTGCTGGCCGATATGACCAGTGCGCGGCCCATGGACCGACTGGTGTGTGGTGATGTGGGCTACGGCAAGACCGAGGTGGCGGTCAGGGCAGCGTTCAAGGCCATCGAGGATGGTTTTCAGGTGGCTGTCCTGGTGCCGACCACGGTGCTGGCCGAGCAGCACGCGGCCACCTTTCGGGATCGGTTTGCTTCCTTTCCAGTGGAAGTGGGCTGCCTGACCCGGTTTCGAAGCAGCAGTGAACAGAAAAAGATCATCCGTCACCTCGCCGAAGGACGACTCGACCTGGTCGTCGGAACCCACCGCCTCCTTTCCCGGGATGTACGTTTCAGCCGTCTCGGTCTGCTCGTCGTGGACGAGGAGCACCGGTTCGGGGTGACCCACAAGGAGAAGATCAAGAAGCTGCGGGCAGCCGTTGATGTCCTCACCCTGACCGCTACCCCCATTCCCCGTACTCTGCAGATGTCCCTGCTCGGCATCCGTGACCTGTCGGTCATTTCCACGCCGCCACGGAAGCGGCAGGCCGTGAAGACATTTCTCGCCCGGTTCGACGACCTGGTCATTCGCGAGGCTGTCAGCCGGGAGCTGGCCAGAAACGGGCAGGTCTTTTTCGTTCACAACCGGGTGCGGACCATTTCCAGGATAGCGGAGCGGATTGCCCGCCTGGTGCCCGGGGCGCGGGTCGGCGTGGCCCACGGCCAGATGCCGGGCAGCCGGATCGAGGAGGTCATGGTCCGGTTCATCAATCACGAGATCGATGTCCTTGTCTGTACCACGATCATCGAATCAGGCCTCGATATCCCCAATGCCAATACCATTATCATCAACCGCGCCGATCATCTCGGCCTGGCCGATATCTACCAGCTGCGGGGACGGGTGGGCCGCTCGACCAGACAGGCCTATGCCTATCTCCTGGTCCCCTCGCTGGAGGGGCTCACCAGGGATGCCAAGCAGCGGTTGCGGGCTCTCATGGACTGCTCCGAGCTGGGCGGCGGGTTCAAGTTGGCCATGAACGACCTCCAGATCCGGGGGGGCGGCAACCTGTTGGGAGTCTCCCAGTCCGGCCATATCGCAGCGGTGGGCTATGACCTGTACCTGGAACTGCTCCAGGCCACGGTCAAGGAACTGAAAAACAGCGAGAGTGGGGAGGAACCCGACCGGCTGGCCGAGTTGGATCCGGAAATCAAGCTCAGGGTGGCTGCCTTCCTGCCGGACCAGTATGTACAGGAAACCGGGCAGCGGTACCAGCTCTATCGTCGTATTTCCGCTGCCGGCAACAGAGATCCCCAGGCGCTCGGCGATCTGGAGGAGGAACTCGTGGATCGGTATGGGCCGCTCCCCCCCGAGGCCCGCACCCTGTTCAGGATGATCGGCCTGAAATACCGGCTGCGGCGGCTGGGAATATCCAAGCTGGAACAGGGAGACAGGGTGGTGGTCTTCAGTTTTATCGACCGGGGGCCGGTTCGGCCCGAGAAGATCCTGGCACTGGTTACCCCTTCAGCCGGGAAAAAGAAGAAACACAGAAAGGCAGCCAGGCCCGAGGCCAGGTTGACCCCTGACAACCGGCTCGTTGTCTCCCTGCAGGGACAGGAAGACCCTTTCGGACTGATCGATACTGTGTTAGATTTTCTCGAATCGTAAGCGCAAGAGATCCTGCCTGCCGGTTATGCCATGAGAGACTATCCTGAAAAAATCCTGCCCCAGCTGGAATGGGAACGCATCGACACGGTGCTCCTCGACATGGACGGCACCCTGCTGGACAAGCACTTCGATGACTATTTCTGGGAACAGTACGTGCCCGAGCATTACAGTCTGCTCCATGACATCTCGGTGGAAGAGGCCAAGGAGGAACTTCTCAACCGCTACAGGCAGGTGGAAAACACCCTGGAATGGACCGATCTGGAGTACTGGTCCCATGAGCTTGGCCTGGACATCCCGGAGCTGAAGATCCGGGTCAATCACTTGATCGGCGTGCATCCCTATGTAATCGAGTTTCTGGAATACTGCCTGGGGGCGCGCAAGAAACTCTACCTGGTCACCAATGCCCATTTCCGGACCCTCTCCATCAAGCTGGACAAGACCGCCATCGGCCCCTGGTTCGACCGAATCGTCTGTGCAGCCGAGGTTGGCCTGGCCAAGGAGGAGGACCCGGCCTTCTGGGCCAGGCTCGAGGAGATGCTGGGGTTTGACAGGGAAAGGACCCTGCTGGCAGACGACACCGAAAAGGTCCTCAGATCGGCGGAGATCTACGGCATGGGCTGGCTGGTGTTCGTGGCCAGGCCGAGCAGCAGGAAACCGGTCCGATATTCGGCCCGCTATCCCTCCATCGAGTACTTCAAGGAGCTGATTCCCAGGCGTCCCTGAGGCCATCCACCGCATCTGCCATCAACCGTCGGCAGGGTGCCGCCTCCCGGTGTCGCCTGCCGTTTCCCGACCGGAGAACCGTCCCACCCGGACCAGGAATTTTCCGCTTCCATTGGAATTTGATTTTTCGAGGTGATAGAATACAGAAGAGTTGCGAGTGACCGGTTCTGAGATTATTCGGGGAGGTTAATGAAACCTGAGGAAAAGTCCCTCATCCTGGTGGTGGATGACGACAACATCGTCCGGATACTGCTGCGTCATGTGCTGGAGGATGCCGGCTATGAGGTCGTTGATTCGGATGATTCCCGGAAGACCCTCCAGATCGTCAGAAAACAGGCTGTCGACCTCATCCTGCTCGATATCGACCTGCCGGACCAGAACGGCCTGGTTCTCTGCCAGGAAATCCAGGAGGAGCTTGATGACTGTCCACCCATCCTGATGATCATCGGCCGGGACGATACAGAGCGCATCGACGAGCTGTTCGCTGCCGGTGCGGATGACTATATCGGCAAACCGTTCCAGTACAATGTGCTGCGGAACAAGATCAGGTACTTCCTCACCGAGTACCAGCACAGAAAAAGGCAGGCCCGGCTGATCAGGCGGTATGAGAAGATCATCAATGCCACGGCCAATGGCATCTGCGCGGTGGACCGGCGGGAACGGATCGTCTTTGTCAACACGACCGCCCTGAAGATCCTCGGTTACCGGGAAGAGGAGCTCTGGGGAGGGCTCTACCGCCAGTTTTTCCTCCTCTCCGAATCCTCCACCGGCAGGTTTGATATCGACTGCTGCCCCTATTTTCAGGCGGAACAGGTAACCTCGGAGACGGTTTCGTTCGAAGACGTTTTCCTGAAGAGAAAAAACGGGGCAGCCGTACCTGTGGACTGTCACAGCACCCCTACCTTCGAAAACGGCAGTGTCAGCGGCGGCGTGATCGTTTTCCAGGATATCTCGGGAAGAAAGCGGGAAGAGGAGGAGCACCGCCATCAGGCCCAGCACGACGCCCTGACCAAGCTGCCCAACCGCAACTACTTCAACGAGCGGCTGCCGGCCGCCGTGGCCCTTGCCCGCCGGGACAAGACCATGCTGGCCTGCCTGTTCATCGACCTGGACAAGTTCAAGCCCATCAATGACAATCATGGTCATGATGTGGGCGACAAGGTACTGCAGGAGCTTGCCCGCCGGATTTCGGTCACTCTCAGGCCGACCGACATGGCCTGCCGCCTGGGTGGAGACGAGTTCGTGGTCCTCCTGGAGAAGATCAAGTCCGTGCAGGGGGCGGTCAAGGTGGCAAAGAAAATCATTCAGCTGCTGTCCACGCCGCTGAAGATCAATGACATAACCTGCCAGTTGGGTTGCAGTATCGGCATCAGTATCTATCCCATGGACGGTGATGATCCGGATACCATCCTGCGGCATGGTGATGTTGCCATGTATGCGGCCAAGAAAAAGGGAGGCAACAGCTACAAGCTGTACATGCATTGCAAACAGCGGGCCTCGATCATCCCGCCCTGGCACAAGCTCGGCTATCATCGGCGTTCTTCCTGTATTGCCGAGCTGTTGCCGGCGAAACTCAAGCCGTCCATCCGCTGAAACAGGGTGGCCTGCGGACGGTAAGCAGCGGTCTGCAGGACAGATGAGGCGGTTCCGGCCGGGAACTGGCCGGCCGGATTTACATTGACAGAAATTTGGATGCACTGGTATCTTCCATAATTCGATGCAATGTTTTTATTGTGGTATCTGATAAATAGGAAGATGTTTCAGTCTGGAATGGCAGGCTGACAACCAGTGTGGAGAACAGAATGAGTATTCGTGAAGATGCCCTGGCTGGGAGGAAGACCAGCCTGTTCGAGGCCTGTGCCCGTAATGAGCACCTGGATGTGGATCTCCTCTGCGCAGGAGTGGCAAGGGGAACCATTGCCATTCCAAAGAACCGCCATCATGATTTCGACAAGATCATGGCTATCGGGACCGGCACCTCGACCAAGGTGAACGCCAATATCGGTTCCTCCAAGGATATCGCCAGTCTGGATGCTGAGCTGGAAAAACTGGAGGTGGCCGTCAAGGCCGGAACCGATACCGTGATGGACCTGAGCATGGGCGGTGACCTGGATGCGGTCCGGCGGGGAATCTTGGAACGGTGCCCGGTTCCCCTGGGTACGGTGCCTATCTACCAGGCCGTGGCCGAGACCGTGGAGCAGCAGAAAAAGGACATCGTGGACGTTACTGTCGACCACATGTTCAAGACCATTGAAAAGCAGGCCATGGACGGGGTGGATTTCATGACCATCCACTGCGGTATCAATCGGCACCTGCAACAGCGGCTGAGCCAGCAGAAGCGGATCATGGGCGTGGTGAGCCGGGGCGGCTCCTTCATCCTGGAGTGGATGAGCCATCACCGCAAGGAAAATCCGTTCTATGAGCATTTCGATGATCTGCTGGCCATCCTGAAGGAGCACGAGGTGACCCTGAGCCTGGGTGACGGCATTCGTCCCGGCTGTCTTGCCGATGCCACGGACCGGAATCAGGTCCAGGAGCTGATCCATCTGGGCGAATTGACCCAGCGGGCCTGGGATGCAGGGGTACAGGTGATCATCGAGGGGCCCGGCCATATGCCGCTGGACCAGATCCGGGCCAATGTCCTGCTGCAGAAGAAACTCTGTATGGGAGCGCCGTTCTACGTACTCGGGCCGCTGGTAACCGATATCGCACCCGGTTACGACCATATCACCGGGGCCATTGGCGGCGCCATCGCTGCTGCCGCAGGTGCCGATTATCTCTGCTACGTGACCCCGGCCGAGCACCTCAAACTGCCCAACGTGGATGATGTCCACGAAGGGGTCATCGCCTCGAAAATCGCCGCTCATGCCGCCGACCTGGTGAAAGGGATTCCCGGTGCCATGGAACTGGACAATGAGATGGCCAGGCGACGCAACAGGCTGGACTGGAAGGGACAGATCGAGCTCTCCCTTGATCCGGCCCGGGCTGCCAGATTTCGTGAGGAGGGACTGAGTGACAAGGGACCGACCTGTTCCATGTGCGGTTCCTATTGCGCCATTCAGGTGTTCAACCGGTCCCAGCACAATGTGGAAAAGGAGCTGAAGCATGCCGGATGTGGGAGCTCTTGCAGCTGAAGGCTGGACACAGGTCCAGTCCCTTTTTCTCTACCTGGGCGCACTGATCCGTTCCACCGGGGTTCCGGCCCAGATCGAGCAGGTTGATATCCATGGCTTGTTCACCAATCCCTGGTTCATTGTTCCCTTCGGCCTCCTGGTCGCCTATCAGGTCTTCAAGCTGCTTGTTCGCAGCCTGATCATGGAGGCACTGATCATTGCGGTGTGGTGGTTTTCAGGTACCGAGTATATGCAGACCCTGGTGATCGGCGATCAACTGCAGCTAGGCAAGGTGTTGCCGGTGCTCTTCGGGGGCTGTGTGGTGCTGGGAGTGTTAGCCTATCTCGTCTTCGGCCGCTCAAACTAAGCAAACAACAGGGCTATGGAGTTTCGTAACGCGATTTTCGTGGTCACCGAAGAGATCGCCTGTCCCATTTACAACGTGGGCGAGGAGTTTCGGGTGGCCGACATGGGATTGACCGTGCCTGAGGCCAAGCCGGCCTGCCTGAAGCTCGTTCAGGAGATCATCAGGGCGACCGGCGAGGAGCAGGTTCTGGCCCGGTACAGTCAGAGCGGCACGCAGAAATCCAAGTTCGAGTGTGGGGGCTGCGCCGGATTGATCCGCTTCGAGTACAAGAAGGAAAAGGAATTTGCCACCCTGCAGATGAAGTTGCTGGCGGCAGCCCAGAAGCGCGAGAAACTTTGCAAGATCGACAAGTTTTTCGATGTACTCCGCAGCCTGACCGTTTTCGAGCCGCTGAAAGACGATGACCTGCGGGAGCTTGGCATGCTCCTCAAGCTGCAGCCTTATGTGGCCGGCAGTGTGGTGCTGCAGAAGGGAGATCCTGGCAACAGCCTTTACATCGTTCTGGAGGGCGAGGTGGCGATCATCGGGGAAAACAACACGGTGCTGACAGAGCTGCGGGTAGGCGACATATTCGGTGAAATGAGCCTCCTCTCCGGTGAGCCGGTCACCACCTCGGTGCTCGCCCGGACAGATACCAGGCTGGCCATGCTGAGCAGCAAGGACTTCAAGCATGTTCTGAACCGTTACCCGGTGCTGCAGGTCTTTTTTTATCGGATGCTGGTCGAACGCGCCCAGGCCAATGCTCACAAGACTGGCACCATCAACTCGGGCATGTCCGGAAAACTGGAAGAAATCAATGCCGTGGAACTGTTTCAGCTGATCAACTCCAGCCAGAAAACCGGCCGGGTCGATCTGGAACTTGCCGACGGCCGGGCCGTGGTCCTGTTCAACGAGGGTGAAATCGTGCAGGCCCGTTACGGTCCCCTCGAGGGGAAAGAGGCCCTGTTTGCCATTCTCGCCAGGGGAACCGGCCGTTTCGTCTATACCTCCGGCCTGTCGGACGAGGCACTCGGCCTGCCGGTGATCGGTGGTTTCATGGGATTGATCATGGAAGGAATGCGGCGGATCGATGAACAGCAGGGAGACGCGGCTTGAGGCGGCCTTGAGATCGGGCTGCTTTCCAGGTCTCTGCCTGGACCGCTCAGAGTTTTCGGAAGATCAGGCAGCAGTTGGTGCCCCCAAATCCGTAGCTGTTGGAAAGAACCGTCTTTAGCCTCGCCTCCCTGACCTCCCGCACGATGTGCATGTCTTCGGCCTCGGGATCGAGTTCCTCGATATTTGCCGATGCGGCGATAAACTGTTTCTTGAGCATGAGCAGACAGTAGATGGCCTCGTGAACGCCGGCGGCTCCCAGAGAGTGGCCGGAAAGCGACTTGGTCGAGCTGATCGGTGGAATCCGGTCGCCGAAGACCTTGCGGATGGCCCGTAGTTCCACCAGGTCGCCGATGGGCGTTGAGGTGCCATGGGCATTGATATAGTCCACCGGGGATGCCGCCATGTCCAGGGCCATGGCCATGCAGCGGACGGCGCCCTCCCCAGACGGAGCCACCATCTCGTGTCCGTCGGCCGTGGCGCCGTAGCCCACCACTTCCGCATAGATGTTCGCTCCCCGTTTCCTGGCATGCTCCAGCTCTTCCAGGACCACCATGCCTGCCCCGTTGGCCACCACGAAACCGTCCCGGTTCAGGTCATAGGGACGCGAGGCGCGTTCCGGGATATCGTTGAACCGGGTCGACAGGGCACCCATGGCGTCGAACATGGATGTCTGGGTCCAGTGCTCCTCATCGCTGCCTCCGGCAAAGACGATATCCTGTTTTCCCAGCATGATCTGCTCCATTCCAGCACCGATACAGTGGGAGCCGGTTGCACAGGCAGAGGAAATGGAATAGCATACGCCCTTGATTTTGAAGGGTGCTGTCAGGCCGGCGGATACGGTGGAGCTCATGGTCCGGGGGACCATGAACGGGCTGAGGCGTTTGAGTCCCCGTTTGCGCATGATATCGGCGGTGGCCACAACGTTTTCGGCCGAGGTACCGCCCGAGCCAATGATCAGGCCGGTGCGCGGGTTCGAGACGTCCCGTTCCTCCAGGCCGGCATCCTCGATGGCCTGACGCATGGCAATGTAACCATAGGCGGCGGCATCGCCCATGAAGCGGAGAGTCTTCTTGTCGATATGTTCTTTGGGCCTGATCCGGGTGAAGCCGCCGACACGGGATCGGAGGCCGAGTTTTTCATATTCCGGTTGATAGGTTATGCCGGATCTGCAATGTTGAAGGGACTCGGTTACCTCCCTGGTGCTGTCACCCAGGGGTGAAACGATGCCGATTCCGGTGATGACAACTCGTCGCATGGCTGATCGTTGGTCTGTCTGCTGGTTGCTGATTAGCGGTCAAGGCTTTCACCAAAACAGGTTCCGAGCCAAAAAACAACAATTAATCAGGTAAGGAGAACAGGAACTCCCTGCTGAAAGTATAGCTGCTGAGCCGGCAAAACGCCAGCAAGGGCCGGCATGACCGCCTGTTTTCCGAAAAGGAGCGGAAGATGTTGAAAAAAAAGATGCTGAAGGCGCTGAACGGACAGATCAATGCTGAGCTGTACTCAAGTTATCTCTACCTGTCCATGGAATCCTATTTCCAGTCGGTGAGCCTGGCCGGCTTTGCCACCTGGATGCGGGGACAGGTCCAGGAGGAGCTGTACCACGCCATGAAGTTCTACGATTATGTCAACGAGCGGGGCGGTCGGGTCGTTTTGGACACCATCGAAAAACCGGCAGCCAGCTGGAAAAGCCCCCTGGCCGCCTTTGAACATATTCTGGAGCATGAACAGATGGTCACCAGCCTGATCAATGATCTCATGGAGGTGGCCACTGGCGAGAAAGACCATGCCACCAGGATTTTTCTCCAGTGGTTTGTCACCGAGCAGGTGGAAGAGGAGGCCAGCGTGGGAGAGATCGTGGACAAGCTGCGGCTTATTGGCAACGACTCGTCCGGGCTGTTCTTTCTGGATGCCGAGCTGGGCAAACGAACGTTCACCCCGCCCCGGGATCAGGATTAGGGTGAAAGGAGGAACCGGGCATGTCCGGACGCCGATTGAAAAGAGAGATCCTTGCCCTCCTGGCTGGTCCAGATCTGCCACTGATCCAGGAACGGCTGGCTGGGATGGAGGCCAAAGCGGTGATCAACGCGCTCTTTTCCGCCATCTGTCATGCCGATGAGTTGGTTCGCTGGCATGCGATCAGCTGTATGGGCAGCAGCGTGGCCCGGCTGGCTGCCCGGGATATGGAAGAGGCCAGAATCGTCATGCGCAGGCTACTGTGGAGCCTGAACGACGAATCCGGAGGTATAGGCTGGGGAGCACCAGAGTCCATGGCCGAGATCATGGCCTGTCATAAGAGGCTGGCCGGAGAGTACATCCACATGTTTCTTTCCTACATGCGTGAAGACGGGGAAGAGATCTGGCAGGACGGCAACTATCTCGAGCACGAGGTGCTCCAGCGGGGACTGCTCTGGGGAGCATGGCGGCTGAGCGTCAGGCGGCGGGAGCTTGTTCTCGCCCGGGGTATGGATGGGGACCTGGGACAGTATCTCCTCTCCCGGGACGGAACAGTGCGGGGCCTTGCGGCCCTTGCTGTCGGAGAACTGCGGCTGGCCCGGTGGCGGGAGGCTATGGTCTCGCTGCTTGCTGACACGAGCCCGGTACGGGTCTACGTGGATGGTCACCTGGAAACCCGTAGCGTGGCAGAACTGGCCGCCAACGGCCTGAAACGGATCGATGGGACCTGAACTCTTTCCCCGGGCCGCCTGTCTCCAGTTCGCGGTCCGGCCTGCCGATGGAGAGGCCAACCTGGCCACTGTGCGAAAGTTGCTGTCCCTGTTGCAGCCCAGGGAAAATACCCTGGTCCTGCTTCCGGAACTGTGGGGGTCCGGCTTCGCCTACCCGCACCTGGAACGGCTGGCACGGCAGACCGACTGGCTGCTGGCCGAGCTGCAGGCGATGGCAGGAGAACTGAAGATCTGGATCGGCGGCTCTCTGCTCGGCCCTGTTCACGGCGGGAGACCGGAGAATACCTTTTATCTCGTCGGACCGGCCGGTCTTGCCGGCAGGTATAGCAAGCACCATCTTTTTGCCTACTGGAAGGAAGACCACTACTTTGTGCCGGGCCGCAGTCCCAGCCCCATGGAAACCGATTTCGGGCCCGTGGGCCCCCTGATCTGTTATGATCTCCGGTTTCCGACCGGGGCAGCAGATCTGGCCTTTGCAGGCTGCCGTGTCCTGACGGTCTCAGCCCAGTGGCCCCGGATCCGCCTCGACCATTGGCGTGTCCTCCTTCGGGCCCGGGCCATCGAAAACCAGGTCTTTGTGGTGGCCTGCAACAGTTGCGGCATCAGTGGAAGTATCGAATTCGGCGGCCATTCCATGATCGTGGCTCCGGATGGAAAGATCCTTGCCGAAGGTGGGGACAAGGACGAGGCCATCGTCGCCGGTCTAGACTCCGCTTTGCTTGAAAGACTGCGGACCCGGTTCTGTACGGCAGGTGAACGTCCATATGGCAGGGATGACGGCGCCAAGGTCTGCACACTGCCGGAGCTGCTGCCCAGGCTGGCAGCCATCCGTGGTCAGGGCAGCCGGGTGGTTTTCACCAACGGCTGTTTCGATATCCTCCATGCGGGGCATGTCCACTACCTGCAGGAAGCCCGCCGATGCGGGGACTGCCTGGTGGTCGGTTTGAATGCAGACTCCTCGGTGCGCAGCCTGAAGGGGCCTGGGCGGCCGGTCAACAGCGAGGAGGAGCGGGCTCGGGTCCTGGCGGCGCTCGGATGCGTGGATTTTGTCACCCTGTTCTCTGGGCACACTCCCCTGGATCTCATCAGGGCCATCCGGCCAGATGTCCTGGTGAAGGGAGCCGACTGGCCGGAAGAGGAGATCGTCGGCGCGGCCGAGGTGAAACAGGCGGGCGGCCGGGTGGTCAGGATCGATTTCAGCCACCAGGTTTCCACCTCAGCCATCATCTCCGCCATCCGGGCAGCCCGGAGCGACAGTGACTGAAGGGAAAAATATTTTCAAAGGAGAGCTTGACATTTTTTTATTTAGCTTTTAATTAAATTCTTTAATTATTAAATGCCATCGATGCGGGTCAGACATGGAGTACAGACAGATCGAAGACCTTTCCCGACTTCTGAAATCGATATCCCATCCCATCAGGCTGAAGATTCTCTGCCTGCTCCAGGATCAGGAACTTTCCGTCGGGGAGCTGCACCGGGAAATCAGGACGACCAACGCCAATATATCGCAACATCTCACCATCCTACGGAACCAGGGAATCATTGATTTCCACAAAGAGGCCAACTTCATCTATAACCGAATCAGTGACCGGCGGATCATCGAGCTGATGAAAACCCTGCAGATGCTGTTCTGCACGGCCGGAGAACAGGACCAAGAGTTAACCAGTTGAGGAGAGACAGATGCAATTCGGCAAGAGTGCTATCCAATTTTCCCTGAACAGACCAAAAGTGGTCACGGCGGTCATGGTCATCATGACCCTGGTGCTCGGAGCACTGATCGTCCGGGTGCACGTCGATACGGATCCGGAAAACATGCTTCAGGAAGACGAGTTTGTCCGGGTGTTCCACAATCGGACCAAAAAGGAGTTCTCGCTCCACGATGTGGTGGTCCTGGGCGTGGTCAACGAAAAGGATCAGGATGGTGTCTTCAACCCTGAAACCCTGCAGAAGATCTATCAGTTATCCAAATTCGCCGCCACCCAGGTCGATCCCAAACATCCTGAACGGCGGGTCATCGGCCGGGATATCATCGCTCCGGACAATGTGGACAATATCGAACAGGCCGGCCTGGGTCAGGTGCGTTTTGAATGGCTGATGAAAGAGCCGCCCAAGACAAGGGAAGAGGCCCTGAAGATCCGGGACAATGCCCTGAACAATCCTCTCCTGCGGGGAACCCTGGTTTCAGAAGACGGCAAGGCCATGGCCATTTACATCCCGGTGAGCAGAAAGGACTTCGCCCACAAGCTGAGCCGGAACCTGAAGGAGAAGATCGCCGAGCTGGGCAGGGGAGATGACCGGTTCTATATCTCCGGCCTGCCGGTGGCCGAGGACACTTTTGGTAAGGAGATGTTCGTCCAGATGGCCATATCCGCTCCCCTGGCCATGTTGATGATCTTTCTGCTCATGCTCCTCTTTTTCAGAAAGATCCAGCTGATCATCTCGCCAATGATCATTGCCATGTGCACGGTGATTGCCACCATGGGGCTGTTGATCGGCAGCGGCAACACCCTCCATATCATGAGTTCCATGATCCCCATCTTCATCATGCCGATCGCCGTGGTGGATTCCATTCATATCCTTTCGGAATTTTTTGATGAATACCAGAAAACCAGGGATCGGAGAAAGACCATCGAGGGGGTCATGGATCACCTGTTCATGCCCATGCTCTACACCTCCCTCACTTCGGCGGCCGGGTTTGCCTCCCTGGCCTTTACACCGATCCCGCCGGTCAAGGCCTTTGGCATCTTCGTGGCCATCGGTATCATGCTGGCCTGGGTTCTGACCATCCTCTTTATTCCAGCCTATGTGATGATGATGAAGGAGGAGTCACTGGAGAATTTCGGGGCAGTGAAACAGGCCGATCCCCAGGCTGACAAAAATATCATCAACCGTCACCTCCGCTGGATAGGTTCGGTATCCTCCAGGCGCCCATGGCTGGTGATCGGTTTCAACATCGTGGTGATGCTCATCGGCATTGTGGGAATCACTATGATCCAGGTCAATGATAATCCAGTGAAATGGTTTAAGAAAACCCATGAGATCCGTATTGCCGACAAGGTGCTCAATCGTCATTTCGGTGGAACATACGAGGCCTTTCTGGTCCTCTCCGGCGACGAACAGGAGATGACCACCGAGGCAGCCGCTGACTGGTTGAGCAAGGAGCTGGTGGAGCGACTGGCCGAGGCGCCGGCGATCCGGGACCGCATTCTGGCCACCATCAGCGAGGCGGCCACCTCCAGTGAAAGCGCCGAACAGATGGCTGAGAGGCTGAGCACGATCTGGGAAGAAGAACTGGACAGGGTGCCTCCGGAGGACGAGAAAGGCTACGATTACTGGTCCCTGGCCCTGGATACCCTGGACCAGCTCCGCAACCAAAAGCAGATCTTCAAGCGCCCGGACGTGCTCAACTATATTGCCGGCCTGCAGGAGTTTCTGGTCAAGCAGGGCGATGTGGGCAAGTCCAACTCGGTGGCTGATGTGGTGAAGAAGGTGCACCAGGAGCTGTTCGAGGGCGATCCGGGACACTATACTATTCCGGAGACGGTCAACGGGGTGGCCCAGGCCCTGATCTCCTTTCAGAACAGCCACAAGCCGGATGATCTCTGGCACCTGGTCACTCCGGACTACACTCGGGCAAACATCTGGCTGCAGTTGCGCTCCGGAGACAACAAGGACATGGAGCGGGTGGTGGAAGCAGTGGAAAGCTATCTGGAGGACAACCCGCCGCCGGTGAAGCTGCACCATGACTGGGCCGGCCTCACCTACATCAACGTGGTCTGGCAGAATCAGATGGTCACCGGTATGGCCAAGTCGTTTCTCTCCAGCTTCGCCGTGGTTTTTCTCATGATGGCTGTCCTGTTCCGTTCTCCGATATGGGGGCTGCTGGCCATGATCCCCCTCACCTTCACCATCGGGATCATTTACGGGGTCATTGGCCTGATCGGCAAGGATTACGACATGCCGGTGGCCGTGCTGTCCTCCCTGACCCTGGGGCTGGCAGTCGACTTTGCCATCCATTTCCTCCAGCGGGCCAGGATGACCATGACCCGGCTGGGCGACTGGCAGTCGACCGTCAGCGAGATGTTCGAGGAACCGGCCAGGGCCATCATTCGCAACACCATCGTCATTTCGGTTGGTTTCACGCCGCTGCTCTTTGCCCCGCTGGTCCCGTACCAGACAGTGGGCATCTTTCTGGCATCCATCATGCTCTATTCCGGCCTGGCCACGCTTTGGATTCTGCCTGCTCTGCTGACCGTGCTGCAGCGCTGGATGTTCGGCCGGAAGAGAGAGGCAGCAGCCTGAGCCAAGCCAATGGAAAGAATATTTATCCAGTAAAAGGAGACCGATCATGTATACCAAAGTGCAAAGACTGACCATTGTTCTACTGATCCTGTTGCTTCCTCTGGCAGCCATTGCCGCAGAGCCGACCATCGACGAAATCATCGATCGGGCCAACCTGGCGGCCTATTATGCCGGGGATGACGGCCGGGCCGAGGTGACCATGACCATCACCGACAGCCAGGGAAGGACCAGGACCAGGGAATTTGTCATCCTTCGCAAGGACAAGGTGGACGGCGGCGAACAGTACTTTTTCGTCTATTTCAAAAAACCAAGCGATGTCCGGAAAATGGTCTTCATGGTCCACAAGCACATCGACCGGGACGATGACCGCTGGCTCTATCTGCCGGCCCTAGACCTGGTCAAGCGGATCGCTGCCTCGGACAAGCGGACCTCGTTTGTCGGCTCGCACTTCCTCTATGAGGATGTCTCCGGCCGCTCGGTAAATGAGGACAATCATGAGCTGGTGGAGACCACGGCGACCCATTATGTGGTGAAGAACACACCCAAGGATCCGGACAGCGTGGAGTTTTCGTCCTACACGGTCTGGATCGATAAAAAGACCTTCCTGCCCATGAAGGCGGAGTATCTGGATAAAAACGGCAAGAAATACCGGGTGGTGGAGGCTCTGGAGGTCCAGGTCTTCGACGGTCATCCCACCGTGACCAGGTCCCGGGTCAGCGATCTGGATACCGGTGGCTCGACAGTTGCCGAATTCAAGTCGATTCGATACGATGTAGGCCTGAAAGACAGTATCTTCAGCGAGCGCTACCTGCGGCGGCCGCCCAGGGAAGTGCGAAGGTAGAGGTCAGGGACATGGACAGGACAACATCGGTCATTCTGGTTTGGCTTGCCTGCCTCTCCTGGCTGGTAGCCACCCCGGTGTCGGCTGGGCCAAGCCTGGGGGATCGCCTGTACGACAGCCTGGGCATCGAGGTCAACGGTTTTGGCGAGGCCCGGGGTGGCCTGCGGCTGTGGAATGATGCGGACGAAAAGGACCTTTCCATTGGTGAGGCGCGGTTTCAGCTGGAGTTAAACCGGGATTTCGACTGGCTGCTTTTCAAGTTCAAGGGTGATCTGCTGGCCGATGGTGTGCTCGATGAGCTGACCGTGGACTTGCGGGATGTCAGCCTGGTATTTTCACCGGCCGATTTCATGGACGTCAAGCTGGGGCGAATGGTCTCCACCTGGGGAACCGGTGACCTGATATTCATCAATGATCTGTTTCCCAAGGACTGGCAGGCCTTTTTCATTGGTCGTAACGATGAATACCTGAAAAAACCGTCCAACGTGATCCGGACCAGCTTTTTCCTGGACGCGGTGGCTCTGGATGTGGTCTACACGCCCCTGTTCGAGGGGTCGGAATTCGTGAGCGGTGAACGGCTATCCTACTACAATCCCAGTGCCGGCCGGATCGTGGGCCGAGACCTGGTCATGACCGACATGGCCCCGAACCGCTACTTCCGGGATGGCGAGATCGCCGGCCGTCTTTCCGCTCAGGTTCAGGGGGTGGAACTGGCCCTGTACGGCTATTCCGGTTTCTGGCAGGAGCCCGAAGGCATGGATCCGTATTCGGGCAGGGCCATCTATCCCCGTCTCAATGTCTGGGGTGCTTCGGTCCGTTCCTCCCTCCTGGGAGGGGTGGGCAACCTGGAAGCAGGATATTATGATTCCATCCAGGACAGAGATGGTGCTGATCCCTTTATCCGGCCATCGGAATACAGGTTTTTAGCCGGATTCGAACGGGAACTGGCTCACGAGCTTACCGGAGCGGTCCAGTATTACCTGGAGTTGATCGATGAATATGACGCCTATCGATCAGCCCTGCCTGCGGGCATGCATGCTCGGGACGAATACCGCAGTCTGTTCACCCTGCGGCTAACCCAGTTGCTCCTGAACCAGGACTTGACCCTGTCCCTTTTCGTCTACTGGTCACCCAGTGACGAGGACGGTTACGCCAGACCGAAATTCAGCTACAAGCTGAGCGACGACTGGCTCCTGGAAGGGGGGCTGAACCTGTTCTGGGGACGGAAGGATTATACCTTCTGGGGCAGGTTTGAAGATAACTCCAATGCATATGTCGGCCTGCGCTACAGCTTTTGACAAGATGGCGCCGGCCGGGAACTGTTGAACCAAACACGACGAGAGGAGAGCGAAATATGGTTGTAAATGACTGGGTACACGTTTTTGCCGGTTTGTTCATTCTGCTGAGCCTGGCCTTCGGCGCCGAGGCAAGCCCCTTTTTCATGTCCAAGTACTGGCTGTGGTTCACCGCCTTTGTGGGAGCCAACCTGTTCCAGTACGGCTTTACCAAGTTCTGTCCCCTGGCCATCATTCTCAAGGCCCTGGGTGTCCCGGAAACAAAATAGGTGGACAGTTTTTCGTTTTGTCAGGATATTGGAACGGGCCGGTCGGCCAGGGCCTGCCTGGCCACGGCCTGGATGGTGCTCCTGCTCCTGGTGGCCGGCTGCAGCAGTGACCAAAGGCTAGCCCAGGGCGACCTGCCGCCTCCTTTCTCGCTTCCGACACTGGAAGGGGATGTGGCCAGGTTTCCGGAGGATTATACCGGTCAGGTGGTGGCAATCCGTTTCTGGGCTGACTGGTGTCCCTATTGCAAGGGAGAGATGCAGGAACTGGAGCCGGTCTTTGCCGGATATCGTGACAGAGGCCTGGTCATTCTGGCCGTCAACGTCAACCAGGACAGGGAAACGGCTGCCCGGTTCGTCGACAGCTTGGGGATTCATTATCCGGTTCTTCTTGACCTGCGGGGACAAACCGCTCGCAGCTATCAGGTGATCGGGCTACCCACCACTTATATCATTGATCGGCAGGGGCGTATCCATACAAAGATTTCCGGTGAGTCCTCTGCCGAACTGTTCATCCGGATTATCGAGGAGATCCTCTGATGAGTCGATCAGCCCTGGCCTGCACATTGCTCTGCGGGTTCCTGGTTAGCCTGCTGTCCAGCACGCCTCCGGCAAGGGCATCGGATAAGATGCCGACGCCGGGGCCAAAAGATACCTGTCCGGTGTGCGGCATGTTTGTGAGCCGCTATCCGGAATGGATAGCGCTGGTCCAATACGAGGATGGTGTGATTCATTTTTTCGACGGCGCCAAGGATCTTTACAAGTATCTGCTCGACCGGCACCACTGGGCTCCTGACCGGGCCGGTAAGACCATCAGCAGAACCATGGTGACGGAGTATTATTCCCTGGAGATGATCGATGCCGCCAGTGCCTGGTACGTGATCGGTTCCGATGTGCTGGGTCCCATGGGGCACGAGCTGATTCCCCTGGCCTCCAGGGAGGCAGCTGCCGAGTTTCTCCAGGATCACAAGGGAGTCAAAATACTGAAGGCTGAACAGATCACCCTGTCGCTCCTCAGGGATCTGGACAGGGGAAAATTTTGATCTGTTATCCGCCATGGCAGACCTGCTAGCGCTTTTTTTGCTGGGGGTGTTCGGCTCAGCACACTGTGCGGCCATGTGCGGACCGGTGGTCCTCTCCATCCCGGTGTCTGAACACCGGCTCCTTCCCCATCTTCTCTACAACCTGGGACGGATATCCACCTATTCCCTGGTGGGATTACTCCTTGGCGGCCTGGGAGAGTGGCTGATCAGCCGGACTGGCAGCAGCCCCCTTCTTCTCCTTCACCGGTTCGAGATCTGTCTCTCTCTGCTTGCCGCTTCGCTCCTGTTCTGGCTGGCCATGGTCAGGTTTTCTCTCTGGCGCGAACCTGCCTGGATGGAGGGGGGCATGATAACCAAGCTGCCAGGATTTCGGGTCATTCACCAGGGGGTGGTCGTGGACCGCTCGCCAGCGGCCTGTTATCTCTTCGGTGTCCTGATGGGATTTCTTCCCTGCGGCCTTTCGTACGGCGCTTTCAGTTATGCCCTTGCCTGCGGCAGCTGGATATGGGGCGGCCTGGGAACCATGGTCTTTGGCTTGGGAACGCTGCCCTCCCTGTTCTTCATCGGTACGGTGGCCGGTCTGCTCCTCCACCGTCACCGGAAACTCTTTGACTTTCTTGCTGGTCTGTTGTTGTTTGGCATGGCTCTGTTTCTTTTTTGGAACAGCATCAGCAGGCTTGTCCGCTTTTAAGGGTTGGCCGATAGTTGGACTAGAAGACCGGATTGATGTAAATTCTTCCGGGGAGAGACCTGGTGGCTCTTTGCAGGAGACTGATGGTGTACAAAACAGGGAACAGAAAAAGTCTCTGGGGCGCAAGAGCTTCCGGAAAATCGGCATGAAGGGTTACCTTTTTTCGCTATGTTTAGACAGGTTTTTGTTGTCAATTTGCCGAATCTTTATATAGTAGATCATACTTAATCGTACGATTCCCGAAGACCGTGCTCAACAGGTTGTCTGTGAGGGGATTTTTCACTGGCAATGCTTGGAGGAAAGGGAGGGCGAGTTATGGCGCATCGATCGAACATTGGTAGGTGGGGGTGTTCTATTCTTGTGTTTTCTCTGTTGGTCAGTGGCGGGAGTGCCTATGCTGCCGGGGGGCTATCACCTCCCAATCCAGAGGAAAACTGTCCCTGGGACGAGGTGGCCGATCAGCCGGGAGAGCAGCAGACCTTTCTGGGGGTGGTTTCTATTGAGCGGGCCTTCAACAACGCCCGCAGGTGGGAAGAAGATCATTTCGGACTGCCAGCCGGTACTCTTGGCACGTTGGACATGCCGGACCAGGCCACCTGGGACGCGATGACCGATGATGCCAAGGCCCTGTTCATCATCAATGACGAACGGATGGATCGGGCCGGTATGTTCCCGCAGATTATCGGACTCCCTCTCCGGGGAGTGGAGTCACATATCGATGCCATTGCCGCCCATTACGGAGATCTGCTGTATGAGAACAACTGGACAGGGCACAACCATGACGGGTCGCCCTTTGACCGGATCGACAGGGAGCCCGACATCGGCAACCGTTCCAGTGGCGGAAACTGCCATGAGTTCCTCCCCAGGGCGGAAAATCTGGCCTATTTCGAGGCAGCCAGCAGCGAATTGGCCCCACCCATTCCGCTTCCCTTGGAGCGGGCGATCTATAACTGGATATACAATGATCTGGACTCCGAATGGGGGCACCGGGAGGCGGTCTTGCTTCAGGAGCGTTCCCTGGAAAATCCGCCGGGCAGTCCGGACGATGGATACAAAAACAACCGGGGCGAGGTAGAGTCTGAAGGATATCTGGGCGTATACGTCAGAACCGGCATCGAGTATGATCCGTTCGGGTATGGTGAGAACTGTTTTGGTCCCAGCATTCCCTGCCTGCATACCGGCAGTATCGTAGTGATGAATATCTTTGATCCGGTTGCCGATGGGGCGGAGAACGAGTGCCATTACAATCCTGTGGTGGACAGGACAGAGGCGGAAGCATCGCTGGGCCTGGCCAACCGGGCGATAACCGTCATACCCAACGACCAGTGGGTCCAGCTCAGTATCGCTGGAGAGCCCAATTCCACCGAAAACACAGTGGCAGCCATTATTGGAGATGATATCCCAGGGCTGTACAGTCAGGACTGGATCATGTACTCCTTTAATCCGGCAGGAAATGTCTATCATGTGCTCAACCTGAATGATCCGCTCCGGCCAGGCGAGGCCTACTGGCTTCTGCAGCGGACAGGTACAGAAGCGCTTGTCGATATGCCTGGTTCGGCATCAGATGCCTATGCCGCCTACTGCGAGACGACAGATTGCCTGCAGATGCTGCCGTGTACCTCTGCCAAGGGTTGCATGGCCATTCAGCTGGTCACAACCGCCGGTCAGGACCAGTGGCAGATGATCGGCAACAGCATCCGGGCCACGGTACCCCTTAATGCCATGCGGGTGGTCACCGACACCGGTGCCTGTGTCGGTGGGTGCACCCTTGATCAGGCAGCGGCCAACAGTATCGTGCAAAGCCGGTTTTGGCGTTATAACGGGACTAATTACCAGGCTCTGGACACGGCAACAGGGACGGTGGACAACTGGGCCGGCTTCTGGGTCATGACCATGGCCGGGGCAGATGGCCTTAACCCGAGGCTGGCCATCCCGGTGCCCTGATTGTGCCTTGCCTTAAGGTGGCCGAAGCCATATACTGAACCTGGATGGGTAACACATGAACACAAATTCTCTGCCTCTTCCCTGGGAAGAAGGGCGGATGAAACCGAATACAGGCTGACCCTAGGAGGTATGTCATGCTGAAAAAAAGCACTATTCTGATTTTTGGCGCTGTACTGGTAATCTGCATGGTCGCAGAGGCCTGGGCCGTTCACTGCTGTCAGACAACTTCTCAGCCGTCTCAGGAATTTGCGAGTCAGTGCCCGAGTGGCTGGTGGCAGGTCGATGAGCCAACCAACGCTTGTCCACCCGCTTCTCCCTATACTCCCTAAAAAGGGCGTGATCTGATGCTGTCGTCCGGGTGCCTGTGCAACCTGGACAACAGCTCCTTCCTTGTACCGGAACGTGTCTGGTTCAGGCGATCCGTACCAGCAGACCCTTGGTGCCCGATGGGTGGCAGGCCATCCTGTTGGAGCGGGCAATCAAGCGAAAAGGGAACTAGAGTGTACATGATAATTGCCTGGAATCCATCCTGATCAATTATCTAGCAGCTCTTCCTGCCACGGATTCGGACTACCAACTCTGTACATGGCCAAGTTCGCATACGGGCTGTACTGTCTGGCCCTTATTCTGGCACCGCTTCTTTTTGGGGCCCAGGGAACAGGTGGCAAGGCCTGGTTTGAGTTCTGTGTTTTTTCTTCCCTGGTCCTGTACGGGATTCATCTTCTGAAGACACGCGGGGAACTGTACCGGCCACCGGCACTGGTCCCCCTGCTCCTTCTGAACGGATGGATGGCCTTGCAGCTGGCGCCCTTGCCTGCCGGTCTTGTCGGCCTCATCTCTCCTGCCACCTTGGCCGTGTATCAGGAGGCTCTGGGCGATGCAGTTGATGACAGTTTTCTGACTCTCTCACTCCATCCCCAGGAGACACTGGCTGAAACTCTTCGCTTTCTCTCCTACACAACCCTTTATCTACTCTCTGTCCAGTTCCTCTGCCGTCGTTCGCGGTTGAAACAGACAATGGTA
Organism: uncultured Desulfobulbaceae bacterium; assembly: GCA_964626235.1. Classification (GTDB taxonomy): domain Bacteria; phylum Desulfobacterota; class Desulfobulbia; order Desulfobulbales; family Desulfobulbaceae; genus CAZVDY01. The sequence continues at coordinate 32,487 of CAZVDY010000017.1, read as the reverse complement.
CTGGTTGTCGGCTTTGCAGGCCTCCTTGCCCTGGAGGGCTGCTGGCAGAAACTGTTCGTTCCCGGCAAGGCATTGGGGATTCGGCAGACAGCGGATCCATTTGGTCCCTTTCCATACCGCAATCATTTTGCCGGGTTCATGGACCTGCTGCTGCCGCTCACTTTTGCCCTGGCAGCCTTTCATCAGCCCTATGTGCGATACGCCAAAACCTTTCAGGCCAAATGTATTGCCCTGCTTTCCGACCTGAAACCTGATGCGTTCCTGGTCTTTTTTGCCAGCAGCATCATCATGGTGACTGCGGTGCTGCTCAATCCGTCCATGGGCGGACAGATCTGGACAGCCGTGGCTGTCATGGTCCTGCTGCTCCTTGCACCCGATATCCCCCTCCGGACCAGGGCCACCGTGATCATGATCATCTTTCTGGTCGCAGCGCTCAGCGCGGGCCAGGTTGGACGGCAGTCTATCAATACCCGATTCGGCGAGACCCTGGAGAATGAGTTCCTTGAAGAGGATGCCCAGGTAACCTTTCACGGCAGAACGGAATTCTGGCAGGATGCGGTCCACATCGTGGCCGATTTTCCCATTACCGGGACCGGATCAGGTGCCTTTTTCCGGATTTTCCCCTCGTACCGAACCTTTTCTGCCCGCCTGAATGTCGCCTATGCCCACAACGATTATATCCAGGTGGCTGTGGAACTCGGAGGGCTGGGGCTGCTGCTTCTTGCCCTGTTTTTCCTGTTCTTTTTGCGGCAAAACATACCCGCCTTCCTCCGTCTGCAGGACCGGTATGCGAAATATGTCACTGTGGGGTGCGGGGTGGGGGTGCTTGCACTCCTGTTGCACTGTATCACAGAATTCCAGTTTTACGGCAACGGCGCAGTAGGGCTTTATTTTTTCTTTTTTCTAGGAGTGATATCTGCAGCCGTCCATATCAGCAGGAGTGGCAAGATCATCACCTACCTGCCGGTTGTGAAGAGCAGGATTCCTGTACTTGCCATTGTTTCGACCGGTCTGGTCCTGGTCGCTCTTGTTCCCTGGCTGTACCGAAACACGCTGAGTGCACAGAGGATCTTGCAATCCGAGAAACTGCTTGTGACCCCGGCCGCATCCCGGGAGGATTTTGAGTCTCTGCTCGTTCTGGCAGACAGGCTGACCGCATTGGAGCCCCTGAATGCCTGGGCATGGTATCTGCGTGCCTATGCGGCTGAAATGCTGGGAAACGAGTCGGCCGCCGAACAAGGTTATCGGCGCTCCCTGCTCCTTGACCCGACTAGTACTGCTGTCTTGCAAAACTATAGCAGGTTTCTGGAAAAAAATGGCCGAATCGAAGAAGCTGACCGATGCTTGCAGGCTGCTATCCATCGTAACCAGGCTTATCCGCCGCTGTACCAGGCCTATGGCCGTTGGCTTCTCAGCCACGGCCGCCTTGAGGAGGCAAAGGAATTTTTCCGCAAGATCTTCGTCCTGGTTCCCGAGGCATCGGCCGATGAAATGGATAAACTGGTCAGCGCCGGAATTCCGCTTGCAGAGATCGAGAACCTGCTTCCTGACCGGGTCGAGCCTTGGGCGGCATATGCCGAGGCCGTGCTGGCCAAGGAGGGAGACGTGGAACGGGCTGCACTCCTGCATGAAAAGGCGCTGGGTTTTCTAGGCAACGAAAACCGGCCTAAAAGGAGTTTTTTCTATGTCCCATACCGCTTCTTCAGCAAGTTTGGCCAGTATGAAAAAGCGACAAACATCATTCGTCGCGGTGTTTGCCTGTTGCCGGATGACTATGGCCTCCATATCGCTCTTGGCGACATTTATCGGCGGCAGGGTTACGACCAGATGGCACGCGATGAGTATCGGCAGGCCCTGCGTCTCAAACCGGACAGTGTCAGCGCCATTGACAGGCTGGTCGATGATACAATAAAATACCGACTGGAGAAGTTCGGCCGGCTGGGCAGATAATTTTATTTTTCCGTTGTGAAGTGGTGGGCCTGGAGGCGGGGCAGTGACCACTCCCGGAAGAACATGGTTTGGAATGCTCCGGACCGGGGCAGGTAGGCGACCCGGTGTAGTCCAGGCCGTGGACATCAGATTTCCTGACAATTCCACAGAGAAACGCCATGAACAAGAGACTCCTTGATATCCTCCTCCTGATCGGGGCCATAGTGTTGGCCATAGCTGTCTACCTGTATTTTCAGGGGAACAGGACGAAGCAGGACGAACGTCCAGGGGCAGCCGGACCAGTGGCTGAACAATCCCTGGAGGAAAAACGGCAAGCAGAGGTTCCCCGGGAGGCAGGCAAGATGAGACAAGAGGATGCGACCGCGGACGAGGAGGCCGGGCGTGACGGAGAGAACCATTTGCCAGGCGAACGGATTTCACCGCCTCCGCCTCCGCCCACCAAGATGAAGAACACGAACAAGGAGAGTTCGGCTATTCAGGAGAGACGCGGGGAAGAGGGGGATACCAAGGGTGGTGAAAAGAAAATTGTCACGGTTCCAAAAGAATATCCAATTGAAGATGCGGCAAAATATTATCTTCCCCCTGAGCAGCGCTCTCCGGGCAACCTGGGAGGCCCCCCACCGCTGAATCTGCCAGGCATGCCCTTGTCGCCCCCTGAAAAGAACTGAACTCCACTGGAGCGGTGGTGCATAACCTGAAACTGCAGTTGTTGCGGCACGCCGTGACATTGTGCCTGTTCTTCATCTGTTTGGCCTGGTTTTCCGAGTTGCAGGCGGCAACCGGTATTATCGAAGTCGATTCTGTCCCCCAGGGCGCTGATGTCTTCATCGATGGGGTTCCGGTGGGGAAGACTCCGTATATCGATGCAGAGATCGAGACCGGCAGACACGCCGTTCGCATCCACTACAGTGACGCCTTTCCCGACAAGTACTGGCGCGTGATTGTCGACGAGATCACTCCGGTCCGGAAGACCTTCTACTTCACCTCCCTGGAAAAAGGAATGGTGGTTGAAGCGGAGGATCAGGGGACGGTCCAGGAGTTCCAGGGTAATGTGCAGATCGCCAGTATTCCCAGCGGAGCAACCGTATTCGTCAATGGCGAGGAGGTGGGGAAGGCCCCATTGGGCCTGAAAAACCTGCCGGTGGGTCTGTACAGCCTGAGGATGGAGGCAGAAGGCTGGAGCCGTGAAACCGATTTTCCGGTAAAACGGGACAAGACCACCAAGGTGATAGCGGATATCGGCCGCAATACCATCAGGGTTTCAGCACCGGGACAACGGGACCTCCCCTATATCCACATGGATATCTCGTTTTATCTGTCCAGGATAAGTCGCGAGACCATTTCTTCTCTGGTTGTGGATGTGGATCGGGATACCGGTCAGGCCAGGGGGACGATCTGGAGCCCGCTTCTCTATGGTGACCAGGAAAACCATCAGGTCCGGGGGCGGGTGGACCGAAGAGGAAGGATGGTGCACCTCAACCTGTACGACGGCAACGGGCAGATCAGGGGCTCGGCCCGGCTCGGAGGTCCACTGGGCAGGGTTGTGGCCCTGGACAGTTTCAGAAGCACCGGTGCCTACGACAGGCAGTATCGGCTCAATGGCCTGATAACCTTTGCCGGTCGGATGTACCGGATCATCTCCAGGGGGAGAAACATGCCACCGCTACCCCAGTACCTGGTCCGGACCGAAACCACCCCCTACGACTATCATGACTTCCTTCTTCCGCCGGATCAGGAACCCGAGCAATTCCCCTGATGGTCTGCCGGATCATCGGTTCGTTTCATGCCCGTCATTACGCCAGAACTCCACATCCCGGACCGGGAACTTCTCTTTACCGTCTCCAGGAGCAGGGGACCCGGAGGACAGCACGTCAACAAGGCCAGCACACGGGTGACCCTTCACTTTGATCTGGTTCGTTCCCCTTCTCTGACTTCCGAGCAGAAGAAACTTCTTGGCAACAGGCTGGCCCAGCGGATCGGCCAGGACGGCGTCCTGCAACTCAGCTGTGGCCGGCACCGGTCACAGCAGGCAAACAGGCGGGAGGCCGTGGCCCGTTTCGTTGCCCTGTTGCGGGCCGGTTTACAGGAAGCGCCGCCGAGAAGACCGACCCGGCCCACCCGGAGCAGCAGGGAGCGCCGGCTGCGGAAGAAAAAACACCGCAGCCGGCTGAAAAGGCAGCGACAGAGGAAAGACTGGCTGTAGCGGCCTTTGATCGTGCAACTCTGCCGCACACTGAGAATTACAGTGTGGAAGTATATTCTTCTGCAGGCCTGCCTTGACGTATGGCCGGTTCAGGCAGCCTGGGCCTTTCGCCAGCCATCCGTCTTCAACCGCTCGATCCGGGCGATATTCCAGCGGCTGATTTCCTGCAGGTAGCGGCCGGGATCCTTTTTCAGCAGGGCCATGATCTCCTGCCGTTCTTCCAGGACATCCTGCTGTTCTCCAGGATACATTTCCTGCCAGGTGGCATACCCGCTGTCAAAGATATACTCCGGGCAGACCTCTTCAGGCGCCATCATGAGTTTGGAGACCACCAGGAACCTTGCCAGATCCATGTCGTACTCGATGATCCAGCCGTTGTCGTTGATCATGGTTTCCGGATCCATGGTGACTGATCCGGAACATTCCGGACAGTACAGTTCTGCAATCACCTCCTGGCTGAGAATATTGTCACGCATGTGGAACTGGGCGTTTCGGCTGCCGCATCGGCAGGTTTTTCGTATTTCGAGACACATTGTCGATCTCCTTGTTTATCGAACCTTATTGAAAATGATAATTATTCATAGTAAAAATCCGGCCAATAGGCAAGAGAAATTTTCTTTCTGGTTGGAGAGGAAACGCCCTTCGTGTAGTATGGCGGCCAAGTTCAATCTAGCCGATGGAGAAACGGTCAGACCATGCTGAATGAACATCAATTTTCCCCGGAGCAGAGAGAGGGGGTCTACAGGGCCATCATGGAGCGGCGGGATATCAGGGCCCAGTTTATCCCGGACGAGGTGCCCGATGAGCTGCTCGCCAAGGTGTTGCGGGCTGCCCACCATGCCCCGTCGGTGGGGTTCATGCAGCCCTGGAATTTTCTGGTTATTCGGGACTACCAGACCAGGGCGCGGGTCAAGGAGGCCTTTGCCAGGGCCAACGAGGAGTCGGCTGCCATGTTTGACGGCGAGCGAAGAAAGGCTTACAGGCGCTTCAAGCTGGAAGGAATCCTGGAGGCACCGGTCAACATCCTTGTCACCTGCGACCGCAACCGGACCGGTCCTGTGGTCATCGGCAGGACAGTGCAGCCGGATATGGATGTCTACTCCGCGGTCTGCGCGGTGCAGAATCTCTGGCTGGCTGCCAGGGCCGAGGGGCTGGGGGTTGGCTGGGTCTCCATAGTTCACGAGCAGGATCTGCGTCGAATCTTTGAGCTGCCGGAACAGGTCGTGGTGATCGCCTACCTCTGTCTGGGGTTTGTCAGCCATTTCCCGCGGGAGCCTGAGCTGGAAAAGGCCGGCTGGCTGCCCCGTCTCGATCTGGAAAAACTGGTCTTTTACGAACGGTGGGGCGAAAGCCGGCCAACCGGTTGCAGGAGCACGGAGCCATGAAGCTGCTCTTTCTCGGTGTGGGCGAGGCCTGCGACCCTGCTCATGGCAACACCTCCCTTCTCCTTGCAGACCAGGCGGGAACCAGCCTGCTTCTCGACTGCGGTTTTTCGGTCCCCCACCGGTTTTTTGCCCGCGTCCGGGATGCCGACCGGCTCGACGGTCTGTGGATCTCCCATTTTCATGGGGACCACTGTTTCGGCGTTCCTCTGCTGCTGCTGCGATTCTGGGAGATGGGCCGGAAAAAGCCCCTGACCATTCTCGGCCAGGAGGGGACCGGTGAGCGGCTCACGACCCTGCTTGAGCTGGCCTATCCCGGGTTTGCCGACAGGCTCTGTTTTGAGCTTCGCTTTCAGCTCCTGGAGCCCGGCGTTTCGCTCATGTTTCGGGACCTCCGGTTGCAGGCGGCAGAGACGGTCCATTCCCAGAAAAATCTCGGCATCCGGATCGACAGCGGGAGGACGAGCATCTATTACAGCGGCGATGGACGGGCCAGCCGGGAGGCCATTACCCTGATGACGGGATGTGATCTCCTGGTCCACGAGGCCTTCAGGCGTACGGACAGTGTGGAGAATCACGGCTCGCTGCAGGCCTGTCTCGGGCTTCTGGAAACCAGCGCTGCCCACAGCATTGCCCTTGTTCACCTGGAACGTACCTTCCGGATCGAGCTGGAACAGACCCTTGCCGAAGAGCTGGGCGGACGGTCTGACGTGCTGCTGCCCCATGATGGCGACGAGCTTTTCCCAGGGGAACAGGCAGCAGGATGAGCGACATGAACCGTGTCGGGGCGATCATTCCGGCTGCCGGCTCCGGAAGTCGCCTGGGAGCAGACCTGCCCAAGCAGTTTCTTTTCCTGGGCGGGGTGCCGATCCTTGTCAGGACCCTCGCCATCCTGATCGGCCATCCCGCCATCACGACCATCGTGATCGCCGTGGCCGAGCGATACAGGGAGGCATGCGAGAAGTTGCTCGCGGAGCATTTGCCGGCTGTCCAGACCAGGATAATCATTACCCCGGGCGGCCAGACCAGGCAGGAGTCGGTTCTGCAGGGCCTTGCCGCCATGCCGAGGGATATCGGGATCATCCTGGTCCATGATGCGGCCCGGCCCCTGCTGAGCCGGGCGATCATCGACCGCTGTCTTGCAGGGGTGAACGAACACGGGGCGGTCATCGCCGCGGTGCCGGTCAAGGATACTCTGAAACGGGTTGCGGCCGGAAGCGCGATCCGGGAGACGGTTCCGCGCGCCCGGCTCTGGCAGGCCCAGACCCCGCAGGTCATGCAACGGCATCTTTTCGAACAGGCTGTCCGCCAGGCCGCGCGTGACGGTTTCCAGGGCACGGACGAGGCCTCGCTCCTGGAGCATGCCGGTATTCCGGTGCATGTGATCATGGGAGCAGCAGACAATTTCAAGATCACCCGCCAGGACGATCTGGACCTGGCAGGGAGGCTGGTCAGGAGGAACAGGGGCATGCGCATTGGCCACGGTTTTGATGTCCACCGCCTGGTGCGGGGGAGAAAGCTGATTCTCGGCGGAGTGGAGATTCCCTTTGAGCTGGGCCTGCAGGGACATTCAGACGCCGATGTTCTGACCCATGCCCTGATGGACGGGCTTCTTGGGGCCATGGGCGAGAGAGATATCGGGCAGCACTTTCCGGACAGTGACCAGCGCTTTGCCGGGATTTCCAGTCTCCTCCTGCTGGAGCGGGTCATGGAGCGGCTATCTGGCCGCTGTCTGGTCGTGGTCAATGCCGACCTGACCCTGATCTGCCAGCGTCCCAGGCTGGCAGACTACCTGGCCGCCATGGAGAAAAATTTGGCCAGTGTTTGCAAAATTCTTGAAAATCAAATAAATATCAAGGCGACCACCACGGAAGGGCTGGGATTTGCAGGCAGGGGAGAGGGAATCGCCGCCCATGCCGTGGTTTTGCTGGATGAACGTGACGATGCAGATTGACAGAGAGCGGCTGGCCGCCACATTTACGGAACTTTGCGAAATCGGAAGCCCTTCGAGAAAAGAGGGCAGGATAGCTGAACGGTTGCGGGCCATCTTTTCCGACCTGGGGGCGGAGTCCATTGTCGAAGACCACAGCGCACCGATCACTGGTTCCGAGTGTGGCAACCTGATCATCTCCTTTGCCGGTCGGAAAAGCAACGATCCGGTATTTTTCAACTGCCACATGGACACGGTGGAGCCCGGGATCTCCATCAGGGTGGTTCGCCGTAACGATATCTTCACCAGTGCCGGAAATACGATTCTCGGCAGCGACGACAAGTCAGGCATCGCTGCCCTGATCGAAGCCGTCCGGGTGCTCAAGGCGGAAAATCTGGAGCACATTCCCTTTGAGCTGGTCTTCACCACCTGCGAAGAGATCGGCCTTCTCGGCGCCAAGGCCCTCGATCCTGGCTTGATCCGGGCGAAGATGGGGTATGCCCTGGATTCCAGCTATTTCGGCCGGGTCATCATCGGGGCGCCGGCATCGAATCGCCTCAGGATCACGGTTCACGGCAAGGCCGCCCATGCCGGGTTGCAGCCGGAAAAGGGTATCAATGCCATCACCCTGGCCGGTCGGGCCCTGTCGCTCTGTCCCTTTGGCCGGATTGATGCCGAAAGCTCGGTCAACTTTGGTACCATCCAGGGTGGATCCGCATCCAACATCGTTCCAGAGGAGGTGGTCATCGAGGGCGAGGTCCGCAGCCATTCCGAGGAAAAGCTGGCCCGGTTGACCGGAAGCATCGAAGAGGCTTTTGAGCAGACCATGGAGTCCTGGGAGGACACCTCCGGCCTGGTCGGGGAGCGTCCCTGGGCCAGGGTGGAGGTGCAGCCGGATTTCCCGGTCATGCGGCTGTCCATGGATGATCCGGTGGTCAGGCTGATCGAGCAGGCCGGGCACAAGACCGGTATCCCCCTCAGCTACGAGATCGCCGGAGGCGGCAGCGATGCCAATATTTTCAACGGATATGGTCTGCAGACTGCTATCCTCTCCACGGGAATGACCAATGTCCACACCACCCAGGAACAAATCAGCCTGCAGGATATGGTGGATCTGACCCGCCTTGTCCTGGCTCTCCTCCTTTGACAGGTCTTCTACCGCTGAACCTTTGTTTTGCGTCACAGGATTTAGGTTGAAAAAAACCGGATAATCTGTTTTGTAGGAATTAAGCGAAGTAGCGGCAGAATTGACTGTGCACAAAGACTTGCTCTTTGTGCTTTTTTTGTCAGGAATCGGCTATGAAACAACAAGAACCAGGCGGTCTCCACTGGGGACGGCCCCGGCATGAATGTGGAATTTGCGGGATTTTCGGCCACGAGGATGCTGCCAAGCTGACCTACTTCGGTCTGTATGCCCTCCAACACCGGGGCCAGGAAAGCGCCGGTATTGTGGCCAGCAACGGCTCCAGGGTAGCCATCCACAAGGCCATGGGGCTGGTGCCGGAGGTCTTCAGCGAGCAGACCCTGCAGAAACTTGCCGGTCACCTGGCCGTGGGCCATGTCCGCTACTCCACCACTGGCGAGTCGAACATCATCAATACCCAGCCCTTTCTGGTGACCCACAAGGGCATGCCCCTGGCCGTGGCCCACAACGGCAACCTGGTCAACTCCATAGATCTGCGCGAGCACCTGGAGGCCAAGGGCTCGATTTTCCAGACCACCATGGACAGTGAAATCGTGGTCCATCTCATGGCCAGAACACTGGACATGGGGATCAGCCGGGCGGTCAAGGAATCCTTTGCCTGTATCCGGGGGGCCTACTCCCTGCTTCTCATGACCCTGGACACCATGATCGCGGTCCGAGATCCCAACGGTTTCCGGCCCCTCTGCCTGGGACGGTTGGAGAACGGTGCCTATGTGGTAGCCTCGGAGACCTGCGCCCTGGATCTCATTGAGGCGGAATATCTCCGGGATGTGGAACCGGGCGAGGTTCTGATCTTCAGCCGGGACGGCATGGAGTCGATCTTTCCCTGGTCGCCACGGCGGAAGAGTTTCTGCATCTTCGAGCATGTCTACTTTGCGCGGCCAGACAGCGATATCTTCGGCTTCAACGTCTACGCTGCCCGCAAGCGGATGGGCGAGATACTGGCCAGGGAAACCGACATCGAGGCCGACTTTGTCATGCCCTTTCCCGATTCAGGCAACTATGCCGCCATCGGCTATTCCCAGGCCTCGGGAATCCCGCTGGAGATGGGAATGATCCGCAATCATTACGTCGGCAGGACCTTTATCCAGCCCACCCAGTCCATGCGGGATTTCTCCGTGCGGGTGAAACTGAATCCGGTTCGTTCCCTTCTGAAGGGGAAACGGGTGGTCATCGTGGAAGACTCCATCATCCGGGGAACCACCGGGCGCAGCCGGGTCCGCTCCCTGCGCAGTGTCGGGGCCAGGGAGGTGCACATGCTGGTCAGTTGTCCACCAACCTGTCACGCCTGCTATTATGGGATCGATTTTCCGTCCAAAGACAAGCTGATTGCCGCCAACAACTCCCTGGAGTCCATCCGTGATCATCTTGGCCTGGATTCCCTTACCTATCTGAGCCTGGAGGGATTGGTGGAAGCCACCGGCCTGGGGGCTGACAGCTTCTGTCTGGCCTGTTTCAACGGAGACTATCCCGTGGCTCCTGATCCCCGGTTTACCAAGGAGGCCCTGGGAGGCTGTGGATGCTGACATGGTCGAGGTGATGATCGACACCTACCTCTGCTCGGGTTGCGCCACCTGCGTGGAGATGTGTCCCCAGGTGTTCAGGCTCGATCCGGTGAACGAGAAGGCCGAGCCGGTGGAGATCAGAGTGGAGGCCAGTGACGAACTGTATCAGGCTGCCGCCTTTTGCCCTGAAAAGTGCATCGAGATACACTGACCGTCTGGACTTACCTTCTCGTCGCCCTGGCCTGGATAGTCTGGTGTACTGTACACAGCCTGCTGATCACGGCCACGGTGAACGACTGGATCCAGAGAAAGGGAGGCAGGTATCAGGCCCTGTATCGGCTTGCCTACATCATCTTTTCCCTGCTTTCCCTGCTGCCTGTCCTTGGCCTGGAGCATCATTTCGACCAGAAGGTGGTTTTTGTCTGGCACGGTCCCTGGCGGCTGCTCCAGGGTGGATTGCTGCTCTATGCCCTTGTCATGTTCTGGGGCGGCAAGCAGGTCTATGACCTGGACTATTTCCTCGGCCTTGCCCAGTGGCGGGCCTACCGGCAGCGTGCTTCCCTGGCGGAGTTCTCCTTCCGCAGCCGGGGGGTGCTGCAATATGTCCGTCATCCATGGTATTCAGGCGGAATCGCCCTGCTCCTGGCCCTGGAGCCGGTCACGGATCTGAGCCTGGTCAGCCGGACCATCCTCATTCTCTACCTGGTCGTCGGAACCATTCTCGAGGAGCGCAAACTGGTCCGGGAGCTTGGTCCCAGGTACGAGCAGTATCGCAGCCGGGTGCCCATGCTCGTTCCCTGGAAGGGAAAAGTTGTGGCAAAATAGTGTGATGTCATATTAAATGAAACAGGGACGAATAACCAGGCAGCGCCAGGAAGAAGGAGGCGCCTGGCCAAGATGCACTGCAGGGCAGGGTTTCAGATGGTTGGAAAGAAAATGAACAGATCCGGCAGGCAGGACGGGGAGAAGGGATTCAGCCTGGTGGAGCTACTTCTCGCCTCGGCCATCCTGTCGCTGGTCCTGGCCCTGGTGATCATGATGCTCAACTCGGTCCGCTCGACAGCCAGGCTGAAGAAGACCAACCTGAGGATGGAGACCGTGGCCGCCAGGGCCTTGGAGTATTACCGCAGCCACGAGGCGCTGCCTCTGCCCCGGGCCGGTGTCTCCACTGTCCCGCCTCCCATGGGAGAGGTTCCTGTGGATGCGTTCCATCTGGATCAGAAGTACCGGCTCGATGGCTGGGGCCGGTATATGCACTATTACACGGTCGGCAACGACGGCAGCAGCGACCGGCCGGGTGAGATACAGGTCGATCCGCTCTCGGCCGGCGCGCCAGCCGGTGCTCCGCAGGCCATGGTGGTCATCGACCGGGAGACCGTAACCCTCCTTGACGGCATCGTATGGAAAGATCGCCGGGCAGCGGCCATCCTGATCAGTGCCGGTCCGGACGGCCGGTTTGATTACATCCGTACGCCGGGCTACCCGGAGACCTTTACCCTGGACAGCGGCAGCGACGATCTCGTGATGGCCATCGATCTGAACGGCGCAGCCATGGAAAACGCCCTGGCTGAACTGCAGAGCCTCTCAGCCCGGATCGAGGCCCTCGAGGGCCGGTTTCTCGGCATTGACAACAACGATGATGGCCTTATCGATGAAAACGGTTGCCAGCCGATCGGCTATCCCGGTGCTGCTGTGCTCGAGCTGCAGATCGCCTCCTGTGATAACTTTCCATACTATCCCCAGGGCGGCTATCTGCCGGTGACCGGTGAGGACTTCAACTGTTTCATGCCCTCCCTGGATTACATGAAAGCCCATTATTGCGATTTCACCGGCGGGAACTGTCCCACTGGATACTATTTTCCTGAAATACTGGAATATCAGATCGTCATAACAGGAACACCGACCAATCCGGTTATCACAAGAACAAATTGCGGTACCATTCCTGCCGATTACTTTCGGATTCCCTTCAACCGGGGCAATCCCCAGGCCGACGACTGCCACTGGGGACTCGTCGAGACCCGGTGGGGACCGGCGCCGGCTGCAGACGAGACCGATGCGGACCAGGCACGGGCCTTTGTTGCCTGCCTCTTCGGCCTGGCGCCCAGGGAGATCGTCGATCCCTGGCTCAACGGCTATGTCTGGGGCTGCGGCGAGGGCAACGGCTGTTCCAGGGAATATGCAGGCTCTGATCCCCGTTATCACCGCTTCTTTTCCGCCGGTCCGGACGGGGTTCCGGGCACAGAGGACGATATCGTTTCCACCTTCTGACCATGCTTGAGCTCAGCCGCCTGTGCAAGGCATACAAGGCCAGGGAGGGACGGGTAGAGGCCCTCAGGCCCCTGGACCTGCGGATCAGGCAGGGCGAGATCTTCGGCCTGCTCGGTCCCAATGGTGCCGGCAAGACCACGGCCGTCAAGATGATCATGGGATTTCTCCACCCCTCCGGCGGCAGGGTCGTCTTTCAGGGCAGGGAGCTGGCCGTCACCGACCCGCGCCGGGGCATCGGGTACCTGCCCGAGAGTTTCCGTCCCAATCCCCATCTCAGCGTGGCCGAGTATGTCCGTTTCCACTGTCTCCTGGCCAGGGAGGACAGGATGGCGAGCGATCCAGAGGCAGAGGCTGCGGCCCTGCTGCAGCGGGTGGGCATGGAGCAGTACGGCCACCGGCGGATCTCGGACCTTTCCAAGGGGATGGAGCAGCGGGTTGGGCTGGCCCAGGCCTTTGCAGGTGATCCGGAAATGCTCATCCTGGACGAGCCGACCTCCGGACTGGATCCCCTGGGCCGCAGCGAGGTGATCGACCTCCTCCTCTCCCTGAACCGGGGCGGCAAGACCATTTTTTTCAGCTCCCACATCCTCTCCGAGGTGGAGCGGCTCTGCGATCGGATCGGCATCCTGGTCGGCGGAAAGCTGCAGTTTCTGGGCACAGCCGGCGAGTTCAAGGAGAAGTGGCAGGTGAACGATCTGGAGGAAGGATTCAAAATGGAGGCCCGATGCGTACCATCCTGACCATTGCCAGACTGGTGTGCCGGGAGAGCCTGCGGGGCCAGATCCTGTATGCCATGCTGGTCTTTCTTGCCGTCTATCTGGGCTTCTGTGTCTACATCTCCACCCTTTCCCTTGGGGAGGTGGCCAGGGTCATCCAGAATAGCGGCATGCTGGGCATGACCCTGGTGGGACTTGCCGGGACCATCCTCTTCGGTCTCTATGCCCTGTATCAAGAGCGGGAACGGAACGAACTCTATGTTCTCCTCAGCCGCATTCCCAGAGGCAGCTACCTGCTCGGCCGGTTCCTGGGCGCAGGTGCCATCCTGGCCCTCTGCGCCCTGCTCATGGGCACCGGGATCTTCCTGCTCACCTGGATCATTGGCCAGACTGTGGCCCCGGCCCTTTTCTTCGCCGCTTACCTGACCATCCTGGAATTCGGTCTGCTCATGGCCATCGGTTTTCTCTTCTATACCATGGGCCTCAGCTTCACCCTCAACGCCTTCCTGGTCCTGGGGGTCTTTATCGTCGGTCATTCTTTTGACGAGGCCATCGAGAGCTTCATCGCCCTGGGCGAGTTCGGCAGCCCGCTCCATCTGAGGCTGGTCAAGGTGCTTTCCTATGTCCTGCCCAACTTCGACATGTTCGATTTCCGCCTGGCCATCGTCCACGCCATGGAGATCCCTGCCGGACAGGCCGCCATGGCCACCCTCTACGGTCTCTCCTACCTGGCTGCCGTGCTGGCGCTCACGGTCATGGTGATGAACAGAAAGGATATCTGATCGTCCATGGAATACTCCGTTTCAGGCGCAACAGCGACCAATGACCGTTTCTCCAGGCTGGCCCTGGTCTGCGTGCTCTTCTGGATAGCCGCTGTCCTGGTCAACTATGGCAGCCGCACCATCTATCCCCTGCAGATGAGGCAGGATGTGACCTTCCTGCCCTCCAGGGAAGTCACCGATTTTCTCTGCCTGGATCACCGGGGGCTGGCTGCCGACCTGCTGTTCATCCAGGTCATCCTCCACACCGGCAGCCTGGCCTGGAAGCCGCCCAGCTTCACCTTCCAGGATGAGTGGAGTTACGGGATGATCGACCTGGCCACCGATCTTGATCCCCATTACCTGGAGGCCTATCTCTTTGCCGGCATGGGACTGGTCCACAGCGCTGAGGATGTCCACCGGGCCCGGCCCATCCTGGACAAGGGGATGGAGATCTTCCCTGACAACTGGGAGCTGCCGTTCTGGGCCGGATTTGACCATTACATGATCGGTGAGCACCACATTGCCGGCGAGTATCTCTGGCGGGCCGCCAACCTGCCCGGAGCGCCCACTTCCTTCCTGTCGTTGCTCTATTCCAGTCTCACCGAGACAGGGGTATGGGAAAAGGGTATCCAGGTATTGAAAATGCTGATAAAGACCACGAAACGGGATAATGTGATCCGGGTGTATGAAAAACGGATCGTCAGGTTGCAGAACCTGCTTTTTCTTCAGGAGGGTGTGGAAGCCTTCAGAAAGCGGTACAACAGGTATCCCGAGCGGCTGGACGAGCTGGTGGAAAGCGGTCTGCTCGCCCGGTTGCCGGAAGATCCCATGGGCAAGCAGTATGTATGGAACCGGGAGCGGCAGCGTGTCCAGGTCGGTGAGCCGACAGAGAGGAGCAGGGAGCAATGAGCTACGAGGCATTTTTTCACCTGGATGATGCCCCGTTCCGGTTGCCGCCGGACCCGGACTATTATTTCCCCAGCCGGCGTCACCGGGAGGGACTGGAAACTCTGCTCTACAGCATCAATGCCGGAGAGGGCTTTGTCCAGATCACCGGAGAGCCGGGCGTGGGCAAGACCCTGCTGGTCCGCAATCTCCTCAATCGGCTGGGCGATGATACCCTGACCGCCCTGATCCTCCATCCCCGCCTGTCCCCGGAAGAGCTTTTCCGGGTCATCCTCATCGACCTGGGCGTAGATGTGGCCAGCATGGCCGGTATGGGCAAGGAACCCCTGCTGCGGGCCTTCCGCGACGTACTCTTGGAAAAGGGGGAACAGGGCGTGCGTACCGTGGTCATTATCGATGAGGCCCAGGAGCTGCCCCGGGATTCCCTGGAGGAGCTGCGGTTGCTCTCCAACCTGGAGACCAGCAAGAGCAAGCTGTTGCAGATCATTCTCGTTGGCCAGCTCGAGCTGGAAAACCGGTTGCAGCAGCCGGACCTGACCCAGCTCCACCAGCGGATCACGATTCGTTACCGGCTGGCACCCTTTTCCCTGGAAGAGACCAGGGAGTATATCCGCCATCGCTTGAAGATCGCCGGTCGCAGCGACAGTGACTGCTTTCCTGACAGGACCGTGGAGAAAGTCTACCGGCTTAGCAAGGGAATTCCACGGAAAATCAACATACTGTGCGAACGTTCACTCATGGCTGCCTATGTGGACGGGACACCGGCGGTCAGCGAGAATCATGTGGTCAAGGCATTTCAGTCCATTGAGCCGGACAGTGTTGGTTCGGAGAGACGGTCTGTGGGCAGACCCGTACTGATCGTCCTGGCACTGCTCTTTGTGCTGGCCCTGGCCGCAACCGGTCTCTGGTCTGTGCGTCGGACCGCACAGACTGCGCGACCGGCAAGTACACCGGCCGAGGAGACCGGGCAGGCCGGCAACAGTAAGAGAACCGCTGTTGAGGAGGAAGTACGGCCAGGAACAGAGGCTGAAGCCACAGGAAAGCAGGAGAAACAGGCTGCCGGAACAACCGTTCCTGCAACGCAGGCAGAGCAGGTGGTCCGGGTGAAGGAGGGCCCTGCCAAAATCGAAGGGACCCTGGCTGTCGCAGACATCCCGCCGGTCCGAGACAGGGGCCGGATCCAGGAAAGGGAGGAACTGGCACGGTCGGTAGAACAAGCGGCCGGGAAACAAGCATCTGGTCCGGAACAGCCGACAGGCATAGTAGCCAGGCTGCCGGCAACGATCTACCTGCCGCCCAAGTGGACCTGCATCACCCTGGACCGGAATACGGCCATAGCCCTGGTCTGGCAAGGGAGAAGCCAGCAGCCGGTACACCGCTTCCCTGTCCGGGACATGATTCCGGCAGCCGGTATCTACATCCTGGCACGGGACAGGGAGAACAGGCCCTTTCTTTTCAATCACAATGCCTTTTTCTCCTGGGATAGCGGTGATGAGCTGGCCGCTGTCCTCTTCAGGGAACTGGAGGGCCAGGAAGGGCTTCCCGAGGCAGTCCCCCTGCTGGTTACAGGTTCGGCCCCGGCAGGCCAGGAGACTTCCCTCTCCGGCCGGATCACGGCCATCAAGGAGATGCTGCTGGCCTGGGCCGAGTCCTGGCGGGACCTGAACATCGATCGCCACATCCAGTTCTACGACCGTTCACTGGTTACCTACCGGGCCTTTCGGGATATGCCGACCATCATCGACCGGCAGGATTTTTACAGGAAAAAACAGGAGCTCTTTGCCCGGACCGCTGTCCTGACCCTCCAGATATCCGATCCACTGTGCATAGTCGATCCAGGCCAGCCGGACTCGGCCGTGGTCCTGTTCCGCCAGCGGTACACCTCGCCAACCTATGTGGACGAAGGGATCAAGATCCTCTACCTGCGGCGAACAAGGGGACAGGAACATGATCGGGCCGCCTGGCTGATCAGGGGCCGGCTGTGGATTCCCACTGCACAGAAGAAAAAAGGGTAGGCTTCAGCGGACCCGCGCCACCAGGACGCAGCGGCCGATCCCCTCGAGGGTGGTGATGTTCTGGCCGTCCTGGAAGCTGTCTTCGGTAGTCAGGCCGAAGCTCAGGTTGTCGGCTCCCTGGAAACAGAGACCATAGATGGTGAAACCCTGCTTGTCGACCACCCCGCCCATGGCGATGGCGCCGGCCACCGGCCGCTGGACCGTGTAAGGATCATTGGCTGGCCGGAAGACCACCTCGCCGGTAAAGGGATTGCGGAGCATCCGCTCGCCAGGAATCATCTCTTCCACCACATCTTCTGGCGGAACATTACGTTTTCCGGCCAGCCAGCGGCCCGGAACCGGCACAGGATTACGGTTCGTTGGAGAGGCCGCGCTGCCGAGGTTCCAGTTGGTCGCTCGCTGCTGGCAGGCGATCCACTGGCCGGGAGCAGCCTGTTCCTGCTGATGAAGGACCGGATGGCCTCCGGCGAGTGTGGCCAGGTAATCGGCCTCGGTGGCGGTTGAGCGGCTCTCGTCCTGGGCTGTCATGGATTTTGCCATCCACTGTCTGACAGCCCCGGTCAGTTCACGGCAGTTCTGCCGGACCAACTCGTAACGGGCCTCTGTCCGCATGCGCAGTATCCTCGGCACGATGAGACTGAAGAGGATGGTAATGATGAGTATGACGAGCAGTAGCTCGATCAGGGAGAATCCGCTGGCCGGCCAGTTGGGGTGCCGAGAATGAGAAGACGAAAAAAGGCGGTACCCGTTTCCGGATACCGCCCTGTCTGTTCCGTGTCCTGCAGACCAGCCAGTCACGGATCTGTACCGGCTGTCAGGCAAGCTGGCCTTAGCGGAGCCGGGCAAAGAGCTGGGCGTTCTTGAGGGCCGGAATATCGGCCAGACCGCTGCCTGCATGGAACGTGTTGTTGTCGTTCAGGGCCGTGGTGGTATTGTCCGTTCCCTGGTAAGCAAGAGCGAAGTAGTAGAATGCGCCGGAGGCCTCCGGTTCCTGGGCAAACCCGAGGGCGATTGCCCCGGTCACTGGATGGTTCTGCCGTTCCGGATCGTTCGGCTCACGGAAGACCGAGGTGCCGTTGAAGGGGTTCTTCAGGGCTTTTTCCGGTGGGATCAGGCTCTCGACCACGTCCTCAGGCGGCTGGTTTGCTGCGCCGAGCTGCGATCTTCCGGTAATGGCGATGGGATTGGGCTGGGCGCCGGTGGTGCCGTCCCCCAGGTTCCAGTTGTTGGCATTACCGGTGGCGATCCACTGCTGTGCCGGTCCCTGAGTGCGGGAGGATACACCCGCCAGGCTGGCGTAGTAATCGGCCAGGGTTGCTGTCGAGGCCTGCTCGTCCTGGGCCCGGATTGACTTTTCCGCCCACTGTGCTGCGTAGCTTTTCAGTTCTGCACAGTTTTTCTCGACAATACCGTATTTGGCATTGATGTTGGCCCGAATGGCCTTGGGTACGATGACAGCCAGCAGTACACCGATGATGCCGACCACCAGAAGCAGCTCAATGAGTGTAAATCCTCTGCAGTCCTTGCAATACTGTTTGCTCTTCTTCATCAAGAATCCTCCTGTGTTGGGTAGAGACCAGGTTGTTTTTCCTTTCATTGTTCAGGATACAACCTCACTTTATTATACTCTTTCCAGTTCATTCCGTCAAACAACTCTTCAGGCGAATTGAATCGTCCGGAATTGTGAAAAGACAAGCTACACTGTTCACCTTTCTCTGTCTGTAACCTCCTTTCTGCCTATTCGACCAGCCTGGCCATGAAGATACCGTTGCGCAGGTTCTGCAGCGGCGGACTGGTTCCCTGGCCCATGCCTGCATGCCACTGGGTTGTCGTCGTGGATTCGGTACCGGTGAAAACCAGGTAATAATGGTTGGTCGCCGGTGTGGTACCGGTATCCCGGTACCGGGACAGATGAAGCAGGCCGGCAACCAACGTATTGCCGTCGTTGCCTCCACCAGTGGCAAAGTAGGAGAGACCGTTGAATGGATTTTTCGGCTGATTGGCCGGATCGACGATATCGGCCACCGAGTATTCAATACCCGTTGTGCCGGTGCGGCACTGTCCCGGATCCGTCAGCAGGATCCTCGGCTCCACCCAGTTGGTGGCCGTGGTATTGCCGACAAAACCGAGCAGGGTCTCCACATAATCGTTCAGGATACAGGTGGCATCCGGATCCTGGGTCTCCAGGTTCCGCTCGCCCCATTCCATGCCCCAGCGGGCGACCTCGGAGCCGGCCTGGCGGACCATGCTGTACTTGGCGCTGGTACCCAGCCGCAAGGCACGGGGCACGATCAGGGCCACCAGCAGGGTGATGATGCCCAGGACAGCGGCCAGTTCCAGCAGGGTAAACCCCGCACACCGCCTGTCGGGCATGTATAGTGCCGGACTCTGTGTGTAGCGTACAAACATAATTGCAACCTCTGTTAGTTTTTGCCCCCTCCTCCTAATAATTCGAAAAGATTTGGCCAAGGAATTCATACATGGGCAGGAGAATGGCCATGACCAAGGCCAATCCCACGGCTGCCAGGAGGATGATCAGCAGCGGCTCCATGAGGGCCAGCAAGATGGCGATGCGGCGTTCCAGCCCCTCGTCGTAGTAGGAGGCCACAAAGTCAAGCTGCTCAGGCAGAGTGCCTGCCGCCTCGCCCACCGAGATCATGCGGATGACCATGTTGGGGATCATGCGGCCATTGCTCTTCAGGGCGTCAGAGAGCTGCATTCCCTGTTCCACGTCCTTGCGGCTGCGGTCCATGATATCCTCCAGCACCAGGTTGTTGATGGCCCGGGCGGCCAGCTCAAGACTGCGGAGGATGTCTACTCCGGCCTTCTGCAGTGTGGCGAGATAGCGGGAGAAGAAGGCCATCCGCAGCTGGAGGAAAAAGGACCTGACAAAGGGCAGGTTGATTTCCAGCCAGTCGAATCCGCGCCTGGTCACCCGGATTCGGCGCAAGACGACGATCAGGAGGATGAAGAGGACTATGGCGGCGATGAGGAGATACCAGCTCCTCTGGACAAACTGGGACATGGCCAGAAAAAATTCGGTGATCGCTGGCAGTTCTCTGATTTCGAACTCCTCAAACATTTTGAAGATGACCGGAAAGACCTTGCCCAGAAAGACAATGGCCACGAAGATCAGGGTGAGCAGGACGAAGAATGGGTAGATCAGGGCCTTGCGGGCATTCTTCTGCAGGTCATCCAGCCGTTTGTAATGATTGACCAGTTCAGCGAACACCGTGTCCAGGCGGCCGGTATTTTCACCGATCTCGATGATATTGGCATACAAGGGGGGAAAGCATTTGGGCCACTTTTCCATGGCCTTGTTCAGGCTGTCACCGGACTGGACATCCTCGATCAGCTTCTCGATGACCCGGGCAAAATAGCGGTTGGACTGCTCACTGCGCAGTTCCATCATCGCATCCACCAGGGGAACACCGGCCCCCAGCATGACCCGCATGTTGTTGCTGAACTCGATGAGTTCGGTCCGCCTGACCCGGCCCAGGGTCAGCAGCCTGCCAAGCTTGCCGAGAGCACCCTTGCGGACTTCCCTGGCGGTCAGCAGATCCAGCCCGCTTCGCTGCAGGCTCTGTTCCAGTTCGGCAATGGAATTGGCATCCCGGCTGCCCCTGGTCAGTTTGCCCTGGGAATCGATGGCCTTGTAAGTGAACTCCGGCATCGCTGATCCGTTCTCCCCTGTTAGCCGGTGACCCGGAAGACTTCTTCCACTGTGGTGATACCCTGGCGGACCTTCTCGATTCCATCTTCCTGCATGGTTCGCATACCGTCTTTCCTGGCCCTGGCCATGATCTGGTCCGAGGAGACCTTACGCAGGATCAGCTCGGAGATCGAGGTGGTGATGGGCAGGATCTCGTAGATGGCGATCCGGCCCTTGTACCCGGTGTTGCCGCAGTACCGGCAGCCCTTGCCGCGCAACTCGCTGCTCAGCCCTGCCTGGACCAGGTCGTACCGTTTGATTTCGTGCTCCGTGAACACGTGTTCCTCCCGGCACTGTTTGCAGACCCGACGCACCAACCGCTGGGCGATGACGGCCCGCAGGCAGGAGGGGATCAGGTAGGATTCGATGCCCAGGTCCATGAGTCGGGCTATGCAGGCGGCCGAATCGTTGGTATGAATGGTGGACAGGACGAGGTGGCCGGTCATGGCTGCCCGGAAAGCGATCTTGGCCGTTTCCAGGTCCCGGATCTCACCCACCAGGATCACGTCGGGATCCTGGCGGAGAAAGGTCCGGATGGCCGAGGCAAAGGTCAGACCGGCCTTGTTGTTGACCTGGGTCTGCTTGATATAGGCCAGCCGGTATTCGATGGGATCTTCCACCGTAAGGACGTTCCGCTCCAGGGCGTCGATCTGTTGGAGAATGGAGTAGAGGGTTGTGGTCTTCCCCGAACCGGTGGGACCCGCTGAGAGGACGATACCGTGCGGTTTCAGACTCAGCTCGACCACCTTTTCATTATCTTCCGGCGAGAGTCCCAGCTTGTCCAGGCCCATGACGATATTGGCCTTGTCCAGCAGTCTGAGGACCACATTCTCGCCGTATCCGGTGGGTGAGGTGGATGTCCGGATGTCGATGTACCTGCCGGAATATTCAAAGTTGATGGCCCCGCCCTGGGGTAGCCGCTGCTCGGCGATGTTCAGACCGGACATGACCTTGATCCGGGTGACCAGGCCGGCGTGCAACTGGATCGGGAGTACGTGGGCCGGTCGCATGATCCCGTCCACCCGGTAGCTGATCCGGGTGGCCTGTTCGCCGGGAGAGATGTGGATGTCCGTTGCCCGGTCAACCACTGCCTTTTTGATGAACAGGTCCACCAGCATCACGTAGGGAGGCTGGGTAGCGCCTTCGGCAATGGTGCCGCTGATGGCAGCGGCGATATTTTTTTCGATGTCTTCATCCAGGCTGGCGGTTTCGCCGTAGAAGAGGCCGATGCAGTCGTTGAGTTTTTCCAGGTCGGCCAGGTAGACGTCGATCTTCTTCTTGGTGACCCGGCGCAACATGTCCGTAGCCACCACGTCTGCCGCATTGTAGATGGCCACCTGGATGGTGTCCCCCCGGCTGAGTCGGAAGGGGATCAGCCGGTGTTTCTCGGCCAGGCTCTTGGGAATGAGATTGGCGGCTTCCTCCTCGATGATGTCGGGATGGAGATCGATGTACTTGTAACCCGTCGCCTCGGCCCAGAACCGGGTGGAATCGGCGCGCGAGAGGATGCCGAGCCGGATGACCACCTCGAAGAGCGGCTCCCTGGAGCTGCTCTTCTCTTTTCTGGCCGCATTGAGTTTGGCCTCTGTTATCCCTTCGACCTGTTCCCGAATGATCTGGAGAAATCGTTCTTCCTGGTTCATGATTCAGAGGATTGGCAGCAGTACGGCATTGGCGATGACCGGATTGGTCCCGGTGTACTGGAAGAGCCTGGACTCGAACAGACTGGAAATATCGATATACCTTGCCCGGTATCCCTGGTCTCTGGCATCGAAGTAGAGGGAGAACCTGGTCGCTCCTTCAGGTTCGAAGACAAAGGAATAGTTGCCAGCCGAGTCCGTGATGGCCACAGGAATGTTTTCCGACCGGCTGAGGATGTTGGCATCGTGAGAGGGCCAGGTCCTGGTCAGATAGATCTGGCAGTTCACCACCGGCTTTTGGAAAGAGTCCAGTACCCTGCCGGCCACGGTATATTCCTTCCGGTCCAGCCCGTCATGCAGGGTTGCATAGCGGGGGAATTCGGTGCAGCCGGCAACAAACAGTATCAGAGACAACAGACAACCGGTTATCCAATTCGTTTTCATTCCCTTTCCCATTTTCATATCAATCAGGCTGGTTTTGTTCTGAGAAAAATTTCCTGTACGATTCCTGGATCTTATATTGCCTGAGCAGGTTGATCCGGTTTTTTATTCTGTTGTACAGCTCCCGCTCCTGCTGCATGCTCACCAGTTCCAAGCAGCGGCTGTACAGGCCCAAGGCCATGTCGTACTTGCCACTGTTCTCCTCCAGGTTTGCATACGCCAAGAGTGCATCCCTGTTCTTGGGGGCGATCTTGAGCAGGCGCTGAAAATACTCCTCAGCCAGAGCTATGTCCTCATGCTGCTGGGCGATATAGGCCAGGTTCACCAGGGCGGTCTCTTCGGTTGGATCGGCCTGGAGGGCCTGTTCGAAGGCCTCCCTTGCCTGATCCTGCTTGCCGGTATACATGGCGATCAGGCCCAGGTTGACCATGGCCTTGGCATTGTTTTCGTCCAGGTCCAGAATCCGGCGGAGCAGGGGACGGGCATCGTCATAGCGGCCTTCCCTGATATAGACGGCAGAGAGGTTGATCAGGGAGTCCAGATGGGAGGGCTTTTGCCGCAGAGCCAGGCGATAGTAGCGTTCTGCCCTGCCCAGGTCCCCGTTTTTCTGTGCCTGCAGGCCGATCTGGTAAAGATAGCTGGCCTCGTTCCTGGATTCTCTGAACAGGCGTGGCTTGCCTTGCCCGGCTGTTTGCATCCCTGCCCGCTGCGCTCTGTCTGTCACTGGAGCCGCCTCGTCAACGGCGAGCGGCAGGGGAAGTTCCCTGATATCGCTCTCTCTGCCGGCAGGTTTTTCCCCAGCCTCTGCAACGCCGCCGTTGATCAGGGGCGTGGATTGGGACTGCTCCTCGGCGCCCCCTTCCAGGCCAGCCAGATCATGTTCCTTTGGCCTTGCTTCATCCTCCTCGCTTGCAGGCTGCCGCAGATTGTCCACCACCGGGCCTTCCACGGCGTAAACTCTTGGCACGTCCGATGGGGGAGCAGCAGCCTTTCCAGCTGTTCCTGCCGTGTTGCCGGCTGGAGTCACCGGAGCTTCCTGCCCTCCGCTCTGTTTTTTCGGATGATCGGTGCCAGTCAGGGCCGTTGGTTTTCGACTGTCGAAGGATGAAGGGGGCTTGGGCGGTCTGATTTGGGTGAAAGGAGACGGTTCCCTGGATTCACGAAAAAAAAACAGGTAACCGCTGCCGGTGAGCAGGATGAGCAGGACAAAGAGGACCGCAATCATCAACGTCAGGCTCCTGTCTTCGTCCGTGGCTGTCTCGTCTTGGAGAAGAAAGGGAGGTACATCTGCAGCCTGCTCGTTCTTCTGCTGTTTGAGCGCTGCCTTCTTGAGATAGTTGTTGATCAGGCTCATCGCATCACAACGGTGGTGGTCAGCATGATGACCAGTTCCGTCTTTTTGGTCTGTCGTTCCTGATGGGAAAACGCCCAGCCCAGCCCGGGAATATCACCCAGTCCGGGCACCTTCTTGATGGTATCGTTGGTCTTTTCGGCAATCAGGCCACCAATGACAATGGTGGTCCGGTCTTCCACCCGGACCGTGGTGTCACTCTCCCTGATGGAGATAATCGGCAGATTGGCCACCTCGCCGTTGATCTCGATGGTCTCCTTACCGGTCTGCTCGGTGATGATCGGCACCACATGGAGGATGGTTTCTCCATCCTCGTTGATCTGCGGCGTGATGCCCAGGCTGACCCCTTCACTGAACCGGTTGATGGTGGGCACGGTGCGGATGGTGGTCACCTCGCCGCCGGCGCTGGTCTTTTCCGTGAACTTCTCCACAGTATAGTCCTTGAAAGGCACGACCTTCCCCACGGTAATGAAGGCGGACTGGTTGTTGAGAACATTCAGGCGCGGTGCGGACAGGATGTTGACATGGCCGTTGGTGGCCAAGGCGTTGAGAAACATCTTGCCGGTATCCTTTCCAACAGGATCGTTGAAGGCCAGGCTGAAGGTCCCGTTGGTGGAGAGCTCACCCAGGTTGGTCGAAACCTGCAGGGAACCGCTGGGCAGGATGTGGGCAAATGGCAGCCGCATCTCCTCCCAGTTGATGCCGTACTGATGGGCCTTGTCCAGGGTTACCTCGACGATCTTGGCCTCGATGACCACCTGACGACGAAGGGCGCTCTGGATCCGTTCCAGGAATTTTTCAATGGCCTTCAGGTTGCTCGGCCGGTCCCGGACCAGGATGATTCCCCCCATCCTGTTGATCTCGGCCCATCCCCGGGAAGAGAGCAGGCCGCCCTGTCCTTCTTCCGCCGGCTGGAGCGCTTCTTCGATCTGTTTCCAGATGTCTTGGTGGTCGCCGTCCGCCACCTCCACCTCGATGGTGAACTGTCCCTTGAGGTTGGTGCTCTGGGCGGCCTTCAGGGTATCGGAGTCGTTGCCGCCACTACCGCCGGAGGTATCCAGGATATCGCCCCCGACCTCGGAACTGGTATTGTTGAAAAGGAGCGGATAGTCGATCTTGAAGATCTGCTGCTTGAGGCCGGAGATCCGGAGTACTCCCTTTTCGATTGTATAGGAGTAGTCGTGGACCGACATCAGGTTGTCAAGGGCGCTTTTCAGGGGGATATTGTTGAATTCGATGGAGATCGGTTCCTGTTGGTCCACATCCTTGTCCAGGATCAGGTTCAGGTTCGCCTCGGCGGCCAGAGCCATGAGGACATCCCCGAGCGGAGTTTCCCTGACCGAGAGGGAAAAGAGCTTGCCCTCGTAAGGGAATTCTTTTTCCATGGCCACCAGGGGCTGGAGCTTGACCATGGGTTCCAGGCGGGGTTTGGTCTTGAGGACACCCACGCTGTTGAGGACCTCCCGGGGCGAGGCGATGGAGTTGTCGGTCAGTTCAGGAGCGGGTTCAGAGCCCGGCCTGGCGCAGCCGCCGATCCAGAACAGGGTCATGGCCAGCAGGACCATGGCCCCATGGCCCGCAGACCGGGACATCAGTCCCCTCTTCTTTTCGCAGCAAGGTTGTGCACTGGTGTCGAAGTGACGGTTGTTCATGTCACATGTTCCCCTGAGAATGATGGTTGACAATAACCTGCTTTCGGCCCGGTTGTGTTTCATCGTCTGCCTTTTCTGCTGTCCCTGGGAATCTGTTGTATCTCCAGGTTGGGATTTTTTGCCGTCAGGATCTCCGCCCCTGGCGGGCCGAGTGAACGTCTGGGCATGAAGAGGCGAACCCTGCCATAGTCTCCGGCGAGGATTACCCCGTCTTTTTCTATCTTTTCTACAGTATGACCTTCATAGGAATCTCCCTCTCCCACCAGGGTATTCCCCAGCAGGGCCCGTTTTTTACCGCCGCTTACCAGGATCATACCCAGCTGCGGAACGGTGACGATCTTCGGTGGAGGCGGCGGTGGCTGTCGTTTCTCCTTTTTTTTCAGCTCGTCCTTCCACAGGAAGGGATTGCGGCCGGTGATGGTGGTGGTGCCGTCGGCATTTCTCTGGGTGGTGATGTATTTCATGGTCCGCTCGAACGGTCTGATCTTGACGATCTCCGGCCGATCCACCGGTGGTTTGTACCTGGGCGGCGGAGTGACATGGACCTTGAAACTGGGATAGAACCAGTATTTGTTGACTGCTACGAACAGGGCGATGATCAGGGCCACGAAGACGGCAAAAACGACCCACTTTCTCTCATCCAATTGGCCGTCCCTCCGTTGGTTCGCTCTTGCTGGAGTTACTCTTGATCTTGGCCGGCAGCAGCAGGGAGACACGCAGATAGACCTGGGGCGGCCCGGCCGGAACCCGCTTGATATCCAGAAGCCTGACCTTGAGCGGATACTCTTTCTGCCGGTTGAGGAGGTAGTCGAAAAACTCTTCCAGTTTTTCCGGGGTGGTGAAAGTGAACTGGAATTCAAACTCGGTCTCCTGGAGGGGAACCGGCTTGTACTTGATGGTCTGTTTCTCGGAAATACTGAATGAACCGCCCATCTCGTAGAGCGGGGAGCGGCTGATGTAGTCCATGAAACCGACAAACTTGGATTCCGGGTCCTCTACCCCGTCCAGGATGGCCTTTGGGACGTTGTCCTTGATCTTCTGCAGCCTGCTGACCTCGGTCTTGGCCTGGACAATGCGGTCGTTTTGTTCCTTGATCCGGTCTTCCAGGTTTTTCTGGGCCCGGTTCCAGACTTCGATGTTGGATTTTTTGATCTGGGTATACAGGATGATCTGGGTCAGGACCAGTACGCCCAGCAGCAGGGTAAACAGTTTAGTTCTCATGGGACTCTTTTTCCAGGGCCGTTAATTTCATCCTGATCTCGAAGTCGAACTCTTCAAGCCCGTCGTCCGGACCGGAACCGGACTCCTTTTCCTTTTTCTCATCCCCACCTTCCAGTGTGGTGTATTTGATGTCGTCGATATCGAAATACGGTGTCTGGTGAATGCTGGCACCGAAGGTACGGAGCAGCTCCAGGCCGTCGTTCCAGTTGTCCACCTTGATGTGGCCTTCCATCACGCAGGACCAGCCGTGCACTCCTTCGCCTTCGCCCGGCATGATCCGGAACCGCTTGATGACAAACTGCTCCGGGATGGTCGCGGCCAGGGAGGAAAACATCTTGGCCCAGGCCGGCTGGTTGATATAGGTGTTCTTGTAAAAGTCGCGCCAGCCTCCGTAGCGCTTGAGCTCGATCTGTTTTTCTTCCAGCCGATACAGCTCCCGGTTGACCCGCTGCAGCTCTTCTTTTTTCAGTTCATAGGCGGCTCTCTGATCCTCACCCGTTGGCGGAGCGACCATGAACATCCAAGCGAGGGCGGCGATGATCATTACCGTGAGAGCGGTCAGGGAGAGCCGGTAGCCCTTTTCGAAGCGCCTGCCCCAGATGATGGAACGGTCCACCAGGTTGAAGCTGCGGCGAACAAAGAGGGTGCCCAGGAGGTGCTCGGACTCTGGACCGATGGTTTTTTCCCGCTGGATCAAGGGGCTGGGAATACCGTGCCAGGAGTTGGCCTTGGGGACGCTTTTCAGGGGAAACTCTTCCAGGATTTCCTGCAGGTGACGGTTGCCAAGAAAGTAGAACTTTTCACATTTCTGCTGACCGAACCGGTCACCATAGAGTAGCAGGGTGGTGGTGATGTCCCGGTCCAGTTCCTTGGAAAACTCTTCCCTGCGGGTGGGCTCTTCGGGCAGTTCGTGACGTTTCAGGCCCACCGGGATATTCCGGGCGACCCGGACGTCACCCTGGGCTGAGCTGACCGCAAAGATGGTGGACATCTCGCCGATCCAGATGATCATGAAATCGCCGTCCGGATGTTCTGCCTGGACCACGGCGGCTGCCAGGGCCACCGGCAGGGCCGTCACCCGAACGATTTTCTGCTTGAAACGACCCAGGAGATCGTTCTCCAGCCTGGCCACCTCGTTCTCTGGAACGGCCAGGTAGGCGATCCGTCGCTTGGGAACTCCCTTTTCCAGAACCGTGCCCTCATCCTGAAAGGCTACCCTGACCCCCTCGGGGGCATCCAGAATCTTGGAGGCATGACGGGCGACAAGTTGGATCTGGTGCCTGTACTGCACCTTGGGGAAAGAGGCCCACTGGTAGACAGCCGAAGGAAAGTCGCTGTTGATGAAGATCTGATCGGCCCACCGGGCAGCCCGGTCCAGGGTTTCCTGGTTCACATCGGTCTGGATCCTGTCCAGAGCGGTGAAGGTATATGTGACCCCCTGTTCGACTTTCAGGAGATCGATCCTGTCTTCCAGAAATGAAACGGTCAGAGTCTTGATAGCCACTCTGGATCACCTATTTATTGGGGAAAAAGGACAGGAACAGCCTGGGCTGCAGGCGTCCGCTCTTTCCCGAATACAACCGCCCCGGGCAGGTGCTGTCTGTCGACTGAATGAAGAATGCATTGAAATTCAATCAGGTACTAAAAGAAAGCTGTTTTGTCAACTGGTTTCGCCGCTTCCCGGTGGCTGCATGCGCTCAACCGCGTCCCCTCCCTGTCTACCGAATACGGCCCGCTCAGGGGACCTGGCGGACGACCGGGGCCGGAACAGGGAGCGCTTCTCCGGGCTTGCTGGCAAAGTAACCGGTGATTCGATCGTTTGTGGTCATGATATCATCCGACGTGTTTGCCAGGCCATCTGGTCCAAGAGAGAAGAAGGACCAGTAATGGGGATCACGGTCCCTGTCCTCCGCCTCTGTATCGCTTGCTGCCAGGCCGCCGTAGTCTTCGGCCCTGCCCCACTGGTAGGGGTTGCCCCAGGGATCCAGGCCATACTTTTCTCCCAGGTTCATGGCAAGCGCCAAATCTCTGGCCGGCTGGCCGGTCGAACAGTCGTCCAGCGACGCTGTGCCCCGGCTGGGATCGTTGCCCAGCACACCCAGGCAGACACAGACCTGGATGCCGTCGACCGTGCAGCTGGCCGTCCCGTTGCGGGCCAGGGCTGGACTGTAGCCGTCTTCGTCGATGATGGCTTCGGGCTCCGGCACCGGGGTGACCGCCTCGACTGATTCGTCTCCGTAATGCTCTTCCCAATACCAATTCCCGCTTCCCACTGGATCTTCAATCCTCTCTGGTGGAGTGGGGTCGACCCATCTTGTTTCCGGGGGACGGTAGATTGTATCGATATCATTGTTTTTCAGGTAAAAATTTGCGTCGTAAGCCTTGGCTGCCGCCTGCAGGACAGCCACCGCATGGGTGGCGATCCGGATGGCCTGGCTGGTGAGGGAGACCGGCAGCAGGATATCGTCGCCTGCCGAGCTGCTGTACCTGGGCCGCTGAAACTCGTCGGTCGTCGGCCCCTCCAGGATCCTGTCCGGCCCGGGAGCCACCAGAACTGCCGCCACCTGGACGTTGTCCACCAGGATGACCGGTTCTTCAGAACCATCGGGCCGCAGTGGATAGGCATCGTACCAGAGGCGCTGGCCGTTGTGGTCGAAGCGGTACTGCTGGGGCAGGAGCAGGGCCTGGACCGGCACCGAGTTCGGTGGTGTGGTGGTAGCCGGGTCAGGGAGGGTCTGGTGCACAAGGTAGTAGTTTTCCAGGGCCTTGCGGATATGTTCCAGCCGCTGCCTGGTGATCTCCTCCCTGCCGATTTCCCGCAGGTGGACCCTGAAGACAAGCAGGCCGATCATGGCGGTGGCCACGGCTGCAAAGACCAGGACCGCGAAGATCAGGGCCAGGCCGCGGCTGTTGTCCAGGGGGGATGTCAGGTTCATTGCAACCGGTTGCTAATAGAGAGTGATATCGTCGTCAGTGTTTGCTGTCCTGTCCGGGCCCATGGAGAAGAAGGTTCGGTAGCGGCGGTCATTCTGCTCCAAACCACTTCCCCACCGGTAAGGCTCGTTCCAGGGGTCCAGACGGTATTTTTCTCCCAGCCCGTAACGGCTCAGGATGCTGTCCAGGCCCTGGCCCGGATCACACCGGTCCAGGGTGGCCCGGCCGCAGCTGGGATCGTTGATGAATCCGGAGGTGGCCAGGCAGTCGTCTCCCAGCGGCAGGGGGTCGATGGGCACACAGCCGTCCTCGTCGATGAGTGCATAGGAGCTGTTCACGGCTGCCTGGTCGAGGTCTGCGAGAGCAGACACATCCGGAAAGACCGGATCAGGATAGGCACCGAAATCTCCGTTTTGTGGCCAGTCGGCAAAACCGGGCGGCAGGTCCGGATCTGTGGGCGGGTCCGGAGGACGGGCAGGCCAGTCCGAATAGACAGGCGGGTTAGGCCAGCCATGGTCTGGTTGTTCATAGATCAGGTCTGCCCAGGAGGGAGCGGGAGCCTCCAGCGCTCCCGGACCGGTGTAATAGCCTTTGTAAGGATAAAGTTCCGGAAACATGCCAGCCGTAGCCAGGGTATGCGGTGGCCTGTCCTCGTAATAGGCGTCATAGGAATCCGGATCGATTATCGGCGGAACATCCGTTCTCGAGGAGTCTCCATACAGGCTTGTGGCAGGATTGTTCTGGATTCCGGCAAAAAAGCGGTCATAGGCCTCGACCCGTCTGTTGAGCACCTCCAGCTCGTGGAGCGTAATCTCGATGGCCTCCTGGGTGACATCCAGGGGAAGGAGCAGGTCGTCGCCTCTGGAGGTGAAGCGGCTGGCCAGGGCAGGGTCGCCGAGGGATACCCGGATATAGTCCTGCTGTTGGTCCGGGCCCAGGCTGATCAGGACACCGGCAGCCCGGGTACCGTCCACCTCGAAACCGGCGATGGTGTCAGCGACCAGGTAGGTGAAAAAACGGCCCTGGCGGTCGTAGCGATAGCCTTGCGCCAGGGAGAGCGTCTTCGTGGGCAGTCGATTGGCCGCTGCCGGCAGGGGCAGGTGTTCCATGCCCAGGTAGTAGGACCTGATGCGGGCGGCGATGTATTCCATCCGCTGCCGGTCATTCAGTCTTCTGCTCCGCTGGCGGACCAGCTCGACCATATCCAGGAGATAGAAGGAAAGCACGGCGAGAATCGCCAGGGCAAGGGCGATTTCAAGAAGGGTGAACCCCTGCTGATCGGCACCGGTATGTTGTTTCACAGGCTGCTTGGATGTCCGGCCAGGTCGGAACCGGCAGGAAGAGGAGAATTTTTAACACAATCAAAAAATCAATAGTATAATAACAGAAACAGACCGCAGGGCGTCAAGTCTTTTTCCTTGTTGCATCGCTGTATTTGACGTATAGCTGTACAAAAAGGCAGATATTTCCTGAAATTTCTGTACCCGGGAGATTGGGAATGACAGCAACCGGAATTTCCAGGGGGTTCACCCTGGTGGAGCTGCTGGCAACGGTGGCGATTATCGTTCTTGTCTCGGCTGCTCTCTACAGGGTGGGCAACTCCATCAGGGCCCGAAGCCTGGAACAGCAGACCGGGCGACGGATGGCCCTCGTCGAGGCCAGGCTCAGGCAGTACTACCTGGCTCATGGAGAGCTGCCCGACGATGTGGATGGCCGTTTGCCGGTGCAGGCCGATGCCCTGGACATGGAGCAGAAATATCGCCTGGACCGTTGGGGACAGTTTTTCCTCTACGATCCCGGCGACCCTGCCGATATCCAGGACATCCGGGACGGCGAGAACAGGTATGCGGCCGTGCTCCGGAGCAGGGGGCCTGATCAGCGTCCGGACACTGCCGACGATCTGGTGATACGCCTGGACCTGACCGAGGAGGCTGGCAGGATAGCCCGCAGCAGGTTGCGGGTGCTCATGGAAAAGGTTCTTGCCTATGAGTCCGTGTTCGTGGGCCGGGACAACAACGGTTCCCCCGAGGCGGACAGGCCACCGGAGATGGACGAGGATCTCCTGGCCGCGGCTGAACTGGTTGACGGCGCACGCTCCACCTGTCCCCCGACCACCGCTTTTGCAAATGACCCCATCAGTGGCCTCCCCACCCTGGATGCCATAGCCAGGGCCATCGACAATACCGGCGGCGAACTGTACGACTGTACAGAGGATCACTCCCTGGCCTGGTACCTCTGCACGCTGTATAACCTGCCCACCGGCAGCCCAGGAGGCTATGACGTGGATCCATGGGGCCAGGCCATGGTCTGGGGATACGAAGGATACGTCCTGGACGACGGGACCTCTCTGGAGAGATCAGATCATCGTTATCACCGCTTTTTTTCCCGGGGACCGGACTGGTCCACCAGCAGCGACGACGATATCGTGGTTCTGTCGGTAGAATGACATGTCCTCTGCCCTGAAGCAGGGGATGCTGCGTCCTGAGTTTCCGCCCATCTGATCCGCTTCGGCACCATGCCCCTGTTTCCCGTCTGCCGGCCGGATGGGCACGGTGTTCAGCAGATCCGGGGCAGGGGATCGCCAAAGAGCGGTTCGAGGAGCCGGCTGCCGCCTGCCCGGGTGCGGAGGATGACCCGGCCGGGACTGCTGCCGCCGACCCGGCCGATGCAGGCGGCCTGCCGTCCTTGGGTGTGGG
>CAZVDY010000016.1:0-12378 GCA_964626235.1 uncultured Desulfobulbaceae bacterium | reverse complement strand
TTCAGCAGATCCGGGGCAGGGGATCGCCAAAGAGCGGTTCGAGGAGCCGGCTGCCGCCTGCCCGGGTGCGGAGGATGACCCGGCCGGGACTGCTGCCGCCGACCCGGCCGATGCAGGCGGCCTGCCGTCCTTGGGTGTGGGCCCGCAACCGGACGACAGCGGCCTCTGCCGCCGCGGCCTCGACGATGAGAATACACTTTCCCTCGTTGGCCAGGTAGAGGGGGTCCAGGCCGAGGAGTTCGCACCCGGCCCGGGTGACTCCCTGCAGGGGAATGTCCTCTTCCCGGATCTCGAAGCCAAGACCGGCCGCCCGGGCCATTTCGGCCAGGGTGGTTGCCAGGCCGCCCCGGGTGGGATCCCGGAGACCATGGAGCCCGGCCGGGATTTCGGCCAGGAGATCCTGCACCAGCCGGTGCAGGGCGCAGGTATCGCTTTGCAGTTCGCGGCCGAGGTCGATGCCCTCCCGGGCCGCCAGGATGGTCAGGCCGTGATCGCCCACCGGTCCGGAAACCAGGATGGCATCTCCCTCCCGGATCCGGTCGGTACCAATGTGCACCCCGTCCGCCACCACCCCAATACCCGAGGTGTTGATGAAGATCCGATCACCCTTGCCCCTGGGCACCACCTTGGTGTCACCGGTGACGACGGGTACGCCGGCGGCCTCGCAACAGGCGCCGATGGCCGCCATGATCGTTTCCAGGTCGTCCAGGGGCAGGCCTTCCTCCAGGATCAGCCCCAGGCTCAGGCAGAGGGGCGAGGCCCCCTGCATGGCCAGGTCGTTGATGGTGCCGTTGACGGCCAGCTCGCCGATGTTGCCGCCCGGAAAGAAAATCGGGTCCACCACGTAGGAATCGGTGGAAAAGGCCAGGCGGCCGTTCTGGGCCGGCAGGAGGGCCGCATCCTCCAGCCGGTGCAGCCGGGGATCGGGCAGGTGGTTGAGCATCAGGGAAGTGATCAGTTCCTGGCTGGCCACTCCGCCGCTGCCGTGATCGAGTGTTATGGTCTTTTTCTGCACAGGGTCACTCCAGTCCTTAGCGGGAATCACCATACCTGAACCAGGCCGCACAGGTTCCCTCGCTGGAGACCATGCAGGGCCCCACCGGCCGGGCCGGTGTGCAGCCGCTGCCGAACAGGGGACAGTCTCCGGGCCGGCAGATACCCCGCAGCACCTCGCCACAACGGCATCCGGGCGGTTCCGGCGACCGGGCCATGGAGAGACCGAACCGGTGCAGGGCATCGAAGTCCGCAAAACCGGGACGCAGCTCAAGCCCACTGGCCGGAATCGTGCCCAGCCCCCGCCAGGCAACGTCGGCCGGCATGAACAGCTCCTCCACCAGTTGCCTGGCCCGGCCGTTGCCGGAACCTCTGACGGCACGGCCGTAACAGTTGGCCACCCGCGCCTTGCCCTCCCGCACCTGGCGGGCCAGTTCCAGGATGCCCTGCAGGATGTCGGTGGGCTCGAAACCGGCCACGGCACAGGCCAGTCCATATTCCTCGGCCAGGAAACCATAGCTGTCCGCACCGATGATCACGCTCACGTGGCCCGGGCAGAGCAGGCCGTCCAGGTGAAGTTCGGGATCGTTCATGAGAGCGCGGAGGGGCGGTATCATCACCTTGTTGCCGACCAGGATGGAAAAGTTGTCAACCCCCAGCCCAGCGGCCTGGAGCAGGGTGGCGGCAATGGTGGGGGTGGTAGTCTCGAACCCCACGGAGACGAAGACCACCTGCTGCTCCGGCTCCTCTCGTGCCAGGGCGAGGGCATCCAGGGGCGAGTAGACCAGCTCCACCCGGCCGCCCTCTGCCCGGATCCCGGCCAGGGAGCCGCCGGAGCCGGGTACCCGGAGCATGTCGCCAAAGGTGGCGACGATGATATCCGGCTGCCTGGCCAGTTGCAGCAGAGTATCGATATAGCCCTGCGGGGTGACGCAGACAGGGCAGCCCGGCCCTGAGACCAGTTCGATTTCCTCCGGCAGCAGGGAACGGATGCCATGCCGGAAGATGGCCATGGTGTGGGTGCCGCACACCTCCATGATCCGCAGGGGCCGGTCCACGGTGCGGTGCAGCTCCTCCACCAGCGGCCGGACCAGGCCATGGTCCCGGAACTCGTCCAGATACCTCATGGCTCGCCATCCTCCCCGAGCGCATCGGCCATTTCCTGCATGAGCCGCAGGTTGGCCTCCGCCTCCCTGCTGTCCAGGGTGTGGATGGCAAACCCGGCATGGATGATCAGGTAATCGCCCGGCCTGGGCATCCGATCCACCAGGTCCAGCCGGACCTGCCGCTGCATTCCCTCGGCCTCCACAACGGCGACCAGCGGGTCGAGCAGGTCGTCACGGCCACCTTGTAAGCCGACAACCCGCATGGGGATCGCGAGACACATGGTTACCTCCTTGCAGTACGTTGCCAGGCCGCCACAGCCACCTGACCCAGACCGATGGATGCGTCGTTCACCGGTACCCGGCAGCCGGTGAACACCGAAAAGCCTCTGGTTTCCAGGCTGGAGAGGAACAGTTCCAGCAGCAGCCTGTTTTGAAAGCAACCGCCGGCAAGGACCACTGTATCCTCTCCGGTTCGGGTGCGCAATCGCTGAAGAGCCCTGGTGGTGATCTCTGCCAGCCAGAGGTGAAAGTCCCTGCCGATGAGCGGGACCGGGCGACCGGCATGGCGATCGGCCGCCAGCTGTCGCAGCATGGGCCGGCTGTCCAGGATCAGGCGTCCGTGTTCCTCACGGAGGGCCACCCGGTAGCGGCTCCTGTCGTCCGGAGCCTGCCGGGCCAGGGTTTCCAGTTCCATGGCGGCCTGGGCCTCGTACATCACCTCGGTCCGTATGCCGAGCAGGGCGGCTACTCCGTCGAAGAGCCGGCCGCAGCTGCTGGTCCGGGGACTGTTGATCCCTCTGCTGATCATCCGGGCAACCAGGTCCGTCTTTTCCGGCTCCAGGTCCGGGAGCAGGTCCGGCAGGTTCGGCAGGTCCGCGACCAGGGCCAGGGAAAGGGCCATGCGCCATATCCGGCGGGCTGCCTGGTCTCCGCCGGGCAGGGCCACCGGCAGCAGGTGGGCCAGGCGGTGAAAACCGGTCCGGTCAATGCGGAGGATCTCTCCTCCCCAGACCGTCCCGTCCCCGCCCAGGCCGGCACCGTCGAAGACCACGGCCAGCGCCCGTTCCAGGCCATGCTCGGCCATCACCGCGGCCCCGTGGGCATGGTGATGCTGCACCCTGACCAGGGGAAGGCCCAGACCACGGCCATGGCGGCTGCTCAGGTAATCGGGATGCAGGTCGCAGGCCACACCGCTGATCTCCACATCCAGGAGCCGCTGGAAGACCTGGATGGACTCCTCGAAAAAGGCCAGGGTCTCCGGATTGTTGAGATCGCCTATGTGCTGCCCGGGAAAACCGTCGCTGTCCCGGCCCAGGCAGAAGGTGTTTTTCAGCTCTGCGCCGCATCCCAGCAGACCGTGGGCATAGGCGGAGACAGGGACCGGATCGGGCACGTAGCCGCGGGAGCGGCGGAGTACCCGGAGCGCACCGCCGGCCACCCGGACCACCGAATCGTCCACCCGAGTGACGATCTCCCGGTCATGGAGGAGGAAAAAGTCGGCGATCCCGGCCAGGCGGCCGAGCGCTTCCTCGTTGCCGGTGCAGATGGCCTCGCCGGAGCGGTTGCCGCTGGTCATCACCAGCCAGCGGGGACACCCGGGCCGCTGGAACAGGAGGTGATGCAGGGGCGTGTATGGCAGCATGACACCGATTTCTCCCAACCGCGGCGCAATGCCCGCATCGGTCAGATCCCGGTTTTTGGTCAGCAGGACGATGGGATGACAGGGACTGGTGAGAGCCTCCTGTTCCGGACCGGATACCACGGCAATCTGCCGGACCGCCTCCAGGTCCGCGGCCATGACGGCCAGCGGTTTGTGGTAGCGCCCTTTCCGTTCCCGCAGCCGCCTGACCGCCTCGGCAGAGGTGGCGTCGGCAGCCAGATGAAAGCCGCCCAACCCCCTGATGGCGACAATGGAGCCACGGGCAAGGGCTGTCGCACAATCATCGAGTACTTCCCGGTTGTCCCGGCAGAGCAGCCGACCGTGGCGATCGTGCCAGCTCAGCCGCGGTCCGCAGGCAGGGCAACCGTTGGGCTGGGCATGGAAACGGCGGTCGGCCGGATCGTGATATTCCCGTCTACACTCCGGACACATGGTGAAGCGGGCCATGGAGGTGTTGGGCCGGTCATAGGGCATCCTGCGGATGATGGTCAGCCGGGGCCCGCAGTTGGTGCAGTTGGTGAAGGGATAGTCGAAACGACGGTCGGCCGGATCGCTGATCTCGGCCAGGCAATCCCGGCAGACGGCAGTGTCGGGCGAGACCAGGGTTGCTGTCCTGCCTTCATTCCGGCTGGTGACGATGGTGAAGCCGGTTTCCGGTCCGGTCTGCCGGAGAGGGTGGACGGTGAACCGGTCGATTCGGGCCAGGGGCGGGATCTCCTGCCGCAGGGCGCGGACAAGGGCTGCCAGTTGCTTCTCTGTTCCCCAGGCCCGGACGATCACCCCCTGGCCGGTGTTGCAGACCGTGCCGGCCACGCCCTCGCGACAGGCCAGCCGGTAGACAAAGGGCCGGAACCCCACGCCCTGGACGATTCCCTGGACATGGATCTCCACCGCCCGGGATGGGGACTCGTCACTGTCGGAAATTTTTGCCGGTCCGCTGTTGTGCAAAATGTGCCTTCCGTGCTCGGATTGACGTTTTTCTTCTTGATTTTTCGAAAATATCACGTTATTTCTCTGCTATCAACACAAAACGCACAATTTTTCCTGTACCGGGGGCGGAGTCGGATGAGTCTGGAATTCAAGGTCAGCGAGCTGGCCCGGGAATTTGGTGTGCATCGCAACACCATCCGGAACTGGATCAACTCCGGTCGGCTCCGGGCCAGGCCGGCTCCGGGGCGGCGCTACCTGGTCGATCCCCGGGATTACGAACAGCTCTGCCACCGTTACGGCCGGACCCCGCCCCCGGCCTCCAAGCCAGCGGTTCAGCCCGTGGCCGAGGCGCCCCGTTCCTCCCTCCCACCCCTCCTCCTGGGCGAACAGACCACCACCTTGCACGACGATCCGGCCTGGGCCGAACGCTGCCTCACCTGCGGCAGCTGCAGTGCGGCCTGTCCCCTGGCCGGGGTGGACGGTCTGGATCCGCGCAGGATCGTTCGCATGGCCCTGCTCGGCCTGGAAGAGGAACTGCTCGCCTCGGACTGGCCCTGGAAGTGCACGCTCTGCGGCCGCTGCGAAGAGGCCTGTCCCATGGACATGGAGATCATGCGGCTGATGCATTCCATCCGGGGGCACCGGGAGCGGCACCAGGTTCCCGGTCCCCTGCACCGCGGTGTAACCACCTGCCTGAGCCGGGGCAACAACATGGGCATTCCCGGCGAGGATTTTGTCGCCCTGCTGCAGCAGCTGGGCGAAGAGCTGGCCCGGGAGGGCTGCAGGGGCTTTGTCACTCCCATTGACCGCCATGGCGCCAGGCTCCTGATAACCGTCAACTCCAAGGAGGTCTTCAGTGAGCCGGACAATCTCAAATACTGGTGGAGGATTCTCCATGCAGCCGGTGAATCCTGGACCATCTCTTCCACCTGCTGGGAAGGGGTCAACTGGGGGCTGTTCACCGGAGACCAGGAGGCTATGCGGACACTTGTGGGACGTCTGGTGGATACCATGCAGGGCCTCAACTGCCAGGCCCTTCTCCTGCCCGAGTGCGGTCATGCCTACTTCGCCACCCGCTACGGCCTGGAACGCTGGTATCCCGAGGTGCAGGCCGAGTACAGGCTTTACTCGGTCTTCGATCTCCTCCTGGAGTACCTGCACCAGGGAAGGCTGCGTCTTGATCCCGAACGCCACACCCGGCTGGCTACCTGCCACGATCCCTGTCATTACGGCAGGATCTCGGCAAAGTACTTCGGCAGAGCCTACTTTGCCGAGGCCCGCGAGATCATCGCCTCCTGCTGTCCCAGGTTCGTGGACCTGGTGCCCGGTGGCCTGGACAGTTACTGCTGCGGGGCAGGCGGCACCTCCTGGACAACCCCGTTTGCCGCGGAACGGGTCTACGCGGGACGGCTCAAGGCGCGGCAGATCCGGGAATCCGGGGCAGGCCTGGTGGTCACGGCCTGCCATAACTGCCGGGACCAGATCATGAAATCCCTGGCCCGGGAGTTTGACCTGGATATCCGGGTGAAGTATCTCTGGCAGCTTGTGGCCGAAGCCCTGGTCTGAAGGTGGAGCGGGAAGTTGCATCCCCTCTGTCCGGAAACGACAGCCGGCTGAGGGGCCGGGTTGAACAGTGCAACCGGAAGATGGATGGACAATGAACACGATGACAACCGATGTGGTGGTGGTCGGCGGCGGAATCACCGGCATGCAGGCGGCCCTGGATCTGGCCGCAAGCGGGTTTTCCGTCTGCCTCCTGGAAAAGAGCGGTTTTCTGGGCGGCAGGATGACCCGACTGCACAGGACCTTTCCCACCGGCGACTGCGCCATGTGAATCGTCGGCCCCAGGCTGGCGGCGTGCGGTCGGCACGACAGGATAACCCTTCTGACCCTGACCGAGGTCCGGGAGGTCCACGGATCGCCGGGTGACTTTCGGATCACGGTGTGCAGGGAACCGCGATATGTGGAGATGGATCGGTGCGTGGCCTGCGGTCTCTGCGCACTTGGCTGTCCGGTCCGGGGGGATGGCGATTCCGGGGAGCGGGGCATCCATACCATCTCCTCCCAGGCCGTGCCCATCCAGTACCGCATCGATCCGGCCAGCTGTCTTCGCCTTGCCGGCAAGGCAGACTGCGCTCTCTGCGTGGAGGCCTGTCCGGCCGATGCCATCCGCTTCGACAGGCAGCCGGAGCTGCTGGAGCTGCGAGCCGGCGCCCTGATCCTCAATCCCGGCTGTCATCCCTTTGATCCGGCCACACTCTGGGATGGTCACTCCTGCCCGGATATCGTCACCTCGGTGGAGTTCGAGCGGATCCTGGCCGAGAGCCCGGGCAGCTTGCGCCGTCCCTCCGACCGGGAGGAGGTCCGCTCCCTGGCCTTTGTCCAGTGCGTGGGCAGTCGGGATGTCCATCGGGTCGGTCATGCCTGGTGTTCCTCGGTTTGCTGTATGGCCTCCATCAAGGAGGCCGTGGCTGCCAAGGAACGGCAGGACGATCTGCAGGTGACCGTCTTTTTCGTGGACATGCGCGCCCACGGCAAGGAGTTTGATGCCCTCTACGATCAGGCGGTGGTCCGGCACAACATCCGTTTCGTTCGCTGTCGGCTGCAGGATGTGATCCCTCTGCCCGCCGGCGGCCTGCGGCTGCATTATGCCGACGAACAGGGCCGCCAGGCGGAAGAGACGGCAGACCTGGCGGTGCTGGCCGTGGGCCTGCAGCCCGCCGGCAGGACCCTGGCCAAACAGGCCGGCATCAGGCTGACACCCCACGAGTTCGGTGCTGTCTCCGATTTCAGCCCTGTTTCCAGTTCCAGGGCCGGGATCTTTGCCGGCGGCACCTTCACCAGTCCCAAGGATATCGGGCAGTGTGCCGCCGAGGGCTCGGCGGCGGCCGCGGCGGCGGCCGCTCTCCTGGCCGACAGGCGAAAGTCTCCGGTCCAGCGGAGGTGGCCGCGGTCGGCCGACCACCATGCCACTGTCCGGGTGGGCGTGGTCCTCTGTCGTTGCGGAACCAATATCGACGCCACGGTCGATCTGGACCGGCTGGAGCAGTGGGCACGCGCCCGGCCGGACGTGGTCGCGGTCATCCGTACCGATTTCGCCTGCAGCGGGGAGGGACGCGACCGGATCGAGCGACTGATCCGCCATCGGGGGGTGACCCGGCTGGTGGTGGCCGCCTGCTCGCCCCTGCAGTACGAACACCTGTTCCGGGAGATCCTGGCGGATACAGGCCTGAACCCCTTTCTGCTGTCCATGGCCAACCTCCGCAACCAGTGCGCCTGGATGCACGATGACCGGGAAGCGGCCACGGCCAAGGGGTTGGACATGCTGCGTATGGCCGTGCAACGGGTGAAGGCGCAGTATCCCCTGGAGGCGGTGGTCCGGCCGGTGGCGCGACAGGCCCTGGTCGTGGGCGGCGGCCTGGCCGGGATGAGCGCGGCCCTGAACCTGGCCGACCAGGGTTTTCCGGTCACTCTGGTGGAAAAAGGCGAGGAACTGGGCGGCAATGCCCTGCACCTGCATGTCACCTGGTCCGGGGAAAAGGTGCCGCTCCAGCTCCGGGTTCTGCGCGACCGGGTCATGGCCAGCGACCTGATCACCCTCTACCTGAACAGCGAGGTGACGGCGGCCTCC
Organism: uncultured Desulfobulbaceae bacterium; assembly: GCA_964626235.1. Lineage (GTDB taxonomy): Bacteria > Desulfobacterota > Desulfobulbia > Desulfobulbales > Desulfobulbaceae > CAZVDY01. Next base: position 4,058 of record CAZVDY010000016.1, on the reverse strand, counting down.
GGGGCTGTGGGGAGCTTCCGTTCCACGGTCAGGCTGGCCAACGGCAGGAAGAAAACCGTGGAACACGGGGTGACCATCCTGGCCACCGGCGGCAGCCGCCTGATGCCGGAGGAGTATGGCTACCGGAAATACCGGGAGGTCCTCACGGCCCTGGAATTCGACAAACTCAGGGAGATCAACGATATCCACGTTCTGAACAGCCGTTCCTTCGTCTTTGTCCAGTGCGTGGGATCGCGGGAGGAAGGTCGGAATTACTGTTCCAAGGTCTGCTGCACCCATGCTGTCCAGACTGCCATCCAACTGAAAAAGGAACAGCCCGCCCGACAGGTCTATGTCCTCTACCGGGACATGCGGACCTACGGCCAGCGGGAACCGCTCTATACCCGGGCCAGGGAACTGGGGGTGGTGTTCATCAACTACGAGCTTCACGGCAAACCGCGGGTGAAACGCCAGGGGGGCCACCTGGAGGTGGAGGTCTGGGACCATGTCCTGCACCGGCCCCTCCTGATCCGGGCCGACATGGTGATCCTTGCCGCGGCCATCGTCCCGTCTGCCGGTACGGCCCGGATGGCGGAGCTGTACGGGGTCCAGCTCGACGACCATGGATTTGTCAGGGAGGCCCATGCCAAGCTGCGGCCCGTGGATACCTCGGTGGACGGCGTCTTTGTGGCCGGGTTGGCCCAGTTTCCCAAGCCGGTGGAAGAGTCCATCGCCCAGGCCCTGGCCGCCGCCGGCCGGGCCGCTACGATCCTGGCCGGCCGGGAAATGGTCTGTGATCCCCTCCAGGCCAGGATAGTACCCGAGCTGTGCGACGCCTGCGCGGTTTGCGTGGAAGTCTGTCCCTACCGGGCCATCAGCCTGACCGCGGACGACGGCCGACCCGCCTGGCAGCGGGTGCGGATCGACCAGGCGCTCTGCCGGGGTTGCGGCATCTGCCAGGGGATCTGTCCCAAGCGGGGGGTCGAGGTGGAGGGATTTACCTGGAAGCAGTTGCTCGGCGAACTGGAGGCCGCCCTGGAGGCCGGCTGAACCCGGACCGTTGCCGGTCCATGGAGAAACCCTCCCCGGCCCGGCCGGGGAGAAAAGGTGAGATATGATGAACCAACAAAGGCAAGAGAGGCAGCGCATCGTCGCCTTCTGCTGCACCTGGTGCGGCTATGCGGCCGCTGACCATGCCGGTCGGCGCCGCCTGTCCTGTCCGGCCTCCTTGCGGATCATCCGGGTGATGTGTACCGGCATGGTGCATCCGGACCTGATCCTGGAGGCCCTGAATCGGGGAGCCACAGGCGTCATGGTGCTGGGCTGACACCCTGGCGGTTGCCATTACCAGGATGGTAATGAAAAATGCGGGGCCAGGGTGGAGATGATCCGGGAGCTGATGGAGGAGTTGGGATACGATCCGGACCAGTTGGTCCTGGCATCGCTTTCCTCGGCCGAGCCGGAACGGTTTGCCGCCCTGGTGAACCGGATGCACCAACGGCTCTTCGGAGACCGGTCATGAGGGTTGCCTGGGAATGGCTGCACTCCTGCGGCGGCTGCGAGGCCACCCTGCTCGACCTGGGCGAGGCCCTGCCGCCCCTGCTCCGGAGACTGGAGATCGTGCACATGAGCCTGCTCCACGATCACCGCTACGGCAGTGACAGTGCGCCGGAGATTCCCGGCGCCGACCTGGGACTGGTTTCCGGCGGGGTGGCCTTTGCCGGCCAGCAGAGACTGCTCGAGACCATGCGCCGCCGGTGTGATCTCCTGGTGGCCCTGGGTACCTGCGCCACCCACGGCGGCATTCCGGCCCTGATGAATTCCCGGGGCATGGTGGACGGGCTGGATGGGATCGCCGGATCGGTGGGGATCGACCCGGATGTGGTTGAACCGCTGGAGCGGGTCCATGCCCTGGACGAGATCGTCCAGGTGGATATGGTGCTGCCGGGTTGTCCCCCTGATCCGGAACAGGTGGGCGGGCTCCTGACAGCCATCCTGGACGGCCGGGAACCAGCCCGGCCGTCCAGGTCGGTCTGCGATAGTTGTCCGGCGATCCGGACCGGTGAGCGGCGGGAGGCAGGGGTGAAGCGGTTCTGCAGTCCGCCGGAGGTCGCGGAAGCCGGCGAGGCGGTGGGCCTGCGCTGTCTGCAGGAACAGGGTTTTCTTTGTCTGGGGCCGGTGACCGCCGGCGGCTGCGGTATGGAGAGGGGGCCCCACTGTATCCGCGTGGGTGTGCCCTGCCGGGGCTGTCTGGGACCGGTGGGCGGACAGGGGAACCAGATGGTGGCCATGCTCAATATCCTGGCTTCCGGCGGGGTGGACTTCCGTACCGTCCTTGACCGCCGGGGGCTGCTCCGGTTTGCCGGCGCCCATGGCAGGTTGCGGCCCGGAAAGGGGAAGAAACGATGATCACCATTACACCGCTGACCAGGATCGAGGGACATGCCCGGATCACCATTCGCCTGGACAGGGAGGGAAATGTGGCCGATGCCCGGCTGCATGTGAATTCCCTGCGCGGTTTTGAGCAGTTCGTCCTGGGCCGCGAGGCTGAGGAGGTGATCCGGATCGTCACCCGGATCTGCGGCATCTGTCCCTGGATGCATCACCTGGCGGCGGTTCAGGCTGTGGAGGAGTGCTTCGGCGTCAGGCCCCCTCCGGCTGCCGAGCGACTGCGGGAGCTCTGTCTGCTCCTTGCCCATGTGGGTGACAAGATCCTGCATTTCTTTTTTCTGGCTGCCCCGGACTTCCTCCTGACAGACAGCTGCCGGCCCAGGAGCGCCTTTGCCCTGCTCCAGAAGTATCCCGAGCTGGGTGGAGAGGCGGTGGCCACGCGACGGCTGGCCCAGGAGATGCTGGAGCGGGTGGGCGGCCGGGCCATCCATCCGGTGGCCGCAGTGGCCGGGGGATTTTCCCGTCCCCTGGCGGTACGGGAGTTGCCCCTTCTGCGGAAACAGGCCCGGCAGTTGCTCGATTTCAGTCGCCGGACCCTGGAATTCGCCGGCCGGGAGGTCTTCGATAAACTCCCGGCCGGTGACAGGTGCCTGGACCGGATCCGCACCGGCTTCCTTGGCCTGGTGGACCGCCGGGGCCGGGCGCAGTTTTACAGGGGCCGGCTGCGGCTGGTGGATGCGGCCGGAATGCGGAGCGAGGAATTTGCACCCGCCGAACATGGCCGGTTCCTGGCAGAGGCCAGGCAGCCCTGGAGTGCCAGCGGCTTTCCCTGGGCGAGCTGCTGGAGCAGCGGCTTTTCCCTGGAGGATGACAATGACGGCATCTACCGGGTGGGTCCCCTGGCCAGGCTCAACGTGGCTGAGACCCTTGCCACCCCGGAAGCCGCGGCCGCCCTGGATGCGTTTCGCAGCCGGTTTGGACGTCCGGTCCAGGAAACCATGCTCGGCCACTGGGCCCGCCTGGTGGAACTGCTCCATGTGACCGAGCGCATCGGCCTGCTGCTCCACCGGGACGATATCTGCGACGATGCGGTGTGGACGGCGGTCAGGCCCGGTCCCGGCCGGGGCGTTGGCTGTGTGGAGGCGCCGCGGGGCACCCTGATCCATGAATACGAGACCGATGAGGCGGGCCGGATCAGCCGGGCGGATCTCCTGGTGGCCACCAGCCACAACAACGCGGCCATGAACCGCAGCGTCCGTTCCGCGGCTGCCGGGCTGATCCGTAACGGCCGGTACAGCGAGGAGATCCTCGGCCGCATCCAGATGGTGGTACGGGCCTATGACCCGTGAATGTCCTGCGCCACCCACCACCTGGATGGTGGTGTACAGGCCGAGGTCGTTCTCCTGGATGCGGCAGGCAACCTCCTGATGAACTATCCGGCGGAAAAGCACCGACAATGAAGAAAACCAAGCGAATTCTCGTCCGGGCGGAAAACCCCAGCGGCGCCTGCGGCTATGTGGGACACCTGACTGCCGATGAACTCAAGACCCGGGCAGTGGGAGACCATGTGGACGGCACCTGTCCCATCTGTGGCATGGTCCACCTCTGCCGCCGGGAGATCGAGGAACTCGAACGGAGCCGGACCATCGACTCGACCCGCTACCGCCGACTCCGGAACATGGCCGAGG
>CAZVDY010000015.1:0-5753 GCA_964626235.1 uncultured Desulfobulbaceae bacterium | reverse complement strand
CCATGAGCACGGCCCCGAACCCGGCGCCGAGATGGGGATGACAGGTACCCTCGGGAAATGAACCAAACCAGTCTGCCAGCACCTTCCGCCCTGTGCGCAGTCCTTCCAGCCACGCCTCGGCGGAGTTGAGGCGGGCAGGATCGGGCAGCAGGGCAAACAGCCTGCGCCAGCCCGAAACCTCCCTGCCGGCCAGGTTCCACCCCACGGCCTGCAGGCTGCCGAAACCGCGCCGGCTGCGGCTGCCGCAGCTCCCCAGCATGGCCAGGAGCCAGAAGGCGGCCAGGACTCCCCGGATCTGCTCTTCCGGCATGGTCCAGGCCCCGGGCACCACCCCCTGCAGGGTGAACAGGGTGCCGGGGGCCAGGGCGGTACGATCCTGATTGCCTTTCAGGGCAAAGGGATAGCCGAGATACCAGGCCCCGTTGATGGTCTGCCTGCCGGATCCGGAAGTGAAACGGGCAAATTGATTGCGCTGCCAGCGGTACAGCTCCATTTTCCTGGGTGGGACTACCCGCACCAGCACCCGGGACTGGCCCATCCTGTCGGCCGTGCCGCCCCAAAGCGCATCTTCTCTCTTCCCACCACCATCCTCCGTCAAACGGGCATCAACCGCCCGGTACCAATGCCTGAGCAATCCCTTGAACGACTGGGAGCGCAGCTCAGCCTGCTGGCGGCTGTTGCCGAGAAAGGCCGGCGTGGTGCAGAGAAATCTCGTCTCGATTTTCAGCGGCTCGTTCATATCATCTCCGTGACCCTGGCCAGGCCATCCTCAAATGCCTTCTTTGCGATTGACAGCGCATCCTCCCCGTTATCCTCTGACGAACATGGATGCCTCAAATCGGCCGGACTCGGTTCCACGTCATAGGTTTTGATTTTCGCTCCATTTTCAGGGTCCCAATCCTCAAAGCGGACCAGCCGCATGGAGTACCCGGGCGGAGGACAGAGTAGATCGAGCAGATGAGAGGAAAATTCCTCGTGATGGGAAACAATGAAAACCTGGTAACGACGGGATGGATCCCGGTTGTAGGCCAACTGACGCCAGAGAACGGCCTGGCTGAGCAGGTTGGTGGTGTCAAAGGTGGTGGAGGGATCATCCATGATCAGAATCCGGTGGGGGAAGTGGATCACCTCGCGGTTTTTTTCGCTCTGCATCAGTTCGCGAACCGCTACCATCCAGGCCATGCCGATCTGGGCCTTCTGGCCCGAGGAAAAGCAGGCCAGACCCCGCTGTTTATCGGGCTCATCCTGCTTGTCTGTATCCGCTTTCAGTTCATACTCCTCTGTAACCTGGACCTGCTCCATCCCCCCTGCCAGGACGAAACGTTGCAGGACCTGGTTCAGAACATCCTCCACTGCCTTGCGCAGGGAACGATTCGGGCGAGAGGATTTGTGGAGATCTTCATCATCACCAGCCTCCCCCGCTGCGGCCCACCGTTGTTGTTCGATAAAATCACTGAGCCGGGCAAAACTGTTCCGCTCCCTGGTCAGTTTGTCCCTATTTTCGATAAGGTCGTCATAGTCCCGGCAATTGTTGTGGTCATTCTCCAGGGAACGTAGGAGGTCCCGCCTGTCGGAGGTGTCAAAGAACTTTGCCAGCCGCTTGAACGACTCGGTATCTTCATACTGCTGGCTCAATTTTGACCGGCGCTCTTCCTGGCGGGCAAGAAGCTCCTGGTTTTGCATAAGTTCCCTTTGGAGGGTGTCCCTATACTTGCCCAGCAGGCCGGTCAGCTCCTGTTCGGCCAGCCGCATCCTGTCCGGATCCACCCGTTCCATTTCCCTGGCAAGATCGACACCCGCGCCACTCTCTTCAGCCATCAAGCTGTTCAACTCCCTTATGAGCTCATGGTGGTTATCCAGAAAAAAGCGGCAATAGTCCCTGAACTTCGTCAGTATCTCCGAGCTGACCTCGGGCTGTTCGAGTTTTGCCTCCAATTCTCTAATCTTCTGCTTGATCTGGCTGATCTCCAGCTCCACAGCATGAATTTCTTTCTGTCGCTGTGCAGCGCCGGGCATAACACTGCCTGTGCGTTCCACCAGATCAGGCAAGGAGAGCCAGAACTCAGCAAGGCTGCCGGAAAAAAGCTTTTCCAGGGATTCTCGTTCCGCATCGAGAAGGGCGCAATAGGCATGCACGTCCTCCGGCTGTTCATCCCAGCCACTATTGATGGTCCAGTCCCTGGCCCCGGGAATCGGGAGCTGTTGAATCAGCTTCTGCAGACTGGAAAAAAACTCACTAAACCCCTCCAGGCGCTCGGCAAAATCTTCCACCCCCTCGATGCGCGTCCTGATACTGTCCAGCTCATTATCGATTTCGCTCAATCTTTTCTCGGTAACAACGCAGAGCGCCTCAATTTCCGGTGCCAGGGCCGGGAACAGGTGTCTGAGCAGGTTGACCCTGTCCGCCGGCTCCAGGCAGCGGGACAGATCCTCATCGTCTTCCTGGTCTGCCTTTCCCGCTGGTGCGACATTTTCTTCAAAGAGCATGTTCACATGCTCAGGCAGGTAGGAGGTCATGCGGAAATGCAGCTGCCGGTCAACCGGCACATACATCTCCTTGCCTGCAGCCTCCCCCTCGCTGCCGATCTCCCGGCGCAGGATATCGAGGTGGTCATCTTTTCCTCCATCCCTGCCCGGTTGCCTGGTAAAACAGAGCGTTTTTCTTGTAACAGCGCCACCGCCCCCATCTGATTCCAGGGTATGGTGTTCCGTTTCCAGTTCGATGCGGAATTCCTGGGCCTTGCCCCTGCTCCTGTTCCCGGAAAAAAAGAAATGATCCGTCGAATGAGGGGGCTCCCAATCGGGATGATACCCGGTCAGGCCAAAGCTTAGCGCCTCGACAAAGCTTGACTTGCCATTCCCGTTTGCCCCGGTCAAAAGCACGATGTCCGCATCAAGGTCGATGCATCCGGTATCCTTGAGACCCTTGAAGTCCCTGATCCGCGCTGTGGTGATCCGGGTGCACAGAGATTCCGGTTTTTCAACTACCCTGCCTGGCCGGCCTTCCCCTTGCCGCCCTTGACCTGGCTGTTGAACAACCTCGTTCTTCAACAGTTTCTCCCAGACCCTTACCCAGTACTCTTTCTGTTCTTTGGGTGAAAAAATAGCGCCCGGTTGCGTCACAGACCGCCAGCCTGACAGCCTATCGATCGGGTCTCCGGCCAGCGTCGGTTCCGCATGCAAACGATCCCAAAACTCTGCCAGTTCAAGGGTCTGCGGCGGCTCGAAGTCGTTGATATCCTCGGCTTCCGGACTGAGCAGGTTGCACAGGTTTTGCCGGACCTGGTTGATCTCCGTTTCGGTCCGGCCGGAAGCAATCGGCAAAAGAAGGAACTTGCCCCGGTGAAATACCTGTTGCCGGCGAAGCTCGGTGAGCAGACCAATATCCTTAGGTTCATTTTCCTGCACTTGCAGGGCTACAATCAGCGGCATGAGCAGGTCGGACTCCAGGGCAATCTCCTTGAGCAGGGCCAGAAAATCACCCAGTTCCACAACGCTGAACCGTGACGGCCGCTGTGGGATGATCTGGATTCCCACCCCCACCGAAGTGATCTTGACAAATTTAACCTGCCAACCGTGAAAATAGATCTTTTGCTTCAACGTATTGGAGCAGTTTTCCGATAACGTCTTTTCAGTCATGGGGCTCACCTATCCCAATTTCCGATATCCTGGCCCTGTGCATGGGCAGACTACGCAACTGCCTCCCCAAGCGGTACAGAAAGGGCAACAGCATAACGCCGAGCTCTTCCGGCAAGAAGTTCCTCTCCTTGTCACGCTCCCGCAGGGTCCTGTTGACCTTACGGAGCCGGAACAGGCCATTGAGCAGTTCATTGGCCGGTACAGGCAGAATGCGGCGCACCCGTATCACCCTGACCTGATCCTGATCCTGTTCGGAGTCCGAAACCTCGTACAACGGAATAGTGAAACGGCTGTCCAGGTGTCGGCCAGGCCGGCTGGCAAAACGATCCTGTAGGTACACAACAACAATATCGACCGACGACCAGAGGTTACTCAGATCGACAAGACGATGAAAGTGAACCTGGTCGACCAGCACTGCCAACTTCTGCCCTGCTTTGAGAAAAAGAAATTCAAGACAGGAGTTTTTCCCGACCTCCTTTACGACAAACGGATAGCTATGCCCGGACCTGTTGGTTTTGCCTGAATTTTTCATGTCGAAAAAACAGCACAGGGCCAGCAGGGCCTGAATCAGGTACCTGTTTTCCGACAGGGGAAAATAACGCACCTCCGGGGCCGGTATTGTCTGGCCACCAACACAGTGGGAGCCCGGCTGGGCCTTTGGCTTGCCAGTCAGACAGCGCAGCCAGTAACACAGGGGGATGCCCTTCAGCCCTGGTTTGCCGCCATATTTTCCCAGGTCTTCAAATCCCAGCAGGGAAAGCACCGGCCTCAATCCTTCTATCCTGTTATCTTTATTCGTTTTCCTTTTTTCTCCACCCATTTTTTGTTCCGCACCTACCTGGGACCGAGAACTCGGGCTCCCAGGCTTTCGGGATCAAGCCAACTGTTAAACAGGCTTCTGGCCTGCTGCCGGTACTCCTCGTCCAAAGTGGAAAAAAAATCAGGCCCTGGCAGGTTGCCCCTTCTTGCCTGTTCCATCAGGGCGAGATACACTATGGCGAACAACAGGTTCCAGAAGATATCTGCGCTGAGCCCTTCATCTGAGAGATTATCGAGAGGCAGATCTTGCAATCTCTCCACATCCCTGCCGGAAAAACAGCGTTCCCGGACCTGTTGGACTGTTCCCTTGCGCCCGTGCATGAACTGGCGCTGGGCAAAGGAAAGTTCACCCTCGTAAAGATGCAGCCAGATGCTGTTAGCATCGCCATCTGCCCCGCTGTCACCATCCAGGTTGAACTCTTCCAGCAACCGTAAGATGGTGAAACGCACCTGGGGCTCATCACTGCCAAAGCCGGAAAAGACAAAGGCACGGGAACGGAATCGATCCTTGAGCAGGTCCCTGGCCCAACTGCGATCATCAATCTGTTGTAACTGTCGTTCCGTGAGCAAGATCTCATCTTCCGGCTGCCGATTCGGAGCACGGGGCATGAGATCCTTCAAACTGCCTGCACAGCCATTGATTTTGTACACCCGCAGCACCGCCACCTTGCGGCCCAGTTCAAAACGTCTGGAACTGTGGCGGCGGTAATTGCCCAGGTTGGCAATGGAGACAGCAGGAAAAGCGGCTTCACCATCCAGCGGTGGTCTTCCGTTCCCCTCTCTGCCGGCGGCACGGCATGTGGCAATCTCCATGCAGCAGTCATAGTTTGTGGTAATAACCTCGTTGATCAGGGATTCCCTTGCCAGGTTGGCGATATAGGTATGAGCTACGGTCGGTTCCAGGCCGGAAAAATACGCAATCTTCATGGCCCTGACCACTCTCCTGTGATCCAGCAGGTCAAGGGTATTGACCGCTTCGCAGAGTTTACCCATCCTATTGTTGACACATTTCCGCATTGCCTCGCGAAACTCATCTTCCGAATTAACAGGATCCTGATTCGTCTCGCCCAGCATGGCGAAAAGCTGTCGAAGGCGATTTTGCTTATCTAATATCCCGCGGGAACATTCTCGGATCACCTGCTCAATCATCCAGGCGACCGTTGGTTCAAGTGTTGGACAATTCGGGTTACGCGCCCCCACACTCACCCCGGAGCCGAGAAACGGCAGGGCGCGGCCTTCGAGGAAAACGCGGGCCAGGTTGATGAGGCGGTTGAGCAGGTGCATGGTTGTTGCCG
>CAZVDY010000014.1:0-30809 GCA_964626235.1 uncultured Desulfobulbaceae bacterium | reverse complement strand
TGACCCCATTTTTGCTGTTGTTTTTGCTTGCCTGATCAGGAAGGCAGGGTTATTTTAAGCGTATGCTCAAAATTGAGCGGGGATTCGGCCCGGTATCGGGCGGATCTGTGAGGAAGTACCTGTCCCGAGTTGGCAGGTTTTTTTGGGCGCAAATTATGTGCATATGCACTAATTGGAGGGCAGGAGGCAGGATGAAGATCATGATCACAAGCAGCGGGCCTGACCTGGATGCTGCCGTGGATCCCAGGTTTGGCCGGGCGCCCTGGTTCCTTTACGTGGACAGCGAGAGTGGCGAGCTGCTGGACGCGGTGGAAAACAGGGAGGGCCAGGAAGCGGCCCATGGAGCCGGCATCGGGGCAGCGGCAAGGATCGCCGAGCAGCGGGTTGCCAAGGTGTATACCGGCCGGCTTGGTCCAAAGGCCGCCCTGGTTCTGGAAAAGGCGGGTATTGCCGTGGAAGAGGGTATCAGCGGCACGGTCCGGGAGGTGGTTGACCGTATCCTTGCCGCTGGATCCGGAGGCCGGGCTGCGGCACCGCCGGTCCAGGGCGGGAGACAGGGGGCCGGACCTGCCAGGCAGGGCGCCCGGGAACCAAGGGGTGGGCAGCAGGGTGGCTGCCGGGGAAGGGGTTCCGGCCGGCGTTGCCGCTAGCCGGAGTGCGGGACAGGAGGCGCCATGCAGATCGTAGTGGGGAGCGGCAAGGGCGGGACCGGGAAAACGTTGCTGGCCACGGCCCTGGCCCTGTGCCTGGACGAGCGGCTCTGCTTCCTGGATTGCGATGTGGAAGAGCCAAACAGCCATCTATTCCTCCAGCCGGAATGGGACAGCCGCCAGGACTGCACCCTTGTCATCCCGGAGATTCTGACGGCACGGTGTACCCTGTGCGGCCGCTGCCGCGATTTCTGCCGGTTCAATGCTATCACCATGTTCGGGCCGACCATCATGACCTTTGCGGACATGTGCCACAGTTGCGGCGGTTGTTTCCTGGTCTGCCCGGAGGGTGCCATCCGGGAGACAGAACGGCTGGTGGGCCATGTGGAACAGGGACACTGCAATGGTATCAACTTTGTACAGGGAAGGCTGCGGATCGGCGAGCCCATGGCGGTGCCGCTGATCAGGGCGGTCAGGAAGCATGCTGCAGGGGAGGACCTGGTCATCATCGATGCTCCGCCCGGCACTTCCTGTCCTTTCGTGGACACGCTGACCGATGCCGACTATGTGATCCTGGTGACCGAACCAACGCCGTTCGGGTTGCATGATTTGCAACTGGCCGTCGAGGTGGTTCGCAGCCTTGGTAAAAAGTTCGGCGTGGTCGTCAACCGGGACGGCCTGGGAGACGGACGGGTGGAGGCGTGGTGCCGTGAGAACGACATCCGCATCCTCCTCAGGATTCCCTTTGATCCGGCCATTGCCCGGGGATACGGAGCAGGCCACGATCTTCTCGCCATCAGGCCGGAAATGCGGCCGGCCCTGCAGCAGCTCCTGGAGGAGATAGGCCGATGAAAGAGATTGTCGTGCTGAGCGGCAAGGGCGGTACGGGCAAGACCAGCCTGGTGGCTGCCCTGGCCTGCCTGGTGGATGACAAGGTACTGGCTGACTGCGATGTGGATGCGGCAAACCTGCACCTGCTCCTGCAGCCGGAAGTCGAATCTGAAGCTCCTTTCATCTCCGGAGTCAAGGCGCGGGTGGTGGAAGAGCAGTGCACTGGCTGTTCCACCTGTTTCGATCTCTGCAGGTTCGATGCGGTGCGGATGAACGGGACCGCCACCATTCTCAGGGCTTCCTGCGAAGGGTGCGGTGTCTGTGCCGAATTCTGCGACCAGGAGGCCATAGTTCTGGATGCAAACCACTGCGGTACTGTCTACCGGTCCAGGACCGCCTATGGCCCCTTTGTCCATGCCCGGCTCTTTGCCGGAGAAGAGAATTCCGGCAAGCTGGTCGCCCACGTCCGTAGATTGGCCAGGGAGGCGGCAGAGCAGGCTGGGGCGAAATATATCCTCGTCGATGGGGCGCCGGGCATAGGCTGCCCGGTAATCGCCTCGGTGTCCAATGCCTCGGCCGTGCTGGTGGTCACCGAGCCGACCCTGTCCGGCCTGCATGATCTGGACCGGGTCCTGGATCTGGCTGCGCATTTCAAGGTACCCGCCTTTGTCTGCATCAACAGGTGGGATCTGTTTCCGGAAAAGGCCGACGAGATCGCTGGCAGATGCAAGGGAAAGAATGTTCCCCTCCTGGGCAGGATACCCTTTGCCGAAGAGGTAGTGGCCAGTCAGCTTGCAACCGTGCCGTTGCTCCGGTACAGCAACGGGCCGGCTGCCGCTGCGGTGAGGCGGATCTGGCAGGAGCTGGCTGCACGGCTCTGATATGCCAGGCTCGTCAGGCCGGCGCACCCTGGTCGCCGGGAACGACCCCCTAGTAGCCGACCATGGAGAAGTCGGAAAAGAGGATCGGCCAGGTGGTGATGGCGGTGAAGAGCAGGGTCAGGCCGATGGCGGTCCTGGCCCATTTTTTTTGCAGGCCGGGAATGACAGGCTGCAGGGATTTGATGCCTGCAAATGGCTGCATGACGCCGATGAGCAGGCCGAAGACCACGGCGGTGAAGAGAGTGAAGTAGACTGGATAGCCGATCCAGTGATAATGGTCCTGGAGGATGTCGAAAGGGCAGTGGTGGGTGGGCAGTTCGTAGAAGTAGAGCGAGATGAACGAGACCATGGAGCCCAGGGAGACCAGCAGGACCAGGACAGCCAGGATGGCGGCAAGGTATTTCGGCAGGGGGTTGCTGGTCCGGAGGCAGAGAACGAGCACGGCCAGAAAGGCGCAGATGGCGAGGTAGAAGGCCACCATGGAGGGAACCAGCGGCAGGGAGGCCAGGGAGGCAGCCACGCCGGCGCCGCTCTCGCTGAAAAGCGAGCCGCAGCAGGAGGTGATCCTGTTCGGTTCCAGGCCCAGGAAATACCTGAGCATAAGGTAGCCATCCACCAGGACGACAGGAGCGATTCCGAGCAGCATCCAGTACTTGATCCTGGTCAGGGGATAATCCTCGGCCCGCTGGTCCACGCCATTCAGGCCGATCCAGACCGAGGCCAGGAAAAAGATCAGGATCTTGGTGTAGAGCGCGTACCAGCCGACGGGATTGGCGTTGAGCGAGCCGGTGGCGCACATGGCGCCGACAAAGGTCTCGTGGATGGCGTCCACGGTGTAGATGAAGAGAAAGGTGGAGAGCAGTTCGAACCCCAGGACAAAGTTCATCACCGTGGAGATGAGGTAGGTCTTCCGTTCCAGTTCGAGCTGCTGCATGGAGGCGGAGTTGATGTCCCAGTGGCGGATGATCCGTATCCCAAGGAACGAGGCATAGAGGATCATCGCCACCACGATGCAGGTACCGATGAGAAGCGAGAGAATGCCTGGATGGAGGATCATTGCACGGTTCCGTCCCGCATGCTGACGATGGTGTCCACCAGAGGGGCTTCGATTACCATGGGATCGTGGGTGGCGATGACGATGGTCTTGCCGTTCCGGTTCAGCTCCTGGAGGATATCGATCAGCTCTCCGGAGAGCCTGGTGTCCAGGTGCGCGGTGGGTTCGTCGGCGAGGATGATCCGCGGCTCGTTGATCAGGGCCCGGGCAATGGCCACCCGCTGCTGTTCACCGCCGGAAAGGTGCTGGACCTTGACGTCCTTCTTGGACAGGATGTCAAGGCTGTCCAGGATGGAGACGGCCCGCCGCCCGATCTCTGTCAGGGGGGTGTCCAGGGGATAGAGCGGCAGCATCACGTTCTCCAGAACCGTGATGCCCCGGATGAGGTTGAACTGCTGGAAGATGAAGCCAAAGGTGCGGCGCCTGATCTCGGTGAGAAACCGTTCCGGCAACTTGGCGACATCCTTGCCGCCGACCAGGATATGCCCCATGCTGGGTCTGGACATGCACCCCAGGAGACTGAGCAGGGTGGATTTGCCTGAACCGCTGGGTCCCTGGATGACGGTGACCAGGCCCTGGCCGATTTCCAAAGAGACATCGTTGAGAGCCACGACCTCGTCTGGCTGACCGGGATTGAAGATCTTGGATACCCCCCTGGTGACAATGATCGGTTCCGGCATGGTCTCTTGTCCGCTCTCCTGGTTTCAGCCCCGCATGACGATGTCCGGGTCCGTGATGGCCGCCTTCCAGGACGGCACGATGGTGCAGGCCGTGTAGGGCACCACGGTGAGGACGAGCATGACCAGGATCTGGTACAGGCTCACGTCCGGATTCAGGGCAAAGCGGGGAAAGATGACCGACCAGCCCTTGATGGCCGGTGCCAGCAGGACGGCGCCAAGGAAAAAGACATGCACATAGCCGATGAGCAGACCGGTGAGAAAGGAGGTCAGGGAGATGGCCATGCCTTCCCAGAATTTCAGCTCCAGGATATCCCCGGTTTCCCAGCCAATGGCCTTGAGGATGCCGATTTCCCGGCCTTCACCGGCGCTGAGGCCGGCAGCCTTTTCCCAGGCAAGGATGCAGAAGGCGACCAGCGCTCCCAAGAACATGGTCAGGACCATGCCGCTGCGCCAGTTGAACACCGCCTCGTAGGTCCGGATCAGCTCGCCGCGGGTGATCGGCCTGGCGTCGGGCAGCAGCAGCTTGATCTTCTTGGCTATCAGGGCGGTCTCGGCCTCGTTGTAGACCTGGACCGCCAGGTCGGTGGCCAGGTCGGCCGGCTGGGAGAATATCTGCAGCAACTGCTCCCTGGTCATGACCACCAGGTCATTGGTCAGCAGGTTGGAGGAGGCAGAGAAGATACCGCGGATCTTCAGGGCCGCGTACTGGCCCCGGCCGTCAGCCAGGACCAGGTAGCCGCCCAGGCCGATCATCCCTGCCCTGGCAACGCCTTCACCGATGGCGCATTCTCCCACAGCGGTGGGCAGGCTGCCCTCCAGGAGCTGCAGGTCAGGGCGGTCCTGGTCCACGGCCAGCAGGGTATAGTTGCCCCTGGTCAGGTAATCGTAATAGTAGCCCCAGTAGCGGGGCACGACCTTGCCCACCCCGGGGATCCTGCGGATTTTTTCCCCATAGGCGAGCGGGATCAGGTCGTGCCGGCCTCCTGACAGCCGCTGGACCACGAGCTGGGGAGCGGCGGCCAGCATGGCGGTGGCCTCGCTGCGCAGGGAGTCGGTGAAAAAAAGGACCGAGGAAAGGATGGCGATCACCAGGCTGAAGACGACGACCAGGCCGAGGTTCTTGTATTTTCTTCGCAGCAGGGAAGACAGGGCGTATTCGAGGATCTTGGCGTGCCGGTTCATGGGGAGGGGTACTGTCTGCGAAACTCGAGCCTGGTGGCAGTTCCGGATCGGCCCGGGGCGATGATCGATCCGGCCGGAAAATGTTCGATGGCAGCGGGAAAATCCTGGAACGGCGTGAACAGATCGGTCTGGGATGGGTGCCTGGTGTAGTGAGCCTCTGTCCAGACCGAGAAATCGGTGAGCATGAGCGCGGAAACCAGGTTCTTCCTGGAGGTGATTTCAGCCTCTTCCGGCTGGAGCGCTGTCTTGCCGATGATCAGGAGAACAGCCAGCAGGATCAGCTCCAGCGCAATGATTCCGGAAAAGATCTTGTGTTTCATGGTTCAGAATACCAGCGGTCCGCAAGCCTCACCGGTCCGCCTGTCGCCGCCCGAAGCTACCTGGGAATATCCTCGGGCGTGATCTCGTCGAACCGCAATACCCGTTTTCCCTTGTGGTCGGACAGGAAAATCCTGGCATTCTCCTCGCCCTGGACCGGGATGAACTCGTGCCCCATGGGGCCGAGAACATCGCTGCCAAGGACATAGAGCACCTCCCGGGCCGGTAGAATACGGGTGGAATAGTACTCGGTAACGTAGATCCGGGCGATGTCTTCCCTGGTCTTTTCCCGGTTGTACCGGCCCATGTCGAAGAGGTACTTGAACATGTCCTTGCAGCCGTCGAAGACCGCGTAGCTGCCGTCCTTGAAGACGATCTCGGCCACCCACTTGGGATACTTGGCCACAAACATGCCGCAGACAGGGCACTTGTCGTTGCGCTGCACCTTCACCGGTCCCGCCGTTTCTGCGGCAAGGCCGGTCCGGACAGCGAAGATCAGGACCAGCAGGAACCAGCCGGCCAGGACCTGCCCCAACCGGGCCTGCGCCTTACTCTGCTTTTTGGGTCTGTTCAGGGGATGCATTGCGCTTTTCCGTCTTCTGGTTGGCCTGGGCGGTCTGCTCTCCACTCCTGCGGAGTTCGGAGAGATACTTGGAGACCGCGGCGATCTGCTCGTCGGTCAGATCCTGGACCAGCGGTTGCATGATGTTGGAGTTACGCCACTTGCGTACTCCGGACTTGATGTCGTTGAGCTGGTTGACCAGGTAGTAGTAGGTCTGGCCGGCCAGCGAGGGGTAGACGCCGGTGGTGGAACGGCCCTTTTCGCCATGGCAGGTGATGCAGTACTTGAGCCGGTAGATGGTGGGCCCGTCCAGTTCCTTGCCGGGTGGAATGGTCGGCGCCGGCCTGGGTTTGGTCAGGTCGGAGCGGTAGGGACTGGGAAGAAAACCGGCAGCCACGCTGTCCTTTTTCCAGCTCATCATCAGCAGGGCCAACCCCCTGGCCTCCTCGTCGCTGAACCTGAAGTTGATCATCAGCGAGTCCTTGCTCACCTTCTGGGGATTCTTGAAATGTTCCATGTGCCAGTTGAGGATGGACTGTTTTCCCTCCACCCGGTCGAACATGAACTCTTCCGGAAACTTGCTCCCCTCGTGGGTCAGTTCCGGTCCCACGGTGCGGCCCTGGCCGCCGATGATGTGGCAGATGGTGCAGTTGTGCTTCTCCACCAGGTTCTTGGCCAGGTTGATGGCCTCCATCCGCTCGGTCTGGTGGTCCTTCCGGTGGCACTGGTTACATTTCATCTGCACCATGGGGCCGATGTCGTCAAACCCGTACTCCCTGGCCATGGCCGTGGTATACATGGGGGTGAGCCAGTGGTGTACCTCACCATGGGCATCCTTGACCCGGGTGGCATACCCCTGCCCGTCATGGCAGGTGGTGCAGCCAAAGTCTTTGAATGGATGCGTTTTCTTGTAGAATTCCAGGTCTGGATGGGTGGCGAATGGCTGCTGTTCGTTCTCCAGCCCGGGTATATCGATGCCCAGGTGGCAGGTCTGGCACCGGTCCGTGACCCCGAGCCTGGAATTCCAGATCTGGTGCAGGCCCGGCTCCACGGAGCCGGCTACCTTGGGGCCGAGCTTCTCGTTCACCAGCCGGATGAACTGTTTTTGATATTTTTTCCATTCCACGGTCTGTTCCTTGACCAGGACACCCAGTGTCAGGACAAAGACCAGGACGCTGCCGATGACCAACAGTTTTTCGTCACGTAGTTTCATCTTCGATTGTCAGGTTGTTCATGCCATGGGTAGGGGCTGATACCTCGTTGCCGGAATTTCTCGCTCAGATCATCGTCGGATGGTGGGGCCAGGCCTCCCAGGGCATGTAGATGCCCCAGTTGGGACCGCGGAGGACCGAACCGATGAAGATCAGGACACCGATGGCGATGATGATGAGCAGGAAGACCGTATTCTGGATGACCCGCTTTCTGGGCAGCCAGACGCCCACCGTGGAGTCCGGCGAGCGGTCCAGGTAGGGCCAGACCGCGGCCAGAAGGACCAGCAGGCCGGGGATGACGACCCCGCCCACAAAACCGCCGTTGAGGGTGATGCCGCGTACCCGGACCGTGGTGATGGTCACCAGCTCCTGGAGCCAGAGAAAGTACCAGGGCGCCTTGGCCGGGTTCGGGGTCCATTCCAGCGAGGCTGCCTCTTCCAGGGGGACGCTGAAAAACAGGGACAGGAACATGACCACGGCGGTGGTAAAGAGCAGGACGATCCCGATCCTGTGCAGGGTGGTGGGCACGAAGAGCCCGGTCTTGTCCTTGATCCGGTGATAGAGGACCGTGGGCCGGACTCCCTGGGTGATCCCCATCAGGGTGTATGTCTTCCCGGGGATGGCGTCACCCTTGACCTCTTCCACCGGGATGTTTTCGATGGCGGCCAGGCCACCGTCCTTGCGGATGCGCCACATGTGCCAGGCGATCAGCCCGGTGGTGATCAGCGGCAGGACAGCGATGTGCAGGGTATACCAGATGATCAGGGTGTTCTGGTCGATGATGGTCCCGCCCTGCATCAGGAAGCGAATCTGCTCGCCGATGACCGGCACGCTGCGGGCGATGTTCGCACCGATGGTGATCGCCCACAGGGCGAGCTGGTCCCAGGGAAGCAGGTAGCCGGTATAGGAAAGCAGCATGGTCAGCAGGAGCAGGGCCAGGCCGATGAGCCAGTTGAGCGGCCGGTTGCCGTGAATATTCTTGCGCGATTTCTTGTAGGCCCCGGTCAGGAAGACCCGGATCATGTGCAGGAAGACGCAGGCGACCATCAGGTGGGCGGCCCAGCGGTGCATCCTGCGGATGAACCAGCCATAGGAGACCACGAACTCCACGTCCTTGATGGTGTGATAGGCCCGTTCGACGGACGGGACATAGACGAACATCAGGATGACACCGGTGATCGCCAGGATGGCGAACAGCAGCAGGGAGATCGTTCCCAGCCAGGCCGAATAGCCCCAGGACCTGCTGCGGTCGGTGATTTTGGCCGGGAACCAGTGCAGGAGGATATTGAATCCCACTGCCTGGGTGGCCTCCCTGCCCGAAGCGGGCGACCAGCTCCAGAAGATCGATCGTGAGGTTTTCCTTGAACGCGACATGTGTGTGGCCTCTTGAGACGATTTAGACTTTCAGACGGAAATCCTTGTCCACCTTTTTCCCGGCATCCACGAGAATATCTCCATCCGGGGCGATTTTCATGTCAAAGGGCGGCAGATCCTCGGGCGCCGGACCTGCATAGGCCGTGCCGTCGCCGCGGAACTTGGAGCCGTGACAGGGACAGTGGTACTCCCATTCCTGGACGATCACCCTGCCGTCGGGAAGGGTGATCTTTTCCGGCTTGGCCAGCTTCACTTCCTTGACCGTACAGCCCAGGTGGGTGCAGACAGCGGAAACCGTGTTGAATTCGTTGCCCTTGCGAATGACGAACATCCGCTCCTTGGGCAGAAACACCTGGCCTTCCGGGTATTTTTTCGGTTTGCCGATGAGCATCTTTTTCAGCGGCTCATAGAGGACATTGGGTCGGATGGAACGCAGCAGCATGTAGAGATTGCCGAAGATGGCCCCACCGATGGTCACCGAGGTCAGGATCTTCAGGAACTTTTTTCGGGTTACCTTTACGGCCTCGCCTTGTTGTTCTGTTGTCGTCATGGTCATACTCCTCTGCCTTGGTACTGCTTTGCGATCAGGGCGCCTTGAACGCCGGTCCTGTCAGCCGTTCTCCGCTGCACGCGATAGACACCACGTTCTTGCCGGTATGTTCCATGCCGGACCGGAGCACCATCTTCCGCATGCCAGGTCCGGAACGGCTATTCCAATGGTTACGGGCACCCATCAGATAATCTTGTCCAGGTATTTGAAACTGAAGCCCAGGGCTTCGTCGTCGCAGACATCCACGCAGCGGCCGCAGCGGGTGCAGAGCGAGGAGTCCACATATCCGGCCTTGCCGGTGTTGACACAGTCGTTGAGCACGTGCGGAACCAGGCAGACGCTCTGGCACCGCTTGCAGTTCGAACATTTTTCCCGGTCCCACTTGATCCGCAGGGGGGCGAGCAGGCCGATGAGTTGATAGGAGACGCCCACCGGACAGAAATAGCGACACCATCCCCGTCGGCTGTAGACGATCTCGAACAGCAGCAGGACCGCCACCCAGAGCAGCATCCAGGACGGCCCGTAGACCACGGACCGGCTGATGATGCTTACCGGGTTGATGGTTTCAAAGACCGTATACCCGGTTATCCAGGCCAGTGCCAGGAAAATGACATAGAAATAATACCTGATATTGCGATCAAGGACATGATTTTTGACAATCTTTTTCTTTTTCAGTTTCATGTGCACCATCTCGCCCAGTTCGGCCAGCCAGTGATAGGGGCAGATCCACGAGCAGAAGGAGCGGCCGCCGAAGATCAGGTAGATGATGAAGATGGTGACTACACCGATGATCAGGTTGACCATGATGATCTTGCTGGCCAGGATGAGCTGCAGGGCCGCCAGAGGATCGATCAGGTGAAAGCCCAGCAGCCTGGAGCCGCTCAGGGTGCCCTCCAGGATCTGGACATCGATATAGAAGGAGGCGAAAAAGAGGAGCTGGATGGAGAGAAGGACCGTCCAGCGGATGATGCGCCATTTGTTTTTCCGGTGTCCGGGCTGCGGAGTGTTGCGGGAGCGCAGGCCGGCCCCCTTGTAGCTTCTCACCCCGGTTGTCGGCCGGGCCGCTGTCTGCGTGGATTGATTCTTCATGCTGCACCGTCCTCCTCTTGCCTGGTTGTCCCGTTTTCAGACCACTTCAGCCGGGGCACGATGGTGATCGAAGGGAGTGCTGTGGGGCATTTTTCCTCGCACACTCCGCAACCGACACAGGTTTTCTGCACCGAGGGCAGGAAGGCCCCGGGACCGCCTTCCCTGTGCGGTGTGAAGACGATGGGCTGCTCCTCCCGGATGGGACAGGTGTCGAGGCAGACCCGGCAGGAGGTCTTCGCCAGGCTGGAAGAGGCCAGAAACTCGCCGAGCCAGTCGATATCCTCTGGCTTGAACCGGGCGACCAGCTCGGGCAGGGTCTGCTCGGAGATTTCCGGCAGGGAGAAATGATCCTGCCAGACCTGTTTTTCCTCCGGGCTCAGCCGGGCCGCGCAACCGGTCACGATATCCTGCAGCTCGGCCATGTCCATCCCTGCCTGGTCATCCCGGCGCAGTTGTTCGAGCCGGTGAACCAGATCGTTGACTCCCTTGCCGGCCAGGCAGGTATCCGGAGAGGAGAGCACCGCCAACCCCATCTCGGCATCCTTGCCCAGGGAGAGGTGGTGGTCCAGGGCACCGGTGGGACAGGCGAGAACACAGGGAAGGCCGCTGCAGAGGATGCAGCCGCCTTCCCTGGGAACGATGTAGGGGGTGCCGATGCCGAATCCCTGCCAGATATCCGCCAGGCGGATGACCTGGGGCGGGCAGACCTGCAGGCACTGGCCGCACTTGATGCAGGAAGCGAGAAAGAGGTCCTCGTCCAGGGCGCCGGGCGGCCGCAGGAGAAGCCGGTCTTTTTTCAGCAGCGGCACGCTCAGGCCGCCGAAACCGGCCGCAGCGCCCACCGCCACCACGGTGGAGGTCTTCAGAAAGCCCCGTCTTGTCAGAGAAGGTTGTCCGGATTTGCTCATTGTTCCTCACCAGGGCTCGGGTTTCCGGTTGTCTCTGCCGGATCTGTTCCGGAAGATCCCAGATGTCTGCTCAGGTTCTCGTTGGCCAGGTGCTGGCCGGCCAGCATCATCCTGACCACGGTCTGGAAATCCATCGGCCTGTCCACCGGCTGCATGGTGGCGGCAAAACCGTAGCCCATGGGCGTTTTCGGATCACCGTAGATCCAGTTGGCCTTTGTCGCCTCGATCCACTCGCCGGTATTGACGTCGTTGACCCAGATCCTGGCCTTGTCTTTCCACGGCTGCCGCGGCAGCCAGAGGATGGCGCAGCCGATATCGTCGAAGAAGTGGGCCCTGCCCCGGTCGTCGATCACCTGGACCGAATAGCGCCGGTCGCTGAGGGCCATCCTGCACTGCTCACAGGCCACCCGGTCCCAGACAAACTCCACCGGCAGCTGCTCCTCGTTGCCGCCGCTGCAGCCAGCGAGCAGACAGACGAGAAGAAGCAGGGCAGGACCGGAACTGTGCAACAACCTGGTGACCATGGTCTGTGTCCTCCCGCCTTACACCAGGTCGCCCCGTCTGAAACGGAGATAACCGAGCCAGGAGAAAAGCCAGCCCAGGGCCAGGGGATAGAGCAGGGTGTAGGCGAGGAATCCGCCATAGCCCAGGTTGTCCAGGATCACGTAGGAGGCCGGTCCCATGGAGGTCAGTTCCGGATCGAAGAGGAGGACCGCCCCGGTGCGGAAGACCATCACCGGGTTGAGCAGGGCAATGGTCACGATGACGCTCTCCCTGATCTGCTGCTGCATCATCAGGCCGATGAGGATGACATCGATGAAGAGGAGAAAGACCAGCCAGACCAGGATGGAGAGGCCAAGGCCCCATTCCTGCTTCCGTACATTGGCCGAGATGAACATGCCGATTCCCAGGAAACACCAGGAGAGGATACCCAGCATGAGGCTGTAGTAGCCGCCCACGTGCCAGGGAACCCCCAGTCCCTTGATCCGTCCCCAGAGGATCGCTCCGCCAAGGGCCAGGGAGATGGGAATGAAGATCAGGAAGAAGCGGGCAAAGATCTTGCCCCAGTAGTAACTGGCCAGGGAAATGGGCATGGAGAGAAAATACTCCAGGATGTTGGATTCCCGGTCACCCACCACGCTGCGCACGGTGGAGATGAGGATCATGATGGGCAGGATGGCGACGCAGAGCTGGATATAGGTGATCAGCAGCCTGCTCAGGCCGGTGAACCCCAGAACCCTGGACTCGGTCACACCGAGCACGAACAGCAGGACAATGGCCCCGCCAAAGATCAGGCTGTAGAGCAGAAACCACTTGGCCCGTACCGATTCGCGGAAATCCGCCAGGGTTACCTGAAGAAGGGTCTGCATGTCAGTTAATACTCAGCTCTTTGATGTGATTGGCGAAATGGGAAACAGATGTCAGGAAGCGCAACCTTTCCGTACCGATGAAGCCGCCCTCGTACACCGGTTCTCCATTCACTTTGCTGAAATTCCACTCCGCAAACAGCCGGTCCGCTGCCTCGTGGGGCCTGGTCAGCACGACCCGGCAGTGGAGCATGGTTTCCCCCAGAATGGCCGCATCGATCACCTCGTCCTGGATGACCCGGCCATGATCCATCTCGATGATCCGGTTGACCAGGCCGCTGATCTCGTCGACCCGGTGGCTTGAGAGCAGCATGGTGGTTTCGGTCATGGCCTGGAGCAGCCTGAGAAAAAAGGTCTGCCTGGCCTGCGGGTCCAGGTTGGCGGCCGGCTCGTCCATGATGAGGACGTCCGGTTTGCCGGCCAGGGCCAGAGCGATGAGCAGCTTCTGCTTCATGCCGCCACTGAGTTTCTGAAACGACTTTCTGCTGTTCCGGTCGATATCCAGGCCCAGGGCCTCGGCCTGTCGACCGATCTCCTCCACCGTGGACCGGGAGGATATGGAGGCCGAGAAGTGGACCAGTTCCCGCACGCTCATCTGGATGGGAGGGGGCAGTTGAGGGACATAGCCCACCCTGTCCAGGATTTCTTCCCGGTGCTGCCGCGGCTCCTTGCCGAAGATGGTCAGCTCGCCGTTGACCACGTACTGTCCCAGGATGGAGCGGATCAGGGTGGTCTTGCCGGCCCCGTTGGGCCCGATCAGGGCGATACGGTCTCCCCTGCCGATCTGCAGGCTGATGTCGTTCAAAACCGTTGTCCTGCCGAACTGTTTTCTGAGGCGGGTGATCTCGATCATTGCCTGTAGAAATAGCGGTTGTAGTTGGCATCACCGGGATTGGGGAGGGGCAGCTGCTCCTCGTTTTCCTCGTCCTCTTCGTCGGCCTCGGAAAACCGTGCCGGCACCTCTTCCTCGTCCTCCTCGTGGATGTCGATCTCGGGCAGCGTGTAGGCCAGGTTCTCAGCCGAGCCAAGCAGGGGATCCCGGGACGAGAAGACCGGTTTCCGGTCCGTGAACAGCCGACGCGGTTCCGAGATCGGGGCCAGCTTCGCCAGCAGGTTCAGGACAGAGACCACCGGCGACCCGGCAAAGAGAAGCATCCAGTCGTTGTCCATCCACAGGGTGTCCAGGTAGACATCATAGTTGAAGACAAAATCGCCGTAGCCGTCGCGATCACGGTCGAATCCCTGGTAATCGCTGTAATAGTTTCCCTCCCAGATGTTGCCGCTGGCCACGCCGTTGCCGCGCACCTTGACCGTCACCAGGTTGTCGATGAAGGCGTTGCCCTTGATGATGTTGCGGGCAATGGTTGAGTTGAAGTCAAACCCCACGATATTGTAGGCAACGGTATTGGCCAGGATGAAGTTGAACTTTTCCGGCTGAAAGGGTGACAGGTCGAAGTAGATTCCCGAGGTGCAATAGACGATCTCGTTGTTGCGGACCGTCATGTTGTCGGCCTCCTTGAGGCCGATGCCCACTCCGGTACCGCCCAGCGAGTAGCGCACCGTGTTGCCCTCCACCAGGATGTCACGGCTGTACATCAGAAAGATCCCCACCGTGTTGTGGTGATAGGTGTTGTGCCGCACCGTGTTGCCGCCCGAGTACATGAAATGGAGGGAATAGCGGTTGTTCCAGCCTTCATTGTCTTCGATGACGTTGTCGTTGGAATACCAGATGACCATGTCGCGGGAGTCGTGGATCCGGTTTTTGCGGAAGATGTTCCGGTGTCCGGCCCAGCAGCGGATACCGTCGCCCCGCAGGCCGAGGCTTCGGTCCTGGGAAGATATCTCGTTGCCGATGATCTCGTTGTCATGGGCCTCCTGGAGATCGATGCCGAACAGGGTGTTGTGTATTCTATTGTTGATGATCCGGTTTTTCGAGGAACGGACATGGATACCCGCATCCACCTGGTCATGGCTGCCACCGGAGTTGGTGATGATCATGTTCCTGAGTACCACACCATCAGCCTTGATCACCACCACTGTTCCCTGTCCCTGGCCGTCGATGGTTACCTTTCCCCGGCCGTCCAGTATGACCGGTTTATCGATGACCACCGGGCCCAGGTAGGTGCCCGGCTGAAGCGCCACTTCTTCCCCGGCCGGGGTCTGGTTCACCAGGTCCTGCAACGAAGGAAGTGGTGCGGCAGCCACGGCCAGGGAGAAGGTGGCGACCAGCAGGGCCGCCACCGGTATGGGGAGCAGGATGGTTATGGCCGACATCCAGGCGCGCTATAGGGACGTTGCCAGCTCTTTCATGGCCTTCCGTCGAATGAGCACCGAAAAGGTGAGCAGGACGAAAATGGCCAGCAGAAAATAGAACCCGACCGTGGGATAGGAATGGGTCGTGAACTGGGCCACCTTGCCGTCACCCAGGACCGTGGGCATGAACGGTTTGACCTTGAAGGCCCCCCAGGGATGCAGGTTGTGCCCGAACCAGTAGAGCCACTTGGCGAAGAACCCCAGATAGAGCCATGGAAACATGGCCGGAATCATGGCCAGCAGCCACCAGCCCGGCCCCTTGTAGAAGAAGTAGGCAATCAGCATGATGAAAAAGGTCAAGAAGACGAAGGGAATGACCTTTCTGGTGGTCACTGCGCCCACGTCCATGGGATCCATGCCGATGTAGTGGTTGATGGTGTTCATCTCGTTGGCCTTGCCGCTCCATTCGGTGAAATGGAAAAAGACCGGAATGCCGTCCGGAAAGGCCTCTTTCGGATACTGGGGCGCCTCCAGGGAGACCATCCAGACCGGCATGGTCCGGGCGCCGATCAGGTAGGCGTAGAACCCGGTGGGGTGAAACTCATAGATCTTGTCCCCCACATAGGGTTTCAGGTTTTCGGGCGCCTCGTAATATGGGGTGTCCTTTGGAATGAGAAATTCGAAGGGCTGAAAGGATTCGTTTTCCTCCACAGCGTCTTCCTCGTCCATGGCCACCGGATCGTGGTATTCAAACAACGGCTTCAGGGTATATGTTCCCACCAGCAAGGCCAGGGCGATCAGGGCCAGGATGTTGCTGAGCAGGAGTCGTTTGCGTATATTGCTGTTCATGTGTAACCTCCTCGGAATACCGGCATCACCTCATCGCAGATGAACCGGGATGTCGTCCTCTTCCTTTTTCTCGCCCCCAAGATCCCAGCCTTCCTCATCCTCGCCGGTGCCGACTTCCATCCAGTCGCCTTCCCGCATCTTGAAGCGGGAGGCATAGTCGACCACGCTCTTCATGTCAAAAAAGGAGAACTTCTCGATCTGGCGGATCATGTCCGGGTTGGCATTGCGCCGCTTGCCGATCTGGATCCAGCTGAACTGACGAAGCAGGTAGAGATAGGTCTGGCCGGCCAGCACCGGAAAATAGCCGGGCTCCATCTTCTTGGAGGAGTCGGCCTTTGCCTCCTCGCCAGACCCCTTGGGCTGCGGATCCCGCCAGTTGCCCTGGCCATGGTCACCATGGCAGCGGACGCAGTTTTCCTCGTACAGTTTCTTCCCATGCTCCAGATCGTTACTCCAGTCGGCGTGATGGAGAATGACGTCCTGGTATTTTTTCAGTTCCTCAGGACCGATGGCCTTGGCCACCGCAGCCAGGAATTCCTCCTTGGATTTGAATTCCTTTTCTTCCAGTGTCTTGAGTTTCTTGAAGTTTTCATCGCCAACCTTGGCCTGCAGCCTGTCCAGGGAGATGGGCCACACCTCCTTGCGCATGTTGGAGAGGATGAAGGACGGGCCTCCCGGTCCCACCCTGGGGTTGGGATTCATCTTCAGGGTCTGGATGTAGGAACAGACATCCCGGATATCCTGGGCCCCCTCGATCTGCATGGCAAAGGGGTACATGGTCGGGTTGTCCCGGTTCTTGGCCCGGATGTCGGCGATCTGCTTGATCAGGACCGTGACGTGCTGGCCGGCCAGCTGCGGAAAGACGCCCAGGGGATCGCCCCAGCCCGTGGGCTGGTGGCAGGCGGCGCAGACCGTGTAGATCTCTTCACCTTCCTCAACGTCGCCCTTCAGCTTCAGGGCTTCCAGGGCCTCTTCTGCAGTGGCCGTCCACTTGCCGCCTGGCGGTGGTTTGGCCAGGGCCGCCGCCTTGGCCGCCGCCGCCCGCCGCATCTCTTCGGGACTCAAGGTCTTGTCCTCGCCAAAGGCGGAGTGAATGGGTACACTCAGGATGAGGACAGACAGTACCAGGGCCGTGATTGCTCGCGACATCGCGAAATGATTCCGTGTCAATTTCTTTCCCTCCTCTTGTCGTTCAATCCTGGAAAATCGGCCTTAATCTTTTATATTGGAAAGGTATTCAGCAATGCACATCAGGTCGTCGTCGGTGATATTGTTATTCTCCAGATAGGGCTGGATACCCCGCATGGCCTCGCTGTTGCCGTTGGTGCGGCGGTTTTCGAGAATGTCCTTCATCTGTTGGAAGAGATATATTTTCTGGTTCCCGGCATGCCTGGGATAGGTTTCAAAGCCCGGGATGGGATCGCCCTTGTGATAGTAGACCCGTCCGCCGATCTTGATGATGGTGTCGATGTACTTTTCCGTATCCTCCTTGCCCAGCAGTTCCTCGACAGCCTGGATGAATTTCTCCTTGTCTGTGAATTTTTTCTTGTACAACGGCTTGAGTTTCATGACCTTTTCCACGGGCATGCCCTCTTGGACCATCTTTCGGTACATGGCCTTTTTCTTGAGGTAGTATTTCTCCTTGGTCTCGGTCCTGATCATGCCCCTTCCCTCGGGACCATGACAGGTGTGGCAGGTCAGTTTCACATACAGCTCCGCACAGTCGCGGCCAGAGGCCGGCGAGGAGGTCAGGATGGCTGTGGAGATCAGGAAAAGAGTCAGAAAAACGATATGCTGCTTCATAGATCGATCACCTTGATAAACGCTGATGTTGTCTCCGGTTCAGAACGGGGCAAATAACAAAATGCGAAACAGGCAGGCTCAGGGAAAGATCACTGTCCATGTTCCTGTCTCGCATTTCACTATTTGCACGTTGTTCTCCAGCCGGAGCCGGGTGGCGGCTGCACCGCCACCCGGCAGGCCGTCGGCTGAAACGGTTACTCGCCGTCCACGATCTTTTTGGCAAAGATACCCCGGCTGGCGCATTTGACCAGGTACTGCCAGGCCATCTCCTCGTTGAGGAAGGCATTGTACCAGTCACCCTTGGCCGCGGCCTTCTTGGCATTTTCCCGGTACGGGAAATGCTGCTTGAACTGTTCCACGGCATCCCAGAACTGGAGGGCCGCTGTCTTGTTCAGCAGCTCGGGCATCTTGGCATCCTCGATATCCTCTTCCTCCTTGTTCCAGTTCTGCTCCATGTATTTCTGAACAGCCACGGCCGATCCCACCGGATCCTTCTCGTTGCAGATCTTGCCCGCAGAGGCAGGCGGAATCAGCTTGGGGCATACATAGTTGATCACGCCGGCGATTACGCCGATGGTATCGTCATTCTGCTTCACCTTTGCCTCGTAGTTGGCCTT
Organism: uncultured Desulfobulbaceae bacterium; assembly: GCA_964626235.1. GTDB lineage: Bacteria > Desulfobacterota > Desulfobulbia > Desulfobulbales > Desulfobulbaceae > CAZVDY01. The sequence continues at coordinate 12,630 of CAZVDY010000014.1, read as the reverse complement.
GTAGTCCTCACCGGCCAGGCTGGTCCCGGCCAGCAGCAGGAAGGCTGCCAGGGTAAAAAGTGAAGAGATCAGCTTCAAACTATCTTTCATCATGAGTCATCCCCCTATGATTTATGAGTCACGTGTGACATTGTTCCAGCAGCTTCGCCAGCCGTTACGGTTTGACCAGCAGGTAGCCCATCATCTCCAGGTGGAGGGCGGAACAGAACTCGGTGCAGTAGAACGGGAAGACGCCTTCCTTGTCCACCTTGAACTTGAAGGTGTTTGTCTCGCCGGGTTCCAGGCTGCCGTTGATGTTGTACATGTACACCGCAAAGCCGTGGGTCTCGTCTTCGGCCCGTTCCAGGTTGGTCACGTGCCAGGTGATCTCGTCGCCCACCTTGACCTCGATGATCTCGGGGCTGTAGTGGCTGCGGATCAGGGTGGAGTAGATGGTGACCTTGTTGCCTTCACGCACGACCTTCTCCTGGCCAGGACGGACCCGGTTCTTGAACCACTTCTGCTTGTACCGCTTGATGGGCTTGAGCTTGTCGGCCTTGATCATCACCGCATAGTGGGGCTCGCCCAGGGGAAGCGGCATGTCGTAGATTACCCGGAAGGGGTGGCCGGGCGTGATGTCGATGAGCTGATGGTTCTGGGGATGGAGCGGTCCGACCTGGACAAAGCGGTCAATGGCCAGCTTGTTGAGCGCGATCAGGTATTTGCCGTCAGGAGAAACCGTGTCGCCCTCGGCAGCGACCAGGTGGCCGACATTGTAGTTGATCGGCACCTTCTGGATCAGCTTCAGGTTCAGGTAGTCCCACTTGGCAATGGCCGAGTCGACGAAGAGCGAGGTGTAGGCGATACCCTTTTCCTTGTCGTACTGGGTGTGCAGCGGTCCAAGACCCAGCTCGACCTGGCCGTGGAGGGAATCCTTCATGCTCAGGATCGGGATGCCGTAGGGATCCTTGCCCTCGTATTTCTTGTCCGCGATCAGCTTGGTCATCTTCTTGATGTCGTACACGGAGACATGGGTATCCAGCTTGCCGGAAACAGTGATGTACTGGCCGGTGGGATCGATCATGACACCGTGCGGGCTTTTGGGCTCCGGAATCAGGAAGAGGGCGTTGTTGGCCACCATGGTATCCATGGTGATGACGGGATGATCGTTGATCTTGGTGAACTTGCCCTCCTTGAAGAGCTTCTCGGCAACCTTGAGGTTGATCATATGGAGGTAGTCGGTGTCCTTGGCGGACATGCCGGCCTCATGCGGCAGCCTGTTTTTCAGCTCGGTGTTGCCCGGACCGAAGCCGCCCACGTAACGCTCCGAGTTGAAGGAGTTGGTGAAGACCCAGCCTTCGCTGAGTTTCTTGCCGGCATCGGAAAGGTCCTGGCAGTAGGGCGGCAGTTCCACGGTGAAGGACTTGCTAGGATCGATCTTGCCTTTCTTCCGGTCGAACTTCCAGAAGGTCATGGCACCGCGGTACTTGTCGTTGTACTCGGACAGCGGCACATACTCGTTGGTGAACGGAGCCGGCAGCTGGGAGGCCTGGAGGATGTATTCCGTGTTCGGAGTGACAAAGGTCGAGCCGTGCTCATTCTTGATGACCGGGTTGGCCACGATCTGGATGGTGCTGAAGGTCTTCAGGTCGATGACCGCCACCCTGGGGTTGGCCTTGTCGTTGATGAACAGGTACTGGCCGTCATACTCGCCGTTGGTCTCGGAGAGGGCCGGATGATGGGTGTCGCCCCAGGTGATCTTGTGCCCCTGGATGGTACCGCCGGCAAGGATCTCAGCGCTTTCCACGTCGCCGTAACCGTATCCCTGCCAGGGCTCCGGGGTGAAGACGGAGATATATTTGAGGATCCTCATGGAGGGGACGCCGTAGGCGAGCACCTGGCCGGACTGGCCGCCCGAGGAGAAGACGACGTATTCATCCTTCTTTCCGGACGGGGTATAGGTCATGGCGGCCGCCAGGATGTCCTGCTGGGTGAGTCCTCTTTCCTTCATGATCTTTTCCAGCTCCGGTGACTGTCCCGATGCGGTCACGGACAGCCCCAGAGTGATCATTCCGAAAAGAACAAACTGAAATGCCCTTTTCATCTTCCTCGTTTTCTTTTGCATCTAATCACCCTCCTTTTTTGGGAATGAACAAAATGTCCCGGCCGTTGGCCCGATCCCTACCACTGCCTCGAGGATCACGCTTCCGGGCAGGACAACCCAACCCGTTCCAGGCGCGTTGGAACCTGCAACAGAGTTTTTGCATCCGATCCATTCATCTCCGCCCGTCCGGTATACAGGCGGTTTTCCTGGTGCCTGTCCTGCTACCCCCAGCAGGACAGGCTCTCTTTAAGCAGACCAAATATAACCAGATTTTGCCTGAAAATAAAAGACAATTCGGCAGGGGCAAGAAATAAATTGAAAATTAAAGGGATTAGTACTAAGTTGAAATCATTCATGGTTCACAGAAATAATTTATAATTAATCTGTACGGTCCAGCTCAGAATATGCCATCGATCAAGACGCGCCTGAAAACCCCGGTATCCTACCGGGAAGAAGTGGAATGTATGAAAGGCTGCCCGGTCAATACGGATGCGGGCATGTTTGTCCAGCATGCAGCCAGGGGAGAGTTTGCCGAGGGATACCTGACCGCCCGCTCGCCCAACCCTTTTGCCTCGTCCTGCGGCAGGATCTGCGCCGCACCCTGCGAGGACAACTGCCGGAGAGGCCGTATCGACCAGGCCGTGGCCATCAGGGGCATCAAACGGTTCCTCTGCGAACGGTTCGGTCCTGAATCGGAACACCCGGACACCTACCGTTCCCTGCTGGAGGGACGTTATCCCCGGGCCAGCGTCTCGGCCATGGACCTGGCCAATGTCAGGGCGCAGGCCGGGAAGCAGCCAGGAAAAAGGGTGGCCATTGTGGGCAGTGGTCCCTCCGGGTTGGCCTGTGCCCATGACCTGGCCATCCTCGGGCACTCGGTCACCGTGTTCGAGGCCCTCGAAAAGGCAGGCGGCATGATGCGCTACGGCATCCCCTTCTACCGGCTGCCGGCCGAGGTGCTGGACCGAGAGATTCAGGCCATAGAGGACCTGGGAGTGGAGATCCGGCTCGGCAGCCCGGTGGAGTCCATCCAGGGGCTGTTCGATGCCGGTTTCGATGCCGTGTTCATCGGAGGGGGCTGTATGAAGGGCCGGGGTCTGAACATCGAAGGCGCTGACCTGGAAGGCGTGAGCCTGGCGGTCGATTTTCTCCTCCAGTCCAACCGCGGCCGGCGTCCAGAGGTGGGACAGCGGACCGTGGTCATCGGCGGCGGCCTGGTGGCCCTGGATGCGGCCCGCGATGTGCGGCGGGGACTGATCGAGCAGAACCTGGCCGCCGGCGGTCCCGGCAGGCTGACAGAGGGCCAGGCCATCCACATGGCCTGCCTGGAGAGTTTCGAGGAGATGCCGGCCAACATCTCCATCACCGGACGGCAGGAAGTGGCCGAGATGATGGACGAGCAGATCGAGCTGCATCCGTCCTGGGGGCCGAAGCGGATCCTGGGCGACGACGGCCGGGTGACCGGTATCGAGCTGGTCCGGGTCCTGTCTGTCTTTGACGAGAACGGCAAGTTCGCGCCCCGCTTCGATGAAGCGACCACCAAGGTCATCGAGGCGGACTCCATCATCTTTGCCATCGGCCAGGCAGCCGACTTTTCCTTTATCCGCGAGGACGACGGCGTGGAGGTCAACCCCTGGGGCACGATCAGGATCGATCCCGAGACCCTGGCCACCAGCCGGGAAGGGGTGTATGCCGGTGGCGATGCCGCTTTTGGCCCGCGGATCATGATCGACGCTGTCTCCCATGGCAAGAAGGCGGCGGCCTCCATGCACCGCTACCTGGGACAGCCGGAACCGGAGATGACCTGCCGGGTGGACATCGAGGTCATTCCCACCGGCCAGTACACCATGGCAGCGGACTACGAGAAAAAACCGCACCATCATCCGCCCATTGCCCGGCCAGAGGAACGTACCGGCGAGGCCGAGGTGGAGCGATGTTTCACCGAAGAGGAGGTGCTCGAGCAGGCCAGCCGCTGCCTCACTTGCCACACCAGTCCCGTCTACAATGGCAACCTCTGCATCCTCTGCGGCCGCTGCGTGGATATCTGTCCGCAGCAGTGCCTTTCCTTTGTCGAGTTTGCGGAGATTGAAATCGAGAACAGCGACAGGGCGGCCCTGGCGGAGAGCCTGGGCCTGGACCCGGAGGATGACCTGACCGTCCTCATCAAGGACGATGACCGGTGTATCCGCTGCGGCAACTGCGCCTATCGCTGCCCGACCTCTGCCATGACCATGGAACGGATCATCGTCACGGAACAGGTCGCTGGAGACGTTCCCGCCACCTCCTGATCCGGTTGCCGGAGCCGGCCTGTTGCAAATTTTTTATCCTGAGGGCCAGGCAGACATACCATCCGTTGAGTGGCAGGCTAACAGTTGACTGCGGCCAGGTCTTGGTCGTAAGTGTCCAGGCACTGGGTGTTTGCATCGTTGTCGTTGACCGTGCCCTGGAGCTTTGTCTCCGAGATCCTGGTGCCGGAGGTGATGCCGTCCACCGCGATATCTCCCTGGAGACTGGAATGCATGACCTGCGGCGAAGCCGATGAGTCTGCGATATCCAAAGCGATATTGCTGGGGCCCCCGCCGGTGGCCAGGGCCACCACGTGGCTGATCGCGGGCGACGAGGATGCGCCGATACGCAGGACCGTATTCGAGTTGCCGCATTGCAGCCGGGCGTGGATGTTCTCCAGGACCGGGCTGGAACTGTCGATCTGAAAGCCGGTGCACTGGGCCGATGCCCCGCCTTCAGCCAGGATGAACGTGTCCCGCATGACGAAATTTGCACCGCTGGAGGCGACAGCCACGCTGGTTCCCCCTTCCGCGATTCTGATATAGCCGCCCTGGACGGCAAACGGTCTTGTCAGGCCGGAGGCATAGATTCCCCGGGCTCCCTGGATTGCAAACAGGCCCACGTCGGCTGCCAACCCTTCCACATGACTGCCGATGCGGAAGCCGGTGAGAGGATCTGTTCCCATCTGTTGCACGCTAACCGATCCGGTTGTATAGACAAACTCCAGCCTTGCGTCTGCCGACGCGCCGCTGATATCGAAGAGATCCCCTGACCGGGCCTCGGCTTCCAGGTCGACTCGGGACAGGACCAGGCTTCCTTCGCAATTCCAGTAAACGCCTTTGATGTCTGCCGTACTGTTGCGGGCAGTCACCTGGATCGTGACGTTACCCAGTTCAAGCGAGGCCTTTTTGTCGGCATAGACAGCGGCGGCGGCACCGTCCGGCTCGACTAGGCGGAGCGTGAGTCCGGTGATCTGGGCCGACTTGGCGCCGTTGAGATCGATGATCGATCTGGAAGCCCTGGAAGAACCGGCAGGGTCCCGCCTTTCAAGCACGGTTGTCTCTGGTCCGAAACCGATCAGGCTGACATAGGGCTTGAGGGCCAGGGATCGCGACAGGGAATAGACTCCCGGGCCGATGATCATCACATAGGGATTGTCCTGGCCGGAATCGGTAATTCCGGCCAGGGCCTGGACAGGATCGGTGTAATCACCTCCCTGTTTGGCCACGGTCACGATGTTTCCCAGTTGTTTCGCCATGCCGAGCGGCACGACGACCACCGTGTTCTGGGCAGCTGCCGTCCCTCCGGCAATGATCAACAGGCAGAACAGCGTCAGTGTCAGGATGTGTAAATAGCGCATCGTTCCCCCTCCCTATAGCAATGGTTTCCAGAAATGCAGGAGTACTGCACAAGAATCCATGAATGCTGCCATCTATCTGAAGATTTACCTGACCTGTCTGCTTCCTGCAAGAGATAATCATTCCATTATTCCGACAGTATGAATGGTGATTCAGTGATTGATCTCTTTGACAGCCAGTTCTCTCCTCATGTCGATATTGTATTGCCCAAAAAACAACTTGTGATTACATTAAAACATATATACAGGCCAGTTCCGCTTGCTGGACAAGGAAGCGTGAGCAGCTCCGGATATTCAGGTGCACACCGGGAAGCAAGGAGGGAAGGCAGATGAAGAGGTCTTGGTTTGCTGGGGTGGCTGTCGGGTTAACTGTTCTGTTCTGGACCGCTGCAGTGGGGGCTGCACCACCGAAGGTCGTGGAGAGCGTGCCGGCTGACGGGGCGACCGGTGTCTCACCGGATATCGGCCGCATTCTGATCATCTTCGACCGGAACATGAAGATGAATTCCTGGTCCCTGATGGAGCCGCCGCACCACCTTTTCCCGCCCATGATCCGCAGCGAGGCACCGTGGATCGATCCTCTCACCTTTGAGCTGCGGGTCAGGCGTCTCGAGCCGCAGACCACCTATGCCATCCAGCTCAACAGTGAAAAACGCTCCGGTTTCCAGGCTGCCGACGATCAGGAGCCCCTGCCGGTGACGGTCATCACCTTCACCACCGGCGATGGAGCGACAGGCCAGGTGATGGACCGGGATGTGGAGGATGGGCCTCCTCCGGCGAGCACGGTGGACCAGGCCGGGCAGGCGGGGCATGGCGGCATGGAGGCGGTCGATGCGAGCACCGGTGCCGTGGCCGACTCCAAAGACGGGGGACCGGGCACCACGTTGATCTTCGATCGGGTCACCGAGCCCAACGAGCAGGCCTATTCCCTGCTCGTTCCCAAGGGGTGGCTGACCAGGGGCGGTATCTTCAGGATCAGTGCTGTGGCGGCCAACGGCCCGGGCAATGCCATTGCCGCCAAGAACGACTTTGCCGTCATGAAGGACGAGGCAGGCACGGTGATGCTCCGTTTCCTGCCGGATATCAGCTATGCCGACGGCCAGGTGCCGGCCATGTTTCCGGTGGGGGCCAACTATGCGGGCATGGAGGTCAGGCCCCTGGAAGGCGCCAGAACCTTTCTTGTGCAGTTGGTCCGAGCCATGCGGCCGGCAGCGGAAAATCTCCGGGTGACCGGGGAGTACCCGGTCCAGACCACCGTGGAGGCGTTTGCCCGCATCTATCAGCCGGTGAACAACCATCTTGTTCAGTTGGGCATGCCGCCCATCCGTTTTGACGGCGCCCGGCTCGTGGTCGAGTACCGTGAGCAGGGCCGGTCCTACCGGGAGGAACTGGGTACGGTGATCATCGATTTCCGGCACGGTGCCTTCATGTGGACCAACAGCCGAACCTATGCCTTCCGGGCCCCGCGGGAAACCTTTGCCGCCTGGCGAAAGGTGCTGGCGATCACCTTCAACTCGGTGAAGATCGATCCCCGCTGGCTGTCGCAGGAGCTTGCCGCCGTGGATGCGCGCTCCAGGCAGGTGGTCCAGGCCATGGCCCGCATCCGGGAGATCGAGGCGGAGATCACGGCCCACAGGCAGAAGACCAATCAGGAGATCATGCATGAAAACTACCTGGCTCTCACCGGCCAGGAGGATTTCATCAATCCCTACACCAAGGAGGTGGAGCAGGATACGAACGAATACCGACGGCGCTGGGTCGGACTGGACGGGGACATCATCTATACCAATGACACCGAGTTCGATCCCAACATCGTCACCCACCGGACAGACTTCAAACTGTCCCGGGTCCGCCCCCGCTAGAGATCGGCAACCACCGGAATCATGGATCGAAGGACTGGAGTACGGCCTGACGACCGGTCTCCTTTCCTGGCTCCGGTCCCTGGGATGGATGACCGGGCATCTTGAGAAAGTTCATCCTCGGGTCAATCCACATCCAGCTGCAGTGCCATGTTCCGCATGCCCTGACCTTGCCCGGGAAGCCTGATCCTTCAAGTTCCCCTGTGGTAGCTTATCAATCATATGAGATTTTTTGATGAAGGCCTGTTTTTGCTTGCATTATAGGTGGATATGTACCAATGTGATGCCGAAATTTATTCTTTTTGAAATATTACGATTTCCGATTTTCAGGAGGCAGAATTCTTCTCAATGGTTGCTGAGGAGGGAGCCGGAAGCCATCCGCAGGTCTTCCGGATGGGCCACAGGCTTGGGTGATGATGGAGCCAGGACTGCACAACACTGCCTGGACCGTACCGCGGACCGGGGTGATCATCGGCGGGAGCGGGCTTATCGGGGGGGTGATCAGCTTGTACTTCAAACAAAACACCCCGGACAGGATACTCATCTTTGCGCCCAACTCAAAGCAGTTGAATATCCGCAACGCTATAGATATCAAGACATATCTCAGGCGGAGAAGGCCGGATTTCGTCATAAACGCCGCCATGGCCGCCCTGGACAGCAGGCCGCAGCTGACATTTGAGACCAACTATATCGGCGCCATCAACCTAGCCAGGGTCTGCTGCGCCATGCGGATTCCGTATATCCATATCAGCTCGGCAGCCACCCTGCCCGGTGGTGAGGACCTCACCGAGGAGGAGTGTTTGCCGTTTTACCCCTCCCTTGCCCCCTATCCGAAATCAAAGATCATGGCCGAGCAGACCCTCCGGGTCATGCGGGAGCGATATGGCCTTGACTACACGATAATCAGGCTGGCTATCGTGTACGGGAAGTACGATTGCAAGATCCAGGGATTTCATCGGCTCCTGTTCACCATTGCCAGCGAGGCCATGCCGCTGATCGTCACCAGAAAGGGGGTCTGCCATTCCTACAGTAACGCCAGGAAACTTCCTTATTTCATAGATCATATCCTGGAACATCGCCAGGAGTTCTCCGGAGAGACCTACCACTTCGTGGATACGGAGCCGGTGGAGCTTGCCACGCTGATTCAGACCCTTCGTGCCAGGCTGCAGGTGAAACGGCCGTACAATGTCTTCCTCCCCTACAAGGGGGTACGGCTGGGCAAGTTTTTCGTGGAAAAACTCGCTTCGCTGCTGCTCTGGCTTGGGGTGACGGTCAAGCTGCCCCCGGAAATGATTTTTCTGGAAAATTTTTACAAGACGCAGACATTGTCCAACAAAAAGCTTCGTGATTCCAGCTTCGTGGATCCATTTCCAGGGGAAACGGTCTACTCGTTTCTTCCCGAGCTGGTGGACCATTACCTGACCACCTGGAAAGAACTGAACATGCTCTCGGCCGACGATGACGAGTGTTTCGGGTATGAAGACCTGGAGCTGGATTTTCTCTCCTTTCCCCAATACCTGCTCGATACCATGCACAAGGATTCGATAGCGCCGTTTTTCGACGTCCTCGAGGAGGATCACAGTTATTCCGGGGACACCATACTGAATTATTGACATGCATCCTCTGCATGCGTAATCGAACACAGAAGATGTAACCCCACAGGATAACACGTTTACAAACTGTAATTGGTCACAGATGCTGCAGGGTTGCACAATATCCTCTGGCCGCTATAGTCCCTCCCTCACTACAAGGAGATGGAGAGGCGTGGTCATCGCTTCAGCCGGTACGCGGACGATGCAATTATCATGGCCGGAAGCCGGTGGGCCGGAAAGCGGGTGATGTCCGGTAGCTGGCGGCACCTGACATCGAGGAGCTTTTTTTCTGCGAAACCGGGAGGTTCTCCTGGCCGGGGATTTTTCTTGACACTTTTGGTCAGCACACTATCTTGGCATCCATGGATAATGGTTCTGCAGAAAAATCCTCTGCAATACAAGGTGATAGCCATGCAGACATGGCTGTTCGACTCCCGCTGGCCGAATATCGGTTCGTTTTTCGGGCGATCGATGCCGTTACGGTCCCGGCCCTTGCCGATCCACTGTGGTACAGTGTTTTCGGGCTGGCGCTGAGACAGCTCTCCTGTACAGATAACCGCCGGTCCTGTCTGGAGTGTCCCCTTCGTTTTCGTTGCGATTTCGCCTTCCTGATCCGCGGAATGCATCAGCCAGGAGAAAAAAACGGTATCACCAGGCAGATGCACACCATCCCCACCCCCCTGATCTTTCACTCCCGGGTCCAGGATGCAGCCACCACCTTCCCCGAGGGGGCAATGTTTTCCGCCCGGATCCTGCTGGTTGGAGATGCCAGCAACAGGTTGACCTCCGTCGTCAGGGCCATGGTCCTGGCCGGCAACCTGGGCCTGGGCAGAAAACGATCCCGGTTCACCTTGGTCGAGGTGTTGCAGTCCGGCCCTGACAGGCCTGAGCGCCTGGTGATGTCCGGCGGCAGGATGTTGGCCAACCCCATGCCCGGCAGGACGGTCGTGCCGCCGCCGCCCCGTATCTTCAGGCTCCTGTTCGACACCCCGTATCTTCTCCCGGCTTCCACAGATCTCAGGGAGGGGTTTGACGGTGCCAGGATGCTGATGCAGGTGGTCAGGAGGATTTCCGCCCTGCACGAGCCATATACCGGCCTCCCCCTCGAGGCCGATTTCGGCCGGCTGAAACGGCTGGCCGCTGCTGCCTCCTTTCTCGATGGCGATTTACAGGCAGAGGAGAAATACAGCTACGCAGGTAACAGGAAATATTTTCTCGCCATCCGTGGCTGGTTCAGCATGTCGCTGTCAGGTCTGCAGGATTTCTGGCCCTGGCTGTATATTGGCCAGTGGCTGCATGTCCCCAAACAGGCCTCCAAAGGCTTTGGCCGTTACCGTCTGCAGGTCCTCGATGCCTAGCAAGCGTCACCCGGCAGGATAATCCCGGGCCCTGGTTTCAGTCTGAAATTCCTGGTCAGGGAGAGCCTGGAAGTCTCCCCGGACATCACGATATATTTGAGATATATTTTTCCTGTTGCCGCTGTTATCTGTTTATATTACAAAAGGTTATGTTAGTTTTGGCCGTTGTCGGATGCCGTCGAAAGGGGTGCGTTGGAACACATTGATATTCCGTTCATAATCTCGGGTGTTCAACCCTAACTCGCATCAGCCGTTTTGATGTCCAAAAAAACAGTGTACAACAGGCTGAAAAAACGGTATATACAAAACAGCCTGCTGCCGGCACACCGACCTGTTTGAGAAGGTATTGAGACCTTCGGTCCTATCCGCTTCCCTGCTGACAGCGCTGGCACACCGACCTGGCAGCAAGGGTTCAGTTCGTGGAAACTTCCTGATTGTCGTTGCCCTGCAACCGGTTGCTGGGAATGTGATGAGCCTGAAGGTGGATGGGGCTGCCGCCGGCAGCGTCACTGCCGCCGATTCCATCGCAGTGGCTGCGAGGACCTGGGCAGGGGACGGAGATTCTGATAGACCAGCCACCTGTCACCAGATTTTTGCAGGATATAGACCTGCTGGCTGGTTTCCCGGTAGGGATAGGTATATTGCTTCGTGTGCTGATCAAACCAGCGGAGATACCAGTATTGGCGGGTGGTGACCACGGCCTCCTTTCCGGTGATGTCCTTCACCTTGATCATGAGAAGGCGGCAGGTCGATGGGTTCATCGGGCTTGACAGGTGCCAGCCTCTTCGGGCGCATCCCATGGTGACCTCGATGATTTCCCGCATGGCCGGACCGTCTTTCACAAACCACCTGTCCAAGGGCGTCAGATCGATCCGGGGCAGGGCGTCGTAGACCTGGAATTCAGCTTCCATGCTTCTGGCGATCACTTTTTCCAGGTAGGCGTGCAGTTCTCCGACACCCGGAACCGGATCGGCGGCGTCGAGCTGCCGCACCAGCAGGCCATAACCTGCCAACAGGGGATAGGTTTCGGACGAAAGGCCGTACCAGTGCAGACGGCTCGCATGGACGAGAGAGAAGACAAACTCCTGTCTTTTACCAGGCCGGCGGTAAAACCGGCGCAGCTTGTCTTCGATTTCGAACTTGTACTGGGCTGCCGTCACCCTTGCCAGTCCGGCGAAGTCGTCAGGGTCGGAATCCACGTCCTCCAGCAGGCGGGCCAGGCAGGCGCGGAAGAACCGCCACTGTTTTGCCCCAGGCCGACCCGCAACAATCCTGCTGGCCAGCAACGTTTCGAAAGATTCCTGGATTGCCGCTTTCCTGGCGAGGATCTGGCTGTGATCCAGATACTCCATGTCTACTCCAATCGTTTACTCCAATTGGAATAAGTCAAGGCGAAAGCGTGATTTTCTGGTATGCAAAGGAATCGCTGCCCTTTACTTTATAGGCATTAGGTGAACCAGTCAATCATGGTGAGCCGGGAGTAAAGAAAACCTGTTCACCGGCATCAGGTTTCGGTTTGGCGGCGTATGCGGACGAATTTTTTCTACAAGGGAAGTTGGACAGCGCAGCTGATTGTCGGTTTTGGCCTTTTTTTCTGCTCGTTTCTCATCGAATACAATATCCTGGTCAATTTTCTCGCCCCATGGTCTCTGGCCATGTTTCTTTGCGCCGTTCTGGAGGGCGGCAAGGTGGTGGCGATCATCTGGCACTATTACCTTGGATACCTTGGTGAGGCCTATCCCCGTTCCGTCTATCTGACCTCGCTGTTGTTCCGTTCCGGCTTGATCACTCTGTCGATGCTCTGTTCCATGCTGTTCCTGACCGGTCACCTGGACCGGCCGAACCTGGCCAGGGTGAAATCGGAGCGGCTGGCCGCCCTGGAGCGCCAGTCCAGGCAGGAGGCGGACATGCTGCGTGATCAGTACCGTATCAGGAACAACCGGCTTGGACAGGAGTTTGCGTCGGGAACATACGCCGTGGTCTGTCACGGTATCGAGGGACGCCCTGGAACACCACCTGCTGGCCCATGTACTTGCCTGCCGGGAAGATGTCCTGACCGGAAGGTATCGTCCGCAGCCCATGCGCCAGTTCACCA
>CAZVDY010000013.1:0-6731 GCA_964626235.1 uncultured Desulfobulbaceae bacterium | reverse complement strand
ATGGCCCGGCGCCGCCAGTCAGGGCTGGCTATCTGTTATCTTGACCTGGACGAGTTCAAACAGATCAACGATCAGCATGGCCACCCGGCTGGTGATGAACTCCTGATCCAGGTCGCCGAGCGCCTGCAAAGCAACCTGCGCCCACAGGACACGGTTGCCCGTTGGGGCGGCGATGAATTCGCCCTGCTGATCAGCGACCAAAGGAATACCCGGCAATGCGCCATGACTCTGTCCCGTCTCATCAGCGCCCTGGAAATGCCATACCGGATCGGCTCGAACAGCTTTCAGGTTACGACCAGTATCGACGTCACCCTCTATCCCCTGGATCAGGGCGATCCGGGAACCCTGCTCCGACACGCCGACCAGGCCATATACATGGCCAAGCAGCGGGGCCGCAACCGTTACCACTTCTTTGACCCGGAGCTGGACCGGCAGATAAGCAGGCGCCAGGAGCAGCTTAACCGCATCGAACAGGCTATTCTCAATGATGAGTTCTACCAGCCCAAGATCAACATGGCCCGGGGTGAGGTTATCGGCGCCGAGGCCCTGGTCCGCTGGCAGCATCCTGAAAAGGGAATCCTTGCGCCCAATACTTTTCTGCCGCTCATCGATGGAACCCTGCTCCAGACCGATCTGGACTGGTGGGTGTTGGAAAAAGCCATCCGGCAGCTCGCCTCCTGGCTTCGCCTCGGAGAGCGGCTGACAATCGGCATCAACCTGTCGGCAAGGATTCTCCAGGAACCTGGCTTTGCCGACCAGCTTCTGGAACTACTCTCCCTGCACGGCGTGGAAGGCTCCTGCATAGAGCTGGAGATCCTGGAAAGCGGCATCATCAAGGAACTGGACCTCATCTCCACGGTCATCCACACCTGCCGCGAGGCAGGCATCTCCTTCGCCCTGGATGACTATAGAACCGGTTTTTCCACCCTCACCCATATCCGCCGCCTGCCGGTGCAGACCCTGAAGATAGACCGCTCTTTTGTCAAGGAAATGCTGGAAAACAGCGATGATCTCCACATTGTCGAGGGAGTGATCGGCCTGGCCAGGGCCTTTGAGATGCAGGTTATTGCCGAGGGCGTCGAAAATACGGCAATCGGTATCAGGCTGCTGGAACTGGGATGCCGCCATGCGCAGGGATTCGGCATTGCAAGGGCCATGCCGACCGACCTGTTCCTGACATGGAAAACACAATACCAGGCCCCGGAACAGTGGCTCAGGTACGGCAAGGAACTGGCTGCCTGATCAACCGAACCGGCCCGTAATATAGTCCTCGGTCAACCGATGGCGGGGATTGGTGAAAATGCGCTCCGTGCTGCCCACCTCGACCAGATCACCAAGGTGAAAATAGGCGGTGCGCTGGGAAACCCGGGACGCCTGCTGCATATTGTGGGTAACAATGACAATGGTGTACTGCTCCTGGAGTTCAGCGATCAGATCCTCTATCCTCGCCGTGGCAATGGGATCCAGGGCCGAGCAGGGCTCATCCATAAGGATCACCTCGGGCCGGACCGCAATGGTGCGAGCGATGCAAAGCCGTTGCTGCTGCCCGCCGGACAGGCATGTTCCGGGCCGGTCAAGTCGGTCATGTACCTCCCGCCACAGACCCGCCTTCTGAAGAGCCTGCTCGACAATATCATCCAACTCGCTGCTCGATGCGGCCAGCCCGTGGATACGCGGTCCATAGGCCACGTTCTCGTAAATGGATTTGGGAAAGGGATTGGGCTTCTGGAATACCATGCCCACTTCGGCCCGCAGCAGAACCACATCCATGGACGGGTCATGGATATCGCGTGAATCAAGATAAATCTCTCCACTGACCCGACAGATATCAATGGTGTCGTTCATCCGGTTCAGGCAGCGCAGGAAGGTGGACTTGCCGCAGCCGGACGGGCCGATCATGGCCAGTACCCCGTTACGGGGCACATCGATGGACACATCGCAAATCGCGTGTTTGTCGCCATAGTAGACATCGACGTGCCGGCAGGTCATGCGCGGGTTGTCGACAAAGGGCTCGCCAACGGTATGCTGTTTTCCTCTTTTCTCCATGTCACTCCTCCGGCAAAATGGTCCCGGCTATCAAAATCACCACGCGCAGGACGTTCCTGTTTTCCGAGGGTTGATGGTAATTCTACTTTGTTAAATGATTAGCTCGCCGTTGTTCGGTATTTTATCCTGCTTTCTACGGGCGGCATCAATGTCGGCCTGTCTTTTCCTGTGCCGGACTTCCAGTTGTCTCAGCACCTCTTCTTCGGTGATGTCCCGCCGAGGAAGAAAATTTTTAAGTAGAATCGTGATATCCGCGGTACTGAGTAATCTGCAGGTCTCCTGGTGCAATAATCTCTCTTCAAGCATGAACAGTTGGGCCATCATCACTAGGCTCATATGATGGTGCCACGCATACCAGCCCCGGACCTGGTATTCTCCCAACCCGCACTGTGTCTTACCGTCCTGGAAGGATCGTTCTACCCAATACCGTTGAGCCTGCATGTATACAAGACGCTGCAAGCTCACGTCGTCCGGCGCATTGCTCAGGCTGTACTTAATTTTATTGGGCGAGTTGACTTCGCGGCGCACCACAAGCCACCATAAACGCGCGGTTGCCTCCGCCCCGTCCCACAACCAGACACGCCGGCAAAAGGCATCAACCTGGAGTACTCCTTTACTGCTGTCACGTACGTCAATCCGTTGCCAGATATCAGTAGCCTGTTTCTTGACCCATTTGTCAACCCGAACAGCAGCTGATCCAGCCTTTAGTTTCCGGGGAACACGGCCACGTTTCGCTGTACGGGCGGGTACCGTAGGTTTCGGGTCTTCGAGATAAATCCGCTGGTCACAATGAACATCGGCAACAAATGTCTCCCCGGATCGCTCAAGTTGACGAACAAACCATTGGTTCTGACCATACAGCGCATCACACCCAACCCAATTGAAACGAACACCATTGGCACGGGCACTGGCGACCAACTCCAAGGCAAGTTCAGGTTTGGTTCGGAAAGCCATTTGCTCAACAGGCACCTTCGCTTTCCGGCAGCGTTCGGGATCATCTGTCCAGCTTTTTGGGAGGTACAGGCGATAATCTATCGGGGATGCATATTTATCCCTACCCAGAACGCTAAAGACTGCCACCTGGCAATTTTCGGTTTTACCCAACTGACCGCAATACTGCCGACCCACACCGACCGATGACTTGCCTTTCTTGGGAATACCGGTCTCATCGATATACAAACCCGTATCCTCATGGCCCCCAAGATGGGCATCGACATCCTGGGCTATTTGATCATTGACTGCCTGATGTTCCCAGCGGGCCTCCGAAAGAAAATACTGCAGATTCTCGTATCGGGTGTCCGGTACTCGTTCCTCAATTCGTTCCATATTCTTCTTGTCGGCTTGGAACAATCCCTTGAGATAACAACAGGCCTGTTTGCTGAAACTCTTCGTATGTGCCTTAAATAAAAAAGAATAACGGCGGTGAAAGGACAAAAAACGGCGGGCAACGCCCGCCAGAGAAGGAGCGCTGTCATAGTTGTTGTCCTCGGTCGATAAGATTTTTTTTAAGTGGGCTGTAATAGTAGTATTACAGCCCACTCACTATCACCGCTATGTCCTCTACAATCTACCACTTTTGAACTATATTTCAAGATGTTAAGGAAGAAAGTGGTGGTTTAACAAAGTAGAATTAACAAGGATCAGTGAGAATTCAGATTATTTGAAGCCGCCCCTGATGCTATGATAAAGGAGGTGGGGTGAAGGACCTCTAACCAGATCCATCACCCCCTCCCGGCAGGAGTAGCAGCTCCTGCAAGGAGTTGATCCACTGGTACTTTCTGTTCCCTTCAACGTCAAGGATATTGCTTGCCTTGGCCGAAATTTTCCCTGGCCTAAGCCTGAATCCTGCCCTCGTTGCCAGACCGGGTTGTGGTGGCATGGCTTTGTGCTTGCTTATTTTTCCTGCTGGCCCGAGCCCATCTATCTCCGCCGCCTCCGGTGTCCCTGCTGTGGAGCGGTGCACCGATTAAAACCGGTTGGATATTTCCCTCGCTTTCGCTCTTCCACTCGTGAAATACAAGAAGCCATCGAACATCGCTGCCGCAGTGGGCGCTGGCATCCCGATCTGCCCAGGGGGCGCCAACGTCAGTGGTGGCGTCGTCTGGGCCGCTTGATCCCTCTTGTCCTCGGCATCAGTTTTGCCGGGTCATTTATCCAAGCCTTCAACCTGCTCGAGGAGCAAAATATTATCCCGGTCACCAGCGCCGGGTTACAGGAGAACACAACCGTGTAACTGCCACCCTACCGTATTGTATCCCTGCCCGGATCCTCCTGGAAATGGTAGCCATGGAAAAGGTCAAAAACCCCTTTCCAACCATTCAACCAGGGAGGATCCCATGGACGAACAACATCGAGAAGACGTTGCCCTGTTCCGGTTCGGCGTCATCAGCGACCTGGTCTGCTCTCGCCTTGAACCCGGCGAGATGACCAGGATGATTGAGCGCAAGAGCAGGCAGCAGTGGCTGATCCCTCATTCCGGGAGAACCCGGATCTCCCCATCTACCATCAGGCGCTGGATACGGCTGTACGAGCAAAGCGGCCGCCGGCTCGACTCTCTGTATCCGGCGACTCGCAGTGACCGTGGCCGGAGCAGGCGGGTTGACGAAGAGACCATCCTGTCACTGGTCCGGCTGCGCAAGGAGATGCCACGGCTGCCGGTCAACCGGCTGCTGGTCGAGATGGAGAAGCGCAATCTCTGTCCGCCGGGCCGGTGTATTGCCCTTTCAACCGCCTACCGCATCCTGAGACAGGAAGGGGTGTCCGGGCAGGCGGCCGGAACAAAGGAGGACCGTCGCCGCTATGAGGCCGAGTACCCCAACGACATCTGGCAGTCCGATGTCATGCACGGCCCTCACGTCGAGGTGGAGGGCAGAAAACGCAAGGCCTACCTGATCGCTTTCCTCGACGATCATTCCAGACTTCTGCCCCATGCCGAGTTCTACCTGTCCGAACGGCTGACCTCCTGGCTTGACGCCTTCCGCCAGGCCCTGCTGTTTCGGGGGATGCCGAGAAAGCTCTACGTGGACAACGGGGCCGCGTTCCGCTCCCGCCACCTGGAGCGGATCTGCGCCTCCCTGGGCATAGCCCTGGTGCATACACCGCCCTACACCCCACAGGGCAGGGGCAAGATCGAAAGGTTCTTCCGCACGGTCCGTTCCCAGTTCCTGCCCTGTTTCCACGGCAAGACCATCGAAGAACTCAACATCTCCCTGGACTTCTGGATCCGGGAGGACTACCACAAGCGCATCCATTCCAGCACCGGTCAGTCACCCCTGCAGCGGTTCGGCCGTCATGTGGAGATGATCAGAAAACCGCCCCGCGATCTGGAGGACCACTTCCGCAAGGAGGTCAGGCGCAGGGTGACAAAAGACCGGACCGTCTCCATTGACGGCCGCCTCTACGAGGCCCCCACCAAACTGATCGGCGAACAGCTCAGCCTGCTGTATCACGAGCATAAGCCGGACCAGGTGGAGATCATCCACAAGGGCTCGTCACATGGCATGCTGGTTCCCCTGGACAAACAGGTCAATGCCTCTGTCAAGCGGAAAAAACCCGTGCAGGGTGAGCTGTTCCAGGAGGTGAGGTCATGAGCTACCGCCAGTTTTTCGGCCTTGCCCGGGAACCATTCTCCGCCGACCTTGAGCTGGACGAGATCATGCAGACCGAGGATATCGTGGGCATCAGCCAGCGGCTGGACTATGTCATACGCCTCGGCGGTATCGGTCTTGTCACCGGAGAGGTCGGGGCCGGCAAGTCAACCGCCCTGCGCTGGGCCACGGGGCAGCTGCATCCGTCCGCTCACAAGGTCCTCTGGATCACCGCCACCGCAGGTTCCATCCTCGAGATCTACCGCCAGCTCCTGGCCGAGCTGGACATCAATACCGCAGCCTCCTCCAGGGCGGTGCTGACCAGGATGATCAGGCAACAGATCATTGATCTGGCTGTCATCAAAAAACAGCACCCCCTGCTGGTTATCGACGAGGCCTCCCTGCTCAGGCTGGATGTCTTTGCTGAACTCCACACCCTGACCCAGTTCCAGGGAGACTCGAAACCCTGGCTGCCCATTATCCTGGCAGGACAGAACAACCTGGCCGACAACCTCCTCTACCGGACCGCAGTGCCTCTCGCCTCGAGGATCGTGGCCAGGTCTCATCTCAAGGCCGTGGCGCGGGAGGGGATGGAACAGTATATCCTGCATCACCTGGCTGTTGCCGGGATAAAGAAAGAAGCCTCACCCTTTGACGAACAGGCGCTCACCGCCATTCACCAGGGCTCGGGCGGCCTGTTCCGCAAGGCCAATCACCTGGCACGAGGGGCGCTCATCGCCGCTGCCGCGGAAAAATCGCAAACCGTTACTGCCGAGCATGTCAGGATGGCTGACTCGGAACTCTTATAACCTAACCAAAGGAGACGCTATGAACCCTGAAAAACAGATCATTTTTGTTGCCGAATTGCTCGATACCATCAACAGGCTGCAGGAGCTGATCAGCGACTATTGCCGTGCCCTGGCCGAGGAAATGGAAACGCCCATACCCAAAAGAACTTCGAAGTATGACGATAATCCCTTCTAAGCTGAAAAAGTCCCCCCGGGGTCGGGGTAGACCCCGGGGGGCACATGTAAAATAATCAGACAACTGTATCAAGATAATCAGGAAAACACGGGGCAGATAATGCGAGAAGCAACA
>CAZVDY010000012.1:0-5865 GCA_964626235.1 uncultured Desulfobulbaceae bacterium | reverse complement strand
AACAGGAAACCGTGGACCTGGTCCTCCTGGACATCTGGATGCCCGGCATGGATGGTCTGGAGGCCCTGCAGCGCATCAAGGACCGCTACGACCTGCCGGTGATCATGATCTCCGGTCACGGGACCATCGAAACCGCGGTGCAGGCGACCCGGATCGGCGCCTTTGACTTCATCGAAAAGCCCCTCTCCTACGACAAGATCATCCTGGCCATCGACAAGGGGCTGCACGTGGCCCTGCTGGAACGGGACAACAGGCTCCTGCGCGAGGTGGCGCCCTCCCATCCGCCCATCACCGGCTCCTCGCCCCTGATCACCCGGTTACGGGAACAGATCGACCGGGTGGCGCCCACCGATGCCTGGGTGCTCATCCTGGGCGGTCACGGAACGGGCAAGGAGCTGGTCGCCCAGACCATCCACCGCAAGTCCCGGCGCGCCAACCGGCCGATGATCGAAGTCAACTGCGCCGCCATACCGGAAGACCTGATCGAATCGGAACTCTTCGGCCATGAAAAGGGTGCCTTTACCGGCGCCACCAGCAGCCGGCAGGGCAAGTTCGACCAGGCCGACGGCTCCACCCTGTTCCTGGACGAGATAGGCGACATGAGCCTCAAGAGCCAGGCCAAGGTCCTGCGTATCCTCCAGGAGCAGAAGTTCGAACGGGTGGGCGGTTCCCGGACCATCCAGGTGGATGTCCGGGTGCTGGCGGCGACCAACAAGGACCTGGAGCAGGAGATCGAGGCCGGCAACTTCCGGGCCGATCTTTACTACCGCCTCAACGTGGTGCCCATCCATGTGCCGGACCTCCGGGACCGGCTGGAAGACATTCCAGACCTGGTGGCCGACTTTCTCGACCAGTTCTGCAGCAAGGGACTGGGGCGCAAGGAACTGACAGAAGAGGCCATGCAGCTCCTCATGCAGCACTCCTGGCCGGGCAACGTGCGCGAACTGCGCAACATGGTGGAACGGCTGGTGATCATGACCCCCAGCCCGGTCATCACGGCCGAGGACATCGCCCTGTTCCTGTCGCCCCCGGGAACTCCGCTCGCCCGGCAACCCCGGGTACGCAACGGCTACGAGCACCTCTCCTTCAAGGAGGCGCGGAAACAGTTCGAGTACGACTACCTCCAGGAGCAGCTGGCCAGGAACAAGGGCAATATCTCCCAGACCGCCGAGAAGATCGGTCTGGAGCGAAGTCATCTACACAAGAAAATCAAGGCACTGGGAATTGTGCCCAACAAAGGAGAATCCTGATGATCTTTCCTGAATATCGTCCCCGCCGGCTGCGGCGGACCGAAAATCTCCGGTCCCTGATCCGGGAGACCCGTCTCTCGCCCGGGCAGTTCATCCTGCCGCTCTTTGTCATGCCCGGGAAAAACAAAAGGGAGCCGGTCCCCTCCATGCCCGGTGTATTCCGCCTGTCCGTGGATCAGCTGGCAGACGAGGCCAGGGAGTGCCTCCGGCTCGGCGTGCGGGCGGTCATCCTTTTCGGCTTGCCGGAGAACAAGGACAGCCGGGGCTCAGGGGCCTATGCCAAGAACGGCATTGTCCAGCGGGCCATCCGGGAGATCAAGGAGCGGGTGCCCGAGATGACCGTGGTCACCGATGTCTGCCTCTGCGAGTATACCGACCACGGCCATTGCGGCTGCCTGGCCGGCGACGAGGTGGACAACGACCTCACCCTGGAACTTCTTGCCAAAACCGCCCTCTCCCATGCCAGGGCAGGCGCCGACATGGTGGCCCCCTCGGACATGATGGACGGACGCGTCTCCGAGATCCGTTCGGTACTGGACGAAAACGACTTTCACATGGTGCCGATCATGTCCTATGCGGTCAAGTACGCCTCCTCCTTTTACGGCCCGTTCCGGGATGCCGCCGATTGCGCTCCCCAGTTCGGCGACCGGCGCAGCTACCAGATGGACCCTGCCAATGCCAGGGAGGCCCTGCGGGAAGCCAGCATGGACGTGGAAGAGGGGGCGGACATCCTCATGGTCAAGCCGGCCGTGGCCTACCTGGACGTGATCAGGAGCCTTCGGGACGAGTTCGACCTGCCCATCGCGGCCTATCACGTCAGCGGAGAATATGCCATGATCAAGGCGGCAGCGGAAAGGGGCTGGATCGACGGCGAGCGGGTCATGGCCGAAACCCTGCTCTCCATTCACCGGGCCGGGGCCGACATCATCCTGACCTACTTTGCCAAGGAGATGGCAAAACTGCTGACCGCCTGACCGGGCCCTGCTCACCGGCCCGGCAGAATACCTTCCCTGCCGGGCCGGGAGAGATCGTGCAGCTCTCTGCGGCGCCTGTGACCGGTTACAGCTTGGAAGTACGATATACTGCCGGGTTACCTACCCTGTGACCGGTGACGAGACGGTAGTACCCGCTGACGGCCAGGATCGCACCGGTCACGTCGGCCAGGATATCCCAGCCGCTGGGAAAGCGGCCCGGAACAAAGACCTGGTGGATCTCGTCGCTGAAACCGTATGCCAGGCAGAAGAGAACGACCAGGAGGCCCCGGTAAAGCGGCCGGTCGTGACGCCGGTTCCTGGGCAGGAAAAAGAGCCCGGCCAGGGCCAGGACTCCGTAGATCAGGCTGTGCAGGAGCTTGTCGATATTGACGATATCCGGCAGCACCAGGTTCTCGCCCGGCTGGCCGGAAAGGGTGAAGATGAGCCCCATCATCATCACGGCCGGCCCTGCCCGCAGGAAAACGGTGGGACAGGCATACCAGCGGGATTGGTTGCAGGCCGGCATTGTCAGGACACGTGGACCTGGCTGAGCAGTTCGGGCGTGCACCGTTTCATGATCCTGCGGACCGCCGCCCGGATCCGCTGCACCGGTGCCCCGGCCAAGGTGGTCACGGCCTTGTCCGCGTAGGCGGTGAGCACCAGGCGCCGTTCCCGGATGGCAAAGGTGTGGCTCCAGTCGATGGCGATCACCTCGCCGGTCTCGTCCAGGGAAAATTCCAGCGGCTTTCCGGCCGCCGCCGCCTGGACACAGTCCTGGTCAGTGGCCTCCAGCAGCCAGGCATCGCCCTGGCCGGTGCTGAAAAGGATGAAGACGCCCAGTTCCCTGAAGGTTTCCCGACGGGCGGCGGCCGCCTCCCGAAGGGACTGGAGGGCGTTGGACAGGGAAAGATCCGGGGTGCCGGCAAGGGGCGGCACCTGCCCGGCCTTTTCCCAGGGCTGACAGCAGTGCTTGAATTTCTTTCCCGAACCGCAGGGGCAGGGTTCATTTCTCCGTATCTTCATTGTCTCCTACGAACACTTCGAGTAGCCGCAGTCCCGGCAGACCTCGCATCCCTCCTCGAAGATCAGCTTGCCCGAGCATTCCGGACAGATCGAGGAAAACCCCTTCTGGGTGCCGGCCATGAACGATTTCAGCAGCTTGCCGAGCTGGGCCGGAAGATCCAGCATGTGGCCGCTGGAACGGTCCAACTGCTTGATGACCTCCTCCATGGGGATCTGGTAGCGCAGGGCCAGGGAGACAAGGCGGCAGGTGGTGGTCCACATGGTGGATTTATCCTTCAGATCCACCCGGTTGTCAAATGGAAACTTGGCAAAAACCTCCATGGGGTTCTCGTCGTCGTCAAAACAGACGATCAGGTAGATGGTATTGCCGTTGGCATCCTTGAGCCGGTACCGTTTGGCGCTGAGCACGTCGGGCAGCTTCTTTTTCCGCACCAGCCCCTGGGTGGAGACCGTGGCCGTGTCGCCGGACTTGCCGCTGCTGAGCACCTGGGAATCCCTGGAGCCGTCCCGGTAGACCGTCAGTCCCTTGCAGCCGAGCTCGAAGCCCAGCATGTAGGACAGGCGGACATCCTCCCGGGTCGCGGTGGACGGCAGGTTGATGGTCTTGCTGATGGAGGAGTCGATGCCGCTGTTCTGGAGAATACCCTGCATCCGGATATGGTCTTCCGGGGAGATGTCCTGGGCAGTACGGAAGATCTCCTGCCATTCCTCCGGGATCTCGTTCAGGCCGAGCACCGTGCCCGAATCGGCGACCTTGCGCATCAATTCCTCGGAATAGAACCCCTCCTCCCGGGCCACCCGCTCGAAATGCCTGTTCACCATGAGGAAGCGGTCATCATCCATGACATGTTTTTCCATGACCACCGAGAAGTAGGGCTCGCAGCCGGAGGCGCAGTCGGCGATCATGGAGACCGTTCCAGTGGGCTGGATGGAGGTGAGGGCGGCGTTCCGACGGGCGGGATAGTCGTTGCAGGCCGGATCATAGGCCGGAAAGGGACCCTTTTCCTCGGCCAGGGCAATGGATGCCTTTTCCGCCTCCTCGCGGATGAAGGACACCACCTCTGCGGCTGCCTGGCGTCCCGCTTCACTGGCATAGGGCAGGCGCATCTGGATGAGCATGTCGTGCAGCCCCATGATGCCCAGACCGATCTTGCGTGTCTTCTGCGTCATCTCCGCTATCTCCGGAATCGGAAACCGGTTGCAGTCTATGACGTTGTCCAGGAAGCGGACCGCCAGGTGAACGGTCCGCGCCAACCGCTGCCAGTCCATCTTGCCCTCGAGCAGGTACTGCCCCAGGTTGATCGACCCGAGGTTGCACGATTCATAGGGCAGCAGCCATTGCTCGCCGCAGGGATTGGTGGCCTCGAACTCGCCGAGCTGGGGCGTGGCATTGTGGCGGTTGGCCGCATCGATGAACAAGACCCCGGGTTCCCCGTTGTGCCAGGCCAGGTCAACGATCTTGTCAAAGACGTCACCGGCCCGCAGGGTCTTCACCACCTTGTTGGTGGAGGGATCGATGAGGTCGTATTCCTGGTCTGCCTTGACCGCCTCCATGAAGCTGTCGGTGATGGCCACACTGAAATTGAAGTTGGTGAACCGGCTCTGATCCTCCTTGGCACAGATAAAATCCATGATATCAGGATGATCTACCCGAAGAACCCCCATGTTCGCTCCCCGACGTTTGCCGCCCTGTTTGATGGTCTCGGTGGCCGCGTCAAAGACAGCGGCAAAGGAAAGCGGACCCGAGGCCACGCCCTGGGTCGACTGGACGGCCGAATTTCTGGGACGCAACCGGGAAAAGGAGTAGCCGGTGCCACCACCGGTCTTGTGCACCAGAGCCCCGTTTCTGATGGAGGTGAAGATGCCGTCCATGGAATCCTCGACCGGCAGGACAAAACAGGCAGAGAGCTGCCCAAGGTCGGTGCCCGCATTCATGAGGCACGGCGAATTAGGCAGAAAATCAAGGTGATATATCATAAAGAAAAAGCTTTCCCTGAACTGTTCATAGTCTGGGTGATCCCGATCCACGGCGGCGATGGCATTGGCCACCCGCCGGCAAAGGGTCTCCCAGTTCTCCAGAGGTCGGCCCTGTTCGTCCTTGAGGTAATACCTTCGGGCCAATACGGTTTCCGCTGTCTCTGTGAGTTGCTGTACCGGGATATCTCTGGTCATGGATCTTTCCTCGCTATGATTCGTTCTCGTTTACCGCAAGCCGGGCGCGTGCATATCTGCACGACCCTGAATCCGGTATATATCACAACATATAGCATAGCGCAACAGGAAAGACTCCACATGTGGTGTATATTGCCAGTGAAACAAAAACACATTCTTTCAACGAGATCTGGTCCTGAAGGGTAAATCGGGCTTGCCGTAAAGGGAAAAAAACAGGAACAGGGGAAGCGGTGACGGCTTCCCCTGTTGACCCGGGTGACGTCAGAAAGGGATCGCATGTCCGACCTGCCAAGAGGAGACAGGAGGCCGGAAAGCGAGATTCCGAAAAACCCCCTCGTTCCCGGACAGGTAGGACCTCGAAAAAAAGAAAAAAGAAAAAAGAAAAAAGCTCAGGGGGCTGCTTCTGCGCTGACCTGCTGAAGAATCGTCTTGCAATCCTTATGATC
>CAZVDY010000011.1:0-3147 GCA_964626235.1 uncultured Desulfobulbaceae bacterium | reverse complement strand
GGACCTTGCGGATCTTCCACCGGCTCGTCCTGGGCATCCGGATACTTCCCGTACCAGTCGTTACACCACTCCAAGACATTGCCGTGCATCTCGTACAAGCCCCAGTCATTGCAGGGCAAACTCTTGACCTCCACGGTCTCTCCCCGGTACTCCCCCTTTTTGCCGTTGTTATAGGGATAGTTACCGTCATAGTTTACCTGGTCCGGGGTGATGTTGTCACCAAAGGAAAAGGGGGTGGTGGTCCCGGCCCGGCAGGCATACTCCCACTGGGCCTCGGTGGGCAGGGTAAAGG
Organism: uncultured Desulfobulbaceae bacterium; assembly: GCA_964626235.1. GTDB lineage: Bacteria > Desulfobacterota > Desulfobulbia > Desulfobulbales > Desulfobulbaceae > CAZVDY01. The sequence continues at coordinate 2,855 of CAZVDY010000011.1, read as the reverse complement.
AAAGGTCCCTGGTTTCGGGCAGAGTCTTCAATTTTTTAAAAAACTCCTGGCAGTCCCGCCAGCTCACCCGTTCCACCGGCCTGTTTCTTCCTTTGAAGTGACTGGGATTTTTTCCCATCACGGCCTCGTACAACTCCTGGGTCACCGCGGTATCGGCCAGCCAGAAGCCCCTGGTCAGGGTGACCCGATGCAGGGTTTCATCATCATCCCGTTCCGGCTCATCCCCGGGCGAGCCCATCATGAAGGTGCCGGGCGGAATCCAGCGGCAGCGCTGGACCACCCCCCTGATCTCCAGGTCAGCAAAGAGGCCGTACCGATCATGGCCGAAGTTTTTGGCCCAGCCGGGCCGTTTGACCTGGCTGAGGGTATAGGTTTCACAATCTGTGACCAGCTCCACGGTTGTTCCCTCCCGGGGCAGTCTGCCGAGTTTCAAGGGCTGGTCAATGGTTTCCGGCTGGAACCGGTGAGAACAGGTTTCCGGCAAGGCAGGGGTGGTAAAGATCAAGGGGCGTTTATACCGGATCAGGGCCAGGGGACTGTAACAGACCGGTTGCTCCACCTGCAGAGGGTATGAAGACAAATAGAGCTCTTCCCCCTGCTGAAAGATCAGCCCGGTTCGCTCCGGTCCGTCCACAGGCGGCAGTTTTCTCGGATCCAGGGGGTAGTCGGTCTGGTCCACGGGTTTATCAAGCCCCAGCAGAACCCTGATCTGCCGCAGGCCGACCTTTTCCTCCTTCCTGACCACATCGGGCAGGCGATCAAAGAGCCGGTTGAGCCAGATACGGGTTTCGGCATCTTCCTCGCCACTGCGCACCTGCTCGAGAAGACCGGTAAAATAATTTTTCATATCCTGCAGGTCCTGCTGCGGCACCAGGGAACAGCACTGCTGGGGCAGGCTGAGGAGTTCCTCAAACCAGACACGATGCCGCAAGTGGCCGCGCCAACTCCTGATCAGGGCCAGGACGGCTCTCCGTTCTTCCGCCGGAAACCGGTCATCGCGGGCATATTCCTGCAGCCAGGTGTTGCGCAGGTGCGTCTCCGGAGTCGCGGCCACGCTCGAGGGTTCCCTGATGGCCGAGTGCTGCCAGACAATGGCCTCGATGGACCCATCCATGGGCTTGCCGAACCGGGTCATGGCCTTTCGTACTGCCCGCAGCAAGCCTGGTTCAATCCGGATGGCCGGGGAGAGCAGTTGCAGCAGATATGTTGCCTGTTTATACCTCGAGGCGCGGCTCTGACGTCGCACATGACGGAGCGTTTCCCAGGGTTCCAGGTGGAAGAGCGATTTCAGGCGGGGATCGCAGTCGTCCGGGTGGCAGGGGATGAGAGCGATGAGCCGGCACCCCTGCCGCTTGCAGCTTTGGCCGATATCAAGCCAGGCCTGCACCTGCCTGCGCGGGGTCAGCGACAGGGCACCAAGGTCGCTAAACACGACCACCACCGATCCTGGCGGCGGAAGCCGCCAGTCCGTAAGTCTGCCATCCTCATCTTCCAGCCAGGGAGTGGCATGGCGGTCAAGCAACCGTGCCCTGCTCACCTGGTATTCCGGCAGCAGGGAACTGATCAGGCCGGCAGCCAGCCAATGGTCGGTCCAATAGGGGATGAGATGGGTGTGGAGGTCATTGATAAGACAGAGGTGTCTGCCGAGACTCTTTTTTCTGGCCCTGGGGATACGGGTCAGGGGCTCGCCCCTTCCGATTCTCGCCACAAGACTATCGACATCCACCTGCCGGGAAGAACGGTTTCTCCGAATCAGATGGTCAAGGCGGGCCAGGAGGGAGCGGGCCGAACAGAGGGGGTAGAAAAGGGATTTGTGTCGGGGGCGGTTTTGCCACCCGGCAGGCCGGGGCTGCAGCCCGGCCTGCGGAAGATCGACCGGCGGATTGAGAACAAGTTTTTCCAGACGCCAGAGCCTGGCAACAGGCCTGCGGATCTTGCGCGGCAGGGCTACCCCGGCAGTCTGCTCCGGAATCTCGACGGCATCCTTGGCGGTTATCCCGGCTGGTCGCTCAATCTCCTGGTCCGGCTTTTCCGCCAGGCCTAAGGCGTCCGCTATGCGCGCGGCGGTCCGGCTGCTGCCGGATGCACCGGCCAGGGCTGCCAGCAGATCGGCCCGACTGAGCCTGCCCCTTGTTCCAGTATCACCCCTGACGGTTTTGCTGCTGCTCATCCCTGTCCCGGTTTTCTATGAAAGTCCGGATGCTTCTGATAGGTGAACTTTCGCAGCTTCCGGATATAGTCCATGGGGTCCCTGCCCTGCTCCCGGCTCAGGCGCTGAACACCCCGCAGCAGATCGAAAAACTCGGCCTGACCGGGCAGGGGATAGCGGTTTGCCTCTTTTGCAGCCCTGCGGTCTTCCAGCAGGAACTCCGCCGCCTCCTCAACAACCTTCCGGGCAAGGCTTTCATGATTTTTCACCCCCCGTTCGACCAGAAACGCTTTCCGGGATTCGTCTCCGTCGGGAAAACCAAGGTGCAGGGACAGACAGCGACGCAGAAAGGCGTCCGGCAGTGTACGCTCTTCATTGGTGGTAATCATAACCAGGGGCCTGGGGTCTTTTTGACATTCCACCGGCTGGTCCAGCCCGTGGGGATGAAACCGGCTGGAACCCAGCGCCTCAAGCAGGCCGTTGGGCACGTCGGTGTCGGCCTTGTCGATCTCGTCGATGAGCAGGACAACACCGTTTTCCGGCTTGCATTCCTTTTCCGTCTGCACGGGTTCTTCATGCCCGCTGCGGGCGGCCTGTTCTTTTGCCGACTCCCAGTTCAAAGCCCACCAGAGGCAGCCGGGAACGATGAAATTCTCCATGGCCATGCGGTCAGCCAGACAGTGGCCTCCGGCAGGGCGGGCTGTTT
>CAZVDY010000010.1:0-5844 GCA_964626235.1 uncultured Desulfobulbaceae bacterium | reverse complement strand
TTTTTGCCGTTGTTATAGGGATAGTTACCGTTATAGTTTACCTGGTCCGGGGTGATGTTGTCACCAAAGGAAAAGGGGGTGGTGGTCCCGGCCCGGCAGGCATACTCCCACTGGGCCTCGGTGGGCAGGGTAAAGGAAAGGCCCCTGGTTTCGGGCAACTTGTTCAATTTTTCAAAAAACTCCTGGCAGTCCCGCCAGCTCACCTGTTCCACCGGCCTGTTTCTTCCTTTGAAACGGCTGGGATTTTTTCCCATCACGGCCTCGTACAGCTCCTGGGTCACCGCGGTATCGGCCAGCCAGAACCCCCTGGTCAGGGTGACCCGGTGCAGGATTTCATTACCTAAACGTTCCGGCTCATCCCCGGGCGAGCCCATCATGAAGGTGCCGGGCGGAATCCAGCGGCAGCGCTGGACCACCCCCCTGATCTCCAGGTCAACAAAGATGCCGTACCGGTCCTCGCCAAAGGGACGCTGCCAGAGCCAGCGGCCCTGCTCCCTGTCCGACCCGGCCGGCTGCCAGCGAATCTTTCCGGTCTTTCCTGCACAGGCAATCTTGGCCCACAAACCATGCACACCCGTACCCATGTCAACAGCCCAGGAAGGCCTGGTGATCGGCTCGATCTCAAGGGTATGGGAAAGGGAACGGATATGGATCACCCCTCGCCTGGGCGGCTCATAGCCTCCCTCCCGAACAACAGGCCGGAATGGTTCACCCGATAGTCCTACCAGAGGCGGTAGCCGCTTATAGGCGGTAAACCGGGCCACAGGCGCCAGCACCCTGTTCTCCGGCCTCTCCCGAAGCAATGAAAATTCGCCCCCTACCCCGGTCTGCACCAGCAGCCAATTGACTTTCGGATCATCCCTGTATTGCTCAAGCACGCCTGGAACCTTTGCCGGATCAAATCCCTGTTCCAGGTTGTCAGGCCACCTGCCCTGCCGGATATCCTCCTCATGGGTCAGGCTGTAGAGGGCGTAACCAAAATCCTGATAACGACTTTCCCAGATCGTTTCCGGCTTCAGGGCAAGTATGGTCCTGCATTGAGCCAGCAGGGCCTGACGCCGTGCAGGATGCTTCTCGTTGCTTACCAGGGCACAAAGCTGCCGGAAATAGTGGTGCATGTCCGGGTCTTCCTGTTTTTCCAGGAGACAGTGGTTCAGATTTTCCAGTTGCCGCAGCCCGGTAAACCCCTGGGCGTGATGGTTACGCACCAGTTCCCACAACCGTTGGGCGCTTGGGGTTCCGGCGATCTGCTGCAGGTATCTCTTCCTGAACTCTTCAGCGGATTTTTCCTTGAGGCAGATTCCCGGCCCCAGGAACATGACATCGGCATGGGACCACACTTCCCATTCCAGCACACTGGTACCCCAATGCAACTCATTGCGCAGCAGGCGCAACAGCCCGGTATCGACCAGGGGCAGGAAGGCAAGGCAAGGGAAGACTTTCTGCAAAATCTCCGTGGCCTGCCGGGGAACGGCAAAGCCGTTTCGGGACGGCCTACGCGGCAGGCCGGCACCATCATGAAAGGGGGTTGGCCGCAGAAGCCGGCACAGCAGGTGGCCTGCCGGGGATTTCCGGGCCGGGCTCAGGGTCAGGATTGGAGCCTTATGGGAATGGAACCTTTCACTGAAGCGGCGCCAGCGGACCCGTTCGCTCACATCATCGATACCCAGATCACTCAGAAGAAGGACCGGCACAGTGGGGGCAGGTTTCCGCCAGGGACGGACAGGGTCCTGATCCCGGGTCGGCCAGGCAACGGCGAGGATATCCCGTTCCGGCGGGGCATCATCAATGAAGCGGACAGCCTCTACCCGTGATGTGCCCAGTATCTTTTCCAGCTTTTTGACAAGGCGGGCAAAATCGGTCAGAAAGGGCTGCAGGTGAGGACCGGCATCCACGATGATATGGATCTGTTGCGGCCAGCACAGCCGGGGCACCCGTGGAATACGGTCCAGGGGTTTACCGTGGATGATCCGCCGGATAATCCATTGCTGGTCCAGACGGTTACCGGGCCGCCGCTGCCCCAGGCTGTTCAGCAGCAGGGGAAGCAGCCGCGCCATGGGCACCAGGGGCCGGGGCGGCGCAAAATCATAGGTACCCTCCTGCACACTGCCGGGATCCAGGGGCGGTGCCAGGTTTTCAGGCCTGACCGGCTGCTGTTCCTCTTGCCCGGGCTCGCGGATAACGGACCTGTTGACTCGGAGAATATGGACCCTGGGTACTTGTATCTTCTTCCTGGCGGTCTGGTCTTTTTCCCGGCCGGGGTCGGAGGGTTTGCCAGCAGTCCGCTCCTGTTTTTCCTTCCGGGGAGGCCGCGGGACCGGGTGATAGCCATACATCTTCGCCAGGCGGCGCAAGGCGGTTTTATTCCGGGCACCGGCTCCCTGGAGTAATGCAAGACGCCCCCAGGCCATGGCCTTATTGCGCCTCTTTCTTCAGGGCATAGGCCTTAATATCCTGGAGTCGCTGCTTCTGTTCTTTCTTGTCCAGATCCGCAAGGGCCTGCAGCAGGTCGATATATTCGGCCAGTCCGGGCAGGAACTGGCTGTGGGGATTGGCGGCCCGGTCCTTCCAAAGCTGTTCGGCCGCCTCTTTGTACACATCCTCAGCTATCCGGCCGCCGAAATGTAGGCGGCCCCGCTTGATCAGCCACTGGTACCGTTTTTCCACCTGGTCAACCTTTTCTTCCGATTCCTCCATCTTCAGAGTATGGACAAAGCAACGGCGGACAAAGGCCCTGGGCAGTTCCCGTTCTTCATTGGTGGTGATCACGATCAGCAACCGGGACGGATTTCCCCGGATCGGATTGGGAATTTCTGATGTATGCTCCCTGCTGTTAATATAGGGCAGTGTGAAGCAGTACTGACCAAGGGTCTCCAGCAGGCCGTTGGGCAGGTCGGGTTCTCCCTTGTCGATTTCGTCGATCAGCAGTACGACCCCGCCGCTGTCGGGCTGCCAGTCAATACCTTTCCCGGCTGTCGGGTCCGGCTTTTCCGGGGCCGGCCGCAGCCTGGTTCGGCAGGCATTGTACTGTTTTTCCGCACTTTGCCAGTGGTATGCCCACCAGAATGCGCCGGGGGATAAAAAGTTGAGGGGATTGAGCCGATCCGGATCACCATCGGCCCTATTACCGGCCGCCTCTGCCATGGCCCTGGTCTGGGCCTCACCCAGACGACCGATGGCATCATAGTGGTGGTGCAGGTCGTCCAGTTCCGTATTGCCCCGTATAACCTCGCTGACAAAGGCCCAGCCGAGCTGTTCGGCAATGGCCTGCGCCATCTGGCTCTTTCCGGTGCCGGGCTCGCCGCGCACCAGCAGGGGACGCCCGGCGGAATAGGCGGCCCAGAGCGCGTAACAGTCGTCCTTGTCAAAGACATGGAAGAGTTTTCGTCTCTCGTTGGTAACCGTCAGGTTATCGGGAATAAAATCATCGAGCCGGGGAGTATTGTTCATTGAATCCTCTTCTCTTGTAGCGAAAACGCAGAATAATGGCCATCAGTTCAAGCAGGTCTCCCTGGTCTTCCAAGCAGGGACCAGGCTCCGAGGAGTCCGGGGCACCATCAACACAGACAAACAGCAGGTACCCGGCCAGGTCTCTTTCAAAGTCTGCAAACCAGGCCCTGCCCTTGAGCAGGTTTAGGAATTCACTGGTCACCATGTAATAAATGGGTCTGCCTTCCCTTACTCTATTGAGATTCCTTGCCGTTTGTTTAATATCTTCCTGTAATTTGTCTTGATCCTGCGGCGCATTTGGGGCGCGTCGCAGGTCCTGATAGATGGGAGAAAGAAGTTGTATATCCGTGGCCTCTTCCGAAACACCGTCAAAGAGCCGGACATCATATTGTTCGCCGGCGGGATGTATAACGCCATATTCGTCAAGACGATACCTGGCCCGCTGGTTGAGGCTGTGGGAGAGGATCACCTCGAAGTATCCCGGTGCATCAAGGTCAAATTTTTCGACAACCGACCTGTTGAGGAGTATCTGCAGGCGCTGCTCGTTATCAAGCCACCAGTGGGGATCAATGCTGTTGATCAGCAGCCAGCCGCACATTCGTTCGACATCGTAGAGATACTCATCCCATCTGTCCGGAGACCGTTTGGCAAGCTGTTGTTCCTGGCGGCTGGTGATATCCGCCAGCAGGCTGATTGCATCGCCGGAGCCGTTGCGACTGACAAGATGGTCGGCAAGGTCGACAGGCCCGGCACCCGAGAAAAGACCTAATTTTTCCGCCAGCCTTTGGGTGGGAATCCTCCCCTTTCTCAGGATTTCTTCAAGTTGACGGCGCACTCTTTCCCGTCGTTTCTCCTCTATCAGGCGAACCGTTGCTTCTTCAGTCAGCCCGACCGCCTCCCTAAACGATTCCTCTTCGAGTAAATAGGGAATTGAGACGGCATGGAGATATTTTTTAATGGTCGTGTACCGAACCGTTATGACGCCAACCAGCTTATCACCAAGAAAGACCGGAGCCCCGGACATGCCGCCCCAGCCTGTTTCTTCGGTAACATCCAGATCGGAGAGCAGCTCAAGGATAGAATTATCTTCTCCTATACCGGCAATCGAGCCGGGAACGCCTTTATCCTCCCGTGTTAAACCCGCTTTTCCGGCCCGGAGATAGCCCCGGCTCTTCCATTGTTCATGGACATCGGGATTCTTTGTTGCCAGGGAAACGACCGGAGGAGTAAAGGGCAGCTCTTCCGGACAGCGGATGAGGGCCACATCGATCTTGTCCTGGCCTTGAAACACAATATCTTCATCACTGAACGAAATCTCATGGCCGTTCTGTCCCGGCCAGACCATTCTCAGATCGGGATTATTGGCCCGGTTATTGAAGAAAACAACATGCCGGGCCGTCAAAACGAGGTTGTTGCCGATGGAATATCCCGTACCGATGCAGGAATCACCATCCTGATCTTCAGCAAAAATCTGCACCAGCCACTTATCCTCCAACATCAAGCATAACCTCCGGATCAGGATTTATCGGTTAGCTGCAGCGTGTTTGATTCGTTTGTATCCCTTTCTCCTGACTTCGATGTATCCACAGGTTGCAGGCTCAGTTTGATCTTGTGGGTTATCGCCTTTTTATACTCCCCCTTGAGTTTGGCATTGGCGTCAAGCACCCAAAATTTTGCCTTGGCTCCGGCCTCGCCGCCGGCCTCTTTTTCCACCACGGCCTGCAGTTCAATATCAATGTTTTGCACATTGAAACGGATGGTCTGGCCGTCTCCTTCCCGGGCGGCTGCGGTCAAATCCTCTCGAAGGGTTTGAATAACCCGGCTGAGTTCATATGAGTTGTCCATGTGTCTCCCTCCTTTCACAAAAAAATCACGGGGCAATCACCGGTATTGCCGGCAGGCCTGTTTCAGATTTTTTCATACCAGAAAACGGGATATTTCGCATCATCTCCCTGGGTTCACACATCTTTTGGGGAATGACGGAACAGAATGGCTGCGCCCGAATGATATTCTGTCTCCTGTCCTCTGTCTCCTGTCTCCTGGCTCACGAGGCCCGGCGCTTCCACGCAAGGACTGTGCAGTAACAACCTGTCCTGCCTCAACCAATCCTGTCATCCTCTATGGTGGGAGCGGGTCATACCCGCGATAGGTCAACGTTGGGCAGCGTTCTCTCCCGCAGTCCTGGATTCCTGCCTGCGCAGGAATGACGGTATAGAATGGCTGCGCCCGAATGATATTCTGTCCTCTGGCTTCTGTCATCTGTCTTCCGTACCCTGACCTGGGGAAAGGCGGAAGCCGATGAAGTCGTAGCGGTAGCCCGGCTCGTAGTAGTACCGGTACGCGGAACGGCAGTGCCTGCCGAGGTTGAACCACGAGCCGCCGCGCAGCACGCGG
>CAZVDY010000009.1:0-18113 GCA_964626235.1 uncultured Desulfobulbaceae bacterium | reverse complement strand
TTGCTTCACTTGGTTATCTGACTTTGGATTCTGGATCTACGGCAATATTTAATGCACCTGTTAATTTGCCCGACGGGGCGGTGGTAAGCGAATTCAGTTTAAGCGCTACTGATCACAGTGACAGTCGTGATATAACTGTTTGGTTTCAGAAAATAGAACTTGATAGCACTCATATCAGTTTTATCCCAGACACTAATGGCATAAGTAGTTCAAGCCTAAGTACCGATGAAACCTCTCTGATTTCGCGGGTCATCGATGATGAAGTTATTGACAACGAAAAATATTATTATTGTATTTATGCTCTATTTAATGGATCTCCATCAGACCGGCTAAAAGCAGTAAGGATAAAATACACCCTTCCATGAGAGGGATGTTTCTATCCTCTGCAGAATATTGTATTGGTTCAGCGAAAATGAGACTTTTCCTATCTGTCAGTGTTCCGCTTATCTCTCTCCATTTCAAATGTCACAAACAAATAACCCTTTCTGGTAGCATGTGATACGGGTTCTACCTGAAGGTGCCGATGCCGGAGGAACGCCGATTCGTTCCTCCGGCAAAGGAACTGAAAAAATATGTTCAGGCGGCCTCTCGCCACTGCTGTTTTCGCCGTTCCCTGGCATCCTTGAGCTTTCGACGCCGTTTGGCCAGTCTGCTGGCTATCTGCCCAGGCCCTTGCAATTAGTCTACAGGGGCCAGGTAATCCAAGGGCATTTTTTGGGGGTCAGGTCTTGAAAAGCAACATTTTCGAAAAAAAATGTTGCTTTTCAAGACCTGACCCCCAAAAGTTGTGACCCCAAAGTGTTTAGTAGTGACGCCGTCTCCGGGAGCGTTTGTTTCGTTTCTTGGGCTGGACCTGGTTGACCTTGATTTCCCGTCCCTTGAGCATGGTCCGGTTCAGCGCCTTGATGGCCGTGTCGGCCTCGGCGTTGTTGGGCATCTCGATAAATCCAAATCCCTTGGACCGGCCGGAATACCGGTCCGTGATCAGGTTGACGCTGGCGATTTCACCGAATTCGGAAAAAAGTTCCCGTAGCTCGTCCGCATCCACGTTATACGGTAGTTGTCCGACATAAATATCCATTATTACCTCGAAAGTTGTGAAGGCGCCTTGAACGGATCCACTCCGCCGAGCTCTGTCCAGGACGGAACATGTCGTCCGCGGAATGTTTCGCGCGTGCTTGCGGGACAAATGTTTCGCATGGTCTGATCCCGAGCGGACATCCTGGTTGTTCAGCACGTCCATGGAAAAAAGAGCCTTGCCGGCTCCGGTCTGCCTGCATTCCGAAAAAAAAAGCGCAACCCGGTCGATGAGGATTGCGCGGAGAAAAACGGAAAGCAGTCGCTCACGATTCTGTCAGTTTTCTGTCCCCTCTTTGTACACCATTGCCACAATAACGCAACATCTATTCCCGACAGGCTACAACCAGGTCCTCCGGATTCCCGTGTTTCTGCCTGGATTGGCGGCCTTGTTCAGAACTCGATCCCTTGCTGGGCCTTGATGCCCCGGGAGTAGGGATGTCTGATCTCCCGCATCTCGGTGATCAGGTCGGCCACTTCCAGCAGTGGTTCCGGGGCGTCCCGGCCGGTGACCACGACGTGCATGGCCGCTGGCCTGTCGACCAGGATCCTGACCACCTCGTTCACCGCCAGCATGTTGTATTTGAGGGGATAGGTCAGCTCGTCCAGGATGACCAGGCGGTGGCGGTTTTCCCGGATGGTCCTGGCGGCCAGTTCCCACCCCTTGCGGGCCATGGCGATATCCTCTTCCAGGTCGTCCGACTTCCAGGTAAAGCCACGGCCCATTACATGAAAGTCGAGCAGGTCGGCGAACCGCTTTCCTGCCACCTGTTCCCCGGTCTGCCAGCCACCCTTGATGAACTGGATCACGCACACCCTCTGGCCATGGCCCATGGCCCGCATGGCCAGGCCCATGGCCGCCGTGGTCTTGCCCTTGCCGCTGCCGGTGAAAACGAGCAGGAGTCCCCTGGTGGCCTGCCGTTCCTCATGCTGACGTTTGGTCATCGCTGTCGCGTCCGTGTCGGTTGTCGGTCTTCATCACCCGGTCGGGATCCGGGATGCCATGCTGCCGGATATATTCGTACAGGACAATGGAGGCAGCCACGCTGACGTTGAGGCTCTGTACCTGCCCCCACTGGGGAATAGAGAGGCTGCCCACGCCAGGAAAGCGGCCGCGATCGAAACTGATGCCGAACTCCTCGTGTCCCAGGATAAAGGCCGAGCGCGCCGGGAAGGTGGTGGTGGTCAGCAGACTCTCGCCGTCGGGTTCCAGGGCGAACATGGCGTATCCTCTTCCTGAAATATCCCGATAGCACGAGGAAAAATCCTGGTGACAGACAAAGGGCACCCAGCGGACCGAACCCTTTGCCGGCTCCGGATCGAACATGTCCACGCCGACGAGATGGATCTCCCGTACGCCGAAGGCATCGCCGCTGCGGAAGATCTTGCCGATGTTGAAGTCCGGTTTCAGGTGATCGAGCACCAGGATACAACTGTGGCGTCCTGGCCTGGCATCCACCAGGTTGCGCCGTCTGGCACGTTCCCAGCGGGCCTCCATGTCGAGATACCGCTTTTTCTTCCTTCCCATGTTGTCTTTTGCCGGTTGTTTATTTTGTCCAGTCGTTGTACTCTGGCCTGAAGAAAAAAACAACCACATACAAAACAGTGCCTTGGGCCGGGCTGCCGGTCCCGGGCCGTAGAGGGAGGTCAGCGGTGAGCGAGTCCCGCGAAATCGAGCTTTGCCGGTTCTGCAGGAAGAACCGGGCCGAAAAACAGGCCGGTGACGGCGGAATCTGTCCGGAATGCGCCGGGCTTGCCCAACTCATCCAGACCAGGCCGGAACTGGTCAAGAAACTGTGGCGGCATTACCAGGACGAACCCATCCTGATCGGTGCCAGAAAGACCGACGCCGGCACATACATGGAACTGCCCGACGTGCTGGACGGCAAACGGTACCGGACCGTTGACCGCGAGCACAACAAGTGGTACCTGTCCATCAGCGAGCTGGACGGCAACCCGGTGGAGGTCTTTGCCTCCACTGCCTTTGACCGGGACCATGAATTGCAGTCCCGCATTTCCAACCTGACCACCATCACCAGGCTGATTTCCCTGATGCTGCGCCATATCTTCCTCGGCGAGCCACTGACCCTGAAGAAATGCCTCAAGCAGATCAAGCGGAGTTCCAGACAGCGCAACGATCTGCCGGACATGCTCTACGGTGTTCTGAGCCGTTATGATCGGCAGGAACCGGAACCCCGGGAGGAGACCGGCCAGGACACACCCTAGGACGGACTGGACAACGTATGGTTCCCATTGTCAGTTTCATAGGTTACCATGATTCCGGCAAGACAACGCTGGCTGCCGGAGTGGTCCGCTGCCTCAAGGAGCGCGGCTACCGGGTGGCGGTGATCAAGTCCACCAAGGAGAGGGGGATCCCCTTTGACCGGCCCGGCACCGATACCCATACCCACCGTCAGGCCGGTGCCGATGCCGTGACCCTGGTCGCTCCGGATCAGATGGTCATCTTCAGCGGTCCGCTGGACATGGAGATCGCCCAGCTTGCAAAACGTTTCTTTCCCGGAATGGACATCATCATTGCCGAGGGGTTCAAACACGCCCCCGGCATCGCCAAGATCGAGGTGACCACGGGCGGGGAGCCCCTGCTCAGGGACCAGGTGGAGGGGGTCGTGGCCGTGGTCTCGGACGCTCCGGTACGGGGAGTCCTTTTCGGTCGGGACGATACGGCCCAGGTTGCCGATTTCATTGAGCAGCGGTTTCTTCGCAACCCGGGGAAAAAGGAGGAAAAACTCGTTCTCCTGGTCAATGGCCGCAAGCTGACCCTCAACGGGTTTGTCCAGGAGGCCCTGGCCGGAACCATAACCGGTTTCGTCCGTACGCTCCAGGACAGCGGGGAAGCGCGGGAGATCGAGATCCGAATAAGGCTGGACCGGTAACAGGCCTTCACATCAGCTACTTCTGTTCTGTAACCAGGCTGTAACCAGGCAAATCCAGCCAGGATTCGATACGCACGCTGAACAAATTTTTTTCGAGAAGAGGGTGCACCATGGAAGGGAGAATGGAGCGGTTTTCTTCTGGTTTCAGGACCGTTTTGGTCTGGCTGTCTGTCGGCATTTCCTGCTGTCTGTTACCGTGTCATGGCGCCCGCGCTGCCTACCAGCCCCGCGGCTTTGGCGGCGGCGGCGCCTTTGCCGGGTATTCCATCAGCCCCTATGATCCCGACCTGCAGCTGGTCGGTACGGACATGGGTCAGTTCTACCGGACGACCGACGGCGGCAGCCACTGGACCATGATCCCTCACGGCCAGAGCACCTATTCCGCCGACCTGGACAATGCGGCCGAGTTCGGGTTTTCGGCAGACGGCCGGACCGTCTTCCATGCCCATGCCGGCTGCCTGCCGCAGCGGAGCAGCGACCGGGGGCTGACCTGGACCGTCATGCAGTCCCTGGAGAACCTGCTGCCCAAAGACACCGACGGCCCGGATGTCTGGCGCGGACAGAGCTGCATCCAGCAGCCCGGCCAGAACCGGATCAGGTACTGGGTGTCCGATCCCAACCACGCCGGCACCATCTATGCCGCAACCGGCGAATATCTTTACGTCACCCATGACAAGGGAAATACCTGGGCCCAGGTGCCCGGGGTTAGCGGCTCTGCCAAGGGCACCTTCCTGGATGTCAGCACCACCCCGTATACGGTCTATCACGCCACGGAGAACAGGATCTACCGGTCAGTGGATGGAGGCGCCACCTTCACGGTCTGGAAAAACGTGAACCTGAACAGCTTTGCCGCCGGACGGGATGCCAATGGCCTCACCCTGGCCTATCTGGATACCGATACCACGGCCTGCACGGCAAACGGAATCAGTTTTTCCGGCTCCGGTGTGCAGTGCGGTTACCTCTGGACCAGCGACGGCAGCTCCAGCGCCTTTACCAGAAAGCCCATGTTCGGCGGCGATTTCGTCAGAATGGCGGACAACGACTCCAGGACCATCTATACGACCGGCCACGAAAGCTGGGACTTCCCGGCCGGAACCATTGTCTACGTGTCCACGGATGGCGGCAATACCTTCAGCAGGAAATTCCAGCAGTGCGACTACGCCTATAACAGCCACTGGATTCCGGGCAGAATCGAACTGAGCGCGGTGGGACTGGATGTCGGCTACTGGGACGACGGCTATTACAACTTCACCGTTCAGCGGTACAACTCGGCCCAGGCCGGAGGGACCGGGCAGTTCTTTCTTCACACCACCGATGACCGGGGGGAACACTGGAAGTCACCCTTTACCCGGTATGCCGATACCGGCCCCAGGGATGTAAACAAGAAATGGAGTTCCACCGGCCTGGAGGTGACCTCCACCCATACCCTGAAATTTCATCCCAGCAATCCGGCACTGGGTTACGTGGGCTATGCAGACCTTGGCGGGGCCGTCACCGAGGACGGCGGCAGGACCTGGAGGATCACCCGGCCGGGACAGCTCAACTCCACCTATGATTTCGCCTTTGATCCCGCTGACGACAGGGTGGCCTATGCCGCCTCCAGCGCCCGGCACGACTGGCCCTACGAGTGGTACAAGATGCTCATGATCAACCAGAGCGGCTGTTATCGCGACCGGGAGCCGGAGTGCCCCTGGGAGGGCGGCGTGTTCAAGACCACGGACAGGGGGTTGAGCTGGACACGACTCACGCCCGACGATTATGCCTGGGGCATGCCCTTTCTTTCCGTGGCCTACGACAGTGTCCACCACATCCTCTATGCCGGTTCGCAGGGCCGGGGCGTGGCCCGGTCGACCGACGGCGGCGCCACCTGGGCCTGGTTCAACAACGGCCTGGGCAGTCACGAGAAGATCATCCCCCAGATCGAGATCGATCCCCTCAACCAGGATGTCTACCTGCTCCTTACCGGCAACTACGGCGATCACGGCAGCGGTCAGCCAACGGTCACCAACAATGCCGATATCGGCGTCTACAAGCTAACCTACGGCCAGACGACCTGGCAGCAGTTACGCGGCACGGTGCACCGGCCGCCCGGGGTCGATCCCGTCTACACGCTCTGGGAGTATCCGGTCCATTTCACCATGGACTGGCATGACCAGACGCGCAATACCATCTGGCTGACCGACCTGCGTGTCTACGGCTACGAGTCCACCGGGGTCTGGAAGACCACCGACGGCGGTGTCAACTGGCACCGCAAGCTCTACCAGGTCGATCCGCACCGGGTGACCATACATCCCAATGATTCGAACAAGGTCTATGTAGCCGGCCGGACCGATCCCTCGGATATGGGGGCGGCCAATCCGGTGACCGGGGCCATGTTCAGCACCGACGGCGGCGATACCTGGCAGAAAGACGAGGACATGCCCTGCCGGTACGATTCCAATGCCATCACCTTTGATCCCTCGGACGTGACCAAGGTGTTCTACACCACCCATGGCGCGGGAATGTTCTATGGTGTGGAACCGGTACTGGCTGCCTGCAACAGGCCGCTCTCCCTGGACGATGTGGTCGTCATTCTCCATATCCTGGCCGGCGTCAGCCCGCCCACCACCTGTCCGTTGTCACTCTATGACATCTCGGGCAACGGCCTGGTGGGGCCGGAGGACCTGCTCCCGCTGCTTCGCACCGTGGCCGGTTTTCCCTGAGCAGGGACGGAGCGGGAAACGGCTACCTGAACAGCTCGAGGTAGCGGCCATAGCCTTCCTTTTCCAGGTCTTTTTTGGGAATGAACCGGAGGGCGGCCGAGTTGATGCAATAGCGCAGGCCGGTGGGCTCCGGTCCATCGGGAAAGACATGGCCCAGGTGGGAGTCGGCCAGGCGGGAGCGGACCTCGGTGCGGACGGACAAGAGCCTCCTGTCCTCTTTCTCCACGATGTTGCCCGGCTCCAGCGGCCTGGTAAAGCTGGGCCAGCCGGTGCCGGAATCGAACTTGTCCGTGGAGGAGAACAGGGGCTCGCCACTGACCACGTCCACGTAGATCCCCTCCTCCTTGTTGTTCCAGTAGGCGTTGTTGAAGGGCGGCTCCGTGCCTTCCTCCTGGGTGACCCGGTACTGGAGCGGGGTCAGCTTCTGCCGCAGCTCTTCCCTGGCGGGCCTGGTGAACGTCTGCAGGTCGGCCGGCTGGCCGGTTACGCCTTTCCAGGTCTTGTCCAGGAAGGCAGCCCGGCCCGAGCCGACCTTGTACATGGCGTAGCGGCCCGCGTGTTTGCGGTAATAGTCCTGATGATACTCTTCTGCCGGGTAGAACGGTGCAGCCGGCAGGACAGCCGTGACAATGGGCCGCTCGAACAGGCCCGAAGCTGCCAGCTCCTTTTTCGATTCCAGGGCCAGGCGGCGCTGCTCCTCGTCGTGGTAGAAGATCGCTGTCAGGTACTGGGTTCCCCGGTCCGCGAACTGGCCGCCGGCGTCCGTGGGATTGATCTGCCGCCAGAAGACCTGCAGCAGGTCGCGGTAGCTCACCACCTCCGGGTCATAGCGGATCCGGACAGCCTCGTAATGGCCCGTGACGCCGGAACTGACCTGTTCGTAGGAGGGGTTTTTCACATGGCCGCCGGTGTAGCCGGCCGTGACCTCTTCCACGCCGTCGAGCTGTTCGAAGGGCGGCTCCATGCACCAGAAACAGCCGCCGGCAAAGGTGGCGGTGGCCATCTTCCTGGAACCGGTGGCCTGGGCGGGAGAGGCCAGGGCCAGGCAGCAGAGCGTCGTTGCCAACAGGATTGTCAGGGTCTGCATGGGGTTCTCCTCGGGTAGCGGCCGACCGAGCCGAACAGTTTCCGGATCGGTGGTCAGCCTGGTCGAACAATGTTTGGATAATGCTACAATGTAGGTATCTGCAGGAAGAAAATCAACCCCGCTCAACCGGTTTCCTGCTCAGGGGGGGCATATTTCTGCAGCTTGCGCTGCAGGGTGCGGCGATGGATCCCGAGCTTGCGGGCAGCCTGGGAAACATTGCCCTGACAGTCGGTCAGGACCCGCTGGATGTGTTCCCACTCGATCCTTGGCAGGGTGAGGGGAGAAAAGTCGATATCACCGGGGGGCCGGGTCTCCTGTTCCCGCTCGAAGGCACGGAGGATTTCGCTGATGTCGGCCGGTTTTGCCAGGTAATAGCAGGCGCCCAACCGGATGGCTTCGATGGCCGTGGCGATCGACCCGTAGCCGGTCAGGACCACGATCCGCAGGTCGGGACAGAGGTCAAGGGCGTCCCGGATCAGCTCCAGGCCATTTTTTCCGGCCATTTTCAGGTCGACCACGGCCCGGTCCGGACAGTGGACCCGGAGCAGTTCCATGGCCTGGCTGTAGCCGTCTGCCGCGTAGACCGTAAAGCCGCGCCGGTGCAACCCCCTGGCCAGGAGGTGACGAAAGGAATCGTTGTCGTCGACCACGAGAATGGTTTGCTGGTGTTTCGGCTCCTCTCTCTGTGTTACCATGGTCGGTCAGCCAATATCTTTCAGGGCCAGCCGCAGGTACACCGTGGTGCCCTCGCCCGGCCGCGAGTCGATGTCCAGAAAGCCGTCGAACCGTTCGGCCATGGTCCTGGCCAGGAACAGTCCAAGGCCCATGCCCGAATCCCTGGTGGTGAAGAAGGGCTCGGCCGCCCGCGCCCTGGTTTCCTCGTCCATGCCCGGACCGGAATCGCTGACAGAAAGTACCAGGAATCCATCTTTTTCGAAACAGCGCACCCGGACCATGCCTGCCGGTTCGGTGGCCTGGAGGCCATTTCTGATCAGGGCGGCCATGGTCCGGCAAAAGGTGCGCTGCGGCAGGGCATAGACCTGCCCGTTGCAGTGGCTCTCCACCTGTAACCGGTGCTGCTCTGCCGCGGAGAAGGCCCCCTTCACCTCGGCCAAAAGGTCGGCGAAGACCACCTGGCCGATGGGCTCTCCCCGGTGGCTGCCGGCACCGGCGGCCATGTCGTAGAGGATCTCCTTGCAGTGGCGTACCTGGTCACGGATGAGGGCCAGGTCTGCGCGGGCTTGCCCGGATCCTTCCTCCTGTCGCAGATCTTCCTCCAGCTCGCCCGCGGCCACGGCAATGGTTGCCAGGGGCGTCGACAGCTCGTGGGCGGCCGAGGCGGCCAGTCCGGTCAGGGAGGCCAAGCGCTCGCTGCGCAGTCTTTCCGCCTCCAGGGCCTGCTCTGTCTGCTGCTGTTCCCTGAGGGCTGCCTGGATCCGACCTGCAAAGTGGACGATAAAGGCCGCCGTGACAGTAAAGGCCCCCCACATGCCCTGGAGATGCAGTTTCAGGGGGCCGGACGCGTCCGTGACCATGGGACAGATGGGGCCGGTAAGGATGTAGTCGGCTCCAGGCAGGGGGATCAGGGTCTCGCTGACCGGAATGAAGAGCAGCAGGTAGCAGCAGCTTGTCCACAGCCAGAGCAGCCAGGCCTGGCGGACGGGCAGGATGATGGCTGCCAGGACGATGTGGACCAGGTAGAGAAAAGTGAAGGGATTGAGGGCCCCGCCAGTGGCAAAGAGGAGCACGGTGAGAAAGACCGCATCCAGGAAAAAGAGGACAACCGTCGTCCTGGAGGTGATGCAGCCGCTCCTGGCCCTGCAGATCTCCATGGCCACGTTGGAGAGGATCTCGAAGACCAGGAGAAGGATGACCAGGAGCACGGGGATCCGGAGATGAAAGGCCAGGGAGACAAAGCCGATCACCAGGGCCTGGCAGAGAACATAACCCCAGCGGAGCCGAAGCAGCCAGGGTAGGGCGACATCGGCTCCGAGGGCGGGGCCGGTCTTGCTTGCCGATACTGTTGATCCGTTCATGGCTCCTTTCTACCGTATTCCGCGCCCTCTGTCAGCCGGTGAATTGTCCTGCGACAATTTGCCGCATTGCAGGCAACGGCATTTCGGGTATGTTGGCCGTATCACCCTCAGAAAATCAGCTTTCAGCGGGTGGATGCATCCGCTACCCGCTGAAGGCTGATAATTTTTGTTCGTAAGTGTGTTTGATCAAGGTTCAACAGGGGTACTGGAAAAAGGAGGGAACGAGATGGAGCAGAAGAGCACCCTGCATCGGCGAGATGTTCTGCGATTTTTTGCTGCGGCGGTCACCGCCGGGGTAACCGGACTGACAGCGGTCAGTGTCAGGGCCCGCGAGATCGGGGCCATGGTTCCGGGAAAAGGATGGCTCAAGGCCGGGGAAGAGCATCGGGAAGGTGACGGCACCCCGCTGCAGTTCATCCCCAGGACCAAGCCGGATCCCAAACCGCTGGAAGACGAGCTGAAAAAGTATCCCCGCTGTCCCTACTGCGGCATGAGCCGGAGCATGTGGAACCACAGCCGCCACCTGGTCCAGTACGACGATGACCTGGTGGACGGCACCTGTTCCATCCACTGCCTGGCCATCAGCCTGTCCCTCAACCTGGATCGGGGTCCCAAGGCCATCTATGCGGCCGATTTCGGTGCTGAAGGCAAGATGAAGCCACTGGTTCCGGTTGACAAGGCCACCTATCTCATCGGCTCCAGCCTCAAAGGCACCATGACCAAGACGTCCAAGATGGCCTTTGCCGATAAGGCTGCCGCGCTCAAGGCGCAGAAACAGCACGGCGGCAAGACCGGGACCTTCGACGATGCCCTCCGCCAGGCCTACCTCGACATGGCCGAAGATACGATCATGATCCGCAAGCGGCGGGCTGAGAAGAGGAAGAAGATGATGATGATGAAAAAACAGTGAAAAGTTGGTGAAACAATGTTTCGGGCCAGGTATCCTTGCAGACCGGTGGAGGGCGCAGATTCCCTTCCTGCAGGAGACAGGCCGTGCGAAGCTCATCCAGATTTTTTCTCCTTGTCGGTTTTCTTCTCCTGCTGTTCGGCCTTACCTGGCTCGATGGCCGGCGGCTGAACAGCAGGGCCGGTGAGGCCCGTAACCGGACCGGTGACCTGGTGCGGAACCTGGAACTCACCGACCTGGCCCTGTTCACCGAGGCCCGCTACACCAGGCACCCCAGCCAGGCCGACCTCCACTCCGCCTTTCAGGACCATCCCATGGCCCTGGAACACTTTCCCAGCGGCTCCCTGATGGCGCCCCCATCCAGCCTGGAGCGATGAACCGTTTTTTCCGCAGACAGCGCTACCTGGTCGATCACACTCTTTCTTCCCTGAGGCGGCACCCGGGCAGAAACCTGGCCCTGCTGATCGTCTACACCCTGCTCATCTTTCTGCTCGCCTCGGTACTCCTCTTTGCCGGCTCGCTGAAACGGGAGGCAGCCCTGCTGCTGCGCAACAGCCCGGAGATCATCCTGCAGCGCCAGGTCGCCGGCCGGCATAGCCTGATCCCGGCCGCCTATCTGCAATCCATCGGCCGGCTGCGCGGTGTGCGGAAAAAACAGGGCCGGTTGTGGGGGTATTTCTACGATCCAGTGGTCCGGGCCAACTACACCATCATGGTGCCGGCGCGCGACCGGCCCGCCCCGGGCAGCGTGGTGATCGGCGCCGGCCTGGCCAGGGAGCGGCGGCTCGGCAGGGGCGAATATTTCACCCTCAGGTCAGCGGCCGGCAAGGTCTTCTCGTTCCAGGTCAGGGATATCCTGAACCCGGAATCGGAACTGGTCAGCAGTGATCTGGTCCTGGTTGCCGAAGAGGACTTCCGCGCCTTCTTCGCCATCGGTCCGGAGTGGTATACAGATATCAGCCTGCAGGTGGCCAATCCCAGGGAGGTGGTCAAGGTGGCCGAGAAACTCACCGAGCTGCTCCCGGATACCCGTCCCATCCTCAGGGAGGAAATTCTCCGCACCTATGATGCCGTGTTCAGCTGGCGGCAGTCCGTTGTCCTGGTCCTGCTCGTCGGCTCTGTCCTGGCCTTTCTCATCTTTGCCTGGGACCGGGCCGCCGGCCTGAGCGGCGAGGAAAAACAGGAGATCGGCATCCTCAAGGCTGTGGGCTGGGAGACTGGCGATATCCTGCGCATGAAGTTTCTGGAAGGCGGAATCGTTTCCCTTGTCGCCTTCCTGGCAGGTTACCTGCTGGCCTACCTGCATGTCTTCTACAGCCCGGTCATGCTCTTTGCGCCGGTGCTCAAGGGATGGGCCATTCTCTATCCCGCTTTCCGCCCGGTTCCGGCCCTGGACGGCCTGCAGGTGGCCACCCTGTTCTTCTTTACCGTCTTTCCCTATACCCTGGCCACCATCATCCCCATCTGGCGGGTCGCGATCATGGACCCGGACATGGTCATGCGCTGATAAATAGGGCTGGGCAATGATCGAGCTGCACCAGGTCAACAGAATCTTCAACCAGGGCCGGCCCAACGAGTTCCAGGGCCTGTACGATATCGACCTGGACATTCCCCGGGGCACCATCACCTGCCTGCAGGGTCCCAGCGGGTCCGGCAAGACCACCCTGCTTTCCCTGGTCGGCTGCCTGGCCCGGCCCACCTCCGGCCGTATCACCCTGGACGGGGACCTCCTCTCCGACCTGCCCGAACGGTTCCTGGCCCAGGTCAGGCGGTCCACCTTTGGCTTTGTCTTCCAGCGGTTCAACTTGATCCGGGGGCTCACGGTCCTGGAAAACATTCTCCTGCCGGCCTATCCCCTGGCACCGGAATACCGGGCGTTGCGAACCAGGGGGCAGGAGCTGCTGGCCCGCTTCAGGCTGGAGGACAGGGAGCGGCTGGCTGTCGAGCACCTGTCGGGCGGCGAGGCACAGCGGGTGGCCATCTGCCGTGCCCTGATCAATGATCCCGAAGTGCTCATCGCTGACGAACCGACAGCCAACCTTGACTCCACACTCTCCAGGGAGCTGATGGCCATTGTCCGGCAGCTCAAAGAGGAGGGCCGGACCCTGGTCATGGCCAGCCACGACCCCATTGTCTGCAAGGATGCGGCCATAGACCATCTGGTGACCATGCGGGACGGCAGGATCATCTCCCGGGGCGGTCCCCACGGGCGGCCATAGGTCGGTCATGGTCTTTTCACCAGCGCCCCTGGCCCTCATGCTGGTCTCACTCCTGGCCGGCGCCATGGTGATGGTGGCGGCCGGTTTCGCCCTCCGCATCCTCCGCCACTGGGACCTTGCCAGCGGTTCCGAGCTCCAGGTTCGGCTGGAGCGGCAGACCTACCTGGTTTCCACCCTCCTGGTCATCTGCTTTGCCGGTCAGCTCCTGGCCCTGATCCTGTTCGTCATGACAGCCGAGTCCATGTCCGGCCAGTTCACCGGCGCCATGTGCGCCACCGGGGTCCTCAACGTGAACGGTTTCGGCTGGCCGGTTCTCTTCGCCAAGATCGCCGTCTTCTTCGCTTCCGCCGCCTGGCTGATCCTCAACCACGTGGACAGCCAGGCCCCGGATTATCCCCTGATCAGGGCCAAGTACCTCGTTCTGCTCTGCCTCGTTCCCCTGGTGCTTTTGGAGACCGTCCTGCTCTTTCTCTATTTTCTCGGTCTTGATCCGGATATCATCACCTCCTGCTGCGGCAGCCTGTTTTCCGCCTCGGGCAAGGGTGTGGCAGGCGAGCTGTCCGCGGTCAGCCCCCGCATTTCGCTGGCCGTCCTGATCCTCTCAGCCGTCTGCCTGCCACCGGCAGCCATGTTCTCGCTCCGCAGCCGCACGGGAGCATTTCTCTATTCCCTGCTCGCCGTGACCTGCCTGGTGGTCGGCCTGGTCTCCATGGTGTCACTGGTCGCGCTCTACATCTATGAGCATCCGCACCATCACTGCCCCTTCTGCATCCTGAAATCCGGCTATCACTATATTGGTTATGTTCTGTACTTTCTGCTTTTCTCTGCCACGTCCCTGGGGATCGGTCCGGGAATTCTCGCTCCCTGGCGGAATGTTTCCTCGCTTGGAAAAATCATTGCCCGCACCGGCCGTCGACTGGCGCTGGCCTCGCTGATCCTGTATAGTCTCTTCTATGGTCTGGTGGCGGTGATCATCTATTGTTCCCACCTGACCATGACAGGAGTCTGGTGGTGAGTACAGGCGTGACTGATCACAGGCACCGCATCTTCACACGATCTCTCCTGGCCGCATAGTGGGGCTATAGCGGCCGGGGGAGATCGTGCAAATCTGCAGCACCTGTGACCAATGACAGCTTGGAAGTATAATATACCACGGGGTTGCATATCTTATAGTAGGTCCATTTGCTGTTTGGTCGTCACGAAATGTTTATATACTCTGTGATCGGATACGTACAGGCAGGCACCGGCCTGCTGCCGGTGTTCCTGACCGCGGGGCGCAAGGGAGGAAACGGAAATGGAACGGGTGGAGATAACGGTCAGCGGCTATAGGCTGGATTTCGAGCAGGCAAGGACCTTTGCCAGGATGCTGGCAGAGCGGGACGACGAGATGACCACTCTGGTCTCCTGGAACGACCGGATCAGGGATATCCATTCCCCGCAATGCCTGCAGTGCGAGATCAAGGGTGATCCCGCCTGGGAGGTCTATGGCCGCAACCATGGCGGCCGGCTGCGGATCAGTTTCAATGCAGATACCTTTGTCTTTATCTTTTCCTGAGCAGGGAGGTGCTGGATGAAGCATGCAATACACTGTCTTTCCGCCATGATCCCGCTGCTGTGGCTGGGCCTGCAGGCCGGCCCTGCCCTGGCCGGCACGGCAGCCGAACCCGCCACGCTGACCAGTTATGCGACCTTTCACTCCCTGGGATTCGAATACCGGATGAACGGGGACGACGATCACGACGCGGTCTGCCGGGTCGAATACCGGAAACAGGGCAGCGGCGACTGGAAGGAGTTCCTGCCCCTGTTCAGGATCGATTACCAGCCGCCGGAACCGGTCAACGGCGAAGCGGCGCCATTCAACGGTTTTGGCGGCTCCATCCTTTTTCTCGAGCCGGGAACCACCTACGAGGTCAGGCTGACGCTGACAGATCCGGATGGCGGTTCCACCACCCGGACCCTTGCCGTGGCCACCAGAGCTCTGCCGCAGAAGCCTGCCGGAGGCAGGATGCTGCACGTGGTGCCGGGAGCAGGAGGCGGCAGCGGTACGGCAGCCGATCCGTTCCAGGGGATCCCGGCCGCCCAGGCCGCTGCCCGGCCCGGGGACATCTTTCTCCTTCACCAGGGCCGGTATACCGGCAGCGGCGGCCAGGCCGAGGTGGAATTCAGGACAGGGGGAACGGCCGGGGCATATATCGTCTGGCAGGCTGCCGGCGATGGCGAGGTGATCATGGAGAAGGTCCGGATAGCCGCCGATTATCTCTGGCTGGAGGGAGTGCACGTTGCCGGGCACCCGGAGGTGGCGGACGAGTTCGGCCTGCTCACCTATGACGCGCCCAGGGGGGTTGTCATCCAGGGGAACCGGTTTACGGACTTCAACTATGCCATTGCCCTGAACCATGGCGGCGAGGACTGGTGGATTGTCGGCAATACCATCATCGGCGACAAGGATGTGATCGGTGTGGAGGATGGGCCGCCCAGTTTCAGAGGGGAAGGCATCGAGCTCGAACACACCAGCGGTCACACCATTGCCTGGAACTCCATCTCCAGGGTGGCGGACGGGATCTCCTATCCGCACCGCAACTGTGACATCTTTGGCAACGATATCTTCGACGTCACGGACGACGGTATCGAACCGGACTACGGCTATGCCAACATCCGCATCTGGCAGAACCGGATCTCCAATGCCCGCCACGCCGGGATCAGTTTCCAGCCCATGAACGGGGGCCCCTGGTACATCATCCGCAACCAGGTGGCGGCCGGCACCGAGGCCCTGAAGCTGCGCCAGTCGAGCCGGGCAGCCATCCTCCACAACCTCTTCGTGGGCTGGAAGGGGGTCCAGGCTTACGGGGCCGAGTGGCTGCTCCATTTCCAGAGCAACAACAACCTCTGGGTGAGTGTTACCGACCGCTATGTCTGGGAAAACATGGTGGGCGGCAGTGCCGGCTGGCGGACCGCGCTGGACTATGACGGCTTTGACTGGGCTGATTCCACCTATGCGTTCAAGTGGGGGGCCGAAAACCGGTACACGAGCCTGGAGGCCTTTCAGAGCGCCACCGGCCTGCAGCCCCACGGACTGCACATCAGAAGGCAGGACTGCTTTGCAGTCTTCGATATCCCTGCAGCGCCCCCAGCTTCCATGCCGTTCCAGTACATGACCTTGAAAGAAGGGTGCAATGCCGTGGACAGCGGTACTGTCCTGGCCGGCATCAACGAGGACTTTCGCGGCAGCGCTCCTGATCTCGGTCCCTACGAACTGGGCGCTCCGCTGCCCAGGTACGGGCCGGTGAACAACAGCAGCGGCCCGACCACCTCCGGGACGCTCAACCCGGCCTCTTTCGCCCTCCTGCTCCTGAGGCGATAAGCCGTGATCTCCTTTGCGGAGGCTTGCGGCCACGTCGGAAAGATCGTTCCCCTGGAGTCGGTATCGCTGCCCCTGGAACGTGCCCTGGACCTGGTCTGCAGCCAGGACGTGATCGCGGTCAGCGACTGCCCTTCCCAGGACGGTTCACTCAAGGATGGCCTGGCCGTGCGTTCCTCGGATATTGCCGATGCCAGGCCGGACAAGCCGGTTTCCCTGCGTATCCAGGGAACCGTGACCGCTGGAGAGAAACGGCCCGATCTGCAGGTAAGCAGCGGCAGGGCCGTGCGGGTGATGACCGGGGCACCCATCCCGCCGGGGGCTACAGCGGTCCTGGCTGCCGAGTTTGCGGAATGCGGGCAGGAGGAGGCCCTGGCCCTGGCCGATGCCGGGCCGGGCCGCAACATCCTCCGCAAGGGCAGTGATGTTGCCAGGGGTCAGGTGGTGGTCCGGGCCGGCGAGCTGCTTACTCCCACCCACCTGGGCCTGCTGGCAGCGGCCGGTTGCAACAGGGTCTCCTGTTACCGGCGGCCGGTCGCGGCCGTGGTCGCCACCGGTAGTGAACTGGTGCTGCCGGGCGAGGCCGTGGAGCCCGGAAAGGTGGCTGCCAGCAACCTGATCACCGTTGCTGCCGAGTTGCGCAGGCTGGGCATCCGCCCTGAAACCATTCTTGTCAGTGACCACCTGGACAAGCTCCAGGCAAGGCTGGCCACGCTCCTCGATGGATTGGACGTGCTGATCACCTGCGGCGGTGTCCTGGACGGTGACAAGGATCTTACCCTGCAGGCCATGGACCTGTTGGGTATGGAACGGATTGTCCATCGGGTTCGCATGGGGCCAGGCAAGGGGATATGCATCGGTCGCATCGGCAAGACCCTGGTGTTCAACCTGCCTGGCGGGCCACCATCCAACCATGTCGCCCTCGTCACCCTGGCCCTGCCGGGAATCAGGCGGCTCATGGGCTTTGCCCATCCTTTCCCACCCCGGGTCCCGGTGCAGGCCGGCCGGACGGTGCGGGGTCAATCAGACTGGACCCAGTTTGTCTACTGCTTACTGGTCAGGAAAGGAAAGACTCTCACGGCTATGCCGCCGGACAACATGTCCAGGCTGGAAACCATGGCCGCCTCATGCCTCCTGCTGGAGATCCCGCAGGGTCACACCCGGATCAATCAGGGAGAATCGGCAGAGGGCTGGCTCTTTCGCCCTGTGCCGCCAGGTATCCCCGACAGGCCGCCATTACCTCAGACCAGCCCGTAGTCCGTAGGGCGGACAAGCGAAGCGCCATCCGTCAATATCGCTGATTCCGCCCCTGGCTCGGAGTATTCGGGGCATCCCGGAATGCCGGAGATTCATTGACAGGAGTTTACAGAATCCCGCATGTTTTTTCATCAAAATACTGTAATTTCAATTTGATACATCTATATTTCCTGTAAGACCCCACCTGCGATTTTCCAGCCAAATGCTCTCATTATTTCAGACTGCTCGGTTGTTGGCTCTTCAAGCATGCGCACAGCCTTTCTCTTGCCGGGCAGCCACATCAGGCAAGAGTGTAAAGTGCGCATGTGACGAATGGCAGCCGTGGCCGTCATGCTGACGCCTGCTCTCCTGAGTTTCAGCTCTATAATACGTAAGAGAGCCAAGGCCGCAATGCAGGTAAATATGTGACATCTTATCTTGCTGTCCGTCCAATGACGTATTGGCCGGAGCGCCACCTGTGCCTCATCTTTTGTCAGGCGAAAACTATCCTCAACCGCCCATCGATCAAGGCTGGCCCGGACAATCTCGTCGGTTGACCATTCGGTTATATCGGTAATAAGGATATTCTTGCCGAAT
>CAZVDY010000008.1:0-43509 GCA_964626235.1 uncultured Desulfobulbaceae bacterium | reverse complement strand
GAGGGCGACGAAGACGGCTGCCGAGCCGAGGTCCTTGGCCAGGCCGGAGAGGGGGTGGTGCTCGCTGCCGTGCCGGTCCACCGCGGCCTCGATACCCGAATTGAGGAGTTCCACGATCAGGACGAGCAGCAGGGAGCCCGTCAGCAGGCTGCGCTCCAGGCCGCTGCCGCCGAGGAGGAGGGCCAGGGGCAGGAGGAAGGCGACCAGAATCATCTCCTGGCGGAAGGCGGCCTCGTTTCTCCAGGCCGCTGCCAACCCGCGGCCCGAATAGATGGTGGCCCGGTAGAGACGCTTCAGGCCGGTGTGCTGTTTTTTCTCTGCCATCTTTTCCTGCCTCCCCTGTATCCCTGTCCTGTGCCTGGAGGAGAATGATAGCCCATGACCACCCGGGATGCCAGCTTTTTCCCCGGCCTGCCGCCTCTGGAAAGCGGGGCTTCCCGCCTGTCGGCCACCGCGTCCGGCCCTGGTACGAGGGGAAAAAGACTTGCCAAAATTGTTACAACGTGGTATTTGTGCACATATGCACATGTTATGTTTATCAAAGGACAAGTATGGACAGAGAAAAATTCTCGCTGGCCAGAGCCAAGCTCGGCAAGACCCAGAAGGCCCTGGCGGAACTGCTCGGCGTGTCGCTGAAGGCCGTGCAGAGCTATGAACAGGGATGGCGGTCTGTGCCGTTGCACGTGGAACGGCAGATCTACTTTCTTCTGGTGAACCAGCGCCGGAACAGCAACGCCCAGCGTCGCAAGGACTGCTGGACCAGGAAGAAATGCTCCCAGAAAAAGGAGTGCCCTGCCTGGGAATTCCAGGCAGGGCATCTCTGCTGGTTTCTCAGTGGAACCCGCTGTGAATGCGCCTCGGACAAGGACTGGAAGGACAAGATGGAGGTGTGCCGGGAGTGCGAGGTGCTGGCCTCGCTTCTCTGATTCGTCCGGATGGGTTCCCACCATATCGGCATCGGTCTGAGCGGAGGGGTCGACTCCACGGTGGCGGCGGCCCTCCTCCTGGAACAGGGACACCGGGTGAGCGGATTCTTCATGCTCCTGCCGCTGCCCGGTCTCGATGATCACCTCGGGCGGGCCCGCCAGGCAGCGGACCAGCTCGGGATCCCCCTCCACCTGGTCGACCTGCGCCGGCAATTCAAGGGGCTGGTGATCCGTTATTTCGTCCACTCCTACCGGGCCGGACTGACGCCCAACCCCTGTATCCTCTGCAATCGAGAGATCAAGTTCGGCCTGCTGTTCGACGCCATGGAGCGCGAGGGGATGGACAGCATGGCCACCGGTCACTATGCCCGTATCCGGCAGCAGGGTGACCGGCCTTTCCTTTTTCGCGGCCTTGACCGGGCCAAGGATCAGTCCTACTTTCTCTGCCGCCTGCCGCCTGCCCGCCTGGCAAGGATCCGCCTTCCCCTGGGTGTCTGGCGAAAAGAGGCGGTCCGGGCCAGGGCCGCCGCCCTGGGGTTTCGCCAGTCCGGTGACAGCGAAAGCCAGGATGTCTGTTTTCTCGCCGGAACGAGCCTGGCCGGGTTTCTCGCCTCCCAGGGATTGACCGGCCGGGCCGGGGAGATCGTGGACAGAGAGGGAACGGTGCTTGGCAGCCACCGCGGTATATGGCATTATACCATTGGCCAGCGGCGCGGACTGGGCATACCCGATGCGACACCATGGTATGTCTGCGCCCTGGACCCTGTCCACAACAGGATCGTGGTGGGAAAACAGGACGGCCTGCTTTCCTCCCGGGTGCAGGTCCGGGACATGCAGTGGAGCGTCTCTCCACCGCCCGAGGAGTGGCAGGGCCTGGTGCAGATCCGCTCCCGCCACCGGGCCGTGCCCGGTTCCGTGGTCCGGGCCAAGGACGGCCGGTGGATCATAACCTTCCGAAAACCGCAGCGGGCTGTCACGCCGGGCCAGTTCTGCGTTCTCTACGAAGACGACATGGTGGCCGGCTCCGCGGTCATCGAAGCCGGTCAGGCATGACGGCCAGGCACAGGTACTGACTACACGGATAGCATGGACGAATCTCTGCACGGCAGAACGGTCTGCGTGGCCACCCTGGGCTGCAAGGTGAACCAGTTCGAGTCGGCAGCCTTCTCGAGTGACTTTCAGGCCGAGGGATGCAGGCTGGTGGATCTGTCTGCCGGGGCCGATATCTACGTGATCAACACCTGCGCGGTCACCGGGCGGGCCGGCCAGCAGTCCAGGCAGCTCGTCCGGAGGGCACGCAGGGCCAACCCGGATGCCCGGATCATCGTCACCGGCTGCTATGCCCAGATCGAGGCAGAGCAGGTTCTCGGCCTGGTGGACGGCCCGGTCTGCGTGGTGGGCAACGGCAACAAACACCTGGTCCTGGAGACAGCCAGGGAGTGCGGCCACCACGACATCCTCATGCTCACCGGCGACATCGGCCGGAAACGGGAGGTCTGTCCCCTGACGGTCCGCCGTTTTCCGGGACGGACCAGGGCCTACCTGCGCGTCCAGGACGGGTGTGACAACTTCTGCTCCTACTGCATCGTTCCCTACACCCGGGGCCGCAGCAGAAGCCTTCCCCTGGCCGCTGTCCTTGAGCAGATGGACATCTTTGTCCATGCCGGCCACCTGGAGGTCGTGGTCACGGGAATCAACGTGGGCAAGTACGGGCTTGACCTTGCCGAGGGCCAGACCATCTACACCCTGCTCGATCTCCTGTGCCGCAACCATCCCCACGTCCGCATCAGGCTGAGTTCCGTGGAACCGACCGAGGTGAACCGGGAACTCCTCGATCTCCAGGAACGGCATGCCAACTTCATGCCCCACTTCCACGTCCCGCTGCAGAGCGGTGACAACGGAATCCTGGCGCGGATGAACCGGCACTACACCACCAGCGACGTCGTCCGGATCATCGGCACCATCAACCGCCGCTTTCCGGACGCGGCCATCGGCTGTGACATCCTGGCAGGATTTCCCGGCGAAGACCGGAAAGCTGCCGACAACACCTACCGGCTGCTCGCCGACCTGCCCATCACCTATCTGCACGTGTTTCCGTATTCCAGGAGACCGGGAACCAGGGCAGCCCGGTTCAGGGAGCAGGTTTCGCCAGAGATTCTCAATGACCGGGTCAGGAGGCTGCGCGACCTGGATCTCGAAAAGCGGCAGAGGTTCCGTACCAGCCAGCTGGGGACCACCAGGCAGGTCCTGGTGGAACGGAAAAACCCACAAACCGGCCTGTTGCAGGGGTTCAGCGAAAACTACCTTCCCGTTGCATTTTCCGGTCCGGATTCCCTGGTGGGCACCGTGGCCCAGATCCTTCTCGTCCGCTCCGGAGACAGGGAGGTTCTGGGCAGGTATCCCGATGATACCCTTGAGTAATATCCGATAACCAGGTACACTGTTCTTCAGGAGTCCTGAACAGTCCGGATTGTCGTTTTGGACCAGGCCATGCGAAAGACTTCTAGCACGAAATCTTTCGCCTGTCGGCTGGGTCGGGCGAAAACACCGGACTGCTGTTTGTGCTGCGGGACGGACCGCTGGTTTTCCGAGCCCCGCACATCCTGCCGAATCTCTGCCCGGAAGAACAGATGTTAGGGGAAATCATTGCCATCGGTGACGAACTCACCTCTGGCCGCATCGTCAACACCACCAGCGGTTTTGCCGCCAAGCAGCTCTTTGCCGCCGGACACGAGATCTTTGCCATGCACACCATCGGTGACACGCCCAGGCTGATCGGCGAGGCGCTCAGGCGGGCCATCGGCCGGGTTGACTTTGTCATTGTCACCGGCGGCCTGGGACCGACCAGTGACGATCTCACCACCGAGGCCGTGGCCAGGGCCCTCGACAGGCCGCCGACCCTGAACCGGGAGGTACTGGAACAGATCGAGCGACAGTTGCAGGACACGGACCAGAGCCAGGTTCAGCTCGAAAAACTCGCCTGGCTTCCGGAAGGGGCCCAGCCGCTCAACACGGATGGGTGCATGGCCGGCTACATGCTGATCCACGATTCCACGCCGATCTTCTTTCTCCCCGGCGTCCCCTCGCAGATGAAAGAACTGCTGGTGAACTTCGTCCTCCCCAGGCTGGCCACCTGGCCGAAAAACAACCGCAACCATGTCAGGCAGCGGCTGTACCGCACCTTTGGCCTCTCCGAGCGGGAGGTCAACGACCGGCTGCTGCACCTGGAAGAAGACAGGTACGTCAAGCTGGGCTACTATCCCGTGGACTCGGAAGTGCATGTCAGCCTGACCGTGCTGGCTCCCAGCGACAGCAGGTCGGAACAGCTTTTCAAGCAGCGCAGCAGGGAGATCGAGCAGGCCCTGGGCACCTACATCTACGGCCGGGATCACGATACCATGGCCTCGGTGGTGGGTGATCTGCTGATGGCCGACAACCTGGTTCTCGGGGTGGCCGAATCCTGTACCGGCGGCCTGATCGGCAGCCTGGTCACCGAGGTGCCGGGCAGCTCGCGCTGGTTTTCCGGAGGGGTCATCGCCTATTCCAATGCCCTGAAAAAAGATTTTCTGCATGTTGATCAGGAGTTGCTAACCAGTTATGGTGCTGTGAGCGAACAGGTCGCCCGGGCCATGGCCTCGCGCCTTGCCGCCCGGACCGGCTGTGATGTCGCCCTGTCCGTGACCGGCATTGCCGGCCCGGGCGGCGGCAGCCCGGAAAAGCCGGTGGGCACAGTCTACATCGGACTGCACCACCGCAACCGTGTCCGGGCGACCCTGCACCGTTTTTCCGGCAGCCGCCGGGAAATCAGGAACCTGACCGCCATGACCGCGCTCGACAGTGTCCGGCGAGCCCTGCTGCATTCCGGATAAGGTGTTACAAAACGACAGGAAAGGAGAACAAGATGGCAACTGCCAAGGAAACCGCCAGCCAGGGACGGCTGAAGAGCGTTGACAACGCGATTACCCAGATCCAGCGCCAGTTCGGCAAGGGATCGATCATGCGGCTGGGATCTGACCAGCGGGAAAACGTGCCGGTCATTCCCACCGGCGCCCTGTCCATAGACCTGGCCCTGGGGGTGGGCGGACTGCCCAGGGGCCGGGTGACCGAGATCTACGGGCCAGAGTCGTCCGGAAAAACGACCCTGGCCCTGCATGTCATCGCCGAGGCCCAGAAACGTGGCGGCAATGCCGCCTTCATCGATGCCGAGCATGCCCTGGACACCTCCTATGCCCAGCGGCTGGGAGTGGATATCGACAACCTGTTGGTGTCCCAGCCCGACTACGGGGAACAGGCCCTGGAAATCGCCGAGATCCTGATTCGGAGCGGTGGAATCGACGTGGTGGTCATCGACTCGGTGGCAGCCCTGGTGCCCAGGGCCGAAATCGACGGCAACGTTGGCGACCAGCACGTTGGCCTGCAGGCCCGTCTCATGTCCCATGCCATGCGCAAGTTCACCGGTATCCTGAAACGAACCAACACCGTGCTGATCTTCATCAACCAGATCCGGATGAAGATCGGGGTGATGTTCGGCAATCCGGAGACCACCACCGGTGGCAACGCGCTCAAGTTCTACAGTTCCATCCGCATCGACATCCGCCGCATGACCCAGATCAAGGACGGGCAGGAGGTGATCGGCAACCGGACCAAGGTCAAGGTGGTCAAGAACAAGGTCGCCCCGCCCTTCAAGCAGGCCGAGTTCGATATCATCTACGGCGAGGGAATCTCCCGGGTAGGGGACCTGCTGGACCTGGGAGTTGACCAGAATATCATCGACAAGAGCGGCGCCTGGTATTCCTACCAGGACGAACGGATCGGCCAGGGTCGGGAGAACGCCAAGCGCTTTCTCCTGGAACATCCGGATATGGCCGCAGAAATCGAGAACAGGATTCGGTTGGGTCTGGGATTGATCCAGGAAGACCCGGCCCTTGAGGACTGACTCTTTCAGGGTAAAAAAAATAAAAGCGGCAGGAGCATGCTCCTGCCGCTCGCACCGCTGTGGAGGGAAGTTTCAGCTGATCTCGATCTTCCGTTCCCTGCTTTCCTTGACCTTGGGCAGCCTGATCTCCAGGACGCCATCCTTGAACTTGGCCTTGGCCTTGTCGCCATCCACGTTCTCCGGCAGCCTGAAGGACCGGCTGAAGGTCCCATAGCTCCGTTCGATACGGTGGTAATCCTTCTTTTCCACCTTCTCTTCCTGCTTTTTCTCACCCGCTATGGTCAGGGTATTTTCTGTTACCGTCACCTTGATGTCATCCCTGTTGATGCCCGGCACCTCGGCCTTGACAATCACCTCGTTGTCCTCTTCATAGATATCCACGGAAGGTGATATCTCACCCAGACGGGCAAACGAAGGGGTGAATGTCGGCCTGGCCAGCAGGGAGAAAGGATTCTGGAAAAACCGGTCGAAATACCGCTCGATTTCCTCAAAGGGGGAAATCGGCTGCATCTCCTCCCTC
The DNA here is from genome assembly GCA_964626235.1 of uncultured Desulfobulbaceae bacterium. Taxonomy (GTDB): domain Bacteria; phylum Desulfobacterota; class Desulfobulbia; order Desulfobulbales; family Desulfobulbaceae; genus CAZVDY01. The sequence continues at coordinate 37,127 of CAZVDY010000008.1, read as the reverse complement.
TGTACAAGTGCTCCCTTTTCCTTGTCGTTGTTCTTTGCCATACTACCACCTCCTTTCCGGACCTGTATCTGGTTGGTTATCACCTTTTTTCACCTGCTTATACGATAAACAGGAGGAGGTGCCTGTCAAGTGCCGTCCTCCCCTGCCCGGCCGGAAAAATCATCACCAGGCCAGGCTGTTTTTCCTGTTTTGATGGTACGGATCCGGCCGGAGATGTATAGTGTCTGCAAGAGAGGGGTACCACGCTGTTCAACACTGCTTTCATTCAGGAGTTCCAATGCATATTCATGCTGTTTTTCATGTCGAATTCGAGGGATTGGGTTCCATTGCCCACTGGATCCGGACCAACGGCCACCAGTTGAGCGAAACGCACCTCTACCGGGGCCATCGGCTGCCGCAGGCCACTGACTTTGACCGGCTGATCATCATGGGCGGTCCCATGAACATCTACGAGGAGGACCGCTATCCGTGGCTGCGCGATGAAAAGGTATTCATCCGCGAGGCCATCCACCGCAACCGAACCGTGGTGGGCATCTGCCTGGGGGCTCAGCTCATCGCCGATGTGCTCGGTGCCAGGGTCTTTGCAGGTCCGCACAAGGAGATCGGCTGGTTTCCCATCACCATGACCGACCAGGCCAGGAACCATCCGCTCTTCTCCTTTCTGCCGGAGCGGTTCACCGTCTTTCACTGGCATGGCGACACCTTTCCCTGCCCGGAAGGGGCCCTGCGTCTCGCCTTCAGTGAAGGATGCGAAAACCAGGGCTTTCTCTACGGCGACCGGGTGCTGGGGCTGCAGTTCCACCTGGAATCCACCCCGGAGTCCGTGGACCTGATCACCGACCACTGTCGGGACGAGATCCTGCCTGCCGGATACATTCAGCCCGCCGAGCTTATCAGGTCCCAGGGACCTGCCCATTACCCGGTCATCAACCAGGCCATGGCCGGCATCCTGGACCGGCTGCCGTGAACAGCCCGACTGCCGAGATCGTCATAATCTGTGCCATGGCAGCAAACCGGGTCATTGGCCGGGACAACCGGATTCCTTGGCATATCCCTGGAGAACTCGCCCGATTCCGGAAGACCACCATGGGCTATCCCCTGATCATGGGACGACGGACTTTCGAATCCATCGGCCGGCCTCTGGACGGCAGGCGGAACATCGTTCTCACCAGGAGTGTCTCCTTTACCGCTCCTGGCATCGAAACCGCCAACTCCCTCCACAGGGCCCTGGAGATGGCCAGTGACGGCGAAAAGGTATTCATCATCGGCGGGGCCCTGGTGTACAGGGAAGCCATCAGTCTGGCTGATACCATGATCCTGACCATCCTGGACGCCGCCTTTGCCGGCGACACCCTGTTTCCAAACTTCAGCCACAGCGATTTCACCCGGGTTGCCAACATCCGGATCGAGGGGGATCCCGGATACCGCGTCGAGACCTGGCAGAGGACCTGACTCGGATCCAACGGTAATCCCATGTTTCTCTTCTTGACTCAACCTTGCAAATACACTAAAATTCAAGATTACATATCATTCATCAATTTTCCTGATGAATGACTGGTATTTTTCATTAACCCTCGCAAAGGAGGAGAATCATGAAAAGCAAGGACGTCAAGAAATTCCTTGCCGGTCTGGGTGTGGCCAGCCTGATCAGTGCTGGCGGCTTCGCCCTTCCCGGCGCACACGCGGGCAGTGGTTGAGGCGGTTCGACCGGTGCAGGTGGCACCGAAGAAGCAGCAAAAGCCGTCAAGTCTGCAGGCAGTGGCTGAGGCGCAGCCAAAGGCGCCGTGAGCGCCGCAAAGGATGAGGCCAAGGCAGCTGCGGAGCAGATCAAGGACAAGGCCAAGGAGGCCGCTGCCGACGCAGTCGAATCGGCCAAGGAGAAAGCCAAGGCCGAAGCTGACAAAGCCATTGACGAGTCCGTTGAAAAAATAAAGAAAAAAGCCGGAGGAAGCGGCTGAGGCGGAGAAAAGAAATAACCGTGCAGGTTGCACGGAACAGTCTCCTGAACCGGTGCCCCTGGGGTGCCGGTTCTCTTTTTTGCACTCCACCCCACTTCAATCCGGGAGAAATGGCTGATGACTACCCGAGATGCAGCATGGGAACACTATCCGGTGACGATGAATATCCTGCCGGAAGCGCACCGTTGCCTTTCCGCCGACCAGTCCCTGGCTGATGGCCTGCAGAGCCGGCCGGATCTCCTGCAGAAGCACCCCTTCCTGGTCGAGCTTGCCCAGGTTGAGGAACGCTACCAGCGTCTGGCGGCCCGACCCCCTGAGCTACCTACCAGGCCGGAGAAACGGCTCGTCAATCCGACCCTGGAGATCCTCGAGGTCAGGTGGAGCAACCTGGCCTCCCTGTTTTCCGGTTCGCCAGTCCCCCCTGTCGAAAGAGAGGAACATCTCCTGCTCTACCTGCACCCCGGGGACAGGAAGGTGATCCTCCGGCCGGCAGCAGATCATGACCTGCTGATCCTGAAAATTGTCGCCGAGGAGCTGGATACCAGGAAAGTTGCAGAAGATACAGGCCTGACCATCGGCCAGGTGGACGACCTGCTCTACAGGGGTGCGGAGACCGGCCTGCTCCTGGCCCCGCCTTCGCGCCTGGTACGGCCGGCCGACTTTCCCAGGGGCGAGCTGAGCCAACCACATTACTTCGTCGCCCAGACCTTTACCCTCCAGTGGCACATCACCCAGGCCTGTGACCTCCACTGCAAGCACTGTTATGACCGCAGCGACCGGCAGCCCATGTCACTGCAGACCGGTATCCAGGTACTGGACGATCTGTACGACTTCTGCCAGAGTCATAACGTCTTCACCCAGGTGACCTTCACTGGAGGCAACCCCCTGCTGTATCCGCACTTCATCGACCTGTACAGGGAGGCTGCTTCCCGTGGTTTTCTGACCGCTGTTCTCGGTAATCCCATGCCCAGGAAACGCATCGAGGAGATGCTTGCCATCCAGATGGTGGAATTCTACCAGGTCAGCCTGGAGGGACTGGCTGATCATAACGATTATATCCGCGGTCCAGGCCACTTCGACCGTGTACTCGAATTTCTGGACTTGCTGCGCGAGCTGGGAGTCTATTCCATGGTCATGCTGACTCTCACCCGAGATAACATGGACCAGGTGTTGGAGCTGGCCGCGGTTTTGGAAGGACGGGCTGATCTTTTCACCTTCAACCGGCTGGCCATGGTCGGGGAGGGCGCAGCACTGGCCTCGGTGCCGGTGGAACGCTTTCCCGGTTTTCTGAGCAGATATCAGGAGGCCATGAACCGTTACGGCTGTCTTGGCCTGAAGGACAACTTCTTCAACCTGCTCCGGTACAGGGAGGGAAGGCCCTATACGGGGGGCTGTGCCGGATTCGGCTGCGGGGCTGCCTTCAACTTTCTCTCCCTGCTCCCTGACGGCGAGGTGCACGCCTGCCGCAAGCTGCCTTCCTACCTTGGGAATATCCACGAAGAATCCCTGGATTCCATCTATCACGGTCCCCTGGCGGAGCAGTACCGTCTCGGATCGTCGGGATGCCGGTCCTGCCCCATCCGGCCGGTCTGCGGCGGCTGCCTGGCCGTGAGCTACGGATTCGGCAGGGACATCTTCACCGAGCGTGATCCGTACTGTTTCATCGATAACCCCACCGGATGACCTCACGACGGGCATGCGCCGTTTTTTCATCGATCAGCAACCAACAGACGGTACGGTGGTGATCACCGGACCGGAAGCACACCACATCAGCCATGTCCTCCGGATGCGTCCCGGCGACCGGGTGGAGCTCTTCACTGGCCAGGGCGACCTGTATTCCGCTGTTCTTCGCGGGGTTTCCGGCCACCGTGTCGTCTGCGCCATTCTTTCCAGGGCGGATGTTTCCAGGCCGGCAGGTTCAGGGATCACCCTGGCCCAGTGCTGTCTCAAAAAAAAGAAGATGGATCTCCTTGTCAGGATGGCCACTGAACTGGGAGTGGACCGCTTCGTTCCGGTCCTGTCCCGCTTTGCTTCGCTCCCTGGAGACCACGAGGTTGTCCGCGGGCGCTGGCAACGCATAGTCACCAGCGCCTGCAAGCAGTGCGGCCGCAACCTGCCCATGGAAATCTGTCCGCCCCTGAGCATAACCGATCTTGGCTCCCTTCCCTGTTCCGAAAAGATCATGCTTTGGGAAGGGGAGCCAGAAACAGTGCTGGCCCAGGAGCCTCCTTCTGAGTCGTCCACCTGTCTCCTGACCGGCCCTGAAGGCGGTTTTTCCCCAGAGGATCTCCATGCTGCCAGGAAAATCGGTTTCACCTCGGTCTCCCTGGGACGTACCACCCTGCGCGCCGAAACCGCCAGCCTGGCCGCTCTCTCCGTCATCCTCTTTCTGCGCGGCCAGCTACGCTGAGCGGATCATCTGTCATGGCCGTTTTCTACATGTTCTGCGCCTCTGCCTGTTTCGTTTCCATGTCGGCCCTGGTCAAGGCCCTTGCCGGGGACCTGCCACTGCCTGAGCTCATGTTCTTCCGCAGTGTCATCACCCTGCCCCTCCTTGTTGGCATCCTCCTGTACCGTGGCCGGCCCTTACTCACTACCAACCTCCCCCTGCTCCTTCTCAGGACATTGTTCGGCGGCCTGGCCATGTTCGGTTTCTACTTTGCTCTCAGCACCATTCCCCTGGCAGACTGCGTCTTCATCGGCCGTACCCAGCCCATCATCCTGGCGTTGCTTGCTCCTGCACTCGTACAGGAGCGCGCCGACCGCATGGTGTGGTTGGCCATACTTCTCGGCCTGGCAGGATCCCTGCTGGTCATGGCTCCTGACGGCCAGGTGCACCCCGGCTCCGTGGTGGCCTTTCTGGCCGCTCTCTTTTCCGCCCTGGCCCACCTGATGGTCCGTCTTCTCGGCCGCAGCAACGATCCTGATGTCATCGTCTTCAACTTCACCTTTCTGCTTGCCCTGCTCAGCGGCGCCGGTTCCCTGCCCGCTTTCACGATGCCCTCAACCCGGCACTGGCCGCTGCTCTTCGGCATCTCGCTCTTCGCCACCGGTGGCCAGTACCTCATGACTTTGGCCTACTCCCTGGAAAAAGCGCCTAAAATCGCTGCTGCCAGCTATTCCTCCGTCTTTCTGTCCATCCTGTATGGTTGGTTCTTCTGGCAGGAGACAGTCTCGCCGGTAAAACTCACCGGTGGCCTGTGTATCGTCTGCGGGGGGTACCTCCTGATCCGTTCCGGGAAAGGCGGTTGATGAACCCTTTTCTGCCCGAAATTCCCCCTCATACCTTCCCTGGGGCGGCAAACTTTTTCTTTGTCAACAGATACAAGATTTAACCAGTTAGAATTATTTGCTTACTGTTTTCTACCATGCTAGAATGAACCATTATGAGAGCGGTGGTGCAGCGGGTAAAACAGGCAGGTGTCTCCATTGATGGTCAGGAAATCGCTTCCATCGGAAACGGTCTCCTGGTGCTTCTCGGGGTGCACAGGGATGACCAACGACAGGACGTTCGCTGGTTGGCGGACAAGATCGTCAACCTGCGCATCTTTGCCGATGAGCAGGGCAGGATGAACCGCTCGCTCCTCGATGTCGGCGGTGCAATGCTCGTTGTCTCCCAGTTCACTCTCTACGGAGACTGCCGTCGCGGCCGCAGGCCTTCCTGGGGAGAAGCAGCCGGACCAGCAGAGGCCGAATCCCTGTATGATCTCTTTGTCCGTCAGGTCTCGGACTCCGGAATACCCACCAGACAGGGCGTCTTCCAGGCCATGATGGAGGTCAGCCTGATCAACAGCGGCCCGGTCACCCTCCTGCTGGACTCCCACAAGAACTTTTGACCCAACCCAACGCATTTCCTGACCATGAAACAGTTTATTCCCGGATCAGTGTACAGCGGATTTCGCCTGCTGCGCAAAGAATTCATCGAAGAGATCGGTTCCACGGTCTTTCTGTTCAGGCACGCCGTCCTGGGCACCCCTGCCCTGGCCATCAAAAACAGTGACGTCAACAAGACCTTCTGTATCGGTTTCCGGACCATTCCATCGGATTCCACCGGCGTTGCCCACATTCTTGAACACTCGGTCCTCATGGGATCCCGAAAATATCCTGTCAAGGATGTGTTCGGAGAGATCAACAAGGGGGGCCTCATGACCTTTCTCAACGCCATGACCGGCTCGGACATCACCTATTATCCCTTTGCCACCAGGAACAGGCAGGAATACTTCAATATCATGGATGTCTACTGTGACGTGACCCTGCACCCCCTGCTGGACCGCTCCACCTTTGAGCAGGAAGGCTGGCATTATCACAAGGAATCCGCAGCCGATCAGCTCCGCTTTCAGGGCGTGGTCCTCAACGAGATGAAGGGGGCGTTTTCCGATCCCATCCGGTCGCTTTTTCATCACATGTTTCAGGGTCTCATGCCTGGCTCCACTTATGCCCACGAATCCGGTGGCGATCCGGCCCATATTCCAGACCTCACCTATGAACAGTTCAGGGACTTTCATGCCCGCTATTACCACCCCTCCAACAGCCTGCTCTTTTTTTACGGTGATGCCCCGCTGGAAGAGGAACTGGCCTTTGTCGAAAACAACTTCCTGGCCGCCTATTCAGCTCCTGGCACGACCTATTCCGTGGTTAAGGGATCCATCCCCGACTCGCCCAGACACATCGAGGAGACCTATGCCATTCAGCGCGACGATACCACCTCGGGCAAGACCTACCTCGCAGTCGGCTCTGCCATCGCCACCGTCATGGAGCGGGAGATCAACCTGGCCTTTCAGGTCATCGCCAATATCCTTTTCAATTCCGATGCATCACCGTTGAAAAGAGATATCCTCCAGGGCGGCCTGTGCAAGGATTTCGGGGGACTTTTCCTTGCCAGTTCCTGCTATACAACCTCTATGATGACCTATCTCATCGGTTCTGACCCGGAAAAAAGGGATATTTTTCTGCAGGTCTACCGTGACAGCCTGGGCCGGATCATCAACGAGGGGCTGGACAGTGATCTTGTCCTGGCAGAACTCAACAAGTACGAGTTCAATCTCCGGGAGGAGATGAACCGTGCCCAGCGCGGCCTGGATCTCATTGGTCGAGCCATGACCGCCCTGAAACACGATCTCGATCCCTTTGCCTACCTGCAGGTCATGGACCTCCTGCAGACGGTACGGGAAAAGGCTTCCGGATCCAGGTACTTTGAACAGTTGATCGCCGACCACCTGCTGGACAACCCGTCCACTGTCGTTGTCACCCTGCGACCTGATCCGGAAAAACTTGGCCAAGTCCAGGCAAGGGAGCAGCAGCGCCTCAAGGAGTATGAAAACAGCCTGGATACAGGCCAGCTCGACGAGCTTATACAACGTACCAAAGAACTCATGGCCCGGCAACAGCAGGGCAATGACGAGCAGACCCTGAACCTCCTGCCACACCTCTCCATCGATGACCTGGATCCCGAGCCGGATTTTCCAGCCGTCCAACCCGAGCGGATCGCTGATACGCTGTTTCTCACCTGCGAGCAACAGACCAACGGAATTTCCTATATCGACTTTGGTCTTGACTGCTCCGGTCTGGACGCCGATCTCCTTCCCTGGCTGAACCTCTTTGGTACCATTGTCACTGAAATCGGGACGGAAAAACGTGATTATATCCGTCTTGCCAAGGACATCAACATCTATACCGGCGGCCTGAATCACTCCTTCTCCACCTACATGCAGATCCAGGATCCTTCCGGTTCGGTCAGGCCGATTCTCTGGCTCCATCTCAAAGGACTGTCCCAGTACCTGGAAACGGCCATGGACATCGTGGCCGAGATCTTTTCCTGTCCAGACCTCACAAACCGGCAACGGATCTGGGAAATCGTGCAGAGGGAATATGCCTGGACCGAACACAGTGTTCACAGTAACGGCTACTCCCTGGCCTCCTCCCGCGGGTTTTATCACCTCAGCGAGGCCGCCAAGTACAATGAACTGGTCAGCGGAGTGACCAGTTACCTGGCCCTCAAGGAACTTGCCCGGAACTATCAGGAACAGGAAGAAGCCTTTCTGGAAAAACTTGCCAGGATCCACACCCTGCTCTTTCGGAGAGGCTGCCTGATCACCTCGGTCACCTCTGGGGAGGTGGATATGGAAAAAATCCGTTCTCTCTTCCCCGGCGTCAGTAAGAGCCTGGCCGAACTCCCCCTGCAGCCGGTCCGTCCCGACTATCCGGACCTGCCGGCAAGCCAGGGCCTCTGCACATCGGCCGAGGTCACCTACAATGTCCTCTGCTGTCACCTCCTGGATGCCGAGACGCAGCCGTACAACGGGCATTTCGAGGTCGTCCGCACATGGCTCTCCAGGGAATATCTCTGGAATACGGTCCGCCAGATCGGTGGCGCCTACGGATGCTTCATCCAGTTCAACCAGATCACCGGCAACATCGGTTTCATCAGCTACCGCGATCCAGAGGTGAAACGGACCTACCAGGCCTATACGAGGATTGCTCGGGAACTTGCAGCTCTGCACCTATCTCCGCAGGAACTCCAGCAGCTCATCATCGGTACCTATGGATCCTACATCCCCCACATGGGGCCGGCTGCCATCGGCTCGACAGCGCGAAACGAATTCCTCTCCGGGATCACAGACCGATACAAACAGGATCGATTGGCAGAAATCCTGGCCACCAGCGGTAGTGACCTGGCTCCCTTTGGGTCTGCCTTTGAACGGCTGAAGACGACGCCCTACCGGGTAACCATTGGCAACGAAGAAAAAATCCTGAAAAACAAGGACATGTTCGACGAGATCATTGTCCTCTGAGCTTCTCCAGGCCAGGCTCAGCCCTTCACGCTGAGCCGTTCCACAACCTTGCGGTGATAGGTTGGATTGGAGTCGATATGAAGCGAACGGCCCATTCGGGCTTCCAGTTTGAATTTTAAAAAATTTAGCTTTTTCAATTGATTATATCTCTGTCGCTCGTCCGTACAGCGAGCAAGCATTTCCTCGACCGTGGCGATCTCTTTCTTGAGGCTCACCTCTTCCGGAACATAGCCGCCATTTTTCAGAACCCGATACGCCATCCGCAGGCTTGGCGGAACATGCTGCATATCGTCTTCCGGGAGTGGTCTGTTCTTCCAGTGGCCCAGGCCGGCGAAACGTCCCTCCTCCATAGCTTCCTCGATTTTTCGTTCAGCAATCCGCTGGATGGCTATCAGCATCGTGTGTTGTTCTCCAGTGTTCTCTGCAGGACTGTATTGCAACGAAAATGGCGGTCATCGCGCTCCGGATAATCGACGATGTAATGCAGCCCCCTGGACTCCTTTCGCAGGGAGGCGCTCTGGACGATCAGCTCCGCCACGATGGCAATGTTCCGCAGCTCGACAAGATCTGGGGTCAGCAAATAATCGTGAAAGTGCTCCCGGATCTCCTCCAGGATAGGGGCCAGCCGTCGTCTCACCAGGCGCAGTCTCTTTTCCCGGCGAACGATACCGACATAGTTCCACATCAGCCTCCTGATCTGATCCCAGTTATGACTGATGAGAACGTTCTCCTCGATGGACTTGGCCTTGCCCACCCGCCATTCGCTCACAGGCAGCCGTTTCTGACCGCAGATCCTGTCCCACTCAGTCCGCAGGTGTATGGCAGCCCGGTGGGCAAAGACCACGGCCTCGAGAAGAGAGTTCGATGCCAGCCTATTGGCCCCATGCAACCCGGTACAGGCTGTCTCTCCCAGGACGAAGAGGTTGTCCACCGAACTTCTTCCCCACTCGTCCACCAGTACTCCGCCGCACATGTAGTGGGCAGCAGGAACAACTGGAATTGGATCCCTTGTTATATCGACCCCGTACCGTTTACAGGTGGAGTAGATCGTCGGAAACCTGGTCTTGATGAAATCGGCATCGCGGTGGGTGATATCGAGATAGACGCAGTCGGCGCCGGAACTCTTCATCTCGGCATCGATTCCCCTGGCCACGGCATCCCTGGTGGCCAGGTCGCCCCGTTCGTCATACCGGTGCATGAACGGCTCACCCTGCTCGTTGACCAGGACTCCTCCTTCACCCCGCACCGCCTCTGAAATCAGAAAATTTTTTGCCTTTCGGTTGAAAAAACAGGTGGGATGAAACTGGATGAACTCCAGGTTGGCTACCCGTGCCCCTGCCCGGTAGGCCATGGCCACCCCATCTCCGGTGGCGATATCCGGATTGGTGGTATAGAGATACACCTTGCCGCACCCACCACTGCAGAGGACCGTTACCCTGGCCTGCCAGGTTTCCACCTCTCCCGACTCCCGATCCAGGATATAGGCACCCAGACACCGGTCTTTATCCTCCCTCCTGCCAACAGAAGTCTTGGAGGCCAGGAGCAGATCTATTGCCTGATGATTTTCCAGAAGAAGGATCTGCCGCTCCCGACCGACGGCCTGCAGCAACGCTGTTTCTATCTCTCGTCCTGTCAGGTCGAAAGCATGGGCCACTCGTCGGCAAGAATGCCCCCCCTCCATCCCCAAGTCAAACTCTTCTCCATGCTCCCCCTTCTTGAACTGAACCCCGAGCCGCACCAACTCTCTGACCCTTGCCGGCCCCTCCTCCACCACCTTTCTGACAACCTCGGGATCACACAACCCGTCACCCGATCGCAACGTATCCCTGACATGGGAAGCGACATCGTCCTCATCGGAAAGCACAGCCGCAATACCTCCCTGGGCAAGATTGGTGGCCGTGTCCAAGGATCGCTTCTTGGTGACCACCGTGACCTGTGCAAACCCGGCTACCTTCAGCGCAAGGGATAGGCCGGCCACCCCACTCCCCACAATCAACACATCTGTTGTCTGCATTGTCCCGCAATAGCTCCGAACCGCTCTGCCTCCTGGTTGTTCGCCAACCGGGTCAATGTTTCACGTGAAACATTGAAAAAGAGTTATCACAATTCAATCTATATAGTATACTGGCTCAAACTGTCGACAACAAAATATGGGAATGGGAATGAAAAAATTCGGAGCAAAAGTTGTTGCCCTGGCCAATCAGAAGGGAGGTGTGGGTAAGACAACAACAGCCATCAACCTGTCCGCAGCGCTGGCCATGAAGGGAAAAAAGGTACTGCTGATCGACTCAGATCCACAGGGCAACGCCTCTTCCGGGGTGGGGCTCTTTCAGACCACGGGAGAGAAGCATATCTACCGCTGTTACCTCGAAGAACACGAAGCTACGGCCTGCCTGGTGGAAACATCGGTAAAAAACCTGACTATCCTGCCTGCTTCAATTGACCTGGTCGGTGTGGAGGTAGAACTCGTCTCGGTACAGGACAGGGAAAAGAAACTGCGGTCCATTATCCGGATGTTGAAAGATCGGTTTCACTACATCCTGGTTGACTGTCCACCTTCCCTTGGCCTGCTGACCATCAATGCCCTGACAGCAGCTGACTCTGTGCTCATTCCCTTGCAGTGTGAATACTTTGCCCTGGAGGGGCTTGCCCAGCTCATCGAGACCATTCGCAGGGTCAAGAAAACATTCAACCAGGGACTCTATATAGAGGGTCTCCTGCTGACCATGTACGACAAGAGAAACCGGCTGACCCACCAGGTGGCAGCGGAGATTCAGAGGCACTTCAAGGACCGGGTCTACAAAACCGTGATCCCGAGAAATGTGCGTCTCAGCGAAAGCCCGAGTTATGGCAAACCCATCCTCCAGTATGACAAAAGGTGCCCGGGAGCCAAGGCATATGTGAAACTGGCCAACGAATTTCTACGAAGGAGCAAGTAAAGAGACCCATGAGCGGAAAAAGTGTACTGGGAAGGGGAGTGGGTGCCCTGCTGCCCGATGACCCTTCCATGGATGACGAAAAGTTTTTTCTCTGTGATATCGACAAGATCACACCAAATCCTCACCAGCCAAGAAATTATTTCGACGAGGAAAAGCTCAACAGCCTCGCTGAATCGATCCGGGACAGGGGAGTCATCCAGCCGCTCCTGGTCGCCAGGAGTGAGGGCAACCGGTACCACCTCATCGCTGGGGAGCGTCGCCTCAGGGCGGCCAGGATGGCCGGTGTACAGGAAGTACCGGTGGTGGTGATGGAGTCCTCTTCCGAGGATGAGACTCTGGAACTCGCCTTGATCGAAAACATCCAGCGACACGACCTGAACCCCATTGAAGAGGCCACCGCCTATGCACGGCTGATCGACGAATTCCATCTCACCCAGGAGGAGGTGGCAAGAAAAGTCGGCAAGAAACGGTCCACCATAACCAACATTCTTCGCCTGCTGAAACTGCCTGAGGAAATCCGGGACGACGTTGCAAAAGGCGTCCTGTCGGAAGGACATGCCAGGGTCTTACTGAGGATCAAAGATGAACCGCAGCGGATACGGGAGGTCCGGGACAGAATCGTCAACGCTGGCCTGTCGGTACGAGAGACCGAGCGGATGTGCAGGGAACAGCCCAGAAAGAAAACTCCGCCTGCACCTAGAACCAGAAAACGAGGAGACGAATTGCCGGCCTCCTATTGCAAAGTTCTTGTAAACCAGGTAACAAACCATCTCAACTCCAAGGTAAGAATTGTCCAGAACGGTTCCAGGGGAAAGATCGAGATCGAGTATTACTCGAGCGATGATCTCGACCGACTTGTTTCCCTGCTGTGCCGCTAAGGAGGTTACCGTGGCTCTTATGCAGATAACCTTGATCCCGTTGGGTACCGGCTCGACCAGCGTGGGAGACTATATCGCCGATATCGTTGAGGTGCTGGAAAGCTCGGGTCTCGACTATCAGCTCAATGACATGGGTACCGAGGTCCATGGTCCTGCGGATGATCTTTTCGCCCTGGCGGCAAAACTGCACGCCAGGCCCTTTACCAGGGGATTGCAGCGGTTGGTCACTCACCTGACGATCGATGACCGTCGCGATGTCGACCGAAAGATAGGAGAAAAGCGCGCAGCTGTGCTCCGGCGAGTACCAGGAGGTAATCATCCATGAGCAAACAGAAGACCAGAAGAGGCTCTGTCCGCATGACCCCCCTCTTCATACTCCTTTTCTTCCTGTTGTGCTGGCTGGTCGGTCTGACCACCGGCGAACCGGGGAGGGTGCTGGAACAGGCAAAGTCCATCTGCCTGGAGTGTATAGGGATCGGGTGAGAAATGGAAACCCTGCGGAAGTGGATCCAGTGTGTCTGGACCCTGATCATCAATGGCTACTGGGCCTTTCCGGTGAGCAAAAACATCTACCAGGGTCCCTTGAAGGTCATCTGTTCTCCAGGACTGAACTGTTACTCCTGCCCGGCTGCCACAACCTACTGCCCAGTCGGCGCCATCCAGCAGCTGCTCCTGGGGATCCGGTTCTCGCTGGAAAACTCCACCTATTACCTAGGGCTGTACGTGGCCGGCAGCGTGGGACTCATTGGAACCGCTGTGGGCCGATTCGTCTGCGGATGGGCCTGCCCCTTTGGCCTCTACCAGGAACTCCTGCATCGTGTTCCACTTCCTAACCATTCAATTCCAAAAACATTATCATACATCAAGTACGTTTTTCTCCTCCTTTTCGTCATCCTCCTCCCCCTGCTGCTGGTGGACCAGTTCGGAATGGGAAAGCCCTGGTTCTGCAAGTATGTCTGTCCGGCCGGGACCCTGGAGGCCGGAATACCCATGGTCATCCTGATGCCGGATCTCCGCTCTACCCTGGGCTACCTCTACCTCAACAAGATCGTCATCCTGATTGGTTTCAGCCTCTGGAGCATGACGGCCAGCCGGCCGTTCTGTCGGACTGCCTGTCCGCTGGGAGCCTTTTATGGGCTTTTCAACCGGATCTCCCTCGTCAGGCTGAAACTTGACAGGAATCGCTGTACCGACTGCGGCGCCTGCCATACTGTCTGTCCAATGGAAATTCGCTTCAACGAACAACCCAATTCGGCGGAATGTATCAACTGCCTGCGCTGTATGAACGAGGCATGCCGGTTTGGAGCCATATCCCTGGATATCGCCGGCTATTCGTTTTATCCGGCCCAGGGGCGACAGGATGGACGAAATCCTGTCAGACCGAGATGATGTCTCGGGGGGACAAGAGACAAACGAACATCGAGAACGAAACCTGCAAGAAACGGATACAGAAGATGAACAAGAGATACCTGACCACGACACTGATACTGCTCGTTACCCTGTTCACCTTGACCCTGCCGGTCCAGGCCCTTGCCGAGATGGTCTCCATAGTGGGCAACAACGTCAACATGCGTTCCGGACCAGGGACCAAGTACAAGGTCATCTGGAAGTTGGGAAACGGATTTCCTCTCAAAGTCTTGAAAAGATCGGGCAACTGGCTGCGGGTGAGGGATTTTGAAGGAACGATTGGCTGGGTCCACAAGAATGTCGTCAGGAAGACGCCCCACATGATCGTCAAGGTTCACAAAAACACCAGGAAAAGGATCAACGTCCGTTCCGGACCAGGTACAAACCGAAGGATCGTTGCCAAAGCCTATTACGGGGTCGTTTTCAGGACATTGAAGAAAAAGGATGGCTGGGTCAAGGTATCCCATGAAAAGGGGGTAACCGGCTGGGTAAAACGCAGTCTGCTTTGGGGATTTTGAGCCGACTTGAAGGGGCTTTCCCATTCACCTCCCGAAAGAGGAGAGAGAAATGGAATCGAACAGGCAAGGAAAAAGAGGCTTTTCCGGACTCCAGGTGGGGGGAATCGTCCTGCTGGTCGTGGTGGTCAGTGTTGCTGGCACACTCTTTTTTATCAGATTCTGGCTGTTTCCAAAACCGTTTACTCCGGTGGTGCTGAACCAAAAGGAGGAACAGGTGCTGGCCTCCAAGCTGGAGCGATTCGAAAACCTGGCCGGGGAACAGGGCCGGCATATGCAACGACAGGAAGGCGAACAGGAAAAAGAGGACGACCTGAAAGACGGGGTACTCACTCCGGAACCCTACAGTGAAGAAAACATGACCAGAGAGATAACCTTCACGGAACGGGAACTCAATGGTCTGCTGGCCAAAAATACCGACCTGGCCGACAAGGTAGCCATAGACCTGGCCGACGACCTGGTCAGTGTCCGACTGCTTCTGCCAGTGGATCCAGACTTTCCCATACTGGGTGGAAAGACCATCAGGGCCAGGGCGGGGGCCGAGCTGGCGTATCGGGAAAACAGGCCTGTTGTGGTTCTCAGGGGAGTTTCCCTCATGGGCGTACCAGTACCAAACGCCTGGTTGGGCGGGCTGAAAAATATCGATCTCGTGCAGGAGTTTGGCAACGAAAAAGGATTCTGGAAGACCTTCAGCGAGGGGGTGGAAAGTATCCAGGTCAGGGAAGGGCAGCTCTATGTCAAGCTCAAGGAATGATTTTTGATTCCATGAAAAAATGGGTTCAGCCATCCTGCTGCGGCAGGACAACCGGTCAGCGGCTGGCCCGGTTGGTGGTTGCCGAAAGAAGGTCATAAGTGAAAAGAAAAACCCGCAGGCCGTCAACAGGCTGCGGGTTTCATCATGATGTTGATGCAGATCAACAATGATATTTCATGGCGGAGAGAGAGGGATTCGAACCCTCGGTGGAGTACAACCCCCACACTCGCTTAGCAGGCGAGCACCATCGGCCAACTCGGTCATCTCTCCTGATATGGTTCCTCTGGCGGAGGGAGTAGGATTCGAACCCACGGTACTTTCGTACAACGGTTTTCAAGACCGCCGCCTTAAACCACTCGGCCATCCCTCCCGAATGGTGAAGTGTAATTACCATCTCAGAATCAGACTGTCAATATCCTCATAATATATCAACCCGATGGAAAATTCAAGAAATGGGCAGAACATACAGCAGGACATGGGGCTCAAGGATCTTGCCTGTCTTTACGAGATAACCAAGCAACTGGCCTCGGCAGCAAGCCTGCAGGACTGTCTGGAAAATATCGTGGCCATCCTGAACCGGGAAAAGGGGATGAAAAACGGGACAGTCACCATCGTCAACCCGGCAACCGGCGAACTGGAGATCGAGGTGGCCCACGGTATTTCCGCTGAGGCGAAAAAGCGTGGTCGATACAAGCTGGGCGAGGGGATTACCGGCAAAGTGGCTGCCACTGGCGAGCCGATCATCGTTCCCTGCATAGGCGACGAGCCGCTCTTTCTCAACAGGACAAGATCCAGGGGAGAAAAGGGCAAGAAAAAGAGCTCGTTTCTCTGTGTGCCTATCATTGCCGAAAATCGTTCCATCGGGGCCTTATCCATCGACCGGTACTATGAAGAGGGATTCGGTCTCCAGTCTGAGCAGGATCTCCGCTTTCTCACCGTGGTTTCCAGTCTCATCGCCCAGACCGTTCTCCGTATCCAGAAGGTGAACAGGGAAAAGGAGGCCCTGGAACAGGAAAACGTCAAATTGCGGCGGGAGCTTTCGGCCAAGCACAGGATCGACGAGATAATTGGTAACTCTTCCAGAATGCAGGAAGTCTTCGACATGATCCACAGGGTTGCAGATACCAGGGCCACGGTGCTTCTCCGGGGGGAGTCCGGTACGGGCAAGACCCTTGTGGCCAAGGCTCTCCACCATAACTCTGGCCGGAAAAACGGTCCGTTTGTGGTGGTCAACTGCTCTGCCCTGCCGGAGACCCTGCTCGAGTCTGAACTGTTCGGCCACGAGAAAGGGGCGTTTACCGGGGCAACAGAAAGAAAAACCGGCAGGTTCGAACAGGCAGCCGGCGGAACCCTCTTTCTGGATGAAATAGGAGAAATCAGCCCGACGGTGCAGATCAAACTGCTCAACGTTATCCAGGAGAAGACCTTTCAACGGTTGGGTTCCAGCAGGATCCTCAAGGCCGACCTGCGACTGGTGGCCGCCACCAACCGGGATCTCGAAACAGCGGTAAAAAACGGCTCCTTCCGTGAAGACCTCTATTACCGTCTCAATGTCTTTCCCATCTTCCTGCCGCCTCTTCGGGAGAGACGGACCGACATCCTCCTGCTGGCAGAATATTTTCTTGAAAAATATGCCAGGGAGAACAACAGGAACATTCAGCGAATATCCACCGGGGCCATAGACCTGCTGGTTCAGTACCACTGGCCTGGAAATGTCCGGGAACTCCAGAACTGCATGGAACGGGCCGTGCTCATCTGTGACGGCCGAACCATCAGGTCGTTCCATCTCCCGCCAACCCTGCAGACACCGGATTCCATTCGATCTGACAAAAAACCGCTCTCCCTGGCCGCTGCTGTGGAAAATTTCGAAAAAGAGCTTATTATCGAGGCACTGAAACATACCAACGGTAACCAGACCAAGGCGGCCAGCTACCTGGACACCAGCCTGCGGATCATCAACTACAAGATACACGGCTATGGCATTGACCCGAAAAAATTCAAGGTGAAATAGGATGGATATCCTCCTGCATGTCTGCTGCGGGCCCTGCACCATCTACCCTTTGAAGGAGCTGCGCACCAGGGGCTTCCTGGTCAGCGGCTATTTCTACAATCCCAATATTCATCCTTTCCGGGAATTCAGGAAAAGGATCAGGGCACTGGAACAGTTTGCCGCCATGGAGGATTTTCCCGTGGAAATCGAGCGGGAATATGGCCTGCGGCAGTATCTCAGAAAGGTGGTCTTTCACGAGGATGAACGGTGCGGTCTCTGCTATGCCATGCGGCTCGAACAGGTCGCCACCCGGGCCGCAACAGGCGGATATTCATACTTTTCCACCACCCTGCTCTATTCCAGATACCAGAATCACGAACTCATCCGCCGGACAGGGGAAAGGCTGGCGGATAAGTATGGTATCGGTTTTTATTATCAGGATTTCAGAAAAGGGTGGCAGTATGGCATAGACAGGTCACTGGAGATGGATCTCTACCGGCAACCATACTGTGGCTGCATCTACAGTGAACAGGAACGATACGACAGAAAACTGCAAAAACAACTGAGGAGAGCCCATGCACGACATAATCGTCCTGGCAACGTCGAACGAAAACAAGGTTAAAGAAATCAAAGACCTTTTGAAAGATTTTCCAGTAAAGATCACCTGTCTCAAGGATTATGGCCCCATGCCTGAGCCGGTGGAAGACGGAACCACCTTTGATGAAAACGCCTACAAGAAGGCTCTGCATTATGCCAAGGTACTCGGCATACCAGCGCTTGCCGATGATTCCGGCCTGGTAGTCGAGGCCCTCGGTGGGGCACCCGGTGTCTATTCGGCACGATATGCCGGTGAGCATGCCACTGATCGGCAAAACTGCGAAAAACTGCTCAAGGAGCTGGAGGGTGTCTCGAACCGGAAGGCCAGGTTCGAATGCGTCATTTCCCTTGCCACGCCCGGCGGTCCTGCCCTGACCTGGGAAGGCCGGTGCGAAGGAGAGATAACCAGAGAACCGCGGGGAGAATCGGGTTTCGGCTATGATCCGGTTTTTCTCTCCAGAGAGTACGGCAAGACCTTTGCCGAAATAAGCATGGAGGAAAAGAGCAGGGTCAGCCATCGGGGCAGGGCTCTTGCAGAGTTTGCTGCCGAATTCGACAAGGTGCGTGTCTGGCTCAGACAGCGCATGATGGAACTGAAGCCGGAAAAACCGGATCATTCCCAATTTGAACATAACGACTGGTCCCAGGAAAAGATGGTCTGAGAGTGAAGGAAATTTCCCTTGACCTAGAGGGTCCAGGATCAGACCATAGAAAGAAAAAAGATAGAGATAATATGGTGTTATTCCAGCTCGTCCTTGAGGTCGCGGGTAAGAAGATCCTGGACCGCCTGCCTGCAGTTCTTGCCGTTGTAGAGAACCTGCCAAACCTGTTCCAGAATGGGCATTTCCACACCCAGGGAAGAGGCAAGGTTGTAACAGGATCGGGTGGTCCTGACTCCCTCGGCCACCATGGTCATCTCGGCCAGGGCCTGTTCCAGGCTCTTGCCTGAGCCGAGTTTCAGTCCAACGGTTCGGTTCCTGCTCAGATTGCCTGTACAGGTAAGAACCAGGTCTCCGAGGCCGCCCAGGCCGTAAAAGGTATGCGGATTGGCGCCCATCCTCCTGCCAAGCCGGGCAATTTCTACCAGTCCCCTGGTGATGAGAGCCGCCCTGGTGTTGAGTCCGAATCCGAGGCCGTCACTGATGCCTGCGGCTATGGCGATAACATTTTTCATGGCCCCGCATATCTCCAAACCGATGACATCGCTGCTGGTGTAGACCCGAAAAAATCCGGTTGAAAAAAGATGCTGTACCGAGCGGGCTGCCTCTCTGTCGGCAAAGGCGACTGTCACGGCGGTCGGCTGATCTGCCGCTACCTCATCGGCGAAACTTGGTCCACTGAGCACCCCGGTCCGGCAGTTCAGCCTGGTCTGGTGGGTATCCATCTCCTCTTTCATGACCTGGGTCATGGTCATCCGGCTCCCTATCTCTATCCCCTTGACTGCCGATACCAGGAGAGTATCTGCCTGCAGATAGGGTATGATACGCCTGAACACCTCCCTGTATCCATGGGAAGGGATGACCATGACAACATGGCTGCAGGAGGTTACCGGTTCCAACTCCGTGCCCACGATCAGGGAATCAGGCAGGATGGCTCCAGGCAAATACTTTTTGTTTTCCCGACATGCAGCAATGTCATTCGCCAACCGGCTATTGCCACTCCAGAGATAGACCTGCTTTCCCTTGGCGGCCAGCAGCCTGGCCAAGGCAGTTCCCCAGCTACCTGCACCTATGACAGCGATGTTATCCTGTTCGCCCATGGTCAAGTTTTCTATTCCTCTTTGTCCACATGCTCCCTGGCAAGCATGGACAGACCCACCACCTTTTCACCCTTTTCCAAGTTGATCAGCCGTACCCCCTGGGTGTTTCGGCCAATGATCCTGACCGAATCCATGGGCATGCGGATGACCTTTCCGGAATCAGCGATCAGCATGACCTGATCCTGGTCGACCACCTGCAATGCCCCCACCACGTAGCCGTTTCGCTCGCTGGTCTTGATGGCAAAGACGCCTTTGCCTCCCCGGTTCTGCAACTTGTATTCGGATATGGGTGTCCGCTTGCCATAGCCATTCTCGGTTACGGTCAGGATGGAGTCGTCTCCCTTGATGATCACCACGCCAACCACCTCGTCGTTTTCGCCCAAGGTTATGCCTTTCACACCTGCCGCGAGCCTGCCCATGGGACGGACGTCGGATTCATGGAAGTGAATGGACATTCCATGCCTGGTTATGAGAAATATTTCGTCATCACCAGAAGTTATGGCAGCGGTAATAATTTCGTCGTCTTCCTTGATGGTCAGGCCGTACTTGCCCTTCCGCAGGGGTCGCTTGTACTCGGCTATACTGGTCTTTTTCACCCTGCCCTGCTTGGTTACCGTCAGGACGGTCTTGGAGTCGTCCATGTTGGCAAGATCAGCAACCGGCAGAATGGCAGCCAGTTTTTCGTCCTCTCCCAGTTCCAGCAGGTTGACGATGGCCTTGCCCCGGGCAGTTCGTCCTGCCAGTGGCAGCTCGTAGACCTTGCGCCAGAACACCCTGCCCCGGTTGGTAAAAAAGAGAAAGGTATCATGGGTGGATGCTGTATAGAGGTTGGTGACGAAATCATCCTCCAGGGTGGACATGCCTTTCACACCCTTGCCGCCCCTGCGCTGGGAGCGATACAGGGATATGGGATTGCGCTTTATATATCCCATGTGGGTGACGGTGACCACCATCTCTTCCGGAGTGATCATGTCTTCGGGCAGAATCTCGTCCGGTGCTTCGATGATCTCGGTCCGCCGTTCGTCTCCATACTCGTCGCGGATCTTTTCAAACTCATCCCGGATGATCTGCATGACCATTCCGTCGTCCGAGAGCACCTTGTTGAGCCAGGCTATCTTTTCCTTAATTTCTTCGTATTCCTGGATAATCTTATCCCTTTCCAGACCGGTGAGCCGTTGCAACCGCATATCGAGTATGGTCTGGGCCTGCAACTCGGAAAGATCGAATCGGCTCATCAGGCCTTTCTTTGCCTCGGCCGGGTTGGCAGAACCCTTGATGAGGGCCACGACTTCATCAAGGTTGGATATGGCTATCTTGAGTCCCTCGAGGAGGTGGGCCTTTTCCTCGGCCTTGCGGAGCTCATAGGCACTGCGGCGATAGACCACGGTGCGCCGGTGGGCGAGAAAGTGTTCCAGGACCTCCTTCAGGGTAAGTATTTCCGGTTTGCCGTTGACGATACAGAGGAGGATGATACCGAAACTCTTCTGCAGCGGAGTTATCTTGTAGAGCTGATTGATTACTATCTCGGGTATCTCGTCTTTTTTCAGTTCGAGAACGATCCGCAGACCATGCCGGTCTGATTCGTCACGTATCTCTGATATGCCGGTTATCCGTTTCTCCTTCATTAACAGGGCGATCTTTTCCACCAAGGAGGCCTTGTTCTGCTGATAGGGAATTTCGGTTATGATAATGGATTCTCCGCCTTTTTTCCGCTGTTCGACGTGGTAGCGGGCCCGCATCAGGACGACGCCGCGTCCTGTCTCGTACGCCTCGCGTATGCCGGCCTGCCCGCAAATCAGCCCACCGGTTGGAAAATCCGGGCCCTGGATGATTTCCATGAGCTGGTGCACAGTTATATTTTCATCGTCAATAAGGGCTATAAGGCCGTTTATGACCTCAGTGAGGTTGTGCGGTGGAATCTTTGTTGCCATGCCCACAGCTATACCTTCCGAGCCATTGATGAGAATATTCGGTATCTTGGAAGGAAGAACAGAGGGTTCGAGAAGCGAGTTGTCGTAGTTGGGAATGAAATCGACCGTTTCTTTGTCCAGGTCGGCTATGATCTCCTGATCCAGCTTGGTCATCCTGGCCTCGGTGTATCGCATGGCTGCAGGCGCGTCACCATCCATGGAACCGAAGTTTCCCTGTCCGTCGACCAGGGGATAGCGAAGGGAAAAATCCTGGGCCATCCGCACCAGGGTATCGTAGACCGCCGTGTCACCATGGGGATGATATTTACCTATCACGTCACCCACGATTCTTGCCGATTTCACGTAGGGCCGGTTGTAGGTAGTACCCAGCTCGCGCATGGCAAAGAGCGTCCGTCTATGGACCGGTTTCAGGCCATCGCGGACATCCGGCAGGGCCCTGCCCACGATCACCGACATGGCATAATCCAGGTAGGATTTGCGCAGCTCTTTTTCTATGGCAACAGACGGTACTTCGGATGAGGTATGCTCGGTAGTATTCATTCCAGACAGTTATTAGCTAATTTATTGTAACCAGGGATTTTTTTTATCAGACATCAAGCTCAGACACCTCCAGGGCATGGTTCTGGATGAACTCCCGGCGGGGTTCTACCTTGTCGCCCATCAGGGTAGTGAACATGTCGTCGGCTTTCTCCGCGTCCTCGATCTTCACCTGCAGCAGGGTACGGTTTTCAGGATTCATG
Organism: uncultured Desulfobulbaceae bacterium; assembly: GCA_964626235.1. Taxonomy (GTDB): domain Bacteria; phylum Desulfobacterota; class Desulfobulbia; order Desulfobulbales; family Desulfobulbaceae; genus CAZVDY01. Next base: position 14,868 of record CAZVDY010000008.1, on the reverse strand, counting down.
GTTGTTTCCCAAAGCTGTTCAGGATTCATCTCTCCCAGACCTTTGTAACGCTGCAGGTGACTGCCCTTGAAGGTCATCTCCCGCACCACCTTTATGAGTTCCTGCCAATCAGCGGCCTCGATCTCCTTGTCAGTGTTGTCCCTGAAGATGATGAACCGTCTGTTCAGATAGTTCCGGATAGCTGGGTACAGTTCCAGGGCCTGCCTGTACTCGCCGATTAGAGGTATGTTCGGGCCAATGGTAGTCCGCATGTGGGCATTGCCGCGAAATGCAACATCCACCTCGTAACAGCTTGGTCGCCAACGGCAGGAGCGGATATTGCCGATGATGAGATCCATGGACTTCAGCTCTTCCAGCAGCGCCTCCATGAACTGTCGATCCTTGAACTGGTAGGCCGAATGGACGTCATGCTCCAGGAGAAATACCGTCAGTTCGGTGGGTATATTCATCCTTTTCAGGAAGGTGTTGATCTGCTGGAAATGAGACAGCCTGCGCAGGAGATCCTTCATTCCTTCCTTTTCTATGACCGGACCGTCCTCTATGCGGATGGAAAGGATCTTTGATGCCTGGGAATAGAGGTAGCTATTGAGGGCCTCGTCATCCAGAAAATACATCTCCTTCTTGCCTCTGCCGAGACGGTAGAGAGGTGGCTGCCCAATGTAGACGTGGCCGTTTTCGATGAGCGGCAGCATCTGCCTGTAAAAAAAGGTGAGCAGCAGGGTACGGATATGGGCTCCATCCACATCGGCGTCTGTCATGATGATGATCTTGTGATAACGCAGTTTGCCGAGGTCGAACTCATCTTTGCCTATGCCGGTTCCCAGGGAGGCGATGAGCTGCTTTATCTCGTCTGAATTGAGGATCTTGTCGAATCGTGCCTTTTCCACGTTCATTATTTTGCCGCGCAGGGGAAGAATCGCTTGAATAGAGCGATCCCTGCCCTGTTTGGCCGAGCCGCCGGCAGAATCTCCCTCGACGATGAATATCTCCCGTTTCCGAGGATCCTTGCTTTGGCATTCGGCCAGCTTGCCGGCCATCATCACCGAGAGCCCCCCTTTCTTCCTGGAGAGTTCTCTTGCCCTGCGGGCAGCCTCCCTGGCCCTGGCCGCCTCCACGGCCTTGCTCAGGATTCGTTTGGCCACGCCTGGATTCTGTTCAAGATAGACGCTGAGCTTTTCATTGCAGAGAGATTCGACGATGGATTTGACTTCCGAGTTGCCCAGCTTTGTCTTGGTCTGGCCCTCGAACTGGGGATTTGGAACCCTGACCGAAATAACCGAGGTCAGTCCTTCCCTTACATCGTCACCTCCCATCTTGGTCTTCAGATTCTTGGGAACCCCTTCCTCACTGGCGTACCGGTTGATACACTTGGTCAGGGCGGCCCTGAATCCGGCCACATGAGTGCCTCCCTCCCTGGTGTTGATGTTGTTCACGTAGGAAAACAGCCGTTCGGAATAGCCGTCAAAATACTGAAAGCAGATCTCCACCTGCACCTGGTCCCGTTCTCCCTGGATGAAGACCGGCTCCGGATGCACGGGCGTTCTTTTCCTGTTGAGGTATTCCACGTAGGAAACGATCCCTCCCTCGAAATGAAACTTGTCTTCTGCACCACTGCGTTCGTCCTTCAGGTAGATGCGGACGCCCTTGTTTAAGAAAGCTAATTCTCTCAGCCTGTTACGAACAATATCATATTTAAATAACGTAGTCTCTCTGAAGATCTGTCCGTCTGGCAGAAAGGTGATAGTCGTGCCGGTACGGTCGCTTTCGCCTATTATCTCCAGGTCGCTGGTCCGCACGCCGTAGCTGTATGTCTGCCGGTAGACCTTGCCGTCCCGCTTCACCTCGGCAATTGCCCATTCACTCAGCGCATTGACCACGGAAACGCCGACCCCGTGCAGGCCACCGGAAACCTTGTAGGTGGAGTGATCGAATTTTCCTCCGGCGTGGAGGGTGGTCATGACCAGTTCCAGGGCTGACATCTTTTCCGTGGGGTGCATATCCACGGGAATGCCGCGGCCATTGTCTTCCACGGTGACAGAGTTGTCATCATGGATGGTTACCCAGATCCTGGTGCAGTAGCCGGCCAGGGCCTCATCTATGGAGTTGTCCACCACCTCGTAGATGAGATGATGCAATCCCTCTTCCGCAGTATTGCCTATATACATTGCCGGACGTTTGCGGACTGCCTCCAGTCCATCCAGCACTTTTATCTGTTCGGCATCATACGATGACTTCTGCTCATTCATGATGTTCTTACAGTTATCTCTATGTAGATATTATAATTTCATTGGCATGATAATACTGAGAAAGCCTTCGTCGCTCTCCGAGGTTATCACGCAGGGGCTATCGTCCGAGCTGATCCCGGCCTGGATAACATCGCCATCCATCACCTGCAGGGCTTCGATAAAGTAACGGCAGTTGAATGCCAGGGAGAGGGGATCTCCACTGTACTCGACCTCGAACTCATCCTTGGCCGATCCATAGTCGGCATTCTGGGAGGAGAGGAGAAAGAGGTTGTCCTTCACCTTCATCTGAATGGCATGAAACATCTCATCGGTGAAGAGATTAATCCGCTTCAGTCCTTCCAGGAACCGCAGTCTGTTGACAATGATGATATTATCGTTGGAAATGATGTTGAGGATATTTCGGTAATCAGGAAAATCCCCCTCGATCAACCGGATGATGAGCAGTCCGTTCTCGTTCTTCAGGACAGCCTGTTTCTCTTCTATCCCCAGTTGGACCACAGGGCTCTCTTCGCAGAACTTGCGGATTTCCAGGATCCCCCGCCTTGGAATCAGGGTTTCAGGATTGAGTTCCAGGTCGGCCCCGTTCTCCCCTGCCTCCTTGCGCATGATGGTCAGCCGGTGACCATCGGAAGTGATCATCTTCAGATAGACAGTGCCGTCCTCCTCTTCCTTTTCCAGGAGAGCAGCGGTGAGGGCATACATGTTCTCCTTGTCCAGGGCTATGGAAAAGGAAGTCTTGTCAACCAGTTCGATAAGTATCTCGCTGTCGATCTCCACCATTTTCCCTTCATCGTATTCTGGAAATTCAGGAAATTCGTCGCTGATCATACCGGCCATCCGATAAAGACTCGAACCGGATGAAATCTCGACCCAGTTGTTTTCCATCTCCCTGAAGGTGATCTCTGGAGAGGCGGATTCTCTTGCCACTTCATACAGTTTTTTTGCTGGAAGGGTCAGGATGCCTGTTTCATGAACTTCCGCCGGAATAACCTGTCTGAGACCGATATCGAGATCCGTTCCCGTGATAACGATGTGATCCGGTTCAACGTTGAGAAGAATATTAGCCAGGATGGCCAGGGTACCTTTTTTGCTGGTTATGTTCTGCTGTCCACTTATCGCCTTCAGGAACTTCTGACGGTCTACGGCAAAATGAAACGGCATAATAACTCCTTTTTTATTTAAAAAAATTTGTTGTTGTTCTTGGTTGTGTTATTTTATGAATATTAGATGTAACTATTTTAAATTAAAAAGGATTATTTGTTGATATCTTTATGGAAAAATTCTTGATTACCTGGGGAAATTTCCTGGCCTCCTGTTCATGCGCAATGTTTCAACACCGTTGTCCACACCTTTTCTACACAATTTTGCACAGCCGCTTCCGGCACCCTAAAGAAGCATATATTTTGCATAAATTGAAATTTTCAACTCTACCCCAATCGATATAAAATTTCAAAGGAATAAATAAAATTGCTCTCTCTTAAATAAAATGAAAAAACAAGAAGATAATGTGCTGAAAAACCTCCTTTGCCAGGGGGTGGAAAAGGGTGTCTTTCCGGGTGCGGCCGCAGGCCTGTTCAGGGCAGGGAAACGGTTGACCGCAGTGGCCGGCTATACCCGGCTCGATGCGAAAAAACTACCTGTACGGGAAGACAGTTTTTTTGATATCGCTTCCCTGACCAAGCCCCTTGCCACTGCCCTGCTGACCTTTATCCTCATCAGGGAAGGACGACTGACCCTCGATGACAGGGTGGATTGTTCAGGATTGGCGGAAATGAACCGGGAAAAACGGCGGTTCCTGATAGCCGATCTTCTTCATCATTCTTCTGGATTGCCGTCCTACAGGCCCTATTACCGCCGTTTCCGGGCAGAGCCTTCTGCAGAGGCCGGAAAAGAACTTATAAGGATGATTCTCCGGGAGCGGCCGGAGTATAAAAAGGGATCCGAGAGCAGGTACAGTGACCTTGGTTTCATCCTCCTGGGGGAACATATCAGCCAGGTTACCGGCTGCAGACTTGACAGGCTGTTCAGGGAAAAAGTGACAGAACCGCTGGGTCTTGAACAGGAAATATTCTACAGTCCGCTGACCGAGCCGACCGAAACGGACAGAGCGAGATTTGCAGCCACCGAGCACTGTTCCTGGAGAAAGCGGATTATCCAGGGAGAGGTGCATGATGAACACTGTTGGCTGATGGAGGGGGTGAGTGGCCATGCCGGCCTGTTCTCCACTCTCCGGGGTGTGATGGAGCTGACAGAACTGGTTCTGCGACAGTGGACAGGAAAGAGCGAAAAAGACCGGCTGAATATAGGCGGTACATTCCTCAGGAAGGCCCTGAAACGGCGCCGGAACAACTCCACATGGTGTCTTGGATTCGATACTCCTTCACCAGGGGCATCAAGCGCTGGCAGGCTGTTTTCTCCCCGCAGCATCGGTCATCTCGGCTATACTGGAACGTCCTTCTGGATAGATCCGGAAGAGGAAACAGTGGTGGTCCTGCTGACCAACAGGGTGCATCCGAGCAGAAAAAATACCAGGATACGGGAGTTCAGACCCTGGTTTCATGACAGTCTCCTGGCAGGTTTTTCGTAATTGGTAACAGGCAACCGCATCATCACAAATCTGCAGCACCTGTTATCGGTTTCGGTATTTCCCGAGCCGCTACCTGATCAGTCCTTCGAGGAAGATCCTGTAACATTATCCAGGAAATCAAACATCATCCCAAGAGAGGGACTGCCTGGAAAATCGTTTTCTGAGAAAAAGAGAGTTCCCCACCACACAGAGAGAACTTGCAGCCATGGCAGCAGCACAGACAATGGGATGAAGGAGACCGAGAAAGGCCAGGGGCAGGGCAGTCATGTTGTAACCCAGGGCCCAGAAAAGATTGAGACGGATGGTGGAAAAGGTGAGGATGGAAAGCTGCAGGGCCATGGGCACGAGACGGATGTCTTCACGCATGAGGACGATATCCGAGCTTTCCATGGCTATGTCGGTTCCTCTGGCCACGGAAATCCCAACATCCGCAACGGTCAGGGCCGGAGCATCATTGATGCCGTCACCGACCATGACAGGTCTTTTCCCCTCGCTGCGAAGCGATTCCAGGTAATCAGCCTTTTCCAAAGGCAGGGTTTCCCCACGGTAACGGTCGATACCGGCCGAAGCAGCCATGGAGGCGACAACCGAGTTCTGATCTCCGGAAAGGAGATGGACCTCCCTGCCCATATTCCGCAGAATGGCAACGACTTGTCCGGTCTCTGGCCGCAGGCTGTCAGATATGAAAAATACAGCAAGAACTCTTTCGGAATCTGCAAGATAGACGGTTGTTGATCCATTTTCTGAATCAGGACAATCAGCAGCTTCTTCTGGGGATATGGAGTGGTTATCCAGAAATCGGCTGTTACCGACCAGATAACGACTGGAACCTATGGTTCCACTGATACCGAGACCTGGTGAAACGGAAAAATCCTTGACCTCGCGTACCTGCAGGTCCGGGGGGAGAGCCTCGACAATAGCCCTGCCTACACTGTGTTCTGAGAGTTTTTCCAGCGAAGCGGCAATAACGAGACAACGGGTTTCATCCCACTCAGGAGCCAGGCTGCACACCTTCTGCAGGGTCATAATTCCGGTGGTCAGGGTGCCGGTCTTGTCAAAGACCACTGTATCGGTCTTGCTGGCATGTTCCAGAACGTCTCCACCCTTGAAGAGGATGCCTCTGGATGCACCCAGACCGGTGCCGACCAGGATGGCAAGAGGTGTGGCCAGGCCCAGAGCGCAGGGACAGGCGACCACCAGGACGGAGACGGCCCGGATAATGGACAGGGTGGTGTCCTGGGTTTGCATACCATAGACAAAGGCTGCCAGTGCGACAGCCAGGACGACGGGAACAAACCAGCCAACAAGACGGTCGGCCAGCATCTGCACCGGCGCCTTTTTTGCCTGGGCAGCCTTGACCGAGCGAATAATCTGGGCAAGAAGGGTATCTTTCTCGGTACTGTTCACCTCGATGATCAGCCGGCCATGGAGATTTATGGTACCTGCCATGACCTTTTTTCCCGGAACCTTTGATACCGGCCTGGATTCACCGGTGAGCATGGACTCGTCTGTCTCGGATGAACCTTTTCTGACAACTCCGTCCAGGGGAATCCGTTCTCCGGGAAGGATCGAGAGAATATCCCCCCGTTTCACCCTGGAGACAGAAATGAATTCCTCTTTTCCATTTTCCCGGTAGAGCCTGGCCCGTTCCGGAGCAAGACGACTGAGCCGATTAACCGCTTCGGAAGCCCGGCGCCGGGCGCCATGCTCGAGCAGCCTTCCAAGCAGGATGAGGGTGATGATCATCACCGCTGTATCGTAGTAGACTTCTCCCCCGCGGATGGTCTGGACAATGGAGAGGAAATATGCGCCTCCAGCTCCCAGGGCAACCAGGCTGTCCATGTTGAAATGTCCATGGCGCAGGGCCCTGAGGGCGCCGGAAAAAAAAGTCTGGCCGGCATAGAAGAGTACCGGCGTGGCCACCAGACCGGCCATGCACTGAAGGAGGAAGCGCATCCTCGGATCCATACCTTGAAAGAATCCCGCATAGAGGGCAGCGGAATAGATCATGAGCTGCATGGAGAGAAAGGCGGCGGTTCCAAAACGAATGATCAGCCGCCTGGATTCTGCCTGACTCTTGGCGTCGGATACATCGGGATGGGGTTGATAGCCAAACCGCTGGATATGCTCGAGGATGGCTTTCAGGGAAACTTTTTCAGGGTTCCACTGAATAGAGGCCTGATGGGTGGCATAGTTGAGGGTGACCTTTTCAATCCCATCAAGCCTGGAAAGAGCCTTTTCTATGAGCCAGATGCAGGAGGCGCAGCGGATGCCGTCCACGGAAATGTCTATATGACTGTGACCGTCTCCAGAGGTGCGAACATTGTTTTCGAAATCGGAAAGGGTAATTTCATCGGTTATCGGGGGTCCGTCTATCCACCCTTGCCGACGACCGTAGAAAGATTGGAGCCCTTCCTGGTTGACCAGCTGGTAGATTCCCCGGCATCCTTGACAGCAGAACGAGAGCCTTTTGCCGTTCTCCTCCAGGAACAGGGCCGTATTCGACCTGTCGATGGTGATCAGACAGTGGGCACATTGCAGTGACCCGGTATCATTTTTCATCACTGTCTGGATAATCCGGTGCGTCGTCCCTGAGCATCTCGTATTTTGCGGCCTCGATGTCGTCCTTGCGTTTGGGCGAGTAGTAATAGACAATGACGATGATGAACGCCGCCACCAGGGCGATACCGGATAGAATATACATCAGAGCCATGGATGGATTCCTCCCTATCATAAGTGGTTGGACTATGACTGGCCGGCCGGCAAAAAATTTCCTGTCAGCCAAGAGACGATCAGTATACAATACCATCTCGTTTCCGACCAGCTACCGAAAAAGTGGAAAGAAGGATGATAGTACGTGATGAATGATCAGAGAACCAGGTGGTATTCCATATTTTTTTCCCTTTATTTTCTTTTCCGGCACCTCCGTATACTGGGTTGGAGCCTGCTTCTGGTGGTACTCACCTGCCTTCTGACCTGGATCGGCTACCTGGAGGCCACTGCTCTCATCGATGCGCTGGTGGGCGGCTTTTTCCAGCATCCACCGGAACAGACAGGAATTACCGGCTGGCTGGCCGTAAAGGGCTGGCTGGTATTGCGGTATGTCTTTCTTTTCTTTTCCAGGGTGATAGCCTTTTATCTCGCCTTTCTGGCAGCTTACTGTCTGACCACGCCGGGCTACGTGTTTCTCAGCGGGGCTACGGAAAAGGTGTTTAGGAGGAGGGGAAACGATCCTGGCGAGCGGTTCACCATCAAAACAGCCCTGACCGATCTCTGGGAAGGAATCAAGATAGGCGCCGTGGGCATAATGGTGACCGCTGTCGCCCTGATCGTGAACTTCTTGCCACTCATCGGCCAGGTCTCCGCCTTTCTCCTGTATGTCTTCTATTCAGCCCTGATGTTCGTCGATTACCCGGCATCCAACAGACACTGGAGCCTGGGAAGAAAGATCGGTTGGGTGAAAAACCATTATGGCCATTCCTTCCGGCTGGGTATTTTTCCGGCCCTCATCAGCATGATCCCCCTTGTGAACATCTTTCTCATGGCCCTGCTCTTTCCCCTGCTGACCGTACATTCCACCCTCAACTTTCTATCCGTGGAGGACAAGGAGTGGTAGCAAGAATAAAGGAAGGTAAGCTGACGCTGCGAAAAAAAAACTTTTTTAAGCAAAGGTCATTTCACACATGCAGAAACGAATATTCTAACAGTCATACAATTAGTTACAATTTAATAGGCTACCTGAATCCTTAGGAAACCTCCCGGTTTTTCATTTCATTTTTTTTCGTCTTCCATGACAAGTGGAATAATTTGTGGTACTACCGTAGATATATTTTTCGAAAAATTTTTCCTATTGTTCTGCCAGTTGCTCAGTCAGAAATCTTTTGAACCTTTTTCGGTTTTTTCCCAAAAAAAAGGATAAAGTGGTTGTAACTGATCATTTTTTGTCTCTATTTGGCATCTTACGCCGAGGAGCCGGAATTGATTGCTAACGGAATTATATATTACATAATATATTAAAATAATAGAATTAAATAGTATATTAAATTTATAAATAAATTTCCTTATGTTGTGGAGGTGGCGCTGTGCATGCACGATGTTATTTTTTTTCCTTGTCTTTTGCAGCCTTTCTTCATTTATCATTTTATAATCCTAATTCTGCCATGGCCCTTGATGCAATTCAGGTCATAAACCCCAAAAATGGAACCCTGATCATTGAGAGACACCTTGATATCCAAACGAAATTTAGGGTTCCTGTTGATCATGATTCCCTGGTAGTCCTGCTTGACGACAATGATATTACAGCCATGGTCGAATTTACAAAAACAGGATTCCATTGTAAAGTTCCCATGCAGCTCGCTGGAGGCTCTCACGTTCTTTATATTGCAGGTAATGGACCAGAAGGTCCTTTTGAGCAGGAATCTATATTTTCATCGAAACAGAACTCCATCTTTGAGCAGGCAAGTACCAGTAATGAGTGGTCCATTAACTTGCAGGCCGGAAGCTTTCATTCCAATATAAAAAACGATACATCAGCAATTAGTCTTGATTCTACCTGGCAGCATGAATCCAATCTAACAAAAGGAAACTGGAAAGTCACACTTACAGCAGGAGCACGTCTGCTCGAAGAAAGCTATTCTAGCTCCTCAGAAGAGAATTCCTCCCTATTTTCCTTCCAATCTCAGGACGGCAATTACGGACCTCGGGAGGAAAGTAGTTCAACCTATGCGCAGAACCAGGGTTCCATAGATCCGGAAAGGGAGGGATTGGATCTGAACAATATGCTGATGCGCGGTCAATATGAAAATAATTCGATAGCAGCGTTAGTTGAGATAGGTGATCTTCAGATAAAAAAATCAAAGAATACCTTTGCCAATCTAGCCAGAAATGGCGGTCAACTAAGTGTTGATCTAGATAAAATATATTTCAGCGGGTTCTCTGTCTTCGGCAAAGATACCTTCGGGATTCACGACGGTATTGGTATAGGTTTTGATAACGATGATCATTTATACGGATTTTCCGGTGGATTCCGATTACTGAATGAACAAATTGATATGTTGGGATTCTATATAGATGGTGGGCAAAAAGAAAACTCCTATGCTTCTTGGTCTGAGGAACAAGGAAACAGTGGCAATGTATTTGGTATAGTAATAAAAACAAACTTCATTAAAGATCTACTTGTTACAGAGTTTGAGTATGATCGATCAGACTATGATCCAAATACTGACGATGAGTTTAGTAGCAGCCGTGCGGAAGCCTACCGTTTTGAGGTAAGCGGTCAGGATGATATTTTCAATTATGATATTACCTATGAAAGATTCGATCCGGAATACAATGTTCCAGGAAACTTGAGTCCAAAACAGGATTATGCTGGTATTACAGCCAATGGGTCACTTATGTTTGACGTGCACAGCTTAGGTTTCATGGCAGGTGTCTACCATGATAACGTAAATAAAAATCCTCTTTATGCTCGAACCAATTCTTATATGGGACAGCTCGATTATTATTATTATGGAATTACAAGCTTCCCTGTTGGCTTCAGTTTCCAGCACACTGCAGACATGTCAACTGACGAGCCAGCGGAAAGTCCGGAAACCAACCTGACAACAGACACTTTTTCCTTCAACACTGGCTACACACCACAGGGACCGTTTACTTTAAACGTTACAGCCAGCTATTCTTGGCAAGACGATGACGCAGACCAAGACGCGGATCTGGCCACACTCAGCTTCACACTCAGTCCTACCCTGACTCTGGACACGATGAGCGTCACCCTGAGTGGGACCGTGAATCAAAACCGGGACATGCTTTCCGGTAATCGTACAGACGACTATGTTGTTACACTAGATATGATGGGTTCGATTTTTACTGAACGGCTGACTTATTATTTAGGCGGAACCTATGATCACAGCCTGATAACAGATGATTCCAGCGACCGGCACGGTTTAACCGGTTATTCGCGCCTGGCCTGGACCTTTGACGACTTTATCGGCCTGACCAGGCCGACGCTTGGCGTCGAGCTCCAGTACAACAGCGACGCGCCGCAGGGGGTGTCAACCACCGAGGAGACCCGGATCTACTGCACCCTGTCCACCTCGATTCCCTTCAACTATTAGATGACAGCCATGATCCCGGTACAGAAAATAATCTCTGCCCAACACTGCCTGCCGATAAGGAGGTTTGCCATGCAGTCCTTATACCGAAGTTCGATTGTTGTTTTGACTCTGTTCTTTTTGTGCCTTTCCCTTGCCACCGCGCAGGCCGTCACCATTACGGCCCGCCCGACATCGGCCAACACAGGCCAGTTAATAACCTTTTCCATCGCAAGCAGTTATAGCTATCCTGCTCCTACGCCGGGATGTATCATGCAGATTGACTATGGCGATGGATCAGGCTGGCTTGATGCACCACCACCCTGCTTAAGTACCACCTGCACAACTACTGCCAGGCACGCCTATGCCAGCCCGGGCAGATACACTGTCCAGACCAGGCTCAGTCCTGCATCATTCTACGACTGCTCTGTTTTAATCACTCAACCGGCCAGCGCATCCACAACCGTCACGATTATGAATCAGGATATCGACCTGCCGGAAGGCGTTGTCGGCATGGACTATGAATATGAGCTAGGGGACCGAACCAACCGCTACAAGCTCATCAGCGGCCGGATGGACACAGGCCTGAAAATTATTTTCAACCAGATCAAGGGGGTGCCAGACCGGGAGGGCAAGTACCGTTTTCAGATCAGGGAGACCGATCCACGCGGTAACACAATTGATACTTGGTATAACCTGAAGATAACCAAGGCCCTGCTATCAGTGATCCCTGATCCAAAAGAGATAACCATGGATCGTAACCGGACAGGACGGTATAAAATAACCTACACCCTCAAGAGCAGTGAACCGCTTAGCGATACTATCACCTCGGCCAAGGGCGTCTTCCTGGCCGGCAACCGGACCCTGGGGGTTGTGGCAACTCCCCTGAATACCAAAATGGCGCAGGGTCAGGCCAAGGTGAGCGAGCAGGTCACCATTCCCCTTGCTGTCATCAAAACCGCCCAGCGTCTGGGAATAGACAAGATCCGTTACCAGCGCACCTTCAATGCTCAATACATGGATGCAGCCACCACGTGTTCCACGGCCATTACAGTGAGGACAGGTTTTACCATCACCAGGATCAGGATAACCTTCATTGATCATACTGCAAAAAGGTTTGTCAAACGGAACGACAAAATAGAGGGAGCAAGAGTAGAATTAAGCTATGAAGGAGCGGGTATGCTCAAAGGCTACTGGCAGGTTGATAACCGTATCTTGGCAAGAATAACAAAAAATTTACCATTTGCCAGTTCCAAAACCATCACTCTCTTATATCCCAAGGTACCGCCCCTTCCTACTCATTCAATCGGTTCTCATCGTCTACGTTTTGTGGTTACCAATCCGCAAATGGACATATCCTTTCCCCAAATTATTTATATTGTCACAGGTGAGGAGCTCAGCAAAACTCATCCTATTCACTTGGTTACTCCAGACGATAGCTCTGTTTTCGGAAAGCAGGATTTGATCTTTACCTGGAAGTCTCGCTCTGAAGTGGTTTCCTACCGAATTGATATACTAGCACAAGAGAATGGTAAGAACAGAATTATATTTTCAGGTTTTTCTAAAAAACCATCTTATACTATTCCAGACAAGGTATCGAAAAAGAAGTTCAGCCACCATGGTACCTGGAGCTGGAGAGTGATCGGTCTAGACCAGAACAATAGAGCCATAGCAGCAAGTGAATTGCGCAGTTTTACTCTTACGGTATCCAAACCGAAAGTCAACCAGAAAGATAGAAAAAATTTCCCCAGGATGTCAGAACCTCCCAATGGATTAGATATTCTGAAGTAAATTCCATACGGAGTAATTGTATCTGTCTAGCTCATTATTCTGTTTACTGTCTCTGATGAGGTTTTCTTAACAATAGAAAAGATAACTAAATTATATAACTGTCTATTCCTCTTTCTAGAGACAATAACTTTGTCAGGAGGAAACAATGCCTGGCGCACAGTTTCTTATCGTTATCCTTTGCACCATTATTTTTTCTCTTTTTCAGTCAATCACCAGTCAGGCCATTGACATTCGTTCCAAACCGACAGGTGGGGGATTGATACAGATGCCAAATTTGTCGGTTACCAGACCAACCCATGGGCTAACCCTTCTGCCAGACTTGCGAGTTGTTCCTGGTTCACTTTCCTGTTCTCCTGATCCTGCAGAGCCAGGCGGTATTCTCCATGTTCAGGCAGAGGTGGAAAACATGGATAATGAAACCAGGGATCGGGTGAGGGTCCGCTTTAGCTGTGGCAGGAGACAAAAAGATCTCTTTCTGAGATTGGGTGGAAAGGAACGAAAGAAAGTGCGAGTAGATATCCAGCTTGAACGTACTTCTGGTGTTCAGGAGGTAACTGTAGAGGTTAACCCTATTCATAAAGAACTGGCAGAGAGAAATTACAATAATAATAACAACAAATCTCGGATAGTGATAAAAGAGAGGGAGAAGCCGCAATACTCTCCGGTAACTCCTCATCTTGGTCAGAGCAGGCCGGAGCTGTCTCTAAGGAGACCTACACCATTTCCTGTTCTTACAGGTATTGAACCCGAAACCCTCGTTTCCGGACGTACCTATACCCTGCAACTACGTGGACGCAACTTAAACAGTAAAATGCGGATTGACTTCGGCCCTGGCATTGTACAACAGGGAACAATTCAGATAACTACAGTTGGCGACCACAGGCTTTATATGGCTCGAGTCAAAGTAGCTCGATCCGCTCGAGCAGGACGGCGGTCCATTACCATTGTCTTCAATGGAAAACAACAAACTCAGCGACCCGTCCTGACTATTGTTGCTTCCCAAGATACCGCCGCTTGCGGATTAGAGATTTCACCATCCAGTCTGGAACAGGGAAAGGAATACCGGTTGACTATTTTTGGTTGTAATTTTCCCGACAGGCTTACCGCTTCCTTTGATAAGGACATCCTTATCAAGGATAGGCTGCGGGTTCTCACTAGAAAAAAGGCTCAACTCACGATAAGGGTGAAAAATTCCGTCCATCCTGGTCCGCATACCCTAACGCTGCGCGGTAAACAGCAAGGCCCTGCTGCCGCTCTCATGGTCATGGCACCTTATGTAGCCAGAGGAACGGTGCATGTATCGGTAGCCAACAACTCGCCAGAACCTGATATAACACCTTCTGAACCTCCTCCGGTAAGACCGTTGACTCGTCCTGTGACAATTCGTCGCATTACTCCCAGTCCCTTGTTTCAGGGCAAAAAGTATCTGCTCAATATCCAGGGCAGTAACTTTACTCAGAATATGAATTTCACTCTGGATAACGGGATAATTCCAGAAGGTAAATTACGTTTTATCAATCAGAATAGAGTGCTCCTCAAAGTCGAGGTGGCGGACAATGCCCGGATAGGCAACCATGTCCTTACCTTGAAGCGCGGAAAACTTGATAATCCCTCGCTCATGGTAGCGCCGGGCAGCCAGGCCCGCGCCACCCTGCGGGTCAAGGCAGCGCCGTTCACCGCCCCGACTCTGACCACAACCCGACCGCAACTCTCGCCGCGGCCGCAACTCATGCTGCTGCAGCCCAACCGCTGGCTGGCCGGTGAAGAGTACGAGGTGCGGGCCACCGGCGCCCGGCTGGCAAGCGTACAGGGCATCTCCTTTGGCGAGGGCGTGCGGGTGCGCAATCTCAGCCATCTTGGCAAGGGCGGCCTGCGTTTTACCGTAACCGTGGATGAAGATACCCGGCCGGACGTGCGCTTTGCCAACCTGACCCTGGCAAAGGGGCAGGACCTTGCGACCAGGGTTCCGGCCTGGATCCTCCGGCCGGTTCATCTGGCCAAGGTGCCCACGCCGCGCTGGTCGATAACAGAGAAGATGCAGATCCGCAAAGGGGCCATCTACCTTGAAAACCCGGAATGGTACGGTACCGGCGACGTGGCCGGTGCAGCAGATTACCCGGTGCCCCTGCTCAACGATGCCACGGTCTTCAACTGG
>CAZVDY010000007.1:0-42652 GCA_964626235.1 uncultured Desulfobulbaceae bacterium | reverse complement strand
ATCAAATTTCGGCCAGGCAAGGAACTGGCGGCGCGGATTCGATAAGGCTTCTTCTGTTATCTGTATTCCCTGACAGGTAACATCTCTCCTCTAGTGCAGGCGTCAACGGCTTCTACCCCGGAGGCTGCTTGACGCCTTTCTCTTTATAGCACACCGCCCATGACGGATCAACCTCCTTGGCCATTTTTCAAGGCAGGTCACTGTAGCGGCAAGATAACGATACCAACTGTTGTTTTGTCAACCGTTGCATGGGGCTTTCAGGTAGACGACAGCCCCTGCCACGCTGGAGAAGATCAAGAACCGTTCTCCCACTATTTCCATGGCAGACCATTCAGGAGGAAAATTCCTTCCTGATCCAGCGTCGTCTGCTGAAGAGAATCTCGGCAAGAAAAACAGCAAGGTACAATATGCCGATCCAGGATAGGCTGGTCTTGTTGAACCGGTAGAGATAGAGAAGCAGCGCAAGCCAAGAGCCGATTGAACAGATGAAACCGGCCATGGCCACGCCGATGGAGGCGTCGATCCTGTCCCGTAACCTCAAGGCTGACAGGTTGATGGCGGCAAAGATGAGCAGAAAGGTCGAGCTGGCAAAGGATGAGATAATCGTCAGGTTGCTGGTATTGACAAAAAGTATCGTCAGGGCCGTGATCACCAGCAGGCTGACCCAGGGGATGTTGTTCCTTTTGCGACGAAATCCAAAGACGCTGGGCAGGGCTTTTTCTGTTGCCATCACCATGCCGAGCCGTGCGGTACCGAACATGGTGGCATTGATGGCCGAAGCCGTGGAAAAGAGGGCCGCCAGGCCGATGAGCAGAAATCCTGCTTTGCCGAGAAAAGGCTTGGCCGCCACGGCCAGAGCATATTCCTTGTACTTGATGATATCCCCTGGCAGCAGGTTGCCGACAGCGACCAGTGAAACGAGGATATAGACCAGCATGGTGATGGCCACTGACCAGAGGATGCCCCGGTGCAGGTTGCGCTCGGGATCCTCCATTTCATTGGCTGCATTGGGAATCAGCTCGAATCCTTCATAGGCGACAAAAATAAGGGCCGCTCCCATGACAACACCGCTGAGTCCCCTGTTGAAAACCGGTAACAGCAGATCCGTCTTGGCATAGAAGACCCCGATGACCCCAAAGAGAGAAAGGATCAACATCTTTATGGTCACGATAACCAGTTCACTGAGACCGCTGGCTTTCACGCCGTAAAGATTGATGCCGAGAAAGCAGAGCAGGATCAGGCTTTCCAACAGATGGCGCATGGCATCATTCTCTGTATCTCCTCCCAGCATGGCCGTTCCATAGGCGGCAAAGGTGTAGGCGTAGAGAGCCAGCGTGCCGATATATCCAGTTAGCAGGAGCCAACCACCGAGACCGGCAATATTCGGATGTCTGAAGGCGTGCTCCAGGTAGGTGAACGAGCCGCCATCTGAACGGAAAGCAACACCGAGCCGGGCATAGGACAGTCCTGTGAGCAGGGCGATAACACCACCGACCGCAAAGGCTACCGGCGCTGCATGCCCGGCCTGGGTAATGGCCAGGCCGAGCACGGAAAAGATTCCGCCCCCGACCATGCCGCCCACCCCCATGGCAATGACCTCCTTGAGGCTCAGGAGTTCTTCTGCGGGTATGCTTGGGGTATCATCTGGCCGGACCATCTTTTGCGGCTGCACGGACTTTTTCTCTCCTATTGCATCAGTAAATCAAAATTTTCTATCATTCCGGTGGGTTTTGGTCATGAACAGGGCAATCTGGCGCATGAATTGTCCATCATGAACTTCGATGTCGAGAAAAAATATTAAAATTCTGGCGGGTATCATTCTTTTGAACCATGAAGTCAGACAAGTATACCATGTCGAGGGGCAGTTGGGGCAGAAATGCTGCTTGAGTATTCTCGAAGTGGCTGGTCTTTGTGATTTCCTGTCATATGGATTGGGATAACGAAAGGATACGCAATAACCTGCTTTCAACAAGTGGACTGGGGCGCAACCAGGGGAAAACGCCCATGGTCTTTTTCCCGAGCTTCTGTTACCGTGGCCGTAACCGCTTTGTTCGGGTTGTTTTGCTGGCAGCACTGGATCGCAGAAACCAGAGCAGGATACCGGCCAGGATCATGGCCAGGCTGAGAACCTGGCCCATGGTGAGGCTGAAGGCCAGGGTTCCCACTTGCGGATCAGGTTCCCGGTATAATTCCACAAAGATACGAAAGGCTCCATAGCAGACGAGAAAGAGAGCGAGTAGGGAGCCGTGGGGCCAGCTTTTCCGACCGCCTGGTTTCCAGGGCATGTTTCTGCAACTCCAGAGAATGAGAAAGAGGACGACCCCCTCCAGGAACAGCTCGTAGAGCTGGGAAGGGTGGCGGGGAGCCTCTCCACCACCCGGAAAGATCATGGCCCAGGGGACATCCGTGACCCGGCCGAACAGTTCCCCGTTGATGAAGTTGCCCAGCCGGCCCAGTCCCAGGCCGATGGGCACGGTAACCACGTACAGGTCGGCCGTTTTCCAGAAATCCAGACCGTAGCGGCGACAGAAGAGGATCCCGGCAAGGATGACCCCCAAACAGCCGCCGTGGAAGGACATGCCCCCCTGCCAGGTCGCCACGATATCCAGGGGATGCTTCAGGTAGTATCCCGGGTTGTAGAAGAACACATATCCCAGCCTGCCACCGAGGATGACACCGATGATCAGCCACATGTTCAGGTTGTCGAGCCGGGTGAGCAGGGCTTCCCACCGATGCTGCCGGGCCTGGTAGCGGACCAGGAACCAGGTGGCCAGGAAACCCAGCACATACATGAGGCCATACCAGCGGATCTTGAGTGGACCGAGGGAGACGATGACCGGGTCGATATGCGGATAGGGCAGCATGGCTAGAGCAGGCCGAGTTTTTTCAGGTGAACCTGGAGCACCGATACGGCTGCCGGCGTGATGCCCGATATTCTCGAGGCCTGCCCCAGGGAGCGTGGCTGGATCGTGGAGAGTTTTTCCACCACCTCGTTGGAGAGGCCGGGAAGCGAACTGTAATCGAGCTCCGGCGGCAACAGGGTCTGTTCCAGTTTTTTGAACCGGGCCACCTGCTCTTCCTGGCGGCGGATATAGCCTGCATACTTGACCTGCAGTTCGATCTCGTCTCCATACCCGGAACGCGAGAGATCCATGCCGGTTTCCAGGCCGGCCAGGTGCGCCAGGTCTCCAAGATGTTCGAGCCGGATCTCCGGCCTCCGCAGCAGCTCCTCCAGGGTGAGGGGCTGGCTGAGGGGGCTGCTTCCCACGCCGGTCAGAAAGTCGTTGACCGCTGGTCGCGGCGTGATCCGCAGCCTGCGCAAACGCTGGACCGTGCTGTCGATGGACTGTCGTTTTTTCCTGAACAGTTCCCAACTCTCCCGATCCACCAGGCCCAGTTCGTATCCCACCTCCCTGAGGCGCATGTCGGCGTTGTCCTCCCTGAGCAGGAGACGGTACTCGGCCCGGGAGGTAAAGAGCCTGTAGGGTTCCCGGGTCCCCAGGGTGACCAGGTCGTCGATCAGCACACCGATATAGGCCTGGGAGCGGTCCAGGATGACCGGCGGTTCCTCCCGGAGCAGGCGCACGGCATTGATGCCGGCCATGAGCCCCTGGGCCGCAGCCTCTTCGTATCCAGAGGTTCCATTGATCTGGCCGGCATGGAAAAGCCCGGTGATCCGCTTGGTTTCCAGGGAAGGGGTCAGCTCGGTGGGATCGATGTAGTCGTACTCGATGGCATATCCGGGGCGGATGATCCTGGCCTTTTCCAGCCCGGGAATGGAATGGACCATTTCCACCTGCGTCTGCAGAGGAAGACTGGTGGGAATACCGTTCGGGTAGATCTCCACCGTCTCGAGGCCCTCGGGTTCCAGGAAGATCTGGTGCCGGTCCTTGTCGGGAAAGCGCATGACCTTGTCCTCTATGGAGGGGCAGTACCTTGCCCCGACACCTTCGATGATTCCGGCGAACATGGGGGACTGGTCGATGGACGCACGGATTATCGCGTGTGTCTTCTCGTTGGTGTAGGTGATGTGACAGGGCCGCTGCTCCTGGCGTACCGACTTGCTGGAAAAGGAGAACAGGGCGGGCGGGTCGTCGCTGTACTGGGCTTCGAGGCAGGAAAAGTCGATGGACCGGGCATCCAGGCGGGGAACAGTGCCGGTCTTCATTCTGCCGACCCGGAAACCGGTCTCCCGGAACCAGCGGGCCAGACTGGTCGACGGGTTGTCTCCCATGCGGCCGGCCGGGAAGTTTTTCAGGCCGATGTGTATAAGGCCGTTGAGAAAGGTGCCGGTGGCCACGATCACCGCCCGCACGCCGATCTCCTCGTCCAGGGAGGTCCTGATGCCGCAGACCCTGCCGTCCCGGACCAGAATCTCGTCCACCACGGCCTGCCGGATTTCCAGGTTGTCCTGATTTTCCAGGACCTGTTTCATCCTCAGCCGGTACAGCAGCCGATCGGCCTGGGCCCTTGAGGATCGGACCGCCGGGCCCTTGCTGGTGTTGAGACGCCGGAACTGGATCCCGGTCGCGTCGATGTTTCTGGCCATCTCGCCGCCCAGGGCATCGATCTCCTTGACCAGGTGCCCCTTGGCCAGGCCCCCGATGGCCGGGTTGCAGGACATGGCACCGATGGTGTCCACGTTGATGACGCAGACCAGGGTGCGGCAGCCCATCCTGGCCGCAGCCAGGGCTGCCTCGCAACCGGCATGGCCGGCCCCGATTACCGCGATATCGAATCGTTCCCGAACCATGATTCCTTACCTGGCTGTCCTGCCAGTGTCCTGGCGGCGCTGCCAGCGGAGAACCGGTTTCCTGGTCATGGCCCAGTAACCCGGCGTGAGCAGGATAGCGATGGTGTACAGTTCCAGCCTTCCGGCCAGCATGCAGAAGATGAGCACCAGCTTGGCCAGACCAGGCAGGTGGCCGAAATTCTGGGTCGGTCCTACCAGATGGAGGCCGGGACCGATATTGTTCAGGGTGGCGATCACTGCCGAGGGGCCGGTGATGAGGTCTGATCCCAAAGCGGTCACAATGAGGCTGGCAACCAGAAAGACGGCGAGGTAGATGGCAAAGAAGCTGAGGATGGCGATCATCACGTCTTGCGGCACCTTGGTTTTTCCCAGTTTGATGGTCTCCACCTGGCGGGGATGGACCAGTTTGTGCAGTTGGGAGCGGGCATACTTGAAAAAGAGGAGGAACCTGACCACCTTGATGCCTCCTCCGGTGGAACCGGCGCATCCACCAACGAACATGAGGGAAACCAGGAGGATCCGGCAGAATGGCGGCCAGGCGTCGAAGTCGGCCGTCCCAAAGCCGGTGGTGGTGATAATGGACAGCACCTGGAAGAGGACATCCCGGAAGTTTCTGTCGATATCCTCATAAATGCCGGCCTGCTGGTTGGCGACCATGATCATGAGCACGGCAAGGGTGATGGTGATGCCGTACATCCTGAACTCCTCGTTTTTCCAGTATGCGGAGAGGTTGCCGCGCAGGGCCATGAAGTGGAGAGAGAAGTTGGCCCCGGCCAGGAACATGAACAGCATGACCACGCCCTGGATGTATGCAGAGCTGTAATGGCCCAGGGAGTCGTTGAAGTTGGAAAAACCACCGGTGGCCAGGGTGGCGAAGGAGTGAGTCAGGGCGTTGAAGAAGTCCACTCCACCCAGCATGAGGAGCAGGGTTTCGGATGCTGTAAGCAGCAGATAGACACTCCAGAGGATGCGGGCCGTATCCTGGATGCGGGGTGCGAGCCTGTCCTTGGTCGGCCCCGGCACCTCTGCCTGAAAGAGCTGCATACCGCCGATTCCCAGCAGGGGCAGGATGGCCAGGGTGAGGACGATGATGCCCATGCCGCCCAGCCAGTGGGTCATGGTGCGCCAGAAGAGCAGGCTCCTGGGGAGCACCTCGATATCCTGGAGAATCGTCGAGCCGGTGGTGGTGAAGCCGGACATGGACTCGAAAAAGGCGTCAATGGGATTGGGAATGACCTGGGAGAGATAGTAAGGCAGGGCCCCGAGCAGGGCCAGGCCGATCCAGCTGAAGGCCACGATGGCAAAGCCGTCCTTGTAGCCCAGGTCCCTGTCCGGGAGAAAGAGCAAGACCAGTGTTCCTCCCAGTACCAGCCCCAGCAGGGAACAGATGCCAAAGGTGGGAGCGATCCCGTCGCCGTAATAGAGGCTGAACGGGATGGGGGTCAGCAGCATCAGCGAGAGGATGAGGATCAGTTTGCCGAGCAGGTTGAGAACGCCGCCGATACGCATGGATCAGGTTCCTGGACCGTTAAGTTCGGGAAAGGATGTCACTGCGGTGAAAAGAACTTTTCCACGTCCTTGGCCGCATCTCTGGTAAAAAAGATGACCAGGTTGTCACCGGAGCGGATGATGGTTTCCCCGGAAGGGATGAATGCCGAGCCGTTTCTGACAATGGCTCCAATGACCGATCCCTGGGGACAGCCGCAGTCCTTGAGGGCCACATCGTTGCAGGAGCGGTGGGTGGGCACCGTCACCTCCATGACCTCGGCGTCGGAGTCCAGGATGGTGGCAACCGAGATGATGGAACCGCGGCGCACATACCGCAGGATCATGTCCGCCGCCACCTGCCTGGGGCTGAGCGCCACGTCGATCCCCAGTTTGCCGAGCATGGGCACGAAATCATGCCGGGTGATCTGGGTTATGCATCGCCTGGTTCCATGGTGTTTGGCCAGCAGGCTGGAGAGGATGTTGGTGGTGTCCGAGCCGGTGACGGCTATCACCAGGTCGGCCAGGTCGATGCCCTCGTCCAGCAGGTCGTGGGCCTCCAGGCCGTCGAAGTTGAGGACGATCGTGGAGCTGAGATTTTCGGCCAGGAAATCGCAGCGTTCCTTGTCCGCCTCGACGAGCTTGATGTTGATGTTGAGTTCCTCCAGTTGCCTGGCGACCAGGTAGCCGATATCACCTCCACCGATGATGAAGACCCGGTTGGGCAGTTTGCTGGTAAAGTTGAACAGCCGCTCCACCTCGGCGATCTCGTCTTTCAGGACCATGAGATAGATTTTGTCTCCGGCCTGGATCACATCGTCGCCGCGGGGAATGATCGTCTCGCCGTTCCGGATGATGGCGGCCATGATATAGTGCTGGCTGCCGTGTTTCCTGCCCAGTTCGTAGAGGGTCATGCCCACGTGCGGGTTGTCTTCCGGCACCACGTAGCCCAGGAGCATGATCTGGCCGTTGGCGAATTCAGCCGTGTCAAAGGCCTCCGAGACATGGATCAGCTTGATGATTTCCGAGGCCATGGCCCAGTCCGGGCTGATCAGGAGGTCGATACCCAGGGCCTCCTCGTTCAGGGAGAGGCCGGGAGTGAGAAAATCCTCGTTGCGCACCCGGGCGATCCTGGTGCCGACGTCATATTGCTTGGACATGATGCAGGCGACCAGGTTGACCTCGTCGCTGTCTGTGACGGCGATGAACAGGTCGGTCCGGGCGATGCCTGCCTCGGCAAGAATGCGGGCCGAGGCCCCGCTGCCGTGCACGGTGAGGATATTCATCTCCTGCTCGATGCGCTGAAGTTTTTCCTTGTCCCGGTCTATGAGGATGACCTCCTGACCTTCCGAGGAAAATTTTGAGCAGAGATACTGGCCAACCAGGCCGGCACCCACGATCATGATCCGCACGGTATCGTTCTCCGTCCAGGAAATAGAAGCAGGAAACTGAGCAATCGGACAGGCTCTAGCCTTCAGGTCTTCCTGCCCGGCTCGACAGCCCAACGAGACCGATTATAGGCAGGCCGGGCAGGTTTTGCAATCAATACTGTTGCTCCTCGCCCTTTGGCTGCCAGGTGATAAAGGCCCAGACGGGAACATGTTTCCTGCGCAACGAGATGGTGCCGTCCGGTTGACGGCTGGATATGGAATGAATGTAGTCCTGCAACCGTTTTTCCTCGTCCTCTGTCAGGTGCTGGAACATCCAGCGGTATCCCTCGAGAGCGTCCTGAAATGACCGGTATTGCATGTCTTCCCGCAGGTGGATGAAGTCCACCCTGGGCAGGTGACCCATCTGGTAGAGCAGGTTGACCGTGTAGATGAAATCCGGCCCGGATCGCATGGGCCGGCCGATGGCGGTAAAGGCATCCGGATCGAAGGGGCCGTGCCTGACCCGGTCGGTGATGCAGACCAGCTTCCGGGCATGCCGGGTCAGTTTTTCCAGGGCCTGGCGCAGGTCTTTCACGGCCAGGGAACGGGAGGCGATGACGAGATCGTATTGACCGACGTCGTGCTGACTCCAGTCATCGTTCCAGGAGAGTTGAAAGGTGGTGATATTCGCCAGTCCCTTTTTTTGGGCCCGTTCCCTGAGAATGGCAAGCATCCGTTCGGAAAAATCCAGGGCAGCAACCCGCCGCACCCTGGAGGCAAGGGGCAGGGCCAGGGTGCCGGGGCCGCTGCCCACGTCCAGCACCGACCAGGAGGGAGGAGGATCGAGTTTTTCGATAAACTTGTCCTGGTAGACCGAAGAGGCGGTGCGGGCGGCAAAGGAATCGGCACGTCTGTCCCAGTCGCCGGCATCCTTTTTTTTCCAGGTTTTCTTCTTTTTTGCCTCCCGCCAGAGCTTGTTCCAGTCGATGTCGTTGAATTGCCGTATCTCCATGTTGTCGGTTTCCTCTGAAAAATAACCGGGCAGCCTGATTTCTCAGCCTGTTCGTGAATTGATTTGACAGATTCTTGTGCCTGTGATTAAAATATAAATTTTTCGTTTAGTAAATGGTTGCCGGTGCCGCAGGATCTGGACCCTGATGCGGCTGCCCATTGTGGCCGTCCTGAACCATCCGGCTGACCAGGAGACGAGGAATCACCACAACGTCGGAAGTCGCAGCGAGGCGCAATCACTCTCTGTCTGCCGGGGCCGCCGTGGACACGCCGGGCGTGGTGAATGGATGCGGAAACAGGACGGTCTGTTTCAAGACTGCCAAGGAAATGAGATATGAGCAAGAGAACTTTTCAGCCCAGCAATACAAAGAGAAAGCGGACGCACGGTTTCAGGGTGCGGATGAGAACCCGGGCCGGCCAGGCGGTGATCAAGCGGCGACGGGCAAGGGGACGCAAACGGCTCTCTGTCTGAACCGTGTGGTCGAGAGATCGTCAACTGGAACAGGGCGGATTGTTCCGTTCCGATGAAGGACGGACGTGGGGATACCGTGAAACGGTATGGACTTCCCAAGTCGTGTCTGCTCAGAAAGAAGAGGGAGTTCGATCTGGTCTACAGGCAGGGAGCACGGCTGTACGGCCAACATTTCTCCCTTGTTTTTCTGAAAACTGACCGAGGATTCAATCGGCTTGGAATCAGTATCCACAAGAAGACAGGGAATGCCGTGCGCCGCAACAGACTGAAGCGGATCATCCGGGAAGCGTTCCGGCTCAACAGAGAGCTTTTTCCCCTTTCCTCAGATATCGTCTTCACGGTCAGGCCGGGATGCACCCTGGACAGGCCTGCCGATGTGTGCCGGGCGGTGCGCCTCCTCCTTCGCACGTCAACTGCCCGGGTCCGCAAGGTATAGGTGATGTGCTGCAGCACCGGTCATGACCGCTCCGGACGGCCCCGACCAGGGGCAGGTGGAAGACCTGGTCTGGCCGCCAGGTGCTGCCTGGGGATCTTCCGGGCATACCAGTTGTTCCTCTCGCCCCTCTTTCCACCCAGCTGCCGATTCACGCCAACCTGCTCCCAGTATGCCTGTGATGCCGTGAGGCGCTACGGCGTCCTGCGTGGTCTCCTGCTGGCAGGGGGGCGCATATTGCGATGCCATCCCTTTGCCCGGGGCGGGTATGACCCGCTCAGATAATCTCCGAACGGACGGGCTGATGGCATGCGGCTTGCGGGCCAATCGATAAGGATGTAATACGCTATGGACATTTATCGGACAATTCTGGCCGTCGTTCTTTCCTTCCTGATACTGATCGGGTATCAGTATTTTTTCGTTAGGCCGGCGGTGCAGCAGCAGGCCGAGCGGCAGCAGGTCAGTGACCAAGCCGATCAGGGCCGGAAACAACAGGATGAGGCCGGGGATCGGCAGGCCGCTCCGGGGCAGCCAACTCCCCAGCAGGCCGCTCCGCCGGTGGAGAAGGAGATCCCGGTTGCGGTGGATGAAAATGCCCGGGATATCGTGATCGATACTCCGTTGTACAGGGCGGTTGTCAACGAACAGGGTGGCGGTTTCACGAGTTTTGTCCTGAAGAAATACCGAACCAGCATCAAGGCTGACTCGCCACCCATGGAACTGATCCATGGGCGTAAACCTGACGGTCTGCCTGGCATCTTCACCCTGGACAATGGTGCCCTGGCCGCTCTGCCCCCGTACCGGGCCGACAGGGAGAAGGTCGTCCTCCATAAGGCGGAAGACCGGGAGACCCTGAAGATGCGGGCCGTTCTTCCCGATGGACTCGAACTGGTCAGGACCATAACCGTCTCCGGAGACAGTTATCTTCTGGAGAGCAAGTACGTGCTGCGCAACCCGTCAGACAGGACCGTCCAGGTCCAGCCAGCCATCGCCCTGATCAACAGCCCCTTTTCCAAGACCGCAAACAGGACGAGCAGGTACCTGTTTCACGGGGCTGCCGCCTATGTCAATGGTGAGCTCGTGGAGATGAAGGGCAAGAAACTGGACAACGGCGCCCAGACACTCCAGGGAAACGTCAGCTGGGCAGGCTATGAAGACAACTACTTTCTCTGTGCCGTGCTTCCGGGTGCCGGGGCGCTTCGCATGGTGACCATGAGCGGTGACCAGGAAGAGGTGCGGACCATTCTCTCTGAAGGATTGCTCAGCCTGCAGCCCGGAGAAGAGAAGGCCTTCTCCTATCGCTTCTACCTCGGGCCGAAAAAGCTGTCCGTTCTCAAAACCGTGGGAGCGGACCTTCCCGCTGCCATCAATTTCGGCTTTTTTGACAAGCTGGCCAAGCCCATGCTTTGGCTGCTCAACTTCTTCTATGCCTATATCGGCAACTATGGCGTTGCCATCATCCTGCTCACCATCCTGATCAAGGTCGTCTTCTGGCCCATTACCCAGAAGGGTATGAAGTCAATGAAGAACATGCAGAAGCTGCAGCCCAAGGTGGCCAAGCTCAAGGAAAAGTACAAGGACGACCCCCAGAAGATGAACCAGGAAATGATGGCCCTGTACCGGACGTACAAGGTCAATCCCCTGGGTGGCTGCCTGCCCATGCTCATCCAGATACCCTTCTTTTTCGCCCTGTATCGCGTCCTCATGGCCGCCATCGAGCTGCGTCACGCACCCTTCATGCTGTGGATCAACGATCTGTCCGCTCCTGACCGATTGTGGATCGGCGTCGATATCCCTGTGCTGCATGGCGTTCCTGTCCTGACGCTGCTCATGGGGGGCTCCATGTATCTGCAGCAGAAGATGACGCCCTCAACTGCCGACCCGACCCAGGCGCGGATCATGCAAATGTTGCCCATCGTGTTCACTTTCATGTTTATCAATTTTGCATCCGGTCTTGTTCTGTACTGGTTTGTCAACAACCTGCTCTCCATTCTGCAGCAACAGCTCATCAACAGACAGGTCAAGGCGTAATACAAGGTGCAAAAAGGAAGCATTCTCCATGACAACCGAAAAAGACTTTTACGGCAAGAATGTCACAGAGGTGATCAGGCAGGCTTGCCGGGAATTCGGCGTAGCCCAGGAAGAACTTGATATAGAGGTTCTGGAGACCGGATCTGCCGGAATTTTCGGCCTATGCAAAAAAAAGGCCCATATTCGGGTGCGCCCCAGGAAGCAATCATCTCCATCGGACAGTGCTGCTGGAGAGGAAAACATTTCGGCCAGCAGCGATCGGCCAGACGAGGAAGCCCAACAGGGAACCGTGGCAGCCGAAGACAGTGGCGAGCGCACGGCAGCCAAGGAGCAGCAGGCCCTGGATACAGAGCGGGCGGCCGAACAGCCACCCCAGGAGCAGCCCTCTCCGGAGACCCTGGAGGCCATTAGGTCTGACCTGGGAGCCATTCTCGATCTCATGGGCGCACCATCCACCATAGCCGTCCAGCTTGACGGAAATACGGTGGAGTGCAGGATCACCACCGAGCACGAAGATGTGCTGATCAACAATGACGGCAGGACACTGGACAGTCTCCAGTATCTGTTGCGAAAGATGATGGTCCAGCATCTTCCCGAGCGGATGATGCTTTCTCTCGATGTGGGTGACTTTCGGGAGCGTCGGGCCCGGGAGCTGCGTGACAAGGCCCTGGAACTGGCCGGTCTGGTCAAAGAGGGCGGCAAGACCCAGGTCATGCCGGCACTCAATCCGTCAGAGCGGCGTGTCGTTCACATGGTGCTGCAGGAAGACAAGGAAATTCGCAGCCGCTCCGTGGGAGAAGGGCTGTTCAAAAAGGTCCTGATCTACAAGCCGGGCAAGGGGCGTAAATCCGGGTCCAGGAAACGGCGGGGTCGCCAGGGTGGCCGCACGTCATCCAGATGATGATACCATTGCCGCCATCGCCACGCCGATGGGAGTGGGCGGTATCGGCATCGTCCGCATAAGTGGTTCCAGGGCCAGGGATATCCTGGAGAGGCTGTTTGTTCCCCGTCATGCACCCTGCCCCTTCAGGAGCCATACCCTCTATTACGGCACAGTGATCCGGAATGACGGGGCGCCTCTCGACGAGGTCCTGGCCGTGTACATGCGTGCCCCCAGGACCTATACCCGCGAAGACGTGGTGGAAATCCACAGCCATGGCAGCCAGCTGGTCCTGCGGGCCGTACTGGAGAGGATCATCGGTTGTGGAGCCCGGCTGGCCGAGCCTGGCGAGTTCACCAAGAGAGCCTTTCTGGCCGGCCGGATCGACCTGACCAGGGCAGAGGCGGTCATTGACCTGCTTCAGGCAAGGACAGGGGCTGGCCTGCAGCTTGCCGCCAACCAGTTGCAGGGCAGCCTGTATGATCACCTGGAAAAGATTCGCCGCCGACTGGTGGACATGCTGGCCATAGTGGAGGTGGCCATCGACTTTCCCGAGGACGACGTGGAAATTGTCGACTCCGGGAAACTGGCGGCCCGGCTTCAGGAGCAGGTCATCGAACCTTTGGTCGAGCTGCTGCGGTTTGCCGATCAGGGCCGGGTGATACGGGAAGGCGTCACGGTGGTCATCGGCGGCCGGCCCAATGTGGGCAAGTCGAGCCTGCTCAATGCCCTGCTCCGTGAGGAACGGGCCCTGGTGGCCGCTGTTCCCGGAACTACCCGGGACACAATCGAGGAGACCGTGACCATTCATGGGATACCGGTTCGCCTGGTGGATACGGCAGGGATCCGAGATCACGATGATCCCGTGGAGGAGATGGGCATCGAACGGGCCCGGGCAAAACTCCGGGATGCCGACCTGGTCCTTTTTCTCGTCGATGGCAGCGAACCGCTGACCCCTCTGGATAAAGAGCTTTATCGTTCTCTGGGACAGGTGGAACGCATAGTGGTGATCAACAAGATCGACATTGCCGCTCCGGAGCGTATCGACCAGCTGGGGCACCGTTTTGAAAGTGAGGCCGTGGTCAGGATCTCTGCCCGTGCATATCGGGGCATCGAGGCGTTACGGGAGACTATTTGGACCAAGATCGCCGGCGATGAAACACTGCAGGAAGACCTGGCCTGTGCACCGAACCTGCGTCACCGGCAGATCATCGAGGCGACGCTTGCAGCCTGCAGGCAGGTCGACCGGTCCCTGCAGTCCGGGGTGCCGGCCGACCTGCTGGCCGTTGACCTGCAGGTGGCCCTGGATCATCTTGGGGACATCGTGGGCCTGACGACCCCCGATGATGTCCTGGACACCATATTCAGCCAGTTCTGCCTGGGCAAATAGTCAATAAGATGATCTTGTTGAAGCAAGAAGAGCAGGCCCCGCTTCAGGGAGCAGCAGGCGCCTATTTCTTGTCCTTGCCCTTTTCCTTGTCGTTCTGGGCAGAGGCCAGGGCGGCCGGGATGGCGGATCCGGATTTTTTTGTCTTGGCCGAGGCACTGATCTCACCCTCGAGGAGGGCTCCGGCCTCCACGCTCAGGTTGGCGGCGGTCAGTTTGCCCTGGATCGCAGCAGAACTGTGGGCGGTCACCAGCTTGGCCTTGATATTGCCTTCAATACGGCCGTGACAAACCAGTGAATCGACTTCCAGATCGCCGTAGATCTTGCCGCTCTCGCTGAGAACCAGGTGCTCTCCTTTGATGTTGCCGTCAACCGTTCCGTCGATGCGCGTCTTGCCTTTGAAGCTGATCTCGCCGGTGATTGTCATGTCCTTCGAAAGAATGGAGGAGATAACCTCTTTCGATGCCTTGGCCGCTTCCTGTTGAAGATCATTGTCGGTCTTGCTGCTGAAGAGTGCCATCGCATACCCTGTGCGCTGTTATTTGGAAACTGTCAGTGAAAGGTTGGCGACCTCGAGATATTTTATTGGATTGATCGGCTTGCCCCGCAGGCGGATTTCGTAATGGAGGTGTGAACCGGTGCTTCGGCCGCTGTTGCCCAGCAGGCCGATCACCTGGCCCCGTGTCACCTGCTCGCCCCGCTTGACCAGCCGTTTGCTCAGGTGGGCGAATACAGTCTCGTACCCATTGCCGTGCGAGATTATGACGTGATGGCCTAGCCCCTTGTTGTAGGCTGATTTTTTTACAATTCCGTCGCCTGTTGCCACCACCTTGTCCCCTGTGCGGCCCCTGATGTCAACGCCTGAGTGAAATGCCTTTTTCTTGAGCAGTGGATCGGTTCGCCGGCCGAATTTTGAACTGATTGCACCGGGGACCGGAACGCCCAGGGGCATCTGTTGCAGGATCTTGAGATAACGGTCCGTGGTCAGAATAAGATTTTCGCTGTCCATTGGAGCCGGCTTGATAAACGGTCCACCGGAGTGTTCCGGATCTTCCCTGACCTCTACCTTCACCCCGATGTGATCCATGACCGCCTCGATGATTTTACTTCGTTCGTCAAGGCGGCTTATCGTTCCTTTGAGCAGGTTCTCCTGCTGTTCCTTCAGTGAAGCGATACGTTCTTCATAGTGGCTGGCGAGCGAGGCGATTCTGGCCTCGTATTCAGCGCTCTGCTGTTTTGCCGTAGTCCGAGCCATGTCGAGTGCTTCTCTGGCCTCGGTCAACTGGTGGCTCAGCCGGGCTGTAGAGGTGTTCAGTTCCTCGGTGATGACGCTGACCTTCTCTTTCAATGCCATGTTTTCGCGAAAATAATGTATTCCCAGAACACTTGCGGTCGCGAGGATGGTGATAGTGAGGCCAACACCGATGATTACATTGCGGACGAGGTGTTTTCGAAGAAGAAAATTTTTCCCTTTTCCCTCTTCGCCTGTTACTAGTATGTGGAGTATCCTGTCAGCCATTGGAAAAAACAGTCAGAGGTCGATTCCGTCCAGCGAAACGAGCCTGTTTCTGTCAGAAAAATTTATTGAAAATTTATACACGGGCGCGGTGTATCCTGCAACCAGAATACAAAAAAAAATACAAAAAATGGCGAATTCCGGAAAACTCGCCATTTTTTTGTTTGTGCCGGGCAACAAGGCCGGATTTTCTGCCTGTCACTTTCCTCCATTCATGCCTAGGGGCGTTCTTCCTGTTCCATTAACCAAAGCTGTCGGCGAATAGCTGGCAGATGGCTGCACGGCCGTCATCGCTGAGATACCTGGTTCCGGAGCCGACAAAGGTGTCATAGGTAATCTTGGGAGAATCCTCCTGCCAGGATCCCTCTTTCCAAGTGAACCACTGTTTTCTGGGCTGATCGTACACGTGCAGAGGCCGGTTGAACAGCTTGGCCAGTTCCACTGCCCAGCCGGTACCACCTTTCACAGAATTATCATCAAGAATCGTGCCAACAACGAACACCTGGTGTCCCTTGTTGACCATGTGAAAGATGGCCTGAAGAACACGGCGGATTTTTTCAGTCTCGTAATAGGTGCGGTTCATCATCCGGGAGGCGATCTCCATGCTGATGTCACCACGCTGCAGCTCTTCGTTACTCAGCACGACGGCATTCCTGTCTCTGTTGAGACGATGGCCCTCAAAGGTGAAGATGACCTCTTCCACGCCATACTGCTCCGCCTGCTCGCCAAAGAGGGTCTCCGCCCCCTTCAGGCCTCCATGGTACAATGTGCAATCCTCTGCTTTCATAGGTTTTTTCCTCTGTTCACGCATCAATGTTGGTCTATCGGACAGCCCTGAAAAAAGCCCGTAAGGGGGCAGGGTATCCCTCTACGGTACGACCGGCATCTTCCCTGTCGATAAAATCTTCATATGATTCAAATACCATCCAAGGGGTGCGCCGTTGTTCCCTGCTGCTCATCTCGTGTACACAGAAACATTCCACCTTACCAAATCCTGTCCGGGTCAGCCAGTTTTTTAAACAGGGAACCGTGGGCACAAACCAGGTACCCGGCACCTTGGCATAGGTTTTTTCCGGAAAAAGGGCCACCGGATCCTGGCCGGGAATGACCTGCGACTCAAGGATCAGGGTTCCTCCCCGTTTCAAGGCACTGTGCAGGTCGCGCAATGCCTGTACGGGGGAAGGCCGGTGATAGATGATGCCCATGCAGAAGATGATATCGAAACAGTCCGGAAAAAGATTCAGATGCTCGATGCCCAGCAGATCACAGCACAGGTTGACCTGACGGGCAAAGCCGTTGAGCATGGAAAAGGTGAAATAGTGTTGGGGGTACGGTTCAAATCCAAGAACCAGGGCCGGTTCATGGTGAGCCATTCGGAACATGTAATATCCGTTGTTGGATCCTATGTCGGCGATGATCCTGTTTTTCAGATCCGGCAGAACCGGGAGGATACGGTTCCACTTCCGTTCGCTCCGCCATTCGCTGTCCACATCGATGCCGAAGATGGAAAAGGGGCCTTTGCGCCAGGGCATGAAGGATCGGAGCACCTCAAACAGCAAGCGGCGTTCATGGGGGGAGATTTCTTCGCGACAGCCGATACGGACGATATCGCCGGAAAAGTCGGTCCAGGACGCCTGCAGGTGGCCGACCCGCGACATGGGAGCACGGTAGCGCAGAAACCCCTTTTTTTCCTGTCTTATCCAGGCCTGTTTTCTGTGGTGGAGGCGACTGATTTCGTCCTGCCGGGCAGTCGGCAGAACATGCAGGTAATCAGGCCGCATCGTCTTTCACCGCAACAAAGGCGGCAAAATTGAACCACTGAAAAAAGGTCTCCACCCGGGAAAATCCGGCGTCCTCGAGCATGGCGATGTTTTCCCGGATGGAAAAGGGAACGAGGACGTTTTCCAAGGCCTCTCTCTTCCTGGCGATCTCCAGATCCGAATATCCCTGCCGCCGTTTGAAGCCGTGGTAGATGTCGATGAAGGTCCTGTTGAGCAGGTGATCATGGCTGATCACCTTTTCTGCACAGATGAAGATGCCCTGCGGAGCAAGGCTCTCGTAGACACGGCAGGCCAATCCGGGCCGGAGCGGAGGACGGATGAACTGGAGCGTGTAGTTGCAGATTATGGCATCGATATCGTGCAGGTCAAAGCCGGTAATATCCTCCCGGCGAAAGGTGAGTCGCTCCGCACCCCGGTACAGCGCTGCCTTGGTCCGGGCCTTTTCGATCATTGGGGCTGCATTGTCGATGCCGGTGAACTGCAGGTTCATATCGGCAAGGCGTTGGCTGAGTTTAAGCAGGGTGGAGCCGGTGGAACATCCCAGGTCGACCACGTGTCCCCCCGGATCGACCAGCTGCCTGATCAGGGAACCGGTCGCTTCGATGACCGCGGTGTAAAAGGGAATGGAGCGGTTGAGCATGTCATCGAAGACTTCGGCCACCTTGTGGTCAAAGTTGAAGTCGTGGGAGATTTTCTCTTTTTCAAAGAGCCGGTCCCGGGCCGGTGATTCCCTGTCCATATTATTGCCGTAGAACTTGCGGATAGTGTGATTGAGTGGTTCAAACGGGCTCAGGTTGGAGATGTAAAATAGCCTTGCTATCTTGTCAAACTGAAAGTATTACTGACGGGCATGATCCGTGCCATCATCCGATAACCGTTTCCGGTAGACAAAACAGGTAAGGAAGAAAAGAGGTTCAGGTGCAGCAGGAAGTCCATTTCGACGAAATTATCAATCGATATCGTTCTGATCCATACGATTATGTGGATATTTTCGCCATCCACACAGGAACGGTCCGCTTTCTGGTGGACGAGGGCTCGATGATCCAGGGACCGTCCGGCGCCTGGAAGCACATCCCGGGAACCGCCCTTTACGAGATTAACCGGGAACGCAATCCAAAGGTGATCACTTCCCAGACCAACGGCCAGGTAGCCTCCATCAACAAACATCTCGATGGCCGTTTCGTAGAGGCGGGTGAAAAGCTGCTCACCATCAGGCATCCACTGAAAAAGAAAGAGATTATCGAGGCGATTCTCCAGGAGGTGCTTTACCTGTTTCCTGCTCCTGAACGGGCCCGTTATTATTTTGCCATGGATATCCAGAGCAGGATCAACCAGAAGGGGGCCAGATCGGTCTTTATCCAGCCTGGGGACGAGGTGATCATCATGTCCCTTATGAAGCGGGACACACCGGTCTATTATGACGGCGAACCCGGGATTATCCATTCAGTCTACTTCAAGCCCGGTGAGAGCAAGAACCAGGGCGACCCCCTGTTCGGAGTCTGTGCCCAGGAGAAACTGCCCCTGGTCCAGAAAATCATTACCCGGGTCAAGGCGGAGTGGGAGTAGGGAGTACCTCGGAGATCCGTGCCACCTCTGAACTCTGTCTGGCGGTTCGGGAATATCTCCGTTCCTCTGAACAGGCCGTTCGCGCCGCAACATTTCCGGAAGAGACCATAGCCAGGATTCTCCGCTACGGTGAGCCGGTTGCCTCCCGGATCGAGCGGTATCATCGCTTGGACCGCTGCATGGACCGCCTGCGGCAGCTCATCAGGGAGGAAGAGGAGCAGGGCAGGGTACTGCCTGCCGGTACTGTTGTCCAGGCCGGCCGGCTGGACAGGGCGACGGGACGGTTCCGGCGCGACTGGTATGCACCGGCCGGGGGAATCTGGCTGGCCATGGCCTGGCCGGATATCCTGTTACCCTTCTTTGCCCGCCTCGTTCCCTTTGCCGTTGGCCTGGCCTGCTGCGAAACCGTCCGGCAGTACGGCGTACCGGCCTGGCTGAAATGGGTGAACGACATCCATGTGCAGGGAAAAAAGATCGGCGGTATCCTCTGCACCACCGAAACGGGGCTGCGGGGAGATCGATACTATCTGCTCGGTATCGGGCTCAATGCAAATAATAGCAGCTTCCCAGACGCATTGCGGGACAGGGCGACCTCGCTGGCTGCAGAGACAGGACAGGAGGTGGACCTGGGGAGAGTTTTGGTCTGCCTGCTGGCCAAACTGAGCTGGAACATGGGGCTCCTGCTCCATGAAGAGGCGAACGCCCTGGAACGGAACGGCAGGCAGGGCCCCTTTTCCGCCCCCCTTCTCCTCCAGCAGTGGAGCAGGTTGAGCGATACGGTCGGCAGACGGGTTGCCTACGGTTTCAACGTGGAAGAAGAGATCCTCTACGAGGGCGTGGCCGAGGGTGTGGACGACCAGGGCGGCCTGCAATTGCGCCTTGATGACGGCCGCCTGGTCACCGAGGTGTCGGGCGAGCTGATCTATCGTTCCGGAGGGTAAGGCCCTCCCTACGCAAGAGAGTAGAGCGGCTTTTGTTCCGGCTCAGGTAGTCCGGTATCCCTTGGGATTGTTGGCCTGCCAGCGCCAGGTGTCCGCACACATCGCTTCCAGGTCGCGTTCGGCCCGCCAACCCAGCTCCTTTTCAGCCAGTGACGGGTCGGCATAGCACTGGGCGATGTCGCCCGGACGGCGGGGGGCGATCCGGTAGGGAATCTCTCTGTTGCTCGCCCGGGCAAAGGCCCTGACCATGTCCAGCACCGAATATCCCTTGCCCGTGCCCAGGTTGTAGGTGACTACTCCAGGGTTTTCTTTCAGTTTTTCGAGGGCCCTGAGATGGCCGATGGCCAGGTCCACCACGTGAATGTAATCACGTACTCCTGTGCCGTCGGGCGTTGGGTAGTCGTCACCGAAGATGGAGAGTTCAGGCAGGGCGCCCACGGCGACCCGGGCGATGTACGGCATCAGGTTGTTGGGAACACCGCTGGGGTCCTCACCAATACGGCCGCTCTCGTGGGCGCCTACCGGGTTGAAATAGCGCAGCAGGGCCACATTCCACCGAGGATCGGCCACCTGGAGATCGCGCAGTATCTCTTCGATCATCAGTTTGGTTCGTCCGTAGGGATTGGTACAGGAGAGTGGAAAATCCTCCCGGATGGGCACTGAGGCGGGATCACCGTATACGGTTGCCGAAGAGCTGAACACCAGGTTGCGCACCCCATGCTCCTGCATCACCTGGCAGAGGTTGAGCGTGCCGATCAGGTTGTTCTGGTAATAGCGGAGCGGCTGCTCCACCGATTCCCCCACTGCCTTGAGGCCTGCGAAATGGATAACCGCTTCGGCATCCGGCGACCGGGTGAAGACCTCTTCAAGCCCTTTCATATCCATGAGATCCACTTTGAAGAAGGCGAGATCCCTGCCGCTGAGTTCCTCTATCCGTCTGAGGGGTTCCTGGTGCGAGTTGCACAGGTTGTCGATGACCGTGACCTTGTAGCCGCTATTGAGCAGTTCAAGACAGGTGTGGCTGCCGATATATCCGGCGCCACCGGTTACGATGATATGCATGGAAACTCCTTGTCAGTGCAGAAACTCGGAATAACTGGGCAGGCCGATTCTCCCTGTATACCAAAAATGCAGATCGACTTCAAAAAGAAATTCTGATACATTTCAGTTTGGTTCGGAGGGATTGGCAGGGAACGGTTTTTCGCTGTCAATAGAGTCTGTTCCGGGAAAATCAGGAGAAAAACAGTGCCGTATGACACTATCAGGACAGCCGGAAAGCTGACCAGGAAGCAAAAGAAAAAGATCATCAGGGGTGTGACCAGGATCGTTGCCCGGGAGGCTGACAACCCCGTGAGTTCCATCATCATATCTATGGACGAGGAGAGTCTGGACAATATCGCTGTCAGCGGCAGGCTGCTTTTCGAAAAATAGATGGACAGAGCATCGGCAGAAAAACGTCTGGACGCCTTGCGCAGGGAAATCCGTTTCCATGACTACCGGTATTATGTTCTTGACGACCCGGTAATCTCGGATAGCGAATATGATCGCCTTTTCCGGGAACTGCTGGCCCTGGAGGAGAAGTTTCCTGACCTGGTCACCGAGGACTCGCCTTCCCGCAGGGTGGGGGGAGCCCCCCTGGAGCAGTTTGAAAGCGTCCGGCACGAGCATCCCATGCTCAGCCTGGACAACATTTTCCAGGAAAACGAACTCGACGAGTTTGAAGAAAAGATCAGGCGCTATCTCCGGCATGCAGGTCGCCTGGAATACTCGGCCGAACCCAAGCTCGATGGCCTGGCCGTCGAACTGGTCTACAGGGGAGGCATCTTGCACCTGGGATCCACCAGGGGCGACGGGTTGACGGGAGAGAATATCACGGCCCAACTGCAGACCGTGCACGATATTCCGCTCTCCCTGCATGATGGTGGTCAGCGGAATGTTCCGGAGGTGCTGGTGGTGCGGGGAGAAGTCTATCTGTCAAAGGAGGGCTTTGCCCGCATCAACCGGCAGCGGGCCGAAGAGGGTGAGCCGCTTTTTGCCAATCCCCGCAACGCGGCAGCCGGATCGCTGCGCCAGCTCGATCCACGGATCACCGCCTCCAGACCGTTACGGTTTTTTGTTTACGGCGTGGGGGATACCGAAGGGCTGCCTTGTACCGGTCAGGCAGAACTCTTTGCCTATCTGCAGGGGCTGGGCTTTCCTGTCAATCCCCATGTTCGCCATTGTTCGGACCTGGCTGCAGTCCGAAAACATTACCATCACCTGCTGAGCCTGCGTCATGAATTGGAGTACGAAATCGACGGCATGGTCATCAAGGTCGATTCCTTTGACCTGCAGCGGCGTCTCGGGGCAACGGCCAGGGCGCCCCGCTGGGCCGTTGCCTGGAAATTCCCTGCCACCCAGGCTACTACGGTGATCGAGGCCGTTGAGTTCCAGGTCGGCAGAACCGGGGCCGTGACTCCGGTGGCTATTCTGCAGCCGGTCTCGGTGGACGGTGTTCTGGTGAAACGGGCTACACTCCACAACCAGGACGAGATTTTGCGAAAAGGCTTGCTGATAGGGGATCATGTGCTTATCCAGCGGGCCGGTGACGTGATTCCCGAGGTCATCAAGCCCATCGAGGAGCAACGGACCGGCCAGGAGCGGCCGATCGTGTTCCCCTCCCGCTGCCCGGAGTGCGGCCATCCTCTCGTCCGTCCCGGAGGAGAGGCCATCATCCGCTGTGTGAACCCCCACTGTCCAGCCCAGCGGTTGCAGAGCCTGATCTATTTTGCCGGGAAAAACGGGCTGGATATCGAAGGACTGGGGAAAAAAAATGTCGAGCAGCTTTTTGCCGCCGGCCTGTTGCGTGACCTGCCGGACTTTTTCCGCCTCAGGGTCGAGGATCTCGTCGAACTGGGCGGCTGGGGGGAAAAGTCTGCGCAGAATGTGATCCAGGCCATCGACAGGGCCAGGCAGACCACCCTGGGCCGCTTCCTCGCTGCCCTGGGGATCCGCTATGTCGGTGAGATAACGGCATCGGTGCTAGCTCGCCATTTCGGTTCCCTCGAGGAGATCATGGCTGCTTCCAGGGAACGGCTCCAGGAGGTGGAAGGGATCGGTGTCCAGGCAGCAGCCAGCTTGGTGGATTATTTTTCAGATCCCGATACCAGGGAGATGATCCTCACCCTGGTGGATCTTGGTCTGGAAATTCTTCCAGAGGAGCATGGTCCGTCCCAGCCGCTTGATGGCCGGGTGTTTCTGTTCACGGGCAGCCTGCAGAGCATGTCCCGCAGTGAAGCCAAGCAGCTGGTCAAGGAGTTGGGAGGACAAATTGTTTCCGGTATCAGCAAGCGGGTGACCGATGTCGTCGTAGGCGACAGGCCGGGCGGCAAACTGAAAAAGGCCAGGGCCATGGGGCTGTCGCTGCTGAATGAGGAAGAGTTTTTGCAGCTTGTCGGTCGGGCAACGAAGGAGGAGTGATGACTGTAAAGAGGATACACGCCATTGTCCATGGCCGGGTCCAGGGAGTATTCTTCCGCGACTATACCCGACAGGAGGCCATTCGTCTCGGCCTGCGCGGCTGGGTGCGCAATCTCCCTGACGGGACGGTGGAGACCGTCTTTGAAGGAGAAGAGGACAAGGTGGCCGCGATGCTGGCCTGGCTGGAGAGTGGTTCCCCCATGTCCCGGGTGAGCAGGGTGGTCAGCCGGGAAGAAAAGCCCCTGGGACAGGACAGGGACTTTGTCATCCGGTATCATGGATGACCGGCATGGCGACCATAATACGGAGTAACGAGGAGCTCTTTGAGCAGTATCACCGCCTTGGTGCCGGAGATGTGGTGGTCGGCCGGATCAGGTTGCGCTCTGGAGAAGAGCATCTGCTTCTTGATCTGGTCAGCCGGGGAGTGCGGCTGATACCCTCTGCTCTGTCCCAACTCTGTTCCCGTTCCAAGGTCTTCCAGGCCAGGTTGCTGGCCCGGTACATGGTTCCCGGGACAACAGCCGTGTATGACCGGCATGATCTGCTTTCCCTGGTGACCGATTACGGACAGGCAGGGACAGGGGCCGTGGTCTGCAAGCTCGATCAGGCCAACGGCGGACAGGGTATACTCTATTTTCGCTCGGTGGAAGACCTCTACAACCAGGCCGTTCTCGCAACGCTGCCCTATCCCTTTGTCGTTCAGCCCTTTGTAGCGGGGGCAAGAGATGTCCGGGCTGTTTTGCTCGGTGATCGCCTGGATGCCTATGAGCGCTGTAACCAAGGAAACTTCCGTCAGAATCTCCACTGTGGCGGCACGAGCAGCCCCTACTCCCTTTCCCCGGAACAGCTCGCTTTCTGCAGGGAGGTGATGGCCAGGGCCGATTTTCCCTATGGCCACCTGGACCTGCTGATTTCTCCGGATGATGACTGGTATCTGTCAGAGATCAACCTGCGGGGAGGCCTGCGGGGAGCCGCGATCAGTCAGCAGGACTACCTGGCCGCCACAGAAATGATCCATGGGCAGGAGCTTACCCGCCTCCTTGATGACAGTGAATAAAAAAAGGAAGACCGTCCAGGACGATCTTCCTTTCGTGACAACTTGAGGATGCTCTAAGGTAGGGAATCAGACGCAACCAGTGGGCTTGGGCAGACCGGCCATCTTACAGGCTCCCTTGCCGGGTCCGGACGGGAACAGCTCGTAGATCCTTTTCAGCGGAAAACCGGTGGTCTTGGAGAGGATACGTACCATGGGAGCAATACCGTTCTTCTTGTAGTACTCCTGCAGGGCATCGATGACCTTCTGATGCTCATCGGTGATTTCGGCAATACCCTCAACGCCCTTGACATAGTCTACCCAGTTTTCATCCCAGTCTTCGGCGCCTTTGAGCAGGAAGCCGTCCTCATCCACCTCATAGACTTTACCATTGTGCTCGATAGTTGCCATGTTGTCCTCCTTAGGCAAAAAATAATATGGATTGAATAAAAATGTTAGGCCATATAACGTAAAGCACGCGTTTAATACTATAGGGTATGCTATTTGTCAAGAAAACAGCTTCTATTTTTTTTATGGAATATTCCGGTGAAGTACCACACAGAAACGGATGGTCATTTTTCACTGGCATGGCAGACTGGTTCTGGGGTAATGAACAGCACGAAATGTTTACCCACAGCTGAAGGAGTCGAAACATCATGTTGAACATTTTGCGTAAACGGGCCCAGTCCCTGCTCATCCAGGGGGTGGTTCTGGTCATTGCCGTGGTTTTTATTTTCTGGGGTGTTGGAACCAACATAACGCGGAACCGCAACTCCGTGGCCACGGTCAATGGAGAGGAGATCAGCCTGCAGGAATTTCAACGAAGTTATGAGCGGGCTGTGGATAATCTTCGCCAGCAGTTCGGCGGCCAGCTGCCGCCAGACCTGCTGGAAAACGCCGGTTTCAAACAGCAGGTTCTGGGACAGCTGATCCGTGATGCCCTGCTTCGGCAGGGAGGCCAGAGGATGGGCATCGCGGTTTCGGACCACATGACCCGACAGAAGATCGGTACGATGGAGGTGTTTCAGGAAAACGGCCACTTTGATCTGCACCGGTATGAGGAGATCCTGGCCCAGAACCGGATGACTCCGACCTCGTTCGAGAACGGTTTGCGTTCCGACCTGCTGGCAGCCAAGGTGGGCGAGGCGGTTGCCGCCTTTGCCTATGTTTCCGACCTGGAAGCAAAGACCTGGAGCCGTTTCCAGGATGAGTCCATAAGGCTGGCCTACCTGAAACTGGACGCCAGACAGTTTGAAGACAAGGTCCAGATCGACGAAGCCGAGCTGGTGGGTTGGTTCGAGAATCATCGGGAGGATTACCGCCAGGAGCCAAAACGGCGCCTCAAATACCTCTATTTTTCTTCAGAAGCTGGGAAAAATGCTGCCGAAGCTACGGAGGATGAGGTGCGTGCCTACTATGAGGCCAACAAGACGGCCTACGTGACCCCTGAGCAGCGACGGGCACGCCATATCCTCTTCAAAGTGGAGCAGGGTGCCGATGAGACGGCCAGGAGTGAAAAGAAGCAGCAGGCATTGAAGATCCTGGCCCAGGCCGAAGCAGGGGAGGATTTTGCCGAGTTGGCGAAGAAGTATTCCGAAGGACCGTCCAGGGACAACGGCGGTGATCTCGGCTTCTTCGGCCGCGGCAGAATGGTCAGGCCGTTCGAGGATGCGGTTTTTGCCATGCAGCCCGGGGAAATCAGGGGGCCGGTGGAGACCAGGTTCGGGTTTCATATCATCAAACTGGAAGAAATACGCCCGGAAACGGTCCGGCCGTTTGACGAGGTTAAACAAGAGATCAGGCGTCAATTGGTTGCCAAGGCTGCCTCAGCCGAGAGCTTCAAAAAGGCTTCAGAGGCCTATGAGGGTATCATGCGGGCAGGCAGTCTGGAGAAATTCGCTGCAGCAAGTGGCCTGGAGATCAGGGAAACCGATTATTTCCAGCGCAAGAGCCCCCCGAAAGACCAGAAGGTCCTCGCTGATCCCGCATTTCTTGCCGAGGCCTTTTCCCTGAACAAGGGCGAGCTTTCTTCGGTCATCGAGGTGAAGGGTGGCTATGCCATTCTCTACGTCGATGACATTCAGGAGTCTTCTCTGCCCGAGTTGAGCGAGGTGCGAAACAGGGTGGAAGCGGATTTCAGGCGGGAGAAAAGCGTGGAACTTGCCAGAAAGGCGGCAGAGGATACCCTTGTTGCGGCCCGTGAATCCGGCGCCCTTGCCGCTGATGACGGTATTCCTGCAGAAGTCGAAGAGACCGACATGGTGAAACGATCAGCGGCGGACAAGACGGGCAAGGTGATCCCTGCCGTCTTTCGACACGCCTTTGCCCTTCCTTGGGACAAAAAATTCCCTGACCAGCCCGTGGCATCCGGTACGGTCTTTTTTGTCTACCAGGTACTTGACCGCGCCGAAGGCGAGGAGCCTGCAGATACGAAGACACTGTCCCGGATCAGAGAACAGCTGAGCGCTGCCGCCCGCTCCCGACTCATGAATCACTGGCTGGCTACCTTGCAGAAACAGGCTGATATCTGGACAAACAGGAAACTGCTGCAGTAACAGGAACCGGTTTGGCAAAAAAAAAACCTCTGATAAGGCAATTTCTCAGGCTCAGCCGGTCGCGGAAGATTTTACTCTGCCAGGCGGTGGTCCTGCAGGTGGCGGTTCGGGGGGCCTTGACTCTTTTTCCTTTCAGGCGAGTGGTGCGCTGGTTCAGCGGCCCGCAGGTTGCGGGAGAGGCCAGCCGGAATGAACAGGATATAACCTGGGCCGTGCAGGCTGCGGCTGCAAGAATACCTGGGACTACCTGCTTGACCAATGCTCTAGTGGCCCGGTTTTTGCTAACACATAATGGAATAGAAACGCGGCTGCACATCGGTGTGGCCAAGGACAGTGGCCGGCTGGATGCCCATGCCTGGTTGACAGTAGCAGACCGGGTGGTGATCGGTGAGGTCGACAAGATGGAGAGATTTACCCTGCTTCCAGAGATCAGTATCAAAGATTCATGAGTGCAATATTTGGCCTGCATTATCTTGACCGGAGGCAGGTCAACCCACGTGATATCAGATTGATGGGCGAGCATCTCAGGCACCGGGGGACAGATCGGCAGGGATTTTGGTCCGGTGGTTCCATAGGGATGGGACACAACCTGCTGTGGACAACGCCTGAGTCGATCAGAGAACGGCAGCCGGTCCGCCACGGTCCGGCACGGCTTGTACTGGTGGCGGATGCCCGGATCGACAATCGTGACGAGCTGCTTTCGACTTTCAGCATCAGTGGGCAGGACCGGAAAAATATCTCTGACAGCCGCCTCATTCTTGCCGCCTATCTCCGGTGGGGGGAAAAGTGTCCCCGATATCTGATCGGAGACTTTGCCTTTGTGGTCTGGGATGCTGCCAGAAATAGACTGTTTTGTGCCCGTGACCCCCTGGGGATTCGTCCTCTGTACTACGTTCACAATACCCAATGCTTCGCCTTTGCATCAGAGATCAAGGCGCTCCTGGCTCTTGAGGGCATAGAGGCGAAGATAAACGAAGGGATGGTGGCCGATTACCTTCTCCGGATCGCCCGGGATACCGTCTCAACCTTTTACAAGGACATCTACAGGCTCCCTCCCGGCCATTCCCTCTTGGTAGCCGGACGTCGGCAAAAGATGACCGAGTACTGGTCAGCTCTTGAAGTGCCTTCCTTCAGATTTGTTGATGAGCACGAGTATACGGAAGCCTTCAGGAGCATTTTTACCGAGGCAGTTTCCTGTCGGCTGCGCTCCGCCTTTCCGGTGGGATCCAGCCTGAGCGGCGGCCTCGACTCCTCCTCTATCGCCTGCACAGCGGCTGAGATTTACAAGAGACAGAATACCGGACACAGGCTGCATACCTTTTCCGCCGTGTTTCCCTCGCTCACCGGCAGGGATCTTGAGCTGATTGACGAGCGCCGCCATATCGAGGCGGTTCTTTTTCATTACCAATTCATTCCACACTGGATACGCGCTGACCGGCTGAGCCCCTTGGCCAACCTGCGGACAACCGTTCACCAGATGGATGAGCCGGTTTTCGGTCCAAACCTCTATATCCACCAGGGATTGTTTGAGGCTGCCAGAAAAGGAGGGGTGCGGATCTTTCTCGATGGAATCGATGGCGATTCAGTGGTGTCCTATGGGTATGAGCGGTTGCCCGAGATGGTCTATGCTGGTCGATGGCGGCAGCTCTGGCATGAGGCACGTTGTATCAAGGAGGTGCATCAGAGCAGGATTTCGACGACACGCCTTGCCTGGCGGTATGGCCTCAAGCCTGCTGTCCAACCGCTCCTGCCCCGATTTCTGGCGGCTTTTTTCGAACGAGGAGCGACTCAATGGCAGAACCGGTTCCCTTTGGAGCCGCATTTTGCTGAACAGATCCAAGCTGATCAACGGCTCAAAACCGGGGAAATGGAACTGACAGCGAGGGATGCTGCGCAGCATCACCGGGAATCACTCCGCGCGCCGGCTCTGCCGGCAATCCTTGAAATGGCCAACAAGGCTGCCGCGCTGCATGGTCTTGAGGACCGCTATCCTTTTCTCGATAGGCGGTTGGTCGAATTTTGCCTTGGCATGCCACCGGAGCAGAAGTTGTTGCACGGCTGGAGTCGTATCGTTTTACGGCGAGCTATGATGAATATATTACCGGTCAGTGTCCAGTGGCGTCCATCCAAAGCCAATCTTTCTCCAAATTTTGTCCGAAGGATGCTGGACAGGGATCGAGCCCTCCTGGAGCATGCGTTCTTTCACAACAGGGAGGTTGTATCCCGCTATGTGGATACCATTGTGCTGCGGAAACGCTATCAGGCTTGTCTCAGCAATATTGACAACTGTGGAGATACACCGGTGCAGTTTTATTGTACCTTGGCCTTATGGTATTGGCTGGAGGTGTTTGCCTAGCGGCGTAAGGTTTGGTGATCCGTTATGCAGATGAGAGGTGAGTGGGGGCAGGCAAGGATGTGTTCGGCGGGTACGTCAGAGGCTGGCGGCCCAAAAGTATTGCGGGCCAGAGGTTTCTGGTTAACTGTTTTTTTGTCCTGGGAAAAGCGGT
Organism: uncultured Desulfobulbaceae bacterium; assembly: GCA_964626235.1. GTDB lineage: Bacteria > Desulfobacterota > Desulfobulbia > Desulfobulbales > Desulfobulbaceae > CAZVDY01. The sequence goes on along the minus strand of CAZVDY010000007.1, from coordinate 13,472 downwards.
TTTTTTTAAAAAAAATCTTTGACAAGGTAACGGTTAGGTGCTTTATTATACATAACCTACCGAGGTCTAAGAGACACCTGCCACATATGAGTCGAGTTCTATAGTAGGACGGAGGTAGAAAACCATGACCGAGAGGAAGAAGGCAATGAACAAGAAAAAGACGTGGAAAACACCAAGTCTTGTCAGGTACGGCAGTGTCGAAAAGATCACTCTGGCTCCAAAGGGTTGGGGCACCAACGATGGACAGGGGCTTCATCCGGGAACTGTACACCCAAGTTTGTAGTCAGCACTTTTTTTCGCAAAAAGACCAGGCCGACCGGAAATCCGGTCGGCCTTTTTTGTGGCCAAAAAAGCGGCAGGGCAATGTTTCATCACTATCATCTCTACGGGTTGCATGTTCAGACAACCTTTCCCTTTTCTTTTCTCGACCCTGTTCCTCCTGCCACGTTTGATGTGACGGTCTCGCTGGACGAGGCTGCTGCCACTCCAGCATCCTTTGCCGGAAAGGCTTGGCATTTCCAGGTTGATCGTCAGGAGGCACTTCTTTTTTTTCGCGATGTAGCAACCTTCCATCTGCTGCAAGGGCAGAGCATCCGCATCATCCCTCAGGCAGAGGCCGACCGGGGGCTGATAGAACAGTATCTGCTGGGAACGGTGTTCGGTGTACTGCTGTTCCAGCGCAACGCCCTGGTTGTCCATGCAAGCAGTGTCATGCATCCGGATGGGAAGGGGGCCATCCTCTTCATGGGGGAATCGGGAGCAGGTAAATCGAGCCTCGCCCTGGCCATGCAGAAAGAGTTCGGTTGTGCCGGATTGAGTGATGACGTGGTGGGCCTGGATTGTCTTTCAGATGGTGTCACCATGCGGCCCGCCTATCCCTTCATGAAACTTTCTGCTGAGCTGGCGGAGCTATATTCTATTACTCTTGATCGACTTGGGCGTGTTCCTTCCTCGCCTACCGAGTATTTCTATCCATATCCTCAGGATATTCCGACCACTGTTTTGCCGCTGGCAGCAATTTTCGTTCTCCGAACCGGCCGGGACCTCGGTCTTGTCGGAGTGCGTCCCGCAGAGCGGATGGTGGAGCTGGTACGGCATTCAATTCCTGCCAGACTCCTTCACCGTACCGGTGATGCGGAGCATTTCAATCAGTGTGCTGCTGTCGCTCGCACGGTTCCTATGTATTTTCTTACCAGGACATCGAATCTGAAGACCTTGCCAGTGGTGGCAAGTAAAGTCGCCGAAGCCTTGGGCGCATCCTAGAGCAAAAAAAACAACGGTCAGGCCCACTGTCCGGTCCGGTAAAAAAAATCTTTTTTTCCGAAATTTTGGAAAAAAAGCTCAGAAAAAAGAAAAGAAGGGGTCTGAAACCTCGTTCTTGTGGGCTCCAGCACGTTTCCTGAACACTAACCTCGCCGCTTTTTACTGGTTAATTTCCCTGGCAGATAAAATAAAAGCCGGTTTAGGAGATATTTCGCCTAATTTTTTTTATTTGTTGCCGATATATGGCATAGAGAATGCATACTATATAGCGATAAAAGCATGTGGCAGTGTCTTTTAAGCGAGTTGATTGGAAAAAAACAACATCGCACCGAGAGGTGCAGAGAACAAAGATTGCTAGTACAGCAGGAGGAAGAGGATGCGCAAAACCAATGTACTATTGATTGCAGCTGCTGCAGTGTCAGCGGCCATGGTGTTTGCCCCAGCAGCTGATGCTCAAACATGGCACTTCAGCTTCAGCGGCAACGACATGATGAACAGTGTCGGTGGGGTTATCGTAGGTAGCGGTAGTGGGGAGCCGAGGGATTATGTCGATGCCCGGCGCTTCTACCCAACTGGCGGCACCCCTCTGACCACGTTTACTTCAGGAACCGACACCGCATCGTACCTGGCCTGGATGGGAACCACCAGCGATCGTCTTGCTCAGTTTAACCTCTGGGGTCTGGGAGGGACAACAGCTCAACGCTGGGGTGAGGACTTTACTGTCAGCGCCTGGGGTACCTCCTCGACGAGCGGTTACAATAGCACCAACTGGGCGACCGGCCTGGATACGGTAACAGATGGCAACATCACCGGCCAGGCACCCTCCTGGGTAGCGCAGGGCGGATATGCCAATGGCCTGTCTTTCAACAATGGCAACAATTATCCGCTTTTTACTGTCACCCTGGACCTGCCTGATACCTTTTCAGGATGGCACAATGGAACCGTTGGTTCCCTGATGGTGTGGTTCGGTGGCCAGTTCGTCAATGGCAACAACAGCGTTACCGGCATTTATCAGGGGAATATGCTGGTGCAGGCCGATCCTGATCCTGTACCGGAACCGACGACCATGCTGCTGTTCGGTACTGGAATGGTCGGTCTGGCCGGAGCAGCAAAACGGCGGAAGGCCTTGAAGAAAAAATAGCGATTCCCTCCTTTGCGGGAAAAGAAACAGCGTCGGGTCCTGATCGAATGAGACCCGACGCTGTTTTTATTTGAGGAACTGGTAAACAACAAGAGGCTCTGCGAAGAGCAGGGCCGCATGCCTGCTGTCCCCGGCCCATTTTTCCCGGGTGAAGCTGGAGTCGGCAGAAGGAAGGCTCTCTCTTCCCCGGAGGAAACTGGCGCGCCAGGAAGGATTCGAACCCTCGACCCACGGCTTAGAAGGCCGTTGCTCTATCCTGCTGAGCTACTGGCGCACCCTGCTCCCGGCAAATGTACAGGGGAGAAAAAAAGAAATCAACTCTCATTTTGCGAGGCGGAATCGCATAATCTGCAGACCGCGTTCTGCTGCCAGATCGGTCCCGAGGCCGTGTCGCGCACGGTAATGCCCCGCCGGAGCAGCTCGTCCCGCACCCGGTCGGCCGCACCCCAGTCTTTCCGCTTTCTGGCTTCCTCGCGCTCCCGGATGAGGCGGTCGATCTCCGGTGCCAGGGGGCATTGATCCAGGTCGAGAATGGCGAGTACCCGGTTTATCTTCCGCAACACTTCCAGGATTTCGTTTTTCTGTTCCTGATCCAGAGAGCCTGAGTGCAGAATCGGGTTGGTCTTTTTGATGAACTCGAAGAGCCCGCCTATGGCTCCTGAAATGTTCAGATCATCATCCATGGCCCTGCTAAAGCCTTCTTCCAGGGCAGAGACATAGGTGGTCACCTCGGCATGGGGCAGCCCTGGCGGAAGACAGAAGAGTTTACGGGTGAATTCATCGATGCGTTGCAGGGCGCTACGGCAGGAATCCAACCGTTTGAATGAGAATTGCAGGGGCTTGCGATAGTGCACTCCAAGGAGCATGAACCGGATCTCTCGGCCGGTATACCCTTTTTCCAGAAGCTCGGAGAGCAGGACAACGTTATCGTGGTCAGAAGACATCTTGCGTCCGTCCCGCAGGGTCAGGCCGGAATGAAGCCAGTAACGTGCCAGTGGTTTGCCGGTCAGGGCCTCGGCAATGGCGATTTCATTTTCATGGTGGGGAAACATCAGGTCCTGGCTGGCAGTGTGGATGTCGATGGTTTCACCAAGATAGCGGGTCGACATGGCGGAACATTCGATGTGCCAGCCCGGCCGGACGTTGCCCCAGTCGGTTTCATAAAAGATCCCTCGTTTCAGTTCGTCCAGGGTGGACCGTTTCAAGAGTGTAAAGTCACGGGGGTTGTCTTTCTCGTAATCATCCAGGTCAACGGTTTTGCCCAGCTGAATCTTGCCCAGGTCGACACCGGAGAGTCTGCCGTATTGCCTGAACTTGGAAATGTCGAAATAGATGGAGCCGTGTTTCTCGTAGGCATATCCCTTGTGAATGAGTTCATGGGTGATCTCGATCATGTCACCTACATGCTCCGAGGCACGAGGATATCCTGCAGCCTCCTTGACACCCAGGACAGCGAGTGCCTGGCGGAATTCCCGAATAAACCGGTCAGTGAACTCTTTCAGCGGCTGATTGGCCGCCGCTGCGCCTGCAATGGTATTGTCGTCCAGATCAGTGAAGTTCATGTAGGACTCCACCGTATATCCCTTTGCCTCAAGGTAGCGGATCATCAGGTCGGCAACGACGAAGCGGCGGCAGTGGGCGAGGTTTGGCGATTCGTAGACCGTGGGCCCGCAGGCGTAGAAGGTTATCTTTTCCTTGCGGACAGGCCGAAACACCTCTTTTTTCCGTGTCATGGTGTTGAAGAAACGGAGCTGCTGCCTGCGTGGTTCAGGTTTCGGTTGCCGGATGAAGAGAGGAGTGGAGAGATAGCGCTCGCCTCCATCAGGAAACAGGACAACGACCATGCCCTCTTCGAGTTCTTCGGCCCGCTGCATGGCAGCGAACATGGCTGCACCGGAACTCATGCCGACAAAGATGCCTTCTTCCCGGGCCAGAGCCCTGGCGGTACGGAAGGCGTCCTCGTCTGCAACGTTAACGATTCTGTACAGGAGTGACTTGTCAAAAATACCGGGCTTGTAGGACTCCTTCATATTCTTGAGGCCCTGGATCTTGTGCCCCAGGTAAGGCTCCACCGCGATGACCCGCACCTCGGGATGATGATCGCCGAACCAGGTGGCCAGGCCCATGGCCGTTCCCGACGTTCCCAGGGTAACGATGATGTCGGTGACCCTTCCCCTGCTCTGGGTCCAGATTTCCGGTCCAGTGGTACGGTAATGGGCCTGCCAGTTGGCGGGATTGTTGAACTGGTCGGTGAGAAAATAGAGTTCCGGGTGTTCCCGGGCCATTGCATACGCCTTTTCTATGGCACCGTCGGTGGAGCGGCGGGCCGGGGTGAGCAATATTTCAGCGCCATATGCCTGCATGATCTGTCGCCGTTCCACACTGGCGGATTCAGGCATGACCAGCTGGCAACGATACCCCTTGGCTGCACAGACCATGGCCAGGCCGATGCCGGTGTTGCCGCTGGTCGCCTCGAGCAGGATCTTTTCGCTGGTCAGTTCTCCGGACTGCTCACCGGCCTCCACCATGGAGAGAGCTATTCGGTCCTTGACCGAACCGCCGGGATTGCACGACTCGAGTTTGGCAAGGATCGGGATGTCAGGGTGACGCCACAATCTTCTGATGGTCACCAGGGGCGTGTTGCCTATAAGATCGATAATCGTATTATTCATTCGTTGCGGATTGTTTCTGGAAGCAGCGATAGAGATTGTTGAGCGACTCCCTGCACTCCAGGTCTGATATGGTCTTAGTCAGTTCCTGAAAACGGCTGTATTGCCGTTTTGCAGCCGGCCTGGATTCGGCGGGAAGTTCAGGCCGTATCCTGGAGGGTGCGGTTTCTGTCACCTCGTCTCCCGGCCGGCAGAGCCACCGAATATCAGCGAGCTTTAGGTCGGGAAATCTCTCTCGGATCCTGGCCAGCAGATCGACTTTCTGCAGGTGGATATGCTGCATCAGCGATGAATTGTCCACGTACACCCAGAGTTCCCGGTTGCGGAGGAAGGCCGGCCTGCTCTGAGCACCGATTTCCCTGCCCGCTATGTTTGGCCACTGCTGCACCAGCAGAAAAAAGACCCATTGATGCTTCCATTCCTTTCTCTGGTAGATGCTCGAAAGGTGGCTGCCAAGACGCTTCGGATCGTTGTCCCGTTCCATGGTTTTCAGGATACTTCCGGTTCAGGATGAATCTCCGGTCCTCTCGTTTTCCCTTGTAGTGCCTGCCTCGCAGGAGTTCCGGGCCTGGACCGGGCCGCTCCAGCGGATTTCTTTGCTGTTCTGCAAGGAGGCGACGGTTCTGCTGCTCAGCCGGAAGCAGCGGGCGAGATCTTCTCTTGAGGCCACCGCTGCGGTTCTCCGTAGCTCCTGTTGTCCGAAAACGAGGTAATTATAGTAACCCCAAGCAATTATAATGAACAGGACAATGAAGATAAGGAGCAGTAACCGCAGAAAAATCATATAATACGCCTCAGGAGATAACTTCTCAACAACTTCTGTGTAAAAAAAATGTATTCCCAGAACCCAGGGAATGAGGTTCAGAAGCGGCAGAAAGAGGTAGCTCCAGAGAAGCCACATGATGGCGGTCACAGACCATTCGGTTACCTGCCGGGAGATGCTCTTTAGCTCCGGCCGGTCGATGAGTTGGATGTCGTCCCTGGCCATCAGCCGAGCCCCCTGTCCGGACTCGTCCAGACGGCCCTGCGTCGTTGTCCCAGTTGTCGGAGCAGGGCCCTGGGAGTCGCCACCACCTGGGTCAGGGAGTTGATCATCCAGTAGGCGAATGGATACCAGATAACCCAGAACAGGTACTTGAGCATGTTTTTTTCATACCGGTGGTCGATGAGCAGGCTCACGCAGAATTGAAAGAGACAGGTGACGGCCAGGATGGCGCCTGTCCACCGCGGTGGAATCAGGGGCGCGACCTGGATGGGAAGACCGGTTCCAAAGGCAAGCTGAACGAGCCAGAGCAGCACGAATGCCCAGAAAGCATAGGACCAGAATATGGAGATGATGAACTCCACGTAGACCGGCCACAGTCGCCGCTGTTCCCAATTGCTCCAGATATCCTTGTGCTTGCACAAAACCTGGATTCCTCCCTCGGCCCACCGGAGCCGTTGTCTCCAGAGACCGCTGATGGTCTCCGGTACCAGGATCCAGCAGAGTGCCCTGGCTTCGTACCGGATGTCCCAGAAGTTTTTTTCCAGCTTCCAGGTGATGTCGATGTCTTCGGTCAGCATGTCCGTGTCCCAGAAGCCCACCGACAGCAGTGCTGAACGCCGGAATGCCGCCAGCACACCCGATACCGTGAGGACCTTGCCGAGCAGCCGCTGGCTTCGCTTGATCAGACCGATGATGGTGGCATATTCTCCCACCTGTATTTTCGCCAGCAGGGTGGTTCGGTTGAGTACCCTGGGATTCCCCGTGACGGCGCCGACCCGGGGATAACGGATAAAATGATGGGCCAGATAGTGGAGGGCGTTGCGATCCAGGAGGGCATCAGCATCCATGGTCACCAGCAGTTCACTTTTCGCCGCCAGGCAACCGACATTGAGGGCACTTGCCTTGCCCTGGTTCTGGTCGAGGTAGATGCCCCGTATCCTCGGGTGCTCTTTGCACAACAGCCTGATTTCCTCCCTTGTCCTGTCCCTGCTGCCGTCATCAACGAAGATGATCTCGTAACTTGGGTAGTTGAGTGTCAACAGGTGACGGGCTGTCTTGGCGATGTGCGCTGCCTCGTTGTGACAGGGAACGATGATCGAAAAAAAAGGGCTGCTCGTGGTGGGGAGCAGGGCATTGTTCTCCTGTTCCCGGCGGAAAAAAAAGATCAGTCCGCCGAATGTCCAGATGATACTCATGATCATCGGATAAAAATAGATGAATTCATTCAGCAGGCCGGAGAAGATCTTCATGGTTCAGGGGTCTGTCGCGGAAAATCGATCGTGGACATCTCCGGTTTCAGGGCCTGGATCTCGGGACGGTTGGCCCAGAGATTATCGGGATAATAACCCAGATGCCGGCCTCCCAAGCGGAGAATGGTCCGAAGTTCCCGGAGTAGCAGGTCATTGTCCAGCCACTGTTGTTCCTGCCAGTCGTATGTCTGGATCTTGAAAATGGTCTTCGCCGGTCCCAGGGGATAGCGCTTGACCTGGTGGACGAGCCGTTCGAGCCAGGAAACAGGTTCCTCGGTTCTCTCCATCTGGGGATAGGCCATAAGGACCACCTGATCGTAACTTTTCAGGAACAATTGAAAGTTCTGAGCAAACCACCGTTCGGATTCAGGCTGCAAGAGTGGCCGGGCAAAGATATTGCGGGCAAACTGGGCTCTGGGTCGGTATCTTGCTACCGCCTCTCTGAGAAGATCGGTAAAGTTGACCAGAAAGCGACTCTTGGCCCGAATCCAGTCCCAGGTGTCCGGTCTGCCTGAAAGGAGCGCTTCCCGGGTGATGCCGGAGGGAAGGTAGTCACTGTTGAATTTGGAAGCCTCATCGTGGAAATCTTCGCTATCGCGGAGGAATCCATCGTCCTGGAACAGGATGCCGGAGATCTGGCAGTGGGCTGCCAGGTCTGTATAGAGAGTTCTGACTGCTTGCTGCACCTCTCTGCTGAATGGAGAAAGTCGTAAGGGGTGCTCCTCGGATGGCACCCGTTGTCCGGTTTCTGTCAGTTGTTTCACCCCCAGTCTTCTGCTCTTTTGCCGATCAGGCAGGATGTAGGAGAGCAACGGCATCCAGGCGTAGACCCGCAGGTCGCGGATGATCATCTGGTGTACCGCATGCCCGAGGATATCGGCCCGCACCGGAAGGAGGCGATTGGGGAAATAGACCGCCTCGGCCGCACCATCACCGTCCGGATCGGCAAAGGCTTGCAGAAACACCGTGTTGACACCCAGGGCGATGATTCTGTCGATGAGCCTGCCCAGGTTGCGATCGGTCTGGGCTTCCGAGTCCGGGTCGTAGATCAGGTCCAGATCCACCTGCATGGCCCGGATGAGAGGTGGCGTCCCGGTTGGTCGGGTCAGCCTGGTGGCGAATTCTTCCATTGGTTCATCGGCAATGGTAATTCTCCTGATCCGATTCAGCTGATCCGTAGAAGCATACCCCTCTTCAAGGGTCAGGCAGATTGAGCAGCCGGCCTTTTCGGCCTCTTCGATGGCGATAGCATTGAAACGCCCATAGGGCCAGACCACGGCGCTGGGAACCATGCCCAGCTGCCGTTTGAACAGGCGGCGCTGGCGGGCAAAGTCATCGGCCAGCAGAGCACGGTACTCCGCCTCTGTGGCGTAGCGACCGCTTGCCGGCAGGTAGCGTCTGACACTCACCACGCTGCCAACATTACCCTGGGGCGTGTATTGGACTGCCCGGTGCAGGTCGTAACTGTGGGAAACCAGCTCGACCAGCGGTTCTCTGGTGAGGTGGCGCAACTCGTCCCAGCCGAGAAGCGGTTCCGGCAGGTCTTCCGGGGGTGATTCGATCCAGCGGCCGACAATGGCCAGGACCGATGGATAGCCGTACTGCTTGAGGACGGGCAGGATAAACTCCCTGTAGGATCGGTAGCCGTCGTCAAAGGTAAGCAGTATCGCTTTGTCCGGCAGCTCGATTTCCCCGGCCGCTGCCTTCCTGATATCGTTCAGGGAAACGGGATGATAGCCGTGGTTGGCCAGGTAGTCCATCTGTTGGGCAAAGCGACTGAAGGAGGTCGTATAGGGGGTCTCGGCAACCTGCTGTACCGAGTGGTAACAGAGAACGAGGAAAGGCTGCGGCCCAGTGGAGGATGCTGCCGCTTGGACAAGCAGCAGGATATGGACCAGGGAGAGTAAGAGGATTCGGACAAGCATCTGATCAGAACCGATAGCGATAGGTCAGGTCGATGGTGAGCGAGTTGGTGTCGTTTCCGTCATAGGCCCGGTTTGACCAGGTTCCGCCGATGAGGAGGGCGTGGACATCGGAGAAATCATGTTCCTGCTCGTAACGGACAGCCCAGAGTGGTTCGACCGGGTAGCCTTCCTGGGCGTACAGCCCGCCGGTCAGAGAGAGGCGGTGGACAAAAGAGGTTTCGTAGATGCGGTTGACGGTCTGTTCGGCCGTAAAGGTCAGGCTGGCGCTGTAGTCCCGCAGGGGATTGAAATACGGCGCATCCTCCCTGGTATTGCTTGAAGAGTAGAGATCAATGCCCAGCCCGGCTTTCCAGTCGTTGCCAACAAAAAGTCCTCCCTCCAGGCCCAGCAGCCACTGGTTTCTCCTGTTGCTGTCGTCGAAATCTGCGTGGAGAAACTGGAGGAAAACGCTGCTGGATTCGTCGAGCCTGTACCGGACCGAGAGACTGAGGCTGTCGGCACCGATGTCCCGGACCCGTGCTTGAGCGGGAATGTCAAGGGTGGCCGTATCATAAAAACAGTCAAGGCTCCAGTGGTCATCCGGGGTGAAGACGATCCTGGTCAGCGAGGATGGGCCTGGCCCACCGTCCAGGTCGGTGCTGAACTGCTGGATTCCTTTCCAGGTTGCCGAGAAACGGTGCTCGATTCCCGCCCCGACCCGGTTGAAATCATCCAGAAGCTGCTCGTCCCGCACCTCGTTCCACAACCACTGCCCGTAGAGCCTGGTCCATGGGGACAGTGGCTGGTACAGTGTGGTCTGCAGCCGGAGATCGGATGCGTCGGCCTCCTCGTCATAGAACGACGCATCCACGACCAGTTCCCGCATATCTTCAACCTGCAGCTCCCGGACGAGGCGCTGCAGGTGTTTGTTTTTTGGGTGCTCTGTCAGCAATTGTCCGGACAGGTTGCGGGCGAGCTCTTTTCGGCCGGTTTCGTTGAGCGCCCTGAGTCTGCCTGTTTGCATGGCCAGGTAGTCCGGATCTAGGGTGTGCAATATGCTGAACTCTTCCATGGCTTTTCGGGGCCAGCCGCGCCATAAGTATACATGGGCGAGGATGTTGCGCAGCTCGATGTTGGCCGGCGCCCGGGTAAGAAGGCTGGTGAGATAGCGTTCAGCATCGGCGAGCCGGTCCTGGTAGGCATACCACCATCCCCGGGCCAGCAAGACTTCCATTCGCTCGGGATTGGGTATCCTTTTGCCATGGCGTTTCAGAAAGGCCGGAGTATCATGCTCCAGGCGTTGCAGCACAACATCGGCCTCCTGCCACCGTCGCAGTTCCAGCAGGGTATACAGCCTACCCATTCTGGCGTTGAAAAACCAGGGCTGCTCCTGGAGGACAGTGTTGTACAGTTCCAGGGCCTCTTGCGGCTGTTCGGTGTACAGGAAGGCCTTGGCGATCTTGTCTCGAACCCAATAGGGTATCGGCTGCCGCTTGCCTGAATCGGTCTCCCGAAACAGGGAGATTGCCTCTTTCATCCTGTCTTGTTCCACCAGGGCAATGATGGAGTCGTGCCGGAGGCGGGGCAGATCATGTTCTGTCAGCAGTTGCTGAAGCAGCAGCCATGCCTGCCGAGGCTCCTGCCAGCGGATGGAATTCATGGCCTGGTCACCCAGCAGAGATAGCCTGAGTGATCGGTCCTCTGCAAAGTGTTCCTCTGCCTGTTTCCGTGCTGGTGTGGTGCAGCCCAGGGAGCCCAAGGCCAGGATCCGCAATCTCCTGGCCAGCCGATTGTCCTCTCTGTCCAGAATCCGGTCATAAAACTGTATGGCGTCCCAGAAACGGCTCTGTCGCTCCCTGACATAGGCCCTGGCGAACAGGACAGGGATGTCATCCGGGGAAAGACGATCGAGAATGGCCATGGCCCCGGCCGTATCCCCTTCCCTGGCGGAACAGTAGGCAAGACCAATAAAACTGGACCGGCCATAGTGCGGATCCAGGAGAAGCTGGTTGAAAAAGGTCTTTGCCGCGGCCGTTCTGTCGGTCTTGAAATGGGCCCAGCCCAGCCAGTAAACGAGCCATTTTTCAGCCTGTTCGAGAACCAAGGAGTTGTCACGGTACACCGAGACGGCCTGCTGGTATTGTCCATCGAGGATCAGAGTCAGTAATAATGCTGGTAAGAGCTGATTCCCATCCTGGTCGTCCAGGGCGGCATGGTTACCAAGAATGCGTATTAGTTCAGCCCGTTGTGCCGGGTTCAGGCCACGAATGTCCTCTTCTCTCTGGGCGGCAACCCGATATCTGGATTCGACGTTGTCCCGGTAAAGGTCTTGATAGGTTGTCAAGGCCTTGAGGTAGTGTCCCTGTCTGAGCCAGAGCCGAGCAGAAGCCAGCCTGTGCAGCAGGCCCTTGTTCCTGGCCGGCAGGAATTCCTTCCAGGCACGTGCAGCACCGCTTACATCATCCTGGAGCAGCAGGCAGGTGATCAAGCCATGAAAGGCCTGGCCATTGTTCCTGTCCATGGCGAGTGATTCCCTGTAGAGGGCGCAACTGTCCGGATATCGGCCAAGGGTGCGATAGGCATGTGCCATGGTGTTGAGCAGGTAGATTCTTCTTGGAAAGCGCGCCGGCAGCCGGGAGAAGCTGGCTACCGCTTCTCGGGCCTTTCCCGTCCAGGCCAGCAATACCAGATAGTCTGAATAGAATCTCGGGTACTCGAGAGGAGCGCGCAGGTATGGCTGCAGGATCTGCAGGGCTTGTTCATAGCTGGAATTCTTGACGGCCCGGCGGACGCGGTCCATGTCATGGTCGGGATCAAGCGGATGAATGCGGATCAAGGTGCGCCCAGAGCCGGTCGGACGAGCATTTCCCCGGTATCGTTCCAAGACGATGGGGGCGTGGAAAGCAATCCGTTGTGTTCCGGCAATGTCTGGATGGAGATCCTGGGCCGGGAAACAGTTCGTCCCACCGAGTCCCAGGGAGACAAGTGCCAGTAAAAACGATGAAGCCGGAATTCCTTGTTTCATACAAAGAATTTTATCACGGCCCAGGGGGAAGAGAAAATTATTTGTTTTGTTATGGCGTGCGTCCCTGATGCATAGGGAGCTCTGACAGGTGAGGATGTGCTGGCTGGTTTGGGGGGCACTGTCCTCTCTCTTGGATTGGCAGGAAGAGGTGGTGCAACGTGGTTGCTGATCATCCTGCTGGCATCAGTTGTTGAACATGTGGGCAGGTGGTCCAGGAGAGAGTTCCCAGGTCCATCCGTAGATCAGGACAGGAATCTCTTTCTCCCGGATGATTGTTGCCACTTTCCTGACATGACTTGGCGACAATCATCTTTCAAGGTTGCCTTGCGAGAGCCATCAAGGGAACAAGTTCTTCCACCATCTCCTGAGAAAGAAAATTGTCCTGGAAGAAAGAAGACAGGACAGGAAAAAGTCATTCGGGTTGAAAGAAATCCCGGGGATCGCCTTGGTTCGTCTGCTGGGATTCAAGGTGGGTGTGCACGCAGATAAAATTCCGCCTTTGCGCACACTTTTTCGCAAATACGGAAAAAAAGAGGCGCGTTTCTCGGAATGCTTAATTGTTCGACCGGATAGATTGCTCGGTTCAGCCGTGTCTTAGCGTGTTTTCCTCCTCAGCAGGCCGGCCAGGCCAAATAGTCCTGTACCCAGCAAGAGCAGGGTGGCCGGTTCCGGAACAGGATCATTGGATTCCAGCAGATACCCGCTTACCCAGCCATTGACAGGACTGTTGTAGTAGCCTTCATCATTCCACTGCCAGGCATCGTTGATGCTCCAGCGGAAAATTGTCAGATGCTGTTCGTTGTGTAATATAGAAGGATTTCCCGGTAGATGTGACCAGTCGTTCGGTTCCCCGGGGCCCCAGTTCGTATAACTCCATGTCTCACCGGTGATCCAGTGCCAGCCTTCTTCGGGAGAGGTTTCATTGCCATCCTGGTAGCCGCCTATCCAAAACTGTTCCGTATTTCCGGACAAAAGCGTGTTGATATAGTCCATCTCCTCGTGGGAAGTGATGGTGGCCAGATGGTAGCCGGGATAGAGGGAAGTGCTGTTGCTGACCGCCTGGTCCCAGCTGATGGCCGGGGCAAGAACCAGGGAGTAATTGTGATTGTTGTGGTGTGGCCCTGTGCTCCAACTACCTGAAATAACGATTGAGTCAGCGAGTGCGACACCCTGGGTCACCCAGAGGGTGAACAGGATTGCCAGGATGTTGCCAGGTAGCTTTCGCACGATACCGC
>CAZVDY010000006.1:0-47043 GCA_964626235.1 uncultured Desulfobulbaceae bacterium | reverse complement strand
TCACCGTGGTGGGGACCGGGGACGCGGACATGGCCATAGCGGTCCAGGCCCTCATCGACCAGGGCGGCGGCCTGGCCGTGGTCTGCGACGGCCGGGTCCTGGCCCGCCTGGTGCTGGACGTGGCCGGGCTCATGGCCTCGGCTCCAGCCGACCGGACCGCCGCAGGCCTGGCCCGGGTGCTGGAGGCGGCCGCCGGCCTGGGGGTCCGGGTTGCGGATCCCTTCATGGTGATGAGCTTCCTGGCCCTGCCAGTGATCCCTTCTCTCAAGATAACCGACCAGGGACTCGTGGATGTGGACAGCTTCAGCCTGGTGAATCTGTGGGTTGAGTAGGGAGAAATCAGATCTCGCTGTCTGCACTCTGTAGCATGCTGGTCAGCCCGGAGGAGAAGAATCTCGCCGGTTTTTCGAAAACTGATCCCCGATCTCCGGACAGACTGGCGACCACACCAGGGGCTGGCCGCCAGGTCATGACTGCCTGCCGAGGAGCCGATCCATCGGCCGGGGACTATCGTGCAACCGGCACCACGGTGATCCGGCTGTCGAGGTGAACCGGGGTAATGTCGGTGGTAGCGGAAACGATTTCCAGGCCGCCGAGAAGAGCGAGGATCTCCTGGTTCAGCCCTTGCAGAGAGATGTTCCGGCTGGCCTCCACGACACCGGCCACCCAGTCGAGAGGCTCCCGGAGCCTGGCGGCCAGCCGGGCTGGGCGGAGAACCGCGGCCCCATGCTCGGCCCTGAGCAGCTCTTCCCTGACCTCCCGATCCATCGCAAAGGAAAGGGGGGCTGCACCGCTTCTGTCCTGCCCAACCATGTTCCGCAGATCCTTGCTGCTGTTGGCCAGCAGCACCATGTCCTCGTCCAGAAGGAGTGCCAGCTGGGTGGCCTCGCCGGGTAGAAACGGCCAGAAATAGATCGTCTTCCCATCCACCTGCGCCTGCTTTTCCTGCACTGCGGCCCGCCGGCCGATCAGGCCGCGCAACCTGTCCACGATGGCTGCCGCCCGCTCCCTGTCCCGCACCTGCCAGAAGACGGCCATCCTGGGCAGAGGGAAAAAACCGGCATTGACGATATCCTCCAGGACCAGCCCATACTGGGGCCCGAAGACAGTGGCCAGTTCGGCAATGGAGGCCCCCAACTCCTGCTGGAGGACCTGGTCCATCTTCTGGTATTCCTCCTGGCCGGTCACCAGGGGATCCCCGCTGAGCTGGGCGAGGCCCAGGGACGGGGCCCAAAAATAGAACAGAGAACGGGGACCGAAAAGGTGCAGGGAGATACTGTCCTGTCCCTCTGGGTTGTAGAGCCGGCGTGCACTTTCATCCAGCTCGTCCAGGTTCCAGTGCAGCCGGCTGGCCAGAAGGAGCCGCCCCTTGCCGGCAAAGACGATGTAGCTGCCACTGGTCAATCCCTGAAGATATCTGGCCGCCTCCTGGAACCGTTCATCTTCCTGGCCGGCAAGATATCTGTGGATCGTGTCTACATTGACGTGAAAACGAAGATAGGGCTTCCGGGAAGCGGACTCCGCCCAGAAACGGCGGCTGTTCCCGAACAGGGGCGAGGCCTGCAGACTCACCTCCTGCGACGTTGCCTCCCTGACCTCCAGACAGGTGAGAAGCGGCCGGGGATCCAGGGCGAGCAGCACCACCTTGCCGTCCACATAGCCGTACACCACCTCGCCCGTATCCAGTTCCACCCTGGTCAGTTCGCGGCCGGCCACCTGCTCGGTGGACAGGCTCCTGCTCATCACCAGACGGGCAAAGGTATCGAGCGAACCAGAGGCGGCCGAGGTGGCCATGAGAACCAGCGAACGGCGCAGCTCGTCCACCGGCTCCCGGGCGATCTTTTCCCGATCCAGAGGCAGCAGGGCCAGGACCATGTCGTCTCCCAAAAAGGTACGGAAGGAGGGATCGGTGAACAGGGAGACCACCCCGTCATGGAACCGGTCATACTTCTGAACGGCCTCCGGTCCGGCCTGCAGGTCGTCGAGTATCCGGTGCATGGTCTGCCGGGAGAAGAGATGTCCCAGGGGAGAGGCGGCAAAGGCGTCCGCTATCTCGTTGATGCTGTCCAGCCGGAGGGTGGCCGTGGTCTGGCGGGGCAGATAATCAGCATAGTAGGTGGCCGGGGCCTGGCCGCCTGCTGTCCGATAAAAGTAGTAGCCCACAGAAAGGACCACCAGCATCCCCAGCAGGGAATGAATCAGTTTCTTCATCGTATTGCTCCTTTCACGAGGTGACCGGCTCGCCGCCCGCCGCGATCTGTTCTATCTTTTCCTGGGCCTCTTCCCACTGGCTGTACCGGTTGGCCAGCCGGCGCTCGATGTCTCCATACTCTTTGGAGACCTCGGCCCAGCGGCCCTGATCGTGATACAGTTCCGGATCGGCCATCAGGGCTTCCAGTTCCGTCTTGCGCGCCTCCAGCCGTTCGATGGCCTCCTCGGCCCGACGGACCTTCTGCTTCCACGGTTTCAGACGGGCTGTCAGCTGCTGCCTGCGCAGGGCCCGTTCCCGGCGACGGGCCTTCCTGGCATCCTTTCCATCCCGGCCGCCTTCCGGCTGTCTCGCCGCTCCCGGCGGTCCGCTTGCCGCCTCCTCCTTCTTTCGCCGCGCCAGGTAATCATCCACGTTTCCCTCGTGAAGCCAGGCCCGGTGATCCCGGATTTCCAGGACCTTGTTGACAAAGGAGTTGACAAAAAAACGGTTGTGGGAGACCACGATGATGGTCCCCTCGTACTGGGCCATGGCCTCCTGGAGCACCTCCTGCGAACTGATGTCCAGGTGGTTGGTGGGCTCGTCCAGAAGCATCAGGTTGGCCGGCCTGACCAGCATCCGGGCCAGAGCCACCCGGCTTTTCTCGCCTCCGGAGAGGACCTTGACCTTCTTTTCCACCTCGTCTCCGGAAAAAAGAAAGGCCCCCAGCAGGGAACGGACCTGGGTCATGTTCAGCTCCTCGGTCTGGTAATAGACGGTGTCCAGTACAGTCAGCTCACCGGCCAACTCACGGGCCTGATGCTGGCCGAAATAGGAGACAATCACATTGTGGCCAAGGCGAATGGAGCCTTCGGCCGGCTCGAGGCCGGCCAGGATCCTGAGCAGCGTCGTCTTGCCGGCGCCGTTCACCCCCACCACGGCCAGCTTGTCTCCGCGCTGCAGGGAGAGATCCAGGTCCCGGAACACCTCCACGTCGCCGAACCTCTTGCTCACGCCCTGCAGGCTCAGGACGTCGCGGCCGGAAGGGGCTGCCGGGGGAAAGGAAAAGCGGATGGTCTGTTCGGTTTCGCTCAGCTGGATCCGCTCCATCTTTTCCAGCTGCCTGATGCGGCTCTGTACCTGCCTGGCCTTGGTGGACTTTGAACGGAACCTGGCGATGAACCGCTCTGTCTGCCGGATCTGGGCCTGCTGATTGTTGTAGGCTGCCCGTTCCAGCTCCAGCCGTTGCGCCTTTTCCTCCAGGTAGCGGCTGTAGTTCCCCTTGTAGACGGTCAGCCGTCCCAGGCTCAACTCCCAGGTGATGGTGGTGATCCGGTCCAGGAAGGCCCGGTCATGGGAGATGACGATCAGGGCACCCGCATACTGAAGAAGGAACTCTTCCAGCCAGGTGAGGGAATCCAGGTCCAGGTGGTTGGTCGGCTCGTCCAGGAGAAGCAGGGACGGTTCCCTGAGGAGAAGCTTGGCCAGCAGGAGCCGCATGATCCAGCCACCCGAGAAACTGGCCACCGGCCGTTGAAAATCCGCCACCGCAAACCCCAGGCCGGAGAGTATCCGTTCGATCCTGGCCCTGATGCGGAAGACGTCCCGCCCCTCCAGCAGGTGTTGCAGTTCTCCCTGCCGTGCAAGCAACGGCTCGATCTCCGGATCCCCGGGCGGGAGGGTGGCCAGCTCCCCGGCGATGGAATCCAGCTCTTCCTGGGCGGCCAGGAGATCGGCAAAGGCGCTTTCCGCCTCCTCATAGACACTCCGATCACTCTGTTCCAGGGTCATTTCCTGGGGAAGGTAGGCCACCGTGAACCAGGATGCCCGGTTGACGATTCCCGGATCAGTCTCCTGTTCTCCGGCCATGATCTTCAGCAGGGTGGACTTGCCGGCCCCGTTGACACCGGCCAGACCAATCCGGTCGCCGTTGTGCACCTGGACCGAGACATCGCGGAAGATCTGTTTGTTGCCGTACTGGAGATTGAGATTATTGACAGATAGCATGGATACAGGGCAGAATGGAAATCAGCAATATCGAAATATCGTGGCGGCCGTCCGGTGACCGATACGGCAGTGCTGTTCATCGGGATGGTTCTTCAGGGTACCTGAAAAATGGTTGTCGATATCCAGTCTACCACATCCGGAACATTCCGCCAGAGCAATCGACCGAGTCCGTTCAATGGAAATGCCAACCGAAAAAACCGGCCATCCACCTGTCCTGCGGATCCCAGGGATCCGGGAATGCGTGAAGCTCATGGAGCAGTACGGCATGCTGGACAACATCCGGCGCCACTCGCTCGTCGTTGCCCGGGTTTCAGCCGCCATTATCAAGGGGCTGCAGGATGCGGACAGGGCCTCTCCCCTGCCTGACCTGCGCCTGGCCATCAGCGGCAGCCTGCTTCACGATATCGCCAAGACGCCCTGCCTTGGCGAACGGTGCAACCATGCCCGCATTGGGGCAGAAATCTGCCGCCAGCACGGATTTGATCACCTCGCTCCCATTGTGGAGGAACACGTGATCCTCCGCCAACACGATCCTCGGCGCTACCGGCAGGGACACTTCCTGACCAGGGAGATCGTCTACTATGCAGACAAGCGGGTCCGCCACCACGAGATCGTCGGCCTGGAGGAACGGCTGGCCTATATCCTGGAACATTACGGACGCGACGATCCCCACCGCCACCGGCTGATCCGGGAGAACTTCGCCCAGTGTGTGGAACTGGAAGACCAGCTGTTCAGGTTCCTGGATTTCTCCCCTGCAGAGCTGGGCCGCCAGGTAGCCGGCCTGGACCTCGCCGTACCAGGGGCCTGATCCATCATACCGCCGCCAGGACTTGGGCCACTCAGAGCGTGGCGGCCCCGAAGGTGTCGCAGGTGGCGATGTCCCCGCTTTCGTAGCCGCGCCTGAACCAGCGCTGCCGTTGGGCAGAGCTGCCATGGGTGAACGAATCCGGCGTCACATAGCCGCGGGCCTGTCGCTGCAGCCGGTCGTCGCCGATGTTACTGGCCGTGTTCAGGGCCTCCTCGATATCGCCGGGCTCAACGATCTGCCGGACCCGGTCGGCCTGATGCGCCCAGACACCGGCAAAGCAGTCGGCCTGCAGCTCGAGGCGCACCGACAACCTGTTGTACTGCTTTTCGGACAGCCGTCTCCTCTGGGCATGCACCTTGTCACTGATGCCGAGAAGTTTCTGAACATGATGGCCCACCTCGTGGGCGATGACATAGGCCTGGGCAAAATCACCGGGGGAGTGCAGCTGATTTTTCAGATCCCGATAAAAGGCCAGGTCGATATAGACCTTCCGATCTCCTGGACAGTAAAAAGGTCCCATGGCGGCCTGGGCAAAGCCGCAGGCCGACTCCACGGCGCCGCTGAAAAGCACCAGGATCGGCTCCCTGTATTCCCGGCCACGCTGCCGGAAGATCTCCTTCCAGGTGTCCTCGGTATCGGCCAGAACCACGGAGACAAAATCGGCCAGTTCCTGCTCTTCGGCCGAGGGTGGTGCCGACCGGCCCGAAGGAGCCGGCATGTTGCCGCCCATGTTGAGGATAAGGGCCGGATCGATGCCAAAGTACATCCCCACCAGGGCCAGGAGGAGGAGTCCCAAGCCACCGCCCTTGAATCCGCCGGGAATCCGGCGCGATCTCCGATCCTCGATATTGGTGCTTCTTCTCCGGTCTCGCCAACGCATAAGGCCTGCCTCCTCTGAACATCTTGGGGACACCCGGCAATCCTGGCCGTCCGTTCGCTCTCCCTGGCGTGCGCACCCGCTTCTCCCCGGCATATTTCGCAGGTGGCTGCGGTAAACCGTCGCGCACGCCCTGAACCCGAACGGACAGCCTGATATCCCAAGGCCCTCTAGAACTGTCTGCTGCCTGCAGGGCAACGAATTTCCGTTTTTTCCGTTTTGTGCACCCTAAAAAATCGCGACCGAAAAATCAACCTCGGCAGCGACCGCCTCCTGCATGACAGTACTTGCAGAGCGCCTCGTCCCGGGGTAAGTACCTCCAGGACCCTCTGTCCATGCAAGAGAGTACGGTCCAGGGCTATACACCGTCTTTTCAACTGCACGAGGAGCAGCGATGCAACCGGACTTCGACTGGCTGGAATCTTACCCGGCCTGCGTGACCATCTGTGACCGCGAGGCGAACATCATTTTCATGAACCAGGCTTCCCGACAGAATTTCGCCCGGCACGGCGGTGGCGACCTGATCGGCCAGAGCCTCTATGCATGCCACTCGATCCGATCCTGCGAGCTGATACGGGAGATGCTGGCCCGGCAGACGGGGAGGACCTATCTCACGGCCCGCAAAGGCAAAAAACGCCTGGTGCACCAGGCCCCCTGGTTCCGGGACGGCAGGTTTGGCGGCCTGGTGGAAACCATTATCGACCTGGAGCCCGATTTTCAGGCGCCTTGAAAGATCGCCTCCACACCCGGTCTCTGCATCCGGAAAACCGTTTCATCCCGGAATGTTCCGCACACGGCCGCCACAATCTTTCCAGCCCCCTGTCATGGGGGCGCCCCGGATCATCGTCCGATATCCGGCCTGAAAAAGCGCAGCCGGTTGGCATTGGAGACCACGGTCACCGAGGAAAGGGCCATGGCGGCGCTGGCGAACATGGGTTTCAGGAGCCAGCCGGTAAACGGGTAAAAGACCCCGGCGGCCAAGGGGATGCCGACCACGTTGTAGAAAAAGGCACCGAACAGATTCTGCTTGATGTTGCGGATCGTTGCCCGGGAGATCTCGATGGCCACGGCCACATGGACCAGGGAGTCGCCGGCCAGGGTGATGTCGCCGTTGTCGATGGCCACATCCGTGCCTGAACCGATGGCAAAGCCCACATCCGCCTGGGCCAGGGCCGGGGCATCATTGACGCCGTCGCCGACCATTCCCACCTTGCCGCCCCCGGCCTGCAGGCTCTGCACCACCCGCTGCTTGTCCTCGGGCAGGACCTCGCTGTGCACCGTGGAAATGCCCAGTTGCCGGGCAACGGCCTCGCCGGTAGCCCGGTTGTCACCCGTGCACATGACCACCTCGATTCCCCGTTCCTGCAGCGTGCGGACCGCGGCCGGCGAGTCTTCCCGGATGGGATCTTCGAGGATCAGCAGCCCCAGGACACCTTCTGCATTGCCCAGCCAGATGGGAGTTCCCCCGTCGGCCGCCTGCTGCTCCGCCAAACGCTCCAGCTCTGCCGGGATGACCAGTCCCTCCTCTTCCATGAACCGGTGGCTGCCAAGCAGGCAGGGCCGGCCATCGACCTCGGCCCGGATACCCCGGCCGGTCACAGCCCGAAAATCGCTCACAGGAAGAAACCCCTCCCCTTTCCGCCGCCAGGCGGCAAGCACGGCCTCGGCCAGGGGATGCTCCGATCCTGCCTCCAGGCTGGCCGCCATCTGCAGGATCAGGTCCGGTTCCAGACCGCTGCCCGGTGCGACCTCCACGGCGGTGACCGTGGGTTTTCCCACAGTCAGGGTACCGGTCTTGTCCACCACCAGATGGGTCAGGGTGGAGGCGGATTGCAGGGCATCGGAGTTGCGGATCAGGACATTGAGCTCCGCGGCCCGGCTGGTCCCTACCATGATGGCGATGGGGGTGGCCAGGCCCAGGGCGCAGGGACAGGCAATGACCAGGACCGCGATGCCGGCGGTCAGGGCATAGGCCAGCCGTGGATCCGGGGCCACCGCATACCAGACCGCAAAGGTGAGCAGGGCGATGCAGATCACCGTGGGTACGAAAACACCTGCCACCCTGTCTGCCAGGCGGCCGATGGGCGGCTTGGAAAGCTGGGCCTGCCTGACCATGCGGATAATCTGGGCCAGGGTGGTCTCGTCGCCCCGGCTGGTCACCCGGAAAACAAAGGAGCCGGACCGGTTCATGGTGCCGCCGGTTACCGGATCAGCAACCTGTTTTTTCACCGGCAGGGGTTCCCCGGTGAGCATGGATTCGTCCACCGTGGAGCTGCCCTCAACGATCTCGCCGTCAATGGGGATCTTCTCGCCCGGCCGCACCCGGATGAGATCACCCGGCTGCAGCAGGGAGACAGGGACCTGCACTTCCCGTCCATCCCGGACCACTGTACCGATCTTGGGACTCAGCCCGACCAGAGAGCCTATGGCCTCGCTGGTAGTCCGCTTGGCCCTGGTTTCCAGGGCATGTCCGAACTGGAGAAAGGCCAGGATCATGACCGAGGCATCGAGATAGAGGTGGTTGCCCCGCCCGGGGATGAAGTCCGGCTTCACGATGACCATGGCCGAAGCCAGCCAGGCTGCGGCCGTGCCCAGGGCCACCAGGGTGTCCATGTTGGCGGCTCCGTGTCTGGCCTGTTTCCAGGCCGTGACATAGTAGTTCCGGCCGCTGAAGTACATCACGGCCAGACAGCCCAGGGCGGCCAGCCCCCAGAACAGTTGGTTTTCATGCACCTCCGGGAACAGGCCGGACATATCGCCGGCCATAAGCCCGAATCCGGTCACGCCGGCCACGATGGCCCGCACCCAGGAACGGGCGATCTCCCGCCTGGCCTCGGCCGCCTGGTCCGCGTAAGGATCAGCGAGCTGTTCCTCTATTTCAGCCCGGATGGATGCATCCTCCAGCAGGAGAATCACATCGGCAGGATGGATGGCGGTGGTGACCTGGAGCCGCTCCCCGTCCGGCAGGACTTCAGCCCCGGGATCCCTTGTCCTGAGCAGCCTCTCCACCCTATCGGCCAAATCCGGACCGGCTGACTCCGGGATGAGATAAAAGGTGCCGCTTTCCGCACCGGCCAGCAACCTGGCATCATACCCCTGATCGATGATGGCGTTGACCACGGCCTGCGGATCGCCTCCCACCACCCTGGCCTTCTTTTCCACCAGGTTGACCGCGGCCTCTTCAACGCCTTCGACCTCGAGGATCGCCTCCTCCACCTTGCGGACACAACTGGAACAGGTCATGTCCTGGATGGCGATCTCGTAGCCGGCCGACACTGTAGCCGGCCGCTGCAGACTGCTCTCGTCCAGGGATGCGTCATAGCCGTGATCGACGATCGCCGCCACCACGGCTTCCGGATCACCGCCGGTAACCAGAGCGCTCTTTTCGACCAGGTTGACCGCTGCCGATCTCACGCCGCTGACAGCAAGAATGGCCTTTTCCACATTGCTGACACAAGCGGCGCAGGCCATATCGGTCACCCGTACCAGGTACTCATCCTGGCCTGGCTGACGCCCTTTCCCGGGATCTGCGGTCACCTCGGCCGGCTCCAGAGGACAGCTGTCCGGGATCTCCGGCACCGGCCTGGCCGGATATCCCGCCTCCCGGATGGCCTCGATCACCCTGTGGGGCCGCCCCCCCTGCACGCGAACCACTCCCTGTTCAAGATCGACCTCCACCGACTCAACCCCTTCCACCCCGCGAACCGCTCTTTCCACCGTGCTCCGGCAGTGTTCGCAGCTCATCTCTTCCACGGCCAGCACATACGAGGCCGCGGCTCCAGATTCCTTTTCTGTTTCTGTCATGATCCTGATCCGGTTTTTATTTTACTTCCTCATCCCCAGCAAACGCGGCCTGAAATCTAAAGATTATCCCGGTTGGCTGGACAGGTCGGCGGCGTGATCAAGGTGGATTGGTTTCATGATTATGCCGCCTGTTGTTAAAACCAGTACCGGTCTAGCCGGGTAATGGCAGGTTGTAATATGCTTCATCGGGTGTTCCGTCGTCAAGCCGGGAGAGGGGTTGGTGACTGTTTTAGAGCGTTATCCAGGCGATCGGATCCTGCCGGGCCTCGCTGCCTGTCTCAAAGGCGTGCAGATAATCACACTCATATCGCAGAGAACGCCAGAGCCGTTCGACCATGACATCGTCCATCCAGCGTCCCTTGCCATCCATGGAGATCCGGCCCCCTGCCTCCCGCAGTATGCCGGTGAACCTGTCACTGGTGAACCGGCTTCCCTGGTCGGTGTTGAAAATTTCAGGCCTGCCGTACCGGGCCATTGCATCTTCAAGGGCAGATACGCAGAAATCGGGGCAAGACCCATCAGACGCACAAGGCGGCCGATACACTTGCCACCGATACACATTGCTGAACATTGCTGCGTCAGGGATGAGCGGGCTCGACCATGCTTTTCCTTCGGGCGTGATTCATCGCCACCCACTATGTGGCCGGGAGAGATCGTGTGAAGATACGGTGCCTGTGATCAACTTGTCGACAAGAATGTCGAAGCCGGAAAAATTTGTCGAATCTTATGCATCTTCCCGCCCTGGCAGGCAACGCAACATGTTGATATACAAAATAAAATTTTTTTATGAGCATTGGCACATTACATGCTTGTCACCCATAAAATACCTGATCATTCTATCTGAAGCCAAGCCCAGGCCAGTTCCAAAGGAGGGAATACCATGCCAATCGTCGCTGCCAAACACCTCTGCAAAACCTATCAGGTCGGGGACATCGCTGTTCCTGCTGTTCGTGGGGTGGACTTCACAATAGAACCTGCCTCGTTTGTTTCATTCGTCGGTCCATCCGGAAGCGGCAAGTCCACACTGCTCAACATGATCGGCTGCCTGGACCCTCCAAGTGACGGCAGTCTGGAGGTGGCCGGCCAGGATGTAACCTCACTGAGCCGGAAAGATTCCGCCATATTCAGAGGAGATAAGATCGGCTTCATCTTTCAGGATTTCAACCTGATCCCGGTACTAACCGTCTATGAAAATATTGAATACCCGCTGATCATGGTCCAAAACTGGCCAGCGGCAAAGCGCAGGAAACAGGTGGAAAAAATGCTGGAGGCCGTAGGTATGGAGGATCAGGCAAACAAATTTCCAAGCCAGATCTCAGGCGGCCAGAAACAACGGGTAGCGGTTGCCAGGGCCCTTGTCACCAATCCTGTTCTTGTTCTGGCAGATGAACCAACAGCCAATCTGGACAGAGATACCGCCAACAGGATCATCACCCTCATGAAAAAAATGCGTGACGAATTCTCCACCACTTTCATCTTTTCCACCCATGATCCCAAGGTGGTTAAAAGTGCGGAAATCATATTCAACCTGGAAGACGGCATGCTCCTGTCGGAAAAAATCAACTAAAGGATAACATTATGTTCAACATTCTGAAAATCGCCATCCGCAATCTCAGGCGATATAAACGGCGGACCTTTCTCACCTCAATTCTGATCACGCTCGGCGTTGTGTCGGTTCTGCTCTTCGTTTCCGTTGCCGGCTCATTCAAGGCAATGATGATCGGACAGATTACCGATTCCATGATGGGGCACCTGCAGATTCATCGCAAGGGATACATGGCCTCAATGGACAGCTTGCCATTGAATCGCAATCTCCGTGGCAAACAGATCGCTCTGGTGAAAAATATCCTGGAGGAAAACGATCAAATCGAGGCCTATTCCATGCGTCTGAAACTGGGAGCCATGTTTAGTAACTTCAGCGAAACGACCAATATCCGGCTGACTGCCGTCAATCCCGAACAAGAACTCCGTACTGCCCCCATGCTGCAGGACCGCTTGCTCAAGGGAGACAAAAAGGGGCTGCTCAACAAGGGCGAAATTCTCGTACCGGAGCTGATTGCCAGGGGCATGAACATCAAGATAGGCGACACTGTTGTCCTGGTGGCGACCAACAAGGACGGCTCGGTCAATGGCCAATCATTCGTGGTTCGTGGTATTCTGGAGGGAATCTCCGGGCCCGGAGGGCGGGACGGCTATATCCACCTGGCTGACGCCCGCTCCCTGCTGCGAATACAGGGTAAGGAAATCAGCGAAGTCGCGATCCGCCTGAAAGATATGGACGCACTGGAAACCGTATTCTCTTCCCTCAAACAGCGTCTGGCCGTCTTCAAGACCAAGAAGGGCAAGCCTGTCTATGAAATACACACATGGGCGAAGCTTTCCCCCTTTGCCAAGATTGCCAGCATGATAGATCTCATGACTCTGTTCATCAAGGTGATGCTGGTAGCCATCGTTCTGATCAGCATCATGAACGTGATGATCATGTCAGTTTACGAGCGGATCAATGAGATTGGAACAATTGCCGCCATAGGGACCCGGCCCGGAAAGATCATGGCGCTGTTTCTCACCGAAGGGTTGCTCCTTGGCATCTTCGGCACCCTGATTGGCGTAATCCTTAGCCTCGTCGCCGTTGCTGCAATGAATGTCAGTGGAATCAGTTTCGATTTCGGAAGACAGAAAGGATTACTTCTCTCTCCAACCATTGGTACCGGCGATATTTTTCTGGTGGTGATCATCGTTATAGCCATTGCCGTGCTCGGCAGTCTGCAACCTGCCTGGAAGGCAGCCCGCATGGATCCCATCACCGCCCTGCGACATGTCTGATCCTATATCTGAGGAGGAATGCTCAATGCGCCACGTACAGACCCTGTTGTTACTGTTCCATGTTCTGATTGCAGAATTGTATCTTGCCCTGCCGGTCCAGGCATTCGATGGAAACACCCTGCTTCGGCAGGTGGATGCCAACATGCAGCCACCATCCTATGAGATGTATCGAAAACTGATCAACATCGAACCCGATGGCAGCAAAAAGGAGTTTGTCCTGTATACCGTGAAAAAGGGCAGAGACAAAATGCTCGCCCTGTTTCTTGCTCCGGCCAGTGAAAAGGGCCGGTCAACCCTGCGTATTGGTGACAACATGTGGCTGTACATTCCCAATATCGGCAAACCGATCCGGATTACTAGCCTGCAATCCGTTGTCGGCGGAATATTTAACAATTCTGATATACTACGACTTGACTACAGCCTGGAATACAATGTACGGAAGGCAGAGGACCTGGGAAAACAGTACAAGCTGGAACTGCAAGCGAAATCCAATTCTGTCGCCTATGACAGACTGGTCATGCTGGTTGACAAGAAGACCATTCAGCCCATCCGGATCGAATGTTACACTTCCAGCGGTATGCTCATCAAGACACTCCATTACTCCCGGATCAAGGATTTCGGTGATGGGCTTGTCCGACCTTCCATGTTGGAAACTGACAGCCCGTTACACAAAGGGTACCGTTCTGTCATGCTCTTCGCAAAAATGAGAAAGAGAGAGTTGGCAGACGAAGTCTTTACCCTTGATTTCATGTCCAGAGTCGATGCATTGCGCAAGTAGTCCTGCCAGGTATCTTCTTACCATACTGGCTGTTTTCTTTCTGCCTGGCGTGACCGTGGCCGGAGACGAATTCAGCTTCAGCCTGGAGGAGATAGAAAAAGATCCTGTATCCTGGGGCGGTCACCTGGAACTTCTGGCCAGCCACCTGGACATTGACCAGGATGCGGCCTTCAGTTTCATCAACCGGGCTGGGGAATCGGACAGTAGTCTTGATCTCCTGCAGACCACTCTGCAGCTGGAGGGCAGCTATGACAGGGAGCGTTCCGGTTTTTTGTGGCGGCTGCAAGCCAGCGGTCTGGCAGGGCTGGATGGCTGGTATGACACGGCTGACGTGATGACTGCCTACGCAACATGGCATGTTCCCGCCAACAGCCACCTGAGTCTGGGCAAGAAATCCTACAGATGGGGCAAAGGGTATGCCTGGAACCCGGTTGGATTCATCAATCGGCGCAAGGACCCGAACAACCCGGACGAACCGCTGGAAGGTTACATCACGGCAGAAGCCGATATCGTCAGGAGTTTCAGTGGCAACCTGCAGACGGCAAGTCTGAGCATGGTCCTGCTGCCTGTATACAACCATCTCAACGACGAATTCGGAGAAAGAGACAATCTGGAATTGGCCACCAGGCTCTATTTCCTTTTCATGAACACCGACATCGACCTGCTGCTACTGACCGGAGGAGCAAGGCCGACTTCATATGGGATGGACTTTTCGACTAACCTGGCATCAAACCTTGAAATCCATGGTGAAGTTGCCTGGATCCGGAACCAGAGGAGACAGGTTCTGAGGGAAGATGGAGAGATCGTCCCTGTCCTGGATGACACCCTGTCCTGGCTACTGGGGATCCGGTATCTCTCGAGGCATGATATCACCACCATTGGCGAATATTATCACAATGGCAACGGATATACCGATCCAGAACTGGAAAATTTTTTCCGTTTCATCCATGAAGCCAGTGAGACTTACAGTGAGGACGCTGCAGAGACATTGCTCTCCCAGGCCATCGATATGAGCCTGAAGGGATATGCCGTTCCCCAACCGGGACGAGACTATCTCTACATGCGTATCAGCCAAAAGGAACCGTTTGATATCCTGTATTTCACCCCGGCCGTGACAGCCATCGTCAACCTGGGAGACAGAAGTTTTTCCCTCACGCCTGAACTGATCTACACTGGTTTTACCGACTGGGAGCTGCGTCTGCGCTGCAGTTTTCTGGCAGGAAGCTCGTACTCAGAATTCGGAGAAAAGCAAAACGACAGCAAGGTTGAACTACGCATACGTTACTTTTTCTGATTTCCACCTGCGCATTGAAGCCTTTCTGTTCAGGACAGCATGAAGAGCTTCATTACAGGGGCAGGATGTGGACCTCTTCCTGGATGGGATGGATGCCGCGGATCAGGAGGCCGTTGCGGCCATCGATGGAGATGGGATCGCCGAAGTTGATCTGCTCGCCGTTTATCCGGGCATATTCCCTGGTTTCGAAGACCTGGAGATCGCGGCAGCCGACCACGCAGGTCTTCTCCAGCCGGGTGGCCACCACCGAGGCATGGGAGGTCTGACCGCCGCGCGAGGTCAGCAGTCCGTCGGCCAGGGAAATCTCCCTGATGTCCTCGGGCACGGTATCCTGTCGGATGAGGATGAGGCGGACATCCGGGTCCTCCCGGCGCAGTCTGCGGATATTCTCCTCGCTGAACACCGCCCGGCCGGACAGGGCCGAGCCGGCAACACCGATCCCCTTGCCCAGGATGTTCTCCTGGATCACCTCCGGCTCGGTGAACACATAGAGTACTTCCTTTTTCTTGATGGTGATCATGTCACGGGTCTGGAGGATGTAGAGGTGCTCCGGATCCGGACTCTCGAAGGTGAACTCGATCTCCTGGGGGTTCCACTCCTTGGTATAGACCAGGTCGCGGCTGATGGAAAGAAGCCGTTCATAGATGTCAGGAAAGCGGACCTCCAGGGAGTTTTCCACTGAACGGCCATCCAGCTCTGCCTGCTCCACCGAGATGGGATAGCTGGTGACCAGGCCGGAGACGATATCCTCTCCCTGGTCACCGGGCGCATAGTCGCCCCACAGGGCTACCCGCCGCACCTTGCGGTACGGGTGGGCGGTGAACAACACTCCACTTCCCGCCTGCGGCCCCTTGTTGCCGTAGACCATGGCCTGGACGATCACCGCCGTGCCCCAGTCGTCCGAGACATCCATCAGGTGGCGATATTCTCTGGCCTTCTGCGTATTCCACGAGTTGAGCACCATCTCCACGGCACCGATGAGCTGCAACCAGGGATCTTCGGGCGCTCCGAATCCACGCCGGCGCACGGCCCGCTGGTACTTGAGGGCCAGTTCCCGCATCTGGGCCGGAGAGAACTCCCGCTTCAGTCGCACGGCGTAGAGTTGCTTGTGCTCGTTCATCAGCTCCTGGAACTCCTCCCTGACCATGCCGCTGGCCATGGCCCATGACTGCAGGAAACGACGGTAGTTGTCCCAGACAAAGTACTCCTGGTCCGGATGGAGATCCACGAACTCCTCCACCAGGTCTTCGTTCAGGCCGACATTGTGGATAGTGCTCATCATGCCGGGCATGGAGATGGCCGAGCCGCTACGCACCGAGAGGAGCAGGGGGCGGTCCGGAGAGCCGAACTGCATGTCGGTCAGCTCCTCGATACTGGTGATGGCGCTCCGCACCCTCTGCATGAACTCGTCCCTGGCCCGGTTGAACCCCTTGACCGCCTGCCAGCAGCGAAAGATCTCGGTGGTGATGATGAAGGCCGGGGGCACCGGTTTGCCGTCCCCGGCCAGGACCATCAGGTTGAAGCCCTTGTTCCCCAGGTGGATGAGGTTGTGGGTCCGCAGGTTTTCGTTGTACAGGGAGCTGATGGTCTTCTCCGGATTGTAGGTCATGAGCAGATCCAGGGTCTGCTCGTCCAGGATATCCTTCTGTGCCTCCAGGGTCTGGATGATCCGGGTGATGAAGTTGTCCAGGTGCTGAAGTCCGAAGGTCGAGGCGATCAGGTCCCGGAAAAAGGACTCGGAAAGCCGGTGAATGGTCGAGGGGAGGTCAGAATCGTCCCAGAGGGGACGGTAGCGGGTAAGCAGGTTCTCCTTGCCGATCTGGGGAATGATGATGGAGAGGTTGTTCTCATGGACATTGGTGTAGTAGGCATAGATGACATCCTTGACCCCCTCGGAAAGACCGCGGAAGATATCCAGGTGCTGGGTATAGGAAAACCGCTTGATGGCGATGGAGGAGGAAAGCAGGCTGGCATAGGTTTCCAGCCGGCGGGAGGTGATGCCGTCTATGCGCAGGGCCCGCAGGTAAAAGCGGAGGCACTTGACAACCCGGATGAAGGTGGCCTGGGTGATGAAGGAAAGGTTGATGGACTGGGACAGCTTCTCCAGATAGATATTGGCCAGGTTTTCCAGGCGGAAACTCAGTCCCAGGGCATCGAACTTGCGCTCGCTGTACCGGCCGTAGACCGAGGGAATGTCCACGGCGATATGCCGCTTGTAATAGATCTCCTCCTTGGGCTCGAACCGCTCCTCGCTGAGGATGATCCGCTTGAGCTGTTCCAGGT
This sequence comes from uncultured Desulfobulbaceae bacterium, assembly GCA_964626235.1. Taxonomy (GTDB): domain Bacteria; phylum Desulfobacterota; class Desulfobulbia; order Desulfobulbales; family Desulfobulbaceae; genus CAZVDY01. Next base: position 30,181 of record CAZVDY010000006.1, on the reverse strand, counting down.
GGGTGAGCAGGCCGTCCAGGCACTGATAGGTGGTGCCGCTGTCCAGGATCTCCAGCAGCTCCTCCATCTCCGGGAAACCGGTCTTGATGGCCACCTGGAGCTGGTTGCGCAGCTCCTGCATGCCCAGGTTGTACTTGTGGTGCAGGAGGAGAAACATCTTGACCAGCAGGTCGAACCGGGTCCGCTCGGTGAGCGAGATATCTTCCTGCCGGGCCAGGTATTCCTGCCGCTCCTGTTCCGGCCAGCGGAGCAGGTCCTGCATGCTGTAGAACTGCAGCTCCTCCTGGATGCGCCGGGCCAGCCGATGCTGTTCGTCCACAAACGGTCCCTCGGTGGCGACCTGCTGGAGCACCTCCTCCGGAAGGAAGGGCTGCAGCAATGTCTTGTCCAGGGTCAGCCAGAATCCGAAGATCGCCTTGATGAAATCCACGATCAGGTTGGAGGACTCGACGTGGGACTGCTTGCGGAGAAAATGGATCAGGGCATCCTGGCGCTTGTGGATCTCGTCCAGCTCGGTGGATACCTCCCGCAGCTCACCCTCTGCCCCGATCTCGTTGAAAAAGACCGGCATCAGCTTGGTGAACTGCTTGGCCAGGTTATAGATCGGCGCGATGGGGTGGTTGAGCAGCTGGGTGATGTCGCGCTGAAAGAGATCCGTGTCCTTGACACAGGTCCCGGACAGCTTGATGTTGATGATCAGGGCGGAAAAGAGCGTGGAACACCACTTGGGCTCCTGCATGATCAGGCTCAGCCACACCCGGATGTTGGCCAGATGGGCCGGATTGGTAATGGGCTGCCAGTCTTCGTCCACCCCCATGACATTGGCGTATTGGAAGCCGAAACGGACCGCCTCCCAGAGGAAGGCCTCCACCAGGCGGGAGTTGCCCCGCTTGAAGACCTCACCGCCGATCACCTGGATACACTGCAGGGAGGTGTGTGGATACTTGCGGACATTGACCTTGAGAAGCTGGAAGGTGGTGACGAAAAACCGCTCGATCTCCTCGAAGGATTGCTTGCGGATGAGCTGTACCAGGGAACGGTTGATCTCCCGCAGACTCTCCTCGTGGATGAGATAGAGCCCGGAGGTATCCATGATCCGGAAGAGGAAGATCAGCTTGCGGTTTTCCACAAAGGCACTGTCTCCACCGCTGGAATCGGCAGCCAGCCTGGAGGGGATCTGCCGGTACAGCCGGACGATATCCATGTGGGCCGGCAGCTCGAGAATCCTGGTCAACCCCTGGAACGGGTCGGCTTCGATATCGATCTCCCGCAGGGTCTGCAGGTGGCTCCTGATCCGGTCGTGCGAGATGGCTTCCAGCAGGGGACCGGCCTGCCAGTCCCGGCAAAATTCGCCGCACTGTTCCTCGAACCAGGGCAGTGGATCCTCCTCGCTCAACCAGTATTCGTAGTTGAGAGTGAGGATCTTCTGCATCAGGTGGGCGATGGCCGTGTAGTCATAACCGATATCCGGATTTTCCCGGCCGAAACGGATGAGCTGGAGGGCGATCTTTTTCATGGGATGATGCCCCTGGACCATATACATCATCACCTGATGGCCGATCTCGTCCAGCTCTCGCAGCCGACTGAAAAACCTGTTGAGTTCCTTTTCGTAACGCAAGAGGCATTCCAGGTCCATGGAAGCGACCAGCTTGTCGGTGAAAGCCAGCATGGCCTCCATGATCATGGCAACCACCTTGCCGTTCTTGCGCGAATCCTCCAGGGCCTGGAAAAAGATGGAGGTGAAGAGGGCAAAGGCCGCCGGACCCTGCTCGTGGCGCCGGTAGTGCTGCAGATTTTTCAGGACAAAACTGCGCAGTTCAGGAATGATCATCTGCCAGTTCCGGTACGGATGGCTGATCTCGTAGAGCAGATGATCCAGCTTACCGGTCAACCCCTGGTAACGACTGACGATATCCCGCAATGGCTGGTAGCGGGGATCGATGATCACCTCGCCGGCGGTCTCCTGCAGGTTGGCCCGCAGAGCATCGGACTGGATGGCAATGGATGGCGAAACACTCATGGTACCTTTCCTTCAGGCTCCTGGACAGAAAAGCCCTCTGACAAAGGCGAAGCCTCTGGCAAAGGGCTGAGAACGATGACTGGCGACCGAACGTTACCTGAGAACAGCCCGGGCATTGAGCGGCTGCACCGGCCGGTTGTTCGGATGGTGCATTACCTCGGTGAACCGGTTGAGCTGCTCCTCGGAAATGGTCACCGGGTTTTTCATCACCAGCCAGAGCACTCCCTCGGAACAGGGCGGCGTGGTCAGGGAACCGTTGAACCGGTAATAGTCCCGTGATTCGGGCATCAACTCCTCCGCCTTGACCCGGGACGCCATGGCCACCGTCGTACCGGCCTCGGCAGGCATCTGCCTCCAGAGTTTCTTCATGGCGCCATTTTCCTCTCCAACAGTATACATTACTGCAATAACGGCCAGATTGCCATGCATGTCCGCATGAACGAAGTGACCTTCCATGGGAAAGCTCTTGCCGTCGATCAGATTCTCGCTGGGAGCGTGGAAATGGAACTGCTTCAGGTAATAGGTATGCCCGGCCAGGGTGAACCGGGAACCTGCGGCATAGTTCACCTGGATGGTATGGCCATTGTTGACGATCTCGGTCGCCAGGCCGATGTACTCGAACTTCGCCTCGTCCAGCTCGGCCTCGATGGTCCCGGTCAGATCGACCGGAGACTGGTTCTTGCCCTCTCCACAGAGCCGAAAGGATTCGTCCAGGGTGGCCCAGTGGTCAGGTCCTTGCTCACCGGTATATCCCCAGTGGATTTCTGATGCCAGGACAGGAGCCGCACTCAGCCAGATGGCGGCGGCAGCGATCAAACAGCTCTTTTTCATTTGATACTCCTTGCAATAACGTGACAGGTTCTTGAAATTCCACCTGTACATGGCGGAACAGGTAATAATCCATTCCCGGATGTACAACACTCCGCAGCCCAAAAATTCCGGACCGCAACACGACCAACAGTCGTCCGCAAGAACGGGATTTCCAGCCAGGCATGGAATGCCGGGCCTGTCGGGGAGCCGATTCTTCCGGACGAACAGGGAAAACAGCGCCAGAATACCTGTTCCGTCTCTCTGTTACAAGGGCTTATTGGCCTCCATATGGAGAACAAGATCCAGCATCCTGTTGGAATATCCCCACTCGTTGTCGTACCAGCTCATGATCTTCACCGTGGTTCCCAGGACCCTGGTACAGAGACCATCCACGATGGAAGAGTGGGGATCACCCTGAAAATCAATGGACACCAGCGGCTCCTCGGTGTAGCGCAGATAGCGGTTGGCCGCCTCGGCCAGGGCACTGTTCACCTCAGAGACGGTGGTGGACCGCTCCACCTCGATCACCACGTCCACCAGAGAGACATCCGGCGTTGGTACCCGCACGGCCAGTCCATCGAACTTGTTTTTCAATTCTGGAATAACCAGAGAGACGGCTGCCGCGGCCCCGGTTCTGGTGGGAATCATGGACATGGCCGCAGCCCTTGCCCGGCGGAGATCGGAATGGGGAAAGTCCAGGAGCCGCTGGTCTCCGGTATAGGCGTGGACCGTGGTCATGAGGCCTCGCCGGATACCGAAATTGTCCAGAATGACCCGAGCCACAGGGGCCAGACAGTTGGTGGTGCAGGAGGCGTTGGAGACCACGTGATGGCTGGTAGGATCATACTCGTCTTCGTTGACCCCCATGACAATGGTTTTGACGTCGCCCTTGGCCGGTGCGGAGATGATCACCTTGGAGGCCCCGCCGTCGATGTGTGATTTGGCCGACTCCAGATCCCGGAACAGACCGGTGCACTCGAGGACGTATTCGGCTCCGTATTCCGCCCATGGAATGTCTGCCGGCTGCCGGTGGGACGTGACAGGAATAGAGGCACCGTCAACAACAAGTCCGGTGTCATTGCTTGTTATCTCACCACTATAAGTGCCCATGATGGAGTCATACTTGAGCAGATGGGCCATGGTGGCCACATCGGTCAGGTCGTTGATACCGACGACCTCGATATCCGCAAAGGCCGGATCCTTGTCCAGGGCACGGAAAATGTTTCTTCCTATTCTGCCGAAACCATTGATTCCGATCCGTATAGCCATATTTTTCTCCTTGTATTGCTTGGTTGTATTCACCGCATTGTGAACGTATAGGTACACTCGGAGTTGCAGCTCGTTGAAACCGCACCGGGATGGACACGAACAGACTCTCCCGTCGAAGGACCGGCCCGGTACAGCCTCCTGGCCTGGTTTTTTCCGGCCTGGTGGCAGAGTCAGCCTTCACTGGCCGACCAGACTTGACTCGGCCTCAAGGAACTCCCGGTTCTCCTGGACAATGGTTTTCAACTGGGCCATCCGGGCAATGGCCTCGTCACAGCCGCTGTCCAGTTCCAGGGCCCGGCGATACATGCACAGAGCCTGGGGATACCAGTTGGAATCCATATAACTTCGACCGGCCCGGCAAAAGCCGTCGGCTGGCAGGCCATCGAACATCTCGGCAAACAGTTCCTCGCTCCGTTCGCCCCAGAGTTCCTCCACCAGGTCCTCCTGTTCCACCAGGAAACGGAGCAGCAGGCTGTTGGCCCGGAAAGAAGGAAGCATGCTCCGGAGGAGAAAGTTGGTCTGTCCGAAAAGAAAGGCGATCTGCTCCATCTGCCGGATGACATCGGCTGCCGTCCGCCGGATGAGCAACTCGATATCCACGATCTGGGTCAGCCACGGGTGCGAGCTGCCTTCCAGGGACGAATGGTCTGGCCGCCTGCCCCGCATCCGCACCGCAGCCGGTGCATAGGCGTTGAGCAGATAGATATTTTCTTTCAGCTTCATGGCCTCGTGAAAGATAGAGCCCACCATCCAGTCCATCAGGGACCCGTGAAGATCCTGCTCCTCCTCGTTCTCCGGCCAGAGCCGGTGGCAGAGGTCCTTGAGCAGCCAGAGCGGCCCCTTGTCCAGTTCCGTGCCCACCAGCCTGTTGAGTTGATCCCAAATATGATGGCGGATCTTCTCGCTCCGATCGGCAAGCAGGACATCGGGACCGTGTGCCCGGCCGCGCCCGCAGGCAAGATACTGCCCGTACAACCGCTGAAATGAACGCAGTATATGGAAAAAATCATCCAGCAGCTGGCGGACGAAAAAATTCCGCCGCTGGCCGAACCAGCCCTGCAGCTCCCTGTCAGCCGCCTTTCCCTGTTCGGAAACCGTTCTGTTCATCGCTGGCAGATCTCCTTCTATCGGCAGGCCTTTGCCAGGCTTTGCCGATACAGGAGCAGGTACTCCCGCATCACCTGCTTCCAGGTATATCTGGCCAGGATCTGCTCCACGGCCTCTTTCTGCATCTTGCGGATCCTCTCCATATCTGTCCGGTACACATCCAGGGCCCGCTGGATGGCCCTGAGAAGGGCCAGAGGATCATGCTCGGCATAGGCGAAACCGGTCCGGCCATCCAGGACCTTGACCAGGCCGCCTACGTGGTGGACAATGGGCAGGTTCCCCAGCAGCTGGGCCATAAAATCGGTCAGGCCGCAGGGTTCGTAAAGCGAGGGAACCAGGAAGAAGTCCCCGGCCGCATAGATCCTGGTCGCCAGCCTGGGGGCGTATCCGCGGAGAAAGCAGAACCGTCCGGCACCACTTCCTGTTTCGGCAAGACCGGTGAGCTGCTCCTCCAGAAAGGGATCGCCGGAGCCGAGAAGAAGCACCTGGCAACGGCTGTCTTCCTCCAGCAGGCTGTGGAGCCCCTCCACAAGGACATCCACCCCTTTCTGTGCTGTCAGCCTGCCGATGAAGGTCAGCAGGGGCAGGTCCGGATCATCTGCCAGTGTGCCCAGCTGCTCCACCTCTGCAAACGGCTCCCCGTGGCTGATCCGTTCCAGGACCACCTTCTTGCAGGTCACCTTGCCGCCGAGATCTCCACGCAGGGGGTCGAATGGAGCAGCCAGCCCGAGCCGGTCCGGATCGGTCGGATCGAACATCTTGGGATCGATTCCGTTGGTGATGCCTGCCAGACGAACACCACGCTGGAGGAGATTATGGCCAAGCCAGCCCGTGCGCTGGTCCTCGTCGGTCTCCTGCAGCTCCCGGGCATAGTTTTCACTCACCGTATTCATGACACTGTAGGGGGCGGCAGCCAGAAAAGGGTCAAAGCTCGTCCCCAGCCGGCTGGAGCCGATCACATGCCATGGCAGGCCGGTGATGGCCCGGGCAAATTCCAGGTCGTCGACCTCCTGGTGATACCCCATGCCGGCGTTGTGAATGGTGACCACGGCGCCACTGTGCCGGAAATAGTGACGATAGCCACATCCCTCGCGCATGATGGCCGGCAGGGTGGCGGCATGGCCGTCGTGACAGTGGATCACGTCCGGCTGCTCGTCCAGGAGTATCATCAGGTCCAGAGCGGCCTTCTGCAGCAGGATATTCATGGCGAAGTAGTCGAAATGACCGCTGCCTTTCTTCTGCCAGACCTTTTTCTCCTCTTCTGCCGCCGTGTAGGTATATACCCCCAGTTTCTCGGCAAACCGCTCCGCCTCCACCAGGTAGACCCTGACTCCGCCGATATCCTTTTCCCAGATGGACACCACCTCCCTGCGCTCCTCGAGGCGGTAATTCATGTCCACGCTGAAGACATCGTAAAACCTGTCCGGACAGACCGCATCGCCCTGTCTGTGCGGCAGATGGAGCAGGGTGAACCCCAACCCTTCGGCATCGAGGAAGCCGTACCTGGGCAGGATGACCCGGACCGAGCATCCGGCATGTCTGACCAGGGCCTCGGCCAGCTGCCGGCACACATCCTTCACCCCGCCCGCACCTGCCAGCCCCTCGTACTCCCGGCTGACCATCCAGATGGATCTGATCTGCTGCTCCTTGTTCACGTCATACTCCCTGGTTCCGGGGCTTGCCGCTGGAGAGGGCCAGCTGGCGAAGCAGGTGGTCGGCCAGGGTCAGGCAGACCATGGCCTCGCAGACGGGCACGATCCTGGGAATCGCCGATATGTCGTGCCGTCCACCAACCATGATGGTTGTCGGTTCATTGTCCAGGGTGACGGTCTGCTGCTCCTTGTGGATGGACGGAATGGGCTTGACCGCCACCCTGACCACGAGATGCTCGCCGTTGGAGATCCCGGCCAGGATACCGCCGGCATTGTTGCCGAGGAAGCCTTCCGAGGAGATGGGATCGTTGTTCTCGGACCCCAGCATGGCAGCGGCCCGGAATCCGGAGCCGATCTCCACACCCTTGACTGCGCCGATGGACATCAGGGCCCGGGCAAGCTCGGCGTCGAGTTTGTCAAAGACCGGTTCACCCAATCCCGGAGGACAGACCGCCCGGATCTCCACGATCCCGCCCAGGGTATCACCCTGACTGCGGACCTCGGCAATCCGCTCTTCCATACGGCGGGCAGCCTCGTTATCCGGGCAGAAAAGCCGGTTTTCGTGAATGGCCTGCATATCTCGCCTGTCCGTCTCGATGCCGCCCAGGGCCACGGTATAGGCGGTCACTGCCATGGAATGGGCCGCCAGGAACCGACGGGCCACGGCTCCGGCCGCCACCCTGGCCGCGGTCTCCCTGGCCGAGGCCCGGCCGCCGCCCCGGTGATCGCGGATGCCGTACTTTGCCTGATAGGTGATATCGCCATGCCCGGGCCGGAAGACATGTTCGAGGTGGGCATAGGAGGACGAGCGGGCATCGCGGTTCCGGATCAGCAGCGAGATCGGGGTTCCGGTGGTCAGCTCGTGGTCACAGCCGCTGGGACGGAAGACTCCGGAGAGGATCTCCACCCGGTCCGGCTCCTTGCGAGGAGAGGTTGCCCCTCCCCGGCCTGGCCGACGACGATCCATGTCGTTCTGAATATGGTCTGCTGTCAACTCTATTCCTGGTGGACAACCGTCTATCACGACCCCGATGGCCGGGCCATGCGACTCGCCCCAGGTGGTCACCCGGAAGAGGGTGCCGAAACTGTTTCCTGGCATGATGCTTTTCTGTTCCTCCCGAATCCCGACGGGATGCGCCCCCCATTACCTATGGTATAGCGTCTAGTCTGATTCCTGAAGCAATTTCTGAATGATCCGTCCAAGGGCCCGGGGGGAGTGTCCCTCCACCCGTACCTGGAAATCCGATCCGGCCCGGTAGAGGGGGATCCGCTCGGCCAGCAGGGCGTCCACCTCTTCCTGGAGCGCGGCACCGGTGAGCGAGGGCCGCTGCGCACCGGTCCTGTCGTCTGCCTGCAGCCGGTGCAGGATCGTTTCCCTGGTCGCCTGCAACCAAACTACGATACCATTGTCGCGCAGGCGCCGCCACACCTCCCGGTGGAGGATACAGCCCCCTCCGGTTGCCAGGACCAGACTCTTTCTGTCGCAGAGGCCTGAGAGCAGGAGTTCCTCCTCGCGCCGGAACCCGGCCCATCCCTGGCTGGCCACGAAATCGGCGATCCTGGTCCCGAATCTCCTGCTCAGTTCCTCATCGGTATCCAAAAAATCAAACCCCAGCAGTTCGGCCAGCTCCCGGCCGACAACGGTCTTTCCTGTGGCCCTGAAGCCGGTCAGAATAATGACACGTCTCTTTTTTTTGTCTTTGCTTTTCCCGGCGCTGTTCTTACTGTATGACATAATCCCTATTTTACCAGCAACAAAACACCGGACCATGCAATATAAAGACTATTACGAAATACTGGGGGTCTCCCGGGACGCGACCCAGGATGAAATAAAACAGGCATACCGGCGTCTGGCCAGGAAATATCACCCGGACGTCAGTAAAGAACCAGATGCGGACAAAAAATTCAAGGATCTCGGCGAGGCTTACGAGGTCCTCAAAGATCCCGAGAAACGAGCCGCCTATGACCGTTTTGGCAGCAACTGGCAAAACGGCCAGGACTTCGAGCCGCCACCGAACTGGGACGCCGGTTTCGAGTTCAGCGGTGCCGGTTACACCGGCGGCACCGGAGAGGGATACAGTGACTTTTTCGAGGAGCTCTTCGGCCGGAGCCACTTTTCCGGCAGAGAATCGGGATTCCGCACTAGGTACCAAATGAAAGGCGAGGATCAACATGCCAAGATCCTTATCCGGTTGCAGGACGCCTACCATGGAACCAGGCAGACTATTACCCTGAACAAGCCGGTCCTCGACGAACAGGGACGGGTGACCATGAAACCCCATACCCTGCACGTCACCATTCCCAAGGGTATCACCGAAGGCCAGCGTATCCGGCTGGAAGGGCAGGGCATGCCGGGAACGGGCGGAGCGCCGCCCGGTGACCTGTACCTAGAGATCGCCTTTGCCGATGATCCCCTGTTCAAGGCGGACAAGCGGGACATTCACCTGACCCTGCCCATCACACCCTGGGAGGCAGCCCTGGGCGCCACGGTCACGGTGCCCACGCTGGGCGGCAAGGTCCAGCTGAAGATTCCGCCCGGTTCCCAGGGAGGCCGAAAGTTACGCCTCAAGGGACGGGGCCTCTGCAGTGCAAGCAGGACCGGGGATCAGTACGTCACCCTGCGCATCGTGGTACCGGAGGCAACAACCGAAGAACAGAAAAAACTTTATCAGGAAATGGCCAGACTGATGCCGATAAACCCTCGGCAGGAATTGGGGGTATGACGACATGACCAAGGAACAAACTACCTTCCAGGGAACCGTGCTGGACGAAGAGACGCTCTGCTCGCTGGCAGAGCTCTGCCGTCTCTGCGGTGTGACCGCCGAACATATTCATGACATGATCGACGAGGGGCTGATCATCCCGCGGGGTACTTCCCCACTTTCCTGGCGATTCAGTCTCTGTGAAATTCGCCGGGTGCAGACGGCCCTCAGGCTGCAGCGCGACCTGCGCGTCAATCTGCCTGGCTGCGCCCTGGTCCTCGACCTGCTCGATGAAATAGACGAGCTGCGCAGACGACTCCGACTACACGAATAATCCCCTTCAGCAGCATGCCGGATGCGGTGCGGCCGGTATGCTGCAACCGTACGGCAGGTCCGACTCTCACTCCTCCGTTCCTGGGCCCTTCACCCTCCTTTCGGTATTGTTTTTCCGTCTCCCGGACCGTTCCGGCTGCTATCACGCTTTCTTCTTTCCTGGGTACCACAAAATCAGCAAAAAAATTCTTTCGAATAATGCTTTGGTAACAGGTAATTATTGCATACCACAAGGTGTCACTAATAAAAAATATACCACATAGTAGTTATAATTCTATTGACCATATAGTCACTTTGTGGTACACAACAGGCAACGGTAACCCAGAGGCAACCATTGGTCGGAGAAGAACCGCGACACAAGTCAGGCAGAACGCGATTGGCCTGGATGGTAATCGCTGAAGTCGACCGGAAGGACTGGTCGGCAATAAATTATTTTTTTCTTGAAGGAGGTTTGATGTGAAAAAGCTGGTAATACTCGGTGCAGGCTGTGCTGGAACCATGGTCGCCAACAAGTTACGCAAACGGCTCCGCCCCGACGAATGGTCCATCACCATCATTGACAAGGATGACCGGCATGTGTATCAGCCGGGACTGCTCTTCATTCCTTTCGGTATCTACAAGCCGGAAGAGATTGTCCGCAGCCGCAGTGAATTCATCAACAAAGGCATCAACTTTGTCATCGACGAGATCATCGGCGTCGACACGGACAAACAACAGGTGGAGACCACTGCAGGCACGTATGACTATGACAAGATCATCATCTGCACGGGTGTTTCGCTGGCTCCGGAAGAAATTCCCGGCATGATGGACGGCTGGCAGAAGTGTGTCTTTGACTTCTACACCCTGGAAGGCGCCATCAACCTGGAGAAGGCCCTCCGCTCCTTCCGTCAGGGCAAGCTGGTCCTCAACATTGCCGAGTTTCCATTCAAATGCCCTGTCGCCCCGCTGGAATTCGTCTACCTGGCTGACTGGTATTTCACCGAACGCGGTCTTCGGGACCAGGTGGACATCCGACTGGTCACTCCGCTGCCCGGCGCCTTCACCAAGCCCAAGGCATCCGCCTTTTTCACCCAGCTGATCAACGCCAAGAACATTGGCGTGACGGCAAGCTACGACCTTGCCGAGGTTGATTGCACCGACAAGAAGATCATCTCCGCCAGTGGCGAAGAGATCGAATTCGATCTCCTGGTTTCCATTCCGCCCAATGTGGGTGCCCGCTTCCTGGTCAAGTCCAAAGTGGCCATGGATGAAATCGGTTATGTGAAGACAAACAACCACACGCTTAAGGCCGAGCAGTTCGAAAACATGTATGTTCTCGGGGATACCACCACCCTGCCCACTTCCAAGGCCGGTTCTGTTGCCCATTTCTCGGCCGAGGTCATGGTGGAGAATTTCATGCGGGAGATCCACGGCGAGCCGATCCGGGAGGACTATGACGGTCATGCCAACTGCTTCATCGAGACCGGTTTCGACAAGGCAGCCCTCATCGACTTCAACTACGAGTACGAACCGCTGCCGGGCAAATTTCCTCTCCCTGGCCTGGGGCCCTTCTCTCTCCTGGGCGAATCCAAGGCCAACCACTGGGGCAAGATGATGTTCAAGTGGGTCTACTGGAACAAGCTGGTCACCGGTGAGGAGCTGCCGCTCGAGGCCCAGATGTCCCTGGCAGGAAAGGTTCAGGATTAAGGGAGGGGAAAGCGTATGACCAACGAAGAGAAAATACTTGCCCGCCTGGACGAGCTGACCGAAGAGGTCCGCCAGGCAAAAAAGGCAATCAGGCCGTATATCGAGCTGAAACAGGACCTGGAGCCGCTGATCAACAGCATGGTCATCGAATCCATCTCCAAGCTCAGCGGCCTGGACAAGAAGGTGGACCTGGAGGATGTGGGCGACATGCTCGGCCAACTCCTGGCCTCGAGCAGGAACCTGACCGAGGCCCTGAAATTTCTCAACAGGCTCATGGAGTTCAAGCAGGATTTCGAGCCCTATTCCAAGGACCTGTTCACCGAGCTGATCAACCAGCTGCAGACCACACTGCAGGGCTTTGACGGTGAAAGCCTCCAGGAACTGCTCAAACAGTTCATCGTCAACATGGGCAACCTGGCCGAGGCGATGAAGATGCTCGGTTCTGTCATGGAGATGAAAAAAGACGCCTCTTCCCTGACCAAGCTGGCCTTCAACGATCTGGTGGAACGACTGGAGTGTCTGAAACAGCGAGGAGTGTTCGATGCCTTCGAGCAGGTCGTTGGTGTCACGGAACGGATCGGCGCCAAGATGCAGGAAAAGGATTTCAGCCAGGTGGAACCGGTTCGCGGCATCTTCGGGATGATGGCGGCCCTGAAACGTCCGGAGGTCCAGGAAGGGCTCGGTGTCCTCATCGAACTGTCCACGGTGATGACTGCCCTGAAGCAGGAACCGAAATCCATAGCCTGCAGCACCAAACAGGCCGCCTAGCAAGCGAGCAGGGGCTGAAGTCCTCTTCAGCCTTGCTTCTTTCCAGGCCTGGTCCGGTGGGGATCAGAGGTAGAGGTCATCTTCTCCAAAGCATCCTCGTTTCAGCCCCTCCCTGATGAGGTGGCGGGTCTCGGAATAGATGGAAGCATAGACGCGGTGTTTCTCCTCATGGTTTTTCATCGTCCTGAAATAAAGCCGGAAGGCCACGATGATGACCATGAGGTAGGCCCCGAAGATGACCAGGGGATAGCTGTCGTAGACGTTGGTGAACAGGCCGAAGTAATTGTGGATCATGAAAATGACGAACACGGCCAGGCTGCCGATCCAGATGGAATAGGCGCTGTCCTTGGCCCTGGCACCATACTTCTCCAGGGCCCTGAGTCGGTCTCCGTTGCGGTTGATCATCTCTTTGATCCGGTGGCAATCCGGATCTTCCCCCTCCGAGAGAGGCAACGTCTTCAGCTGAATGTTTGAGATATCGCTTTCCCGGTTGAATTGCCGGTACTTTTCCAGGTAGCGTTCAGCTTCCGGACTGTGGAGCAGGATCTCCAGGATCTCCTTCTCGGAGAGTTCCTCTTTCCCAGCCTCAGCCACCATTTCATCATAGATGGTGGCATAGAGGCCGTCATTTCTGATCCGGCTGGATGCCTTTTTCAGATTGAGCACGGTCTTTTTCCGGAAACAACCGGTTGCAGCAGGTCATGCATGGGTCATCGCCCCCTCCAGCGAGGCGGGAGCTGTTTTCTTCCATTATTCCGGCAGGAGATGATGGTGACGGGCAGGCCGTAACGGCCCGCCCGCCCCACCATACCGAGAGATCAACCTTCCGGAAGGGCGTGATTACCCTTGACCTTTGCCGGCAGGTAGATACCGATGAGCCCCCTGAGACCGACACTCAGGACGATGTTGACGATGAAGACGACCCAGGAGAGGAGCAGAAGCGCCCCGCAGATGGCCGCCAGAATCATGTATGTATTGAATTCACCGTTATAGTACAGTGTTCTCCTGAGCATGCCGTTCACACCGGCCATACCCATGAAGGCGCCCATGCCGATCCCGCCGACCAGATGGGCCCAGAAATGGAAATTGGCCATCTTCTGGCTGAACAGCTTGCCGCCGTTGGTGAGAATGGGGAAGAGAATGTAGACCGCCGAGTAGAGTGTCATGGTCAGGCCGACCAATACAGCCACATGAACGTGCGGCCCGATGATCCACTGCGTGTTGTGCAACACCCTGTTCAGTCCCAGGTCGGCCTGCATGATGCCTGCCGGAACGGCCAGGGCGAACCCCAGCATACCGCCCAGGAGAAACTTGAGCTCATTGGTCCACTTCAGCGGCCTGGCCCGCCAGAGGGTCATCAGGGTGATAAAGACAGCGATACCCTGGGTGACCAGCTCAAAGGCCGTGACCATCTCGCCGGAGGTTATCTTCATCATGTTGGGCTGGCCCTGATCGGAAAGGAGATGATGCGACCAGACCGCCCAGGAGACGATCAGCTCGATGAGCAGGGCTGCCCTGGCCACGTTCTGCATGAACAGGTCCTTGCCAGTGATCAGCATGGCCAGCAGGTACCAGGCGCCGGCAACATAGATGAGAACCAGGCCGTCGGCGATCAGGTCGAGGCCCCACCAGAACCAGTTCTTGTAATACAGGGCATTGATCGCTGTCGGGTCCAGAGGAGAGCCGGCCATATGGAAAATGATGTAGACCAGGATCAGGACCCCGCAGCTGAGGATCACCAGGGCATCGAGGAAGGTGTCCACGGTACCGCGGAAAATGGCAACCACGGGCAGGGAAACGGCGGGCTCCTTGGCATAGGGCTCCCGTCCCCTGACCTTGTTGATGAGATTCAGCAGGCCATCGATGCCGAAGCCGGAAATCAGCAGCGGCTTGACCGGCCGTTTTTCATGGCCAGGTTCGGTGTAAAAGACAGTGGCATAGATATTGAAGATAAAACAGAGGGTGCCGACCATGATCAGCGCAACCCCCAGGATGAAGAGGAAGCCGCCAAAGGGTGCGAACTGTTTCATATCCACCGGCAACGGCCAGTACAACGTATAGAGCGGAGCATACTTGTAGAGGAAACAGGCCGTCCAGGAGCAGAGTGTGCCCACGGCGATCAGTATCCACGTTATGTTGGCCAGCTTGATACTGTAGACAGGTTTTTTCATGAGGAATGGAACCAGAAAGATAAAGGCTCCGAAGACCACCATGTATGTCGAACCAAAGATGGCCACTATGGGATGGGCGGTCATGATCGAAAAAAAGTGGGCGTTGTCCAGAGGCAGGATGGTCTGGTCAACATGATGGGTGCGCATCATCATGCCCTCGATGGCCGCCACTCCATACCACAGCAGCCCGATGACCACGGTCCTGAGAGTGACCTTCTGCAGGGGTGTCAGAGTCTCAGGCCTGAAGGCTCCCTGCTCTCCAACTATCAACGTCTTAAAGAAACTCATCTGCTTTCTCCTTATCAAGTTATTTCAGTACACAATGTCTGCCTTACTCGCATCCTTGGACTTCAACGGCATCCTTCAGTGGCGGAACTCCGTCGGGCCCGGAATACTCCGTCGACCTGATGGTGTACGTGCCGTTTTTGCCAAACTGCCACAGCAGATCATTTTTGCTGCCTGGAACAACCTGCATCTGGAAGACCAGGGAGTTGTCCGGCCTGAACAGGCCGAAACCATAGGTCAGATCCTTTGAGTCAACAGAAAAGAGTACCTTCTCGTTACAGTTGATGGTCACCTTGTCACCCGGCAGGATAAACTTGTGATCCTCGATGACGATCTGGACGGTCCTGTCTGGAGTCACCTCTGCCCGTTTCAGGTCCATCTCCACCCAGGGAATCTTGTTGAAGGTCAGGATATGAATGGATACCCCGATCAGGACGAGCAGGGCAATATACAGGTAAAACGGAATTCTGATAATCTTCTTTGGCCTGCTTTCCGCTGTCAGGCTGTAGCCGAACCAGGCAAAAAGCGACATGATGGCCAGGGTGTATAGGGTATACACCACCTTCACCATACCTAGTACTGCGATCGAATCAGTCATCAACCCCTCCTTTAACGATATAGTTATAACTTCTGGCAATCACCGCACAGACAGGTCACCGGCACGCAGGAATCCCTGCCGTCTCGCAAGCCCCACTCTGTTTCTTATGTGAATTGCCAGCCTTTCCGCCCCGATAAGTGGCACAGGTAATGACAATACGATCAATCGTTCCAGGTTGTGATTCGGTGGCTTTGCCGGAAGGACGCCATCGGCGAACATATCCCCGCAGGCGGAAGGGTACGACATGCCGGCGACATGTTACCGAAATAGAAAGATATTGCCCCAGGGACGAACCGGACGGACCTCCCCGCCGCATCGTCTGGATTCCGCCTCCCGAGATCTGCTTCCCGCAAAATCACTTAGATATTATTGCAATATACATTCCACATACTGACGCCCTTGTACCAGGTGGCGAGCAGTCCTTCTCCCACCTGCTTATCTCTGTTTTTCAGAACGGTTACTCAGATCAATAATGCTGGCGATCAGCATAATTTTTTCTGATAAACATGATCTGGCACCTGATTTAGTGTTACACTATGGTAACAACAGCCAAGACCAAGCGCTACCAAAAGGTAACAACAGAGCTGCCCGGCTTTTCTTCAGACTTGAAAGGCCGTCCTGCTTCAGATATAACTACCCTGCGTTCGGGTATTTTTTTCAAGAGGAGAACAATTTGACAGTTGGCGGGAGGGTTTGATCGTGCGCCACGACGGACGGACGGCCGACGAGTTGCGCCAGGTCTCCATTGAGTACGATGTCCAGAGTCATGCGGCCGGTTCTGTTTTCATCCGCATGGGCGGAACCCATGTCCTCTGTGGCGTCACCATCGAGGAGGGGGTGCCGCCTTTTCTCAAGAACAGCGGCAGGGGATGGATAACCGCTGAATACGGGATGCTTCCCTGCGCCACCCACACCCGCGGCCGTCGGGAAGCCGTCCAGGGACGGTCGGGCCGGACCCACGAAATCCAGCGGCTCATAGGCCGATCCCTGCGGATGATGGTCGACCTGCAGCAGTTGGGCGAGCATACCCTGCGGGTGGACTGTGACGTGATCAACGCAGACGGCGGCACCCGTTGCGCCTCCATCACCGCAGCCGCCCTGGCCGTGAACAGGGCCATTGCCCGCATGGTTGCCGACGGCCTGCTGGAAAAACTGCCGGCCATTCTTCCCCTTGCTGCCGTAAGCGCCGGAGTCGTGGCCGGCACGCCCCTGCTCGACCTCGATTACCTGGAGGATTCCAGCGCCCAGGCAGACGCCAACTTTGTCATGACCGGCGATGGCCGCTGGATCGAAGTACAGATGACTGCAGAGGGCGCCCCGGTCGCCCCTGCCCAGTTTCACGCCATGGCAGAGCTGGCCCGCAAAGGAACCCGCGAACTCCTGGCTCTCTGGAAACAACTGGGATGACCGGCAAGTAGCTTGCTATTCCCCTGAAAAACTGGTACAAAGACTTGATCGTCTTCCGGTCAATCAGATGCCCGAGAAAAACGGAAGATCTCGAATGCACCGTATCACTCAAACAATAAACCAAGGAGGATATCATGGCGCAGCAGAACAAGGACAAGAACTCCGGCCTGAACGGCATGCTGATCGGCATCCTGGCTCTTCTTGGAGCCCTGGCCGCTTTTCTGCCCATCATTCTCACGTCCATCGTTTTCTAAGTAAGCATCAGACTGCAGTCGGGACGGTGCCTCCCGGACGGCCGCCATGAACTCCAGCGATCAACTTCTTCTGGCTGGCGACATCGGAGGCACCAAGACCGACCTGGCGATCTTCGACCGCCGCCGGTGGCCTGGCTCGCCGATCTTCCGGCAAACATTTGCCAACCACAACTACACATCGTTCGAAGACCTCCTCAGCGATTTCGCCTGCCAGGCGCATCTGCCGGGCCGCGCCTGTTTCGGTGTGGCCGGGCCGGTCTTGGCCGGCAGGATCGAGATGACCAACCTCGCCTGGGTCCTGGACAGCACCGAACTGGCAGAGCGGTTTCGCTTTCAGGATGTCTGCCTGATCAATGACCTTGTGGCCACGGCCTTGGGGGCAACGCTGCTGCCGCAGACCGAGCTGCATGACATTAACAGGGGAAACGGGCAAGATTCCGGCACGATGGCCGTACTTGCGCCCGGCACCGGCCTGGGCGAGGCCTTTCTTCTTCCGGTCACCGCCAGCGGCTACCGGGCCTTTCCGTCCGAGGGCGGCCACGCATCCTTTGCGCCCAGAAATGTTGAACAGGCAGAGCTTCTCGCCTTTCTCTGGCAGGAGAGAGAGCATGTCTCCGTGGAACAGGTCTGCTCCGGCAGCGGCATGATCAACCTGTACAGGTATCTGAGAACCATCCACCAGGAACCAGCCTGGCTCAGGGAGCGGTTGGCAGAGGCGGAAGACCCGACACCGGTTCTCGTGCAAGCTGCCCTGGCCGACAAGACAGGCCGGGAGCCCTGCCAGATCGCGGCAAAGACCATCTCTCTCTTTCTTGACATCCTGGCCGACGAGGCCGCCAACCTGGCCCTCAAGGTCCTGGCCACGAGGGGCATCTATCTTGGCGGTGGTATGCTGCCAAGGTTACTGCCACTCCTTGAAGCCGACCGGTTCAACACCCTGTTCCAGCGGGGAGTATATAAAAAAATCCTGACAGACATCCCTCTGCGGATCATCCTGAATCCCGGAACCGCCCTGCTGGGAGCGGCAGCCCATGGCTTTGCCGGAACCACCGAGACAACGGCGGCCCCGGCCTGAGAGGGCCTAACCAAGCGGATTTCACAGGGAATGCTCCAGCCCTTACCTCTTCCCTGCAGCAGATATCCTTTCTTCCTGCCCGTGGTCCCCTGCCCCCTCCTCCAGGGGATCGATGACCCGCAGGTTGCAGACCCGGGCAATGGAACGGCACAACCGGACCAACTGGTCCCGGCCCACCCGGTCCGCCCGTCCGAAATTATATAGAATCCTGGCCACCGGCTGACCTGTTTCCGGATGACGGGCATTGTGGGCCAGCTGGTAATAGGCTACCTGCTCGCCTTTGGAATTTTTTCTTTTTGTGATACGCAGATACACTCTTCAGCCATCCCTGCAGCATGCAAACAAAAACCCCCGGTCACCACGGTGACCGGGGGCATGACTCACTGGACGTTCTGACTGCTGCCTACCACCAGCAGACCGTCTTGTCGGCGTCAAAGATCTTCTTGACCAGCAGATCGTAATCAGGATTTTCCTCATACAGGTTGAAGGAATCGGCCTCCCGGTCTCGGTTGAGAATTTCGACAAGCTTTTTCACATCATCGTTGGGTTCGGAACGGTATACCTGTAAAATCTTCATTGTTCTCCTCCTCTTCCGGCTCAGTCAGCACAGGCCGGCGGCGGCTCGTTGGTCTGCTTGAGGAGGCCGTACGGAATGATGACATCGGCCTCACGCATCTTTTCTCCCAGCTCCTCCAGGGTGATATTGGTCATTTCCACACCCTCGGGAAGATCAGTGGGGGCATCGGCACCGCAGCTGAAGACCTCACCTTCCATATCCGCAATCCAGGCGATGTTCTCGGCCATATATTCCGTCATTTTCGGAAACTCTCCGTTCATGATCACCGGGTAGGCGTAGTGATTCTCCACGGCAAGCCCCAGGCCGGACCGGATACCATCGTTGTAGAAACGGTTGGCAATGAGGACAAAGACTTTCAATGATTCCATTTTTGCTATCTCCTTATAGAACTATATACTTGCCGCATTCATCCAGCAGGGCGCCATGATATGCCTGGGTCCGCATCTGCTTGGCAGTCAGACCGGCAGGAATATCGGCCTCAGTGTCGTATCCCTCACAGGTATAGCTGTCTGCACAAATGGCGATATTGTCCTCACCGCAGAGTTCGGCCAATCCCTTGAAACGGGGATCCTTGGTCAGATGAATGGACTTGTAGGTGAAAAAGATCATGGGTTGCTTGCCTGCTCTGTTGGCGGCCTCCGCGATACCGACGACATGCGTCATGTGCTGCGGGGAGGTTACAAAAATAGCAAGTTTGTTCGGATCAGCAGCCATTGGCGTTCTCCTCCATGTGACTCATATTTGCAAAAAAATCAGCCTTTCTTTACATAGAAGCTGATGTATCCGGACTGCTCTTTCTCTCCCAGGTACTCGTGTCCGGCGCGGGCGCACCAGCCGGGTATATCGTTTCTGGAGCCCGGATCGGTCCCGTCGATCTGCAGGATCTCGCCGCTGTTGATCTTGCCGATCTCCTTCTTGGTCCGGAGCAGAGGCATGGGACAGCTCAATCCCTTGGCATCGAGTACGGCTGCTACTTCCAGTCCATCGGGGGCTACTTTGACGTCACTCATTTTTTCCTCCTACTAGAGTAAAGAAAAGTTCATGAAAACAACGACTCTGTTTTCACTTCATTCGTTACAAGAACTACGCGAAAATTACGGAAATCGTAACGCATGGCATGCAATCTATACTGAAAAGGCATCGGTCTGTCAAGATATAAATGAATGGTAATTCAAAGAGAAGAGAACAGACAACATATTGAAATAAAAATATATTAGAGGGAAGCATCCCAGAGGATATCCGAGGGACGGGTGAACTTCCTTGACAAAAAATGAGGGTAACGGTAAAGGGAAGGCTAAAAAATTGTCCGGCTGGCAGACTTGAAGCGCATAAACGACGGTCAGGTCAGCAGGCCATCCGATCCGGTCATCCTGTGAAGCTGCACCGTCAGAAAAGATATAGAGAGGAGGGGAACCAATGAGTGATGAAAGTTTTGGAGGCAAGATCAGGGGATTGTACAAGGTCCTCTGTGAAACCGAATGGAACGCCAACATCACGGGGGTCATCGTTGCACTCCTGAGCATCCTGATCATGGCCTGGTGGCGTCCCTGGGGGGCGGTCGGCGCCATTCGCAACTGGGGCGACTGGATGCTGTACGCTATGGGCTATTTTGACAGCGCTCCCAAGTCGGCGCTGATCAGTTCAGGATCTGTCATCGGGATCGGCTTTATCGCCGGCGCCTTTCTTTCTGCCTGTCTGGGCGGCCAGTTCGCTCTCCGTTTTCCGCCCTACCGGGAACTGGTGAAGGCGGTCCTGGCCGGAATCCTGATGGGTATCGGCTCCACGCTGGCCGGCGGCTGCAATGTCGGCGGCATGTATAACGCTATTGGTAACCTGGCAGCCAACGGCTTCACCATGTGGCTGGGCCTTGTGCTGGGTGTCGTGTTTGGCCTCTGGCTCCTCTACAAGGAGATGGAATACGTGACATGGGGTTCCGGTGGCTCCTGGACCGTGGAATTTCCGAGACCAGTCCAGGGAATATTGGGGATACTCACCATCGCCGGTCTGATCTGGGGCGCCTACTACTATGTCAATTACGACGGAGACGGTAATACTGACTACATCACTTCCCTGTCAGGGATCCTGCTCATCGCCGCTGGTCTTGGCTATGCCATGCAGCGCGGACGGTGGTGCATGGTCCAGGGTTTCCGGGAGCCGCACATGACCGGCGACTGTACCCTGGCCAAGTCTGTGGCACTGTCCATCTTTCTGCTGGCCATCGGCGGAGCTGTTCTCAAGTATGGCGTGGCCATCCGCTCCGAAGGGGCTCCGGTTCTGGATCCCATCAACTATGTTCGCGGTACGTTTGGGTGGGGCGGAATCGTCGGCGGTTTCATCTTCGGCCTCGGAGCTATGCTGGCCGGCGGCTGCGGTTCAGGAACCCTCTGGCGGGTTGGTGAAGGACAGATCAAACTCTGGATCGTAGTCCCCTTTTTCGGTCTGGCCAACTCCATGATGACCGCCTGGTTCAAGGCAAACGACTTCGAAGGAATGGAAGAGTGGCTCGACGAGGGTGTCAACAACGCCGGCATCCTGGGCCGTTTTGTCTATCTCCCCGATGTCATGGGTTATGGTCCCACACTGATCATGATCGCCCTCATCATGGCACTCTGGTACGTGGTCGTGACCTGGAACGAGGACAGCAACAAACTGATCGTCCCCATGTAGACATCACTGTTGCCTGGTTTGCAGGCGCGGCATCCACTTGCCGGATGCCGCGCCTTTTTTTTTGTGGTAAGAACATCCCTGTAACTAAGATCAGCCCGTTGCCGAACCAGGATGGAGAGAAATAACCTCCGCCGTCGCGCGCTCTCCCTCCGGAACAGCCTGTCTCCGGAGGCGAGGACAGAAAAAAGCAGGGCCATTACGACACGTCTGCTGCAGCTCGGAAAAATCAGGTCGGCCAATCACCTTTTCATCTATGTGGCCTTCCGCAGTGAAGTGGAGACGATGCCCCTGATCCAGGCATGCCTGGCCTCGGACCAATGCGTTTCCGTCCCTCTTACCCTGGTGGCGGAGGCAGACCTGCGGGCCATCAGGATCACGGATCCGGAACGGCAACTGGAAAAAGGCTTCTGTGGCATTCCGGAACCGGCAGCCTGGTGGGCAGACCGGGCTGCCGTGGAACCGCGGCAAATCGACGTGGTCATTGTTCCCGGTTCCGTGTTTGATCGCCGGGGAGGACGGCTGGGATACGGGGGCGGTTACTATGACCGTTTTCTGAGCCGCCGGGCCCCGCAAGCGGTCCGAATCGCCCTGGCCTACGAGCTGCAGGTCATCGACAGGATCCCTATGCAGCCCCATGACCAATACATGGATCTGCTGGTTACGGAAAACAGGGTATATGATTGCAGGGAGGGAGACCATGCGGAAGACAGCCATTTACAGAAGTGAATATTTCCTGGACCATCAGCCCGGCTATGACCACCCGGAATCTCCGGAGCGTCTCCGGATCATCTATGATGAACTCGATAGGGACAACCTGGGAGCACCCTTCCTCTATCCCTCCTTCGAGGCTGCATCCACGGACATCATCGGCCTGAACCACACGGTGCGTCTTGTCCGGCGGATCAGCGAGACCGAGGGACGATCCCACGATTTCCTCGATGCCGACACCCGGACTTCCGAGCATTCTTTCCGGGCGGCCTGCCTTGCCGTGGGCGCTCTGCTAGACGGTATTCGCCGAATGGACAGCGGAGAGATCGACAACGGGTTCTGCCTGGTCCGCCCTCCGGGCCACCATGCGGAAAAAGACCATGCCATGGGGTTCTGCCTGTTCAACAATGTGGCCATCGCTGCCAGATGGGCCCTGCGGGAACTGGGACTGAACAGGATCATGATCATCGACTGGGACCTGCACCACGGTAATGGAACCCAGCACAGTTTCTACGACAGTGACCAGGTTCTTTACCTCTCCACCCACCAGTACCCCTACTATCCAGGAACCGGCGCCGCCCTGGAAACAGGGGAGGGCAAGGGAACCGGGTACACGGTCAATATCCCGCTCCCGGGCGGCCAGGGCGATGCCGAATTCGCCAGAATATTCAACGAGATCGTTGCTCCGATCGCCCGTGATTTCGCTCCGGAACTGCTACTCGTTTCCTGCGGATTCGATATCTACGACGGTGATCCCCTGGGTGCCATGCGGGTGACACCGGCCGGATTCGCCTATATGACCAGAGTGGTGCAAAACGTTGCCGAGGAGGTCTGCGACGGCCGGCTATTGATCACCCTGGAAGGCGGCTACAACCTGACCGGCATGCGGGATGGAGCCCTGGCAGTTCTCGCCGAGCTACTCGGCGAGCGGTTGAATACAGGGCTACCCATCCACCTGGCCGAGGAACATGCCCGGGAACTGGCTGCAGCCAGTTCCTCCTGTGCCCCCCTGGAGCAAGCAAAAACCGTAGCATCGGCCCACTGGAACATACTCTGAGCACGTTACGTTTGTCAGCTTCCACGGACTGCCGGACTCAACAGGAACGGTTGCGCCGCATCGGGACAGTCAGATTTACCTTTGTGTTCCCAGGAAAGTATGAAACAATGAAGTATGGTATGTAATGGTGTTTCTGCTGTACATTTCAGCCTTTTTCCACAGTGTTGCGTATGAAGTTAGGAGCCAAGATATTAATCGCCGATGATGATGATCTGGTCCGGACAGCGGTGGAAAAGATCCTCACCCTGTTCGACTATGAGGTCATGGCGGTCTGTTCTGGCCAGGAAGTCCTCGATCAGGTCTCCGACGAGATCGACGTTATTGTCCTGGACATCAACATGCCGGACATGAACGGGTTCCAGACCCTGGAAAAACTCAACGAAACCAACCTGGACATCCCGGTTCTTTTCCTTACCGGTGCCGGCTCCATGGACTATGCTCTCAAGGCCATGAACCTGGGCGCCTATGACTTTCTTACCAAGCCGATCAACGACATCGGCCTGTTCAAGATCAAGATCGAACGGGCCCTGGAAAAACGGCTCTACGTGCGCCACGAAAAGATGTACCGTGAGGATCTGGAAAGCAAGGTTCAGGAGAAAACACGGGAACTTGCCGAAAAGAACATCCTCCTGGAACAGTACAGCAACAGCCTGGAGGCCGCTACGGTCCAGATCATGACCAGCCTGCAGACAGCCATCGAAGAAAAGGACGAGTACACTGGCGGACACACTCTCCGGGTCACCGAATACTCGATGCGGCTCGGCCAGGCCCTGGACCTGCCTCCGGAGGAGATGCTCATCCTGCGACGGGCTGCCCAGTTCCATGACCTTGGCAAGCTGGTGATCGATCTTTCCTGTATTCAGAAGGCCGGTTCCCTGACCAGGGAAGAGTGGGAGCTGATCAAAAAGCATCCGGAAATCGGCGCCAACATCATCGAACCCCTGGCCTTCATGGAGCGTGAACGCCATATCATCCGCCATCATCATGAACGGCTGGATGGTACCGGCTATCCGGATGGCATCGGTGGCAGCGATCTTGATCAACTGACAAGAATCATCACCATAGCCGATAGTTATGATGCCATGACCTCCATGCGCAATTACCGTCGCAACCTGACCGATGAAGAGGCGGCAGCTGAACTGCGGCGCTGCGCCGGCAAACAGTATGACCCGGAACTGGTGGAAATCTTCTCGAGGGTTGTTCTTTCCGGCAACTCGCAGTATAAAGGGCAGAACTGACAGAAGGATACTGTTTGCCGTTTTTCTGGCCGCCCCGACAGATCCTCAGCCGGAACTGTTCCAGTTCCGATTTCGGACAGATGGAAGCGACCTGTCGTTCCGGATAATCGATCAGCGGCGGCCATCACTCTTATCCCCGGATTGTCAATGAAGATCACAAAAGAAGAGGTTCTCCATGTGGCCCGCCTGGCCCGGCTGGAGCTCAAGGAGGAGGAGGTTGAAAGGATGACAGGCCAGCTCGACACCATCCTGAGCTATGTGGCCAAGCTGGACGAACTGGATACCACGGACATCCCTCCCACGACCCACACTCAAAAGGTGTGCAATGCCTTCCGGGAGGATGAGGTCCGCGAGTCTCTCCCCAGGGAAAAAGCCCTGGCCAATGCGCCGGATGAGAACGGCGAGGCCTTTGTGGTTCCCAGGGTCATCTGATACTGCAGAAAATTATACGAAGATGGAATTACACACCCTGACCATGCACAAGGCCCTGGCTCTGCTCCACCAGGGAGATATCACGGCCGTGCAGCTCACCGAGGCGATTCTCGCCAGGATCGACCAGGTCGACCCGGCCGTGCAGGCGTATCTGTACTATGACCGGGAGCAGGCCCTGGCCCAGGCCGAAGCTGCTGACAGAAAACGTAACCAGGGGAAGGCGGGCCCCCTCTGCGGTCTTCCACTGGCCATCAAGGACGTTCTCTGTACATCTGACATGCCCACTACCTGCGGTTCGAAAATCCTGGCCGGTTTTGTCCCTCCATACGATGCCACGGTTATTTCCGCGCTCCGAGCCGGGGATGCCGTGCTCCTGGGCAAGCTGGCCATGGATGAATTCGCCATGGGATCGACCAGCGAGAACTGCGCATTCCAGACCCCGGAAAACCCCTGGAAAGCCGGCCACGTGGCCGGCGGTTCCAGTGGCGGTTCGGCTGCGGCAGTGGCTGCGAACGAATGCCTGGCCTCGCTGGGTTCCGACACGGGCGGCTCCATCCGGCAGCCAGCCTCGCTTTGCGGTACAGTGGGTTTGAAACCCACCTATGGCCGTGTATCCCGCTACGGCCTGGTGGCCTTTGCCTCCTCGCTGGACCAGGTCGGTCCCCTGACAAAGGACGTACGCGACTGTGCCCTGCTCATGGAGGTCATAGCCGGTCATGACCGGCGCGACTCTACCTCGGTGAACCGGCCGGTTCCGGCATACCGGAAAGCACTCCAGGACAGTCTGACCGGTCTCCGTGTCGGCGTTCCCAGGGAGTATTTCGGCGCCGGCCTGGATCCCGAGGTCGACAGGGCTGTCCGGGAGGGAATCGCCATGCTGGAAGATGCTGGCGCTGAAATCGTGGATATCTCCCTGCCCCACACCGATTACTGTGTGGCGGTCTACTACCTGATCGCCCCGGCCGAGGCCTCCTCCAACCTGGCCCGCTACGACGGCGTCCGCTTCGGCCACCGCGCTGCCGATGCCGATTCCCTGGCTGGAATGTACCGGCAGAGCCGCTCCGAGGGCTTCGGCGACGAGGTGAAACGGCGCATCCTCATCGGCACCTATGCCCTTTCCTCGGGATACTATGACGCCTATTACAAAAAAGCCTCCCAGGTCCGAACCCTGATCAAGAACGATTTCGAGGAGGCCTTTGCCTCCTGCGACCTGCTGGCCTCGCCGGTCTCGCCCACCCCGGCCTGGAAGATCGGTGAAAAGACAGACGACCCCCTGGCCATGTACCTGTCGGACATCCTGACCCTGTCCGCCAACCTGGCCGGCATACCTGGCCTGTCGGTCCCGGTCGGTCTCTCCGCTGCTGGACTGCCCATCGGGCTGCAACTGCAGGCCGGCCATTTCCAGGAAGAACTCCTCCTCAGGGCTGCCTGGTGCGTGGAACGCCGGGCCGGAATGGTCGGCCGGTGGCCGGAACCTGCAAAGAAAACGAATTGACAGGCAAGATGAAACTACACGTCCCCGAGCACATTGCCGCCATTGTCCCCTACCCTCCCGGCAAGCCCCTGGAGGAGTTGGAACGGGAATACGGGATCAGCGACTCCATCAAGCTGGCATCGAATGAAAATCCCTGGGGACCTTCTCCCAGGGCCGTGGAGGCAATCGGCAGGGTTCTGTCCTCGCTGCACCGATATCCCGACGGGTCGAGCTATTACCTGACCCGGGCCCTGGCAGAATGGACCGGTGCAGCGCCAGAGGAAATCGTGCTGGGCAACGGTTCCAACGAGGTAATCGAGTTCCTGGTCAAGGCCTTTGTCCGCCCCGGCGACGAGGTGATCACTTCTCATCCCTCGTTTCTCATGTACCAGAAATTTGTCCAGATCCACGGCGGAACCAACATCGTCATCGGCCTGGATTCCATGCAACACGACCTTGCCGCCATTGCCGCCAGGGTCGGCCCCAGGACCAGGCTCATCTTTCTCGACAATCCCAACAATCCCTGCGGTACGCTGATCAGCGAAGAGCGGTTCGACCGTTTCCTCCGCATGCTGCCCCAAGAGATCATCGTCGTTCTGGACGAGGCCTACGTGGACTTCGTTCCCAGCGACCAGCGGATCGATGTCCTGTCTTTTGTCCGCGACCCCGGAGACAGACCGGCCGTGGTGGCCCTGCGAACCTTTTCCAAGGCCTTTGGCCTGGCCGGCCTGCGGGTGGGCTTCGGGCTCATGCACCGGGACATCGCCGACCTCCTCCACCGGGTGCGGCAGCCGTTCAACATCAACCTGCCGGCCCAGGTTGGAGCCCTGGCCGCCCTGGAGGACCGAGAACACTACCGGCAGACCCTGGAGAAAACCCGCAAGGGAAGAACCTGGCTCAGCAAGCAGGTCCGAGCCCTTGGTTGCACTCCTCTTCCTTCCCACACCAACTTTTTCCTCGTCGATGTGCACGGTGATGCCACGAGATTGTACGAGGCCATGCTCCACCAGGGCGTGATCATCCGTTCCATGCGGGCCTATGGATATCCCGAGCATATCCGGGTCACCGTGGGCACAGAGGAGGAAAACCAGCGGTTTGTCCGCTCCCTGAAATATTGCCTGCAGACACTGGGTTATGTCGAAACCGCTTGAAATCGTCACCATCGACGGACCGTCCGGTGTGGGCAAGTCCACGATTTCCAGGGCTGTTGCCCGACGACTGGGCTACACCTACCTGGATACCGGGGCCATGTATCGGGCCGTGGCCGTGGCCTGCAGACGGGCCGGGATTCCGGTCGACGATCCGAAACAGGTCAGGACGCTGTTGCCGAAGCTCGAGATCCGGCTGTTGCCCGGAGCTGGTCAGGATGACGATGTGCGGGTGCTGCTCAACGGAGAGGATGTCAGTCGGGAGATCAGGACTCCAGAGGCTGGCATGCTTGCCTCCAGGGTTTCTGCCCTGCCGGCGGTCCGGACAGCCCTGACCCGCATGCAGCAGGACATGGGCAAGGACGGCAAGCTGGTTGCGGAAGGCCGTGATACAGGAACAGTGGTTTTTCCGGATGCAGCCTGGAAATTCTACCTGGATGCGGATCCCGAAGAGCGGGCCAGACGGCGACTGCACCAACTCCGGAAACAGGGCGAAGAGGTGGACTTCGACACCCTCCTGACCCAGATCATCGAGAGGGACCGGTTCGACCGTGAACGGACCATTGCACCACTCAAGAAGGCTGCGGATGCGATGATCCTCGATACCACCAACCTGGAGCCGTCCGAGGTGACTGAACAGCTCTTGGCAGCCATAAAACACTCCGGAAAACGGTTGAGCTGATCCCTAGCCTGAATATACAAGCTGGCCGCCGGAGGAGCGATTCTCATTGTGCGGCCTTGCCCTTCGGCCTGGATCACGGATCTTGACGTGTGCATGTCAGCCTGGAATACGCGGTCCACCCGCCGAATCAGCCGACCTGCCAACGAGGATCAGACAACCTGGTTTTCCTGTCAAAATCAAACTGTTACTGAACATCTATCACCTGTCTATCGACATGGAATGCCAAGATATACCTACGAGTGCAAGGCAAACTCAGGCCAGGATGCCTGTATGAGCAGAAAGAACCTCACCCGCAGGAGTGCCGTAATCATGTATCCTCACGTCGTCATCAAAAAGAACATCTTTCTTCTCTTCACTGTGTTCAGCCTTCTCGCTGTTTCGGCATGCACCACTGTCCAGGAACACCTGGATACCATGCTCAACGAGTACAGTTGCCGGCAGGACATGGATCCTGTCGTCGGTCCGGACCGGGAGGCGATTCTCTATGTGCGGCACCATATCTTCGTTGGAGACTCTCCGGTGGGGGACAATACCTGGAACCCGGAGGGATTCACCTTCACGCCGGAGGAAATCATCTGCTGGGAAAACCGACGTATTGTCTTTTACCGCAATCTGGTGATCCAGCGACTGATGGACGATCTCAACCAGCTTCTCTATGACAACGACATGCACCTCTACCTGGTGACGGATTCCATCGATATCCAGGTGGATGAAAACATATTCCCTGCTGACTTCGACCTGCTCTCCACGCCCATCGGCCGCGGCAACCAGCTCATGCGGAAGGTTGTCCACGAGCAACCCGGCTATCTCCACCTGCTCTGGGGCTGGACCAGTGACACCCCCACCATGGCTGCGGGCCGTGACGGCGCTGTGCTCATCGCCGACAACCCCCGCGGCGGGGAAACCATTACCGTCAAAATCGCCGCCCGGGAGATTCTCCATGCCCTGGGATACTATCCCCTGGATACCCTGCCCCACCAGCTGATGCATTACGAGGGTACAGGCCTCAGTATCGGGAGCCAGGGAATCCGGGCGGTCTGGGAGCTGATCAATAACAGGACTCCAAGGCTGCATTCCCTCTCCTGCGATCCACTTTCCGATCTTCCGTAACCACCTGCTTTGCAAGACTTTTAAAGCGATCCCTGCACAGCCCATGGCATGCTGGGGACCCGCTCCTGCTCCTTAGCAGCTATCCATCTGAAAAAACATATTTTTTCCTCTTGTATCCATTGCACTTCTCTGGTACTTTTGTAGGCACCAGAGAAAACTGGTCTGTACTTTCCAGATTTCTACAATAATTGGACAGGAGGAAAAAGATGACCCCCAGACTCCAGCAGTTGACGGAATGGTTGACAAGCATCAATTCCTGGTACCTGATACTTGCCAGTTTTGTTCTAGGCTGGATTCTTGAATTGCTCATCGACTGGGTATGGTGGTCAAAACGGAGAGTATGCAGGCCTGCGGAAGAAAAAATGAAAGAATCCGTCGCCAGACTGACCAAGAAAAAAGATGAGCTCTCAGACAAGATTACCAGGCTGAATGAAAAGATTGAGGAACTCACCCCTCTTAAAGAGGAATTGCCTACGGTAAAGAAAGAGCAAGCTGCCTTGAAAGAGAAGGAAAAGGAGCTCCTTGCCAAACTGAGTCAAAAGGAGGAGACTGAGGAGCAGCAGGCCAGGAAGATCGTTGAGCTGAAAAAGACCATCGAAAAAATAACGGAGAAAAATACAGGACTCGACAGACAGCTCAGTGATGCACAAGGCCTGCTCAAGAAAAAAGAGGCTGTGATACAGTCCATGGAAAAAAAGGCTGCAGATGCGCAGCAGACCATAACCAGGCTCGAGAAAACATGCCAGGAAACCGCCTCGACACTGAAAACTCTGCAGGACCAGAAAATAAAAAACGAAGAACTACTCCAGGGAAAGGAGGATCGGATCGCCGAGCTCATCAGGGAGATTCAGGACGGCCAGGCACGGGAGTCAGAGCTGAAAGGCCGGGCGGAATCGCTGCGTAGCGCTGTTGAAGAGCTGCAGAACGAGCTGGTCGGCAAGGAGGAATTGC
>CAZVDY010000005.1:0-6113 GCA_964626235.1 uncultured Desulfobulbaceae bacterium | reverse complement strand
GTCATGGGCATGGCCGTGAACCATGGTTATGATGCCCGGGCCATGGAGGATCTCCGTGCTTCCTTTGGCGACCGGGCCATGGGCGGCGTCAGTCCGGAAGACCTGGCCCGCAGTTACCGCGACGGCATCGGCCAGGGCATGGCCGCCGAGGCGCTGGCCGGCCACGGTCCCGGCGCCGGAGAGAGCGGCGGCATGCAGGACGGAGGACATGGCGGGGCCGGCCACGGCAATGGCGGCGGTGGCGGTAATGGCGGAGGCGGAGGCGGCCGGTAGCCTCCTGTCCCTGCCACCCCCTCAATCGTCTTCGCCGCTGTGCGGACCCTCATCGCGGTCCGGATCATTGGTGTGGCAGACCCGGCAGGTGTCTTTGTCTGTTCGCCAGGATGACAGTGGTAGCAGGTCCCGGCCATGGGGTTGTCGTCGATCTTCCTGTGCTTGTTTCGCGTGTATCGGAAAATGGTCTGCAGCGTGGAAGGGCGGGACCGGCATTGCTGGGCCTGTTTCCAGCCTGTCAGGCGGGCTGAGGACTTGCCACGAGGCCCCTGAAAGACTGCCCGGGGCGGCAGGCCGGCCCGAACCGGAAAAGGGAAAACCCCTTGACAACCTGGCAGGAGAGGAGTATGCTGGCAAATATCAAACAAACGTTTAATTAGTGGCGTCGTAACCCAGCAAGGACGTTGCCTGGCACCGTGGGATGGGAAGCAGGTGTCCGGGCTGGCCATGGAGTATTTGGTATGGTACCGGGAAGCACCTTGTGCATGGGCCGTGGATCGGCTGAAAACGGGGAGCAGGGGGGTCGGGACGCCCTGGCAGGGGAGGACAATGGACGGCAAGGGAAAACCAGGAAAGACAGCTGATTCCAGGGAACGGATCCTGGCGGCCGCGGTGCGCTTGTTCGCCCTGCACGGCTACGGCAATACCGGTGTCAGGGAGCTGGCCACGGTGGCCGGGGTGAACCTGGCCATGGTCAACTATTTTTTCGGTTCCAAGAAGGCGCTGCTCAAGGAGATCCTGGATATTTTCTTTTCCGGCTACCTGGAGGTGGCCCGCCGGGAACTTCCCGGGCCGGAGGAGCCCGCGGTCCGGCTGGAGCGGTTCATCCACGCGGCAGTGGACTACTTTGCCGCCCACCGCGATTACCTGCTGGTCACCATCACCGAGCTGCCCCATGACGATCCGGATATCATCGAGCACAAGGCCAGCTGGGGCAGGCAGATGATCGAGACCGTGCAGCTCCACCTGGGCGGCAACCGGAATGACCGGGAGAGGGAAAAGGGCGTGCCGCCGGTGGTCTTCTGCTCCATGCTCACCTCCATGATGGCCTCCCGCTTTCTCTTCACCCCGTTGATGGAACAGGTGCAGCCGGAACAGGTGCGGAGCATGAGCAACCAGGAGTATGCAGCCATTGTTTCCAGGGTCTTCCTCCAGGGCATCGGCGGCCCTGGCTGTGAACCCTCCTGACCTGCAGTATCTTGCAACCATGAGCTGGACTATTTTTCCGAGAAGGAGAAAAATTGCATGAAGATAAAACAATCCATAGAATTCATGTTCGCCAGCCTCACCAGGCTGATTATTCGTTTCAGGTTCCCGATCCTGGTCCTGGTCCTGGTTCCGACCCTGTTTGCCGCCTCTCAGGTGCGCAATTTGAGTATCGATACCTCCAACGAGGGGCTGCTTCATCCCGATGATCCGATCCTGACCACCTACAACAGCTTCCGGGACCAGTTCGGCCGGGACGACCTCCTGGTGGTGGCCATCCGGTCGGAGAATATTTTTTCCCTGGACTTTCTGCGGAAACTGAAAAAACTGCACGAGCAGCTCCAGGCCGGGGTTCCCCATCTCAACGATATCACCTCCCTGGTCAATGCCCGGGACACCAGGGGCGAGGGAGATACCCTGCTGGTGGACGACCTGATGCTCCACTTTCCGGAAAACGACCAGGACCTGGCCGCACTGAAGGCACGGGTCATGGAGAACCCGCTCTACCGCAACCAACTTATCTCCCAGGACGGCACCTTCACCACCATTCTTCTGGAAAGCGATACCTATTCGGCAGCTGGCGGCAGCGAGGAGGATGAACTGGCCGGTTTCGGGGAGCAGGAAGGGGACTCCGCCGCAACGCCACAGTTCCTGACCGATCAGGAGAATGCTGAAATGGTGGCTGCGGCAAAGCAGATCGTGGCACCATACAATGGGCCGGATTTCCAAATCTTTCTTGCCGGCAGCCCCATCGTCACCCACACGGTGAAACAGCTGATGATGAAGGACATGAAGAAGTTCCTCAGGCTGGCCGTGCTCACCATCGGTCTCTGCCTGCTGATCATGTTCCGCCGGCTCTCCGGGGTCCTGCTGCCCCTGCTGGTGGTGGCCCTCACCCTGGTTGCCACCCTGGGGACCATGGCCCGGCTGGGAGTCCAGTTCAAGGTGCCCACCATCATTCTGCCTTCTTTTCTTCTGGCTGTGGGCGTGGGCGCCAGCGTCCATGTCCTGGCCCTGGTCTATCACCGGTTGCGCCTGGGTGACGCCAAGGAGGAGGCCCTGGTCTATGCCCTGTCCCATTCCGGCCTGGCCATTGTCATGACCTCCCTGACCACGGCCGCCGGTCTGGCCTCCTTTGCCGCTGCCAAGGTGGCGCCCATTGCCGATTTGGGCATCTTCTCCGCGGTCGGGGTGCTCATTTCCCTGTTCTACACCATTGTCCTGGTCCCGACCCTGCTGGCCATCTTTCCCCTGAAAAAGAAAGAGACCGGCCCGGACAGCGGCGGAACCTCCACCCGGTTCGACCGCTTTCTCGACTGGGTGACCAGCGTCACCACCACCTATCCCAAGCTGATCGGAACCGTTTCCCTCCTGGTGGTTTTGGTGGCATCCACCGGGATCTTTCGCCTCAACTTTTCCCACAATCTTCTGGCCTGGTTGCAGGAAGATTTGCCTGTGCGGGTGGCCACCGAGGTGATCGATTCGAACCTGCGCGGCTCGGTGGCCCTGGAGATGGTTGTCGACACGGGTACGGAAAACGGTCTCTACGACCGGCAGGTCCTCGATACCCTGGACCGGCTGGGGCGGGAACTGGAGGCCTACAGCATGGACAGTCTCTTCATCGGCAAGGTGATCTCCGTGACCACCATCCTCAAGGAGATCCACAAGGCACTCAACGAGAACAGGAGCGAGATGTACCGGATTCCGGAGAATCAGGCCCTGATTCCCCAGGAGTTTCTTCTGTTCGAGAATTCCGGCTCGGACGATCTCCAGGATTTCGTGGATTCCCGTTTTTCCAGGGCCCGGGTCACCATCAAGGTGCCCTGGCGCGACGCCCTGGCTTATGTGCCTTTTATCCGGGAGATCGAAAGCCGCTTCCGGGATGCCTTTGCCGATGTCCGGATAGATGGCAGGCAGATTCAGGTCTCCACCACCGGCATCATGTCGCTCTTTGCCAGGATTCTCTATGCCACCATGTATTCGGCGGCCCAGAGCTACGGCATCGCCATCGTGGTCATCACCCTGCTGATGATCCTCCTGATCGGCGACCTGCGCCTGGGCCTGGTGGCCATGCTGCCCAATATCAGCCCCATCCTGGTGGTCATGGGGATCATGGGCTGGTTCGCCATTCCGCTGGATATGTTTACCATGCTGGTGGCCTCCATCGCCATCGGCCTGGCCGTGGACGACACCATCCACTTTATCTACAACTTCAAACGCTACTACCGGGAGACCGGGGATGTCCGACAGGCAGTGGGCAATACCCTGCACACGGCCGGACGGGCAATGCTCACCACCTCCATTGTCCTGTCCATCGGCTTTTTCATCTTCATGTTCGCCTCCATGCACAATGTCTTCAACTTCGGCATGCTGGTCGGGATAGCCATTGTCATCGCCCTGTTGGCCGACTTTTTCCTGGCCCCGGCCCTCATGGCCCTGGTGGTGAAGAAACAATAGAATAGAATTCGATAGGGAGATATCTCATGAAAACAGTACGATATATTTTTGTTCTTTCGCTTGTCCTCGCCCTGGCCGTTCCGGCTTCTGCAGCGCTTACGGCCCGGGAGATCATGGAAAAGGTCGATGCCCGGGACGATGGCGACAACATGACCGCCAACGTGGAGATGATCCTCATCGACCGGAACAACAACAGGCGCATCCGGAAGATGAAGGTGTTCAGCAAGGACAAGGGCAGGGATACCTGGAAGCTGCAGTTCTTTGTCGCTCCGGCCGATGTCCGGGACACCGGCTTTCTCACCTATGACTATTACGAGGGGGGCCGCGACGACGACCAGTGGCTCTACCTGCCCGACCTGCACAAGACCAAGCGGATCGCCACCTCGGACAAGTCCTCCTCGTTCATGGGGTCTGACTTCTCCTATGCCGACATGACCCGGCGGGTCCTGGATGAGTGGAAATACAAACTGCTGCGGGAAGGCGAGGTGGACGGCCACAAGGTCTGGCTGATCGAGGCCGTGCCCGTGGACAGGGCCGTGGAGGACCGGTACGGCTACCTGAAGTCGGTTCTGTTCATCCGCCAGGATATCTTCATGGGGGTGCGGGCCGTGCACTGGCTCAAGGAGGGGAAAAAGATCAAGTATCAGGAGATGCTGGGGATCAAGCAGATCGACGGGATCTGGGTATCCACCGAATACCGGATGAAGACCACCAAGAACAAGGTCACCCTGCACAAGACCATCATGAAGTGGTCGGATATACGGTTCAACCAGGACCTGGACGATTCCCTGTTTACGGTCCGGCGCCTGGAAAAGGGTATCTGAGGTGGCCTGGCCCATGATCAGGAACAGGTTGCTGCCGGGCTGCTGTCTGCTGGTCGTGCTGGCCGCTGGTCCGGTCCTGGCCGCGGAGGATGGCCTGGACGAGGTGCTCTCCGGTTTCGAGTCCGACAGCGCCGGCCAGGCGGTCGAAACACCGGCAGGATCGGGCCTGGACGAGGTGCTCGGCGGATTCGAAGAGGAGGCAGAACAGGAGCCGGCAAAGACAGCCGACCGGGTCCTGCCCGGTTGGCTCGACCTGGGTGGCAGCCTGAGCGTAGCCGGTTCCGTGAACTTTGCCCATGGAGCACCTGCCGAGAATGAGCCGGATTATCGCGGACTTTCCATGTTGCGCACCACCGGCGCCCTGGAAGGCGATGTCCGCCTGGCCGACTGGCAGCTCAGGATCAGTGGTCATCTTTTCTACGACGGGGTTTATAGCCTCCAGGGGCGTGGCCAGTACAGCGACGAGCTGCTCGATCTCTACGAGCAGGAGCTGGAGCTGGACGAAACCTACCTGAGCGGCAGTCTTCTGCCCAGCCTGGACCTGAAGACCGGCCGCCAGATCGTTGTCTGGGGCAAGTCGGACAATGTCCGGGTCACCGACATCCTCAATCCCCTGGACAACCGGCTGCCGGGCATGGTGGACATCAAGAACCGCCGCCTGCCCGTGACCATGACCAGGCTGGATTACTACCTGGGCGACTGGAACCTGAGCGGGATCATGGTCCACGAGGTCCGCTTTGCCAGGAACCCGGTCTTTAACAGCGATTTTTTCCCTGGCAGCAGTCCCCTGCCGCCAGAGCAGACCCCGGGCTGGTCCCTGGACAACCAGCAGTACGGCCTGGCCCTGAACGGCATTTTCAGCGGCTGGGATCTGTCACTCTACTGGGCCCGGGTCTATGATGACCGCAGCCACTTGGTGATGGATGAGCAGGGGACGCCGGTCCGGGTACACGGCCGGATCGGCATGCTCGGCCTGAGCGGCAACGTCGCTCTGGGCAACTGGCTGCTCAAGGGGGAGGGAGCCTGGTTCGACGGCCTGGAGTACACCAGCCTGCCGCAGCAGGAGGTTTCCCGCCTGGATCTGATGGCTGGTATCGAGTACATGGGGTTTTCCGAGACCGTGCTCTCCCTGGAACTGGTCAACCGCCACATCCTGGAGTATGACGCCCACCTGGCCCTGTCACCGGATTATCTTGCAGAGGATTCCATGCAGGCCGTGGCCAAGCTGGTCCGGGATTTTGCCAACGATACCATACAGCTCAAGATCCTTCTGTCGGTCTTTGGCTGGCATGGCGAGGATGGCGCCTTCGAGCGGTTCCAGCTCGACTATGATCTCAACGATCAGCTCACGCT
>CAZVDY010000004.1:0-12340 GCA_964626235.1 uncultured Desulfobulbaceae bacterium | reverse complement strand
CTTTTTCTGAATCTGGTGCCGAAGGCCGGAGTCGAACCGGCACGGGCGTGGCCCACTACCCCCTCAAGATAGCGTGTCTACCAATTCCACCACTTCGGCAAGCTGTATTTTCGTAAGCGATCACAGGGTATGCAACCCCGCAGTATACCATGCTTCCAAACTGTAATAGGTCACAGGTGCTGCAGACTTGCACGATCTCCCCTGGCCGCTAATAGAGCCCCACTCTGCGGCAGGGGGAAGATCGTATAACGATGCGGTGCCTGGGACCAATGACGTCTTCTCCTATTTTGGCTGTGCAGCCTCTCCCTGCTGTCCTGTGGCAGGCTGGGCGGTCTCTTCAGCCTCGGGCATGGGGATGACCACCGGCTCCTTTTTCTCTTCTGTGGCCTGACTCGCCTCGACCTTGGGCTTTTCGATATCCTTCATTACCGTGCCGGTACTTCTGTTGGCCGAAATATAGGCAAGGCTGATGGATGTTCCCATGAAAATGATGGCGGCAAAGGTGGTGATCTTGTTCAGCAGCGGCACCGGTCCCTCAGTTCCGAACAGGGACTGGCTCGAACCGCCAAAGGTCGCGCCGATATCTGCTCCTTTGCCGTGCTGCAGGAGGACAATGGCCACCAGAAAGCAGCAGACCAGGATATGAATGATAATCAGCAGTGTTGTCATCTGAAGTGTATTATCCGTTCAAACGAGTCGGCCTTCAGGGCAGCGCCGCCAACCAGCGCCCCGTCTATATCCGCCTCAGCCATGAGTTTGTCTACATTTTCAGGCTTAACCGAGCCACCATACAGTATTCTAACCTGGTCGGCAAGATTTTTTTCGTAGAGCTCACCGAGCACGTCCCGAATGAACCTGTGGGCCTCCTGGGCCTGTTCGCCCGTGGCGGTCTTGCCGGTACCGATGGCCCAGACAGGTTCATAGGCAATGACCACCCTCGCCATCTGCTCGGGCTCCACCGCGGTCAGTCCCTGACGGAGCTGTCTTTCCAGCACCGTGAAGGTATGCCCAGCCTCCCGCTCGGCCAGCGTCTCCCCAACGCAGAGGATGGCTGTCAGGTCGTGACGAAGTGCGCCGCAGAGTCGCCTGTTGACCAACTCATCGGACTCCATGAAGATGTGTCTGCGCTCGGAATGGCCGAGAATGACCATGGATACGCCCAGGTCGAGAAGCATGGAGGGAGAAATCTCGCCAGTAAAGGCTCCCTGGGACTCCCAGGCCACGTTCTGGGCGGCCACGATGACCGGCGAATCCCGGACCGCCTCCACCACGGCTGCCAGGGCCGTGTAGGGTGGCGCGATCATAACCTGGCGATCCTCGATCCCCCGGCTGGCCTCTGCAATGCGACCTGCCAGTTCCGCAGCCTCGGCAGCCGTGAAGTGCATCTTCCAGTTTCCTGCCATAAGTGGTGTTCTTGCCACGGGTTACCTCCTTGTACTCGTTATTCTGTCAATGCAACCACGCCTGGCAGCTCCTTTCCTTCCATCAGCATGAGGAAGGCGCCGCCACCGGTGGACATGTAGGAAATATTGTCGGCTTCGCCAGACTTCTTGACCGCGGCATTGGAATCCCCACCGCCGGTGATACTCAGGGCATGGGCACTGGCCACGGTGTGCGCCAGGGCCATGGTCCCCCGGGCAAAGGCATCCAGCTCAAAGGCCCCCATGGGACCGTTCCAGATGATGGTCCTGGCGTCGGCCAGCACCTCGTTGAAACAGATGACCGATGCCGGGCCGATGTCCAGCGCCATCCAGCCGGCAGGAATATCCTGGATGGTAACCTGCTTGGTGACCGCATCAGGAGCAAAGGCCTCGGCCACGATGACATCCACCGGCAGATAGACCTTGACCCCCTGTTCACCAGCCTGCCTGAGCAGCGTTGCAGCCTCTTCCAGGAGATCGTCTTCCACCTTGGAATCACCCACCGCATATCCCTGGCTTTTCAGAAAGGTGTTGGCCATGGCTCCACCGATGATCATCCTGTCCACCTTGGCGAGCATATTGGTCAGGGCGCCCAGTTTGCTGGAAACCTTTGCCCCTCCGACGATGGCCACCAGTGGCCGGACCGGTTCATCCATGGAGCGATGGAAATAATCCATCTCCTTCTGAAGGAGGAAACCGGCCGCCTTGCTTGCGCAGTGCCTCGGGATGCCGACCACCGAGGCATGCGCCCGGTGGGAGACGGCAAAGGCATCATTGATGTAGACATCGGCCAGGGCAGCCAGCTGACGGCCGAACTCCGGGTCGTTTGCCTGTTCCTCGGCATGGTAACGCAGGTTCTCCAGGAGGATGACCTCACCATCCTGCATGGCTCCCACCATGGCCTCCACCTCGGGACCGATACAATCCGGCGCAAGTTTCACTTCCCGGCCGAGCAGTTTACCCAGGTGGGCGGCCACCGGAGCCAGGGAAAACTCCGGCACCCGTTTTCCCTTCGGACGTCCCATGTGCGAACAGACGATGAGCCTGGCCCCCTGCTCCAGGGCATACTCGAGCGTCGGCAGGGCCATCCGGATCCGGATATCGTCGGTGATGTTGCCATCCGCATCCATGGGAACATTGAAATCTACCCGGATCAGCACTCTTTTTCCTGCAATATCTATATCTTTAATGTTTTTCATACGGCTCCCTCCTTGATTCCGGTCAATGCCCTGGCCATGACCACGGCGCTGTCCCTCGGCTGACGGTAATACCCCGGCCTGGTTCCCTGGCAGACAAAACCGAGCCTCTTGTATAGCCGTAGAGCAGCCAGGTTCCTGCTCCGCACTTCGAGAAAACAACTTTCGACTCCGCGACCGGCAAGATCCTCCAGGGCCCAAGTAAGCAGCAGACTGGCCACTCCCTGACGACGCCACGGAGGTGCCACCGCTACCCGCAACAACTCGGCCTCATCGGCTGCCACCATGCGGAAGCCCGCAAAGCCAACCACTTCCTCTCCCAGTCTGCAGACCAGCCACAGGGAATGGGAAGCCATCAGGCCCGATCGCACCTGGGCCGGGGACCACGGAGAGTCAAACAACTCCTCCTCCAGCCGGCTTATGGCAGAGACATCGGCCGGACCGGCCGGCACGATGTTCACACCATGCTCTCGGCCACCTGGACCGTCAGGTCACCCAGCATGTTGGTGTAGCTGCCAAGCTCGTTGTCATACCAGCCATAAATCACTGCCTGGGTGACCGGAACCTCGAGCACGGGCGGCACCTGGCCCGGTTCGAAGTTGCATGATTTGACATGCTCCAGGTTCACACTGATGGAGGCGGTCCGGGTGTGGGTCTCGGTGGACTCGATGACCGCTGCTGCCGCCGGTATGCCGATGATATCCGAGGAGACGTTCTGTTCCTCCGAGTATTCGAGATAGGGCGAGTTGGCGGCATAGTCACGGTAAATGGAATTGATCAGGTCCCTCTTGATGGGCTGCTCCAGATCATCCTGGAGATTCAGGACAAGGACGATCAGCGACCCTGTCGAGGTGGGCACCCGGACGGATTCGGCAATGAAGCCGATGGAACGCATCTCCGGCATGACCAGGGCCAGTGCCTTGGCCGCGCCAGTGGTGGTCAGGATGATATTGTTGAGTATGGAGCGGTTCTTGCGAAGATCCTTTGCCCCAGCGGCAGGGACCCGGTCCAGCACCTGCTGGCTTCCGGTGGCTGCATGGACTGTCACCATGGAGGCGGACAGCATCCGGTCGGCCCCAAAATGATCCATCAATGGCTTGATCATATAGGAGAGACAGGTGGTGGTACAGGAGGCTGCGGAAATAATGGAGTGTTTTGCCGGATCATAGTCGTCGTCGTTGATCCCCATCACCGTGGTGACGGCA
This sequence comes from uncultured Desulfobulbaceae bacterium, assembly GCA_964626235.1. Classification (GTDB taxonomy): domain Bacteria; phylum Desulfobacterota; class Desulfobulbia; order Desulfobulbales; family Desulfobulbaceae; genus CAZVDY01. Next base: position 8,518 of record CAZVDY010000004.1, on the reverse strand, counting down.
TCTTCGGGCATGTCCAGCCCCTTGGCCTTTATCTTGAAAGGGGCTGAAACCATGACCTTTTCCGCTCCTGCCTGGAGATGACCGCGGACCGAACCGCGCCCCTCTTCAGGGTCGGCGGTGGGATCCTTGAAGACCCCCGTAGTGTCCACCACCAGCCTGATATCGTTCGCCTGCCAGGCAATATCCTTCGGATTCCGGGCTTCCCTGAGAATCCGCACCGGAACGCCGTTGACCGTCATGGTTCCGGCATTCTCATCCAGGTTTTCAATGACCCGCCCTCCCCGGTGGCCATGGAGATAGGTGCTCAACCGGCCATAGGTGGAATCCTTTTCAATGGTGGAGGCAATATCCTGCAGGCCAGAGCCTACGTTGCGACCAAGATTGACGACGATCTCCGAAAAATGCTTTCTGGATACATGGTGCCAGAGTGAAAGTTTTCCGATCCTGCCTAGACCATTGATTCCGAGCTTCATGTGATTCTATCTCCTTTCGTGTTGCAAATCATCGGATATGCCGGGCGGTCTGCTTTCCGGCACAGTGATTCCAGGAAAGCCCTGGGGCGCCTTCAGTGAAAACTCCGAATGGACATTTTCTAAAATGCTACTATTATAGTCGAAAAAGTGAACGGCCGAAAGATTAAACCAAGGGACTGGAAAAATTCTCTCAGATGCAGCTTCCACCGGTGCGCAGGACAGGCATCCTGCAGAAACGTTACAAACGGTTTCTTGCCGACGTGCTTCTGGACAACGGCGAGCAGCTCACGGTCCATTGCCCCAATTCCGGGTCCATGCTGGGCTGTTCCAGCCCTGGCAGCAAGGTGGTCGTCTCCCGCTCCGACAATGCACGCCGGAAGTATCCCTGGACCCTGGAAATGGTCTGCCAGGACAACGTCTGGATAGGTGTCAACACCAGCCTGACCAACAAGCTGGTACGAGAGGCCCTTGAAGAGGGTATCATCGATGAATTCGGCCCGGTCACCGCCATCAGGCAGGAGGTCAGGGTCTCGGACAAAAGCCGCCTGGACTTTCTCGTCCAGGCCGGCGGGCGTGAGATCTACCTGGAAGTGAAAAACTGTTCGCTTGCCGAGAAACACGTGGCCATGTTTCCCGACGCGGTGACCAGCCGAGGGACCAGGCACCTCCTCGAACTCGAGAAGCTGCACCAGGGCGGCAACCAGGCAGCCGTCCTCTTCTGTGTCCAGCGTGAAGACGCCTGCTGGTTTCGGCCGGCGGCCGCCATCGATCCCCTGTATGCCGAGACACTGTACCGGGTCAGGCAGAACGGAGTCAAGGTCCTGGCCTACCGGACCGAGATCAGTCCCGAGGGCGTCCGGCTCACCACCAGCCTGCAGGTCCTGGATCAGGTTGCCCCATGCGGAAGCACGAAATGAAACAAGAGAAAACAAACGGCCGCCAGGCTGTCGTCCTGTTCAGTGGCGGTCTGGACTCGACCACCGTCCTGGCCATTGCCAGGGACCAGGGATTCAGCTGCAATTGTCTCAGCTTCCAGTACGGACAACGGCAGGATGTCGAGGTCGAACGGGCACGACACATCTGCAAACAGCTGGGTGACGTCAACCATCTTGTTGTCCGCGTTCACCTGGAGTCCATCGGCGGCTCTGCCCTGACGGACGACATCGACGTACCCAAGGGGCGGCAGCCCGAGGAGATGGGCACCGATATCCCGGTGACCTATGTTCCTGGGAGAAACATCATCTTTCTCTCCTATGCGGTTTCCTGGGCCGAGGTACTTGGTGCCCGGGATATCTTTCTCGGCATCAATGCAGTCGATTACAGCGGCTATCCAGACTGCCGCCCAGAATTTCTGGACGCCTACAGCAGGATGGCCAACCTGGGCACCCGCGCCGGCAGCAGCGGCGACTCCTTCCGCTTCCATGCGCCGCTGCTTCGGCTGAGCAAAAAGGAAATCATCCAACTGGGCATGGCCCTGGGTGTTGATTACTCCCTCACCCATAGCTGCTATGATCCGCAGGACGGCCAGGCCTGCGGCCAATGCGACGCCTGCCGACTCCGGTTGCAGGGCTTTGCCGCCGCCGGCCTCCAGGATCCGGTGCCATACAGATAGCATTATCTCCTTTCCCAGATAACCGCCTCTGCCCTGACAGACAACCTTCTTCACCTGTTTCGACAGGTCGAATCCATTTTCCTGTTGAGACTTTCTTTCCCTCTTGTTATGTTTTTTGGTCAAAATTTTACAAAATTGAAATATTTTTCAAACTAAACCAGAGAAGAACCCAATGATCAACGGAGCTGACACGGCATTCATCCTTGCGGCGGCAGGCCTGGTGCTTCTGATGACGCCAGGCCTGGCCCTTTTCTATGGTGGCATGGTCCGCAGCAAAAACGTCCTGGGGACCATCATGCAGAGCCTCATCATGATTTCCCTGATTTCCATCGAGTGGGTCTATATTGGCTACTCCATGTCCTTTGGCCCGGATGTGGGGGGAATCATCGGCGATCTGTCCTGGTTCGCCCTCAAGGGAGTCACCAATGCACCGAGCCCAGATTACGCGACCACGATTCCCCAGACTGTGTTCATGATCTACCAGTGCATGTTCGCTGTTATCACCCCGGCCCTGATCACCGGCGCCTTTGCCGAACGGGTCCGTTTTGCGCCCTTCGTCATTTTCAGTATCCTCTGGGCCGTCCTGGTCTACAACCCTGTCTGTCACTGGATCTGGGGGGGCGGCTGGATGAGCAAACTGCAGGTGCCGGTACTTGATTTTGCCGGCGGCCTGGTTGTGCACGTCACCTGCGGAGCAGCGGCCCTGGCCACGATCCTGGTGATCGGCCCGCGCCACAACTTTGAACGGGAGAACTTTCTACCCCACAACCTCCCCATGACCATGCTCGGCACCGGCCTGCTCTGGTTCGGCTGGTTCGGATTCAATGGCGGCAGTGCCCTGGCCGCAGACTCCGTCGCTGCCACCGCCTTCGTGGCCACCCACCTTGCCGGCATGTCCGCCATGGCTATGTGGACTCTCATGGAGTGGATCAAGCTGGGTAAACCCACCACCCTGGGAGCGGCCTCCGGCGCCATTGCCGGCCTCGCCACCATCACTCCGGCGGCCGGCTTTGTCGGCCCCAATTCCGCCATCAGCATCGGCCTGATAGCCGGTGTTGTCTGCTTCCTGGCCGTTACGGCGAAATCCAGGCTCAGGTATGACGACTCGCTTGATGTCGTCGGTATCCACGGTGTGGGCGGAGCCGTCGGCACCCTCCTCCTGGGCGTCTTTGCATCCAAGGCCGTGAATCCCGGCGGTGTCGACGGTCTGCTTGCCGGTGGTTCGGCCCAGATTGTCTCCCAGATTTTGGGCGTTGTGGTTGTCGCCGTCTATGCATTTGTTGTAAGCTGGGTCCTGGTGAAAATCCTGCACAGCACCATGAACTTCCGCCTCACCGAAGAAAACGAGGTCCAGGGCATGGATTACACCGAGCATTCTGAGACTGCCTACAACTAGAGAGGGCTGGGCAAAAGATGTTTGTCCGATCAAACCGGGTGGACAATTTTTCCACGGGATTCTCTTGGACATTTCGTGGACAGAATTTTTCACATTAGACTGCTCAGGAAGGCCCTGAATCCGTCTCCGGCCGAGTTGGTTTCACTCGGAGGTATCGGCCGGAGACCGCACATCTACTCTACAATGCAACGAGGTTTTCAATGAAAAAAATCGAGGCCATCATCAAGCCCTTCAAACTCAGCGACGTCAAAGACGCCCTCAATGCCATCGGCGTCAAGGGAATGACCATTTCCGAAGTCAAGGGCTACGGACGTCAGAAGGGACACAAGGAAGTTTACCGCGGCGCCGAATATGTAGTGGATTTTCTGCCAAAAATCAAGGTTGAGATCATCGTGAAGGCCGACCTGGTGGACACGGTCATCGAGACCATCATCAATGCCGCCCGCACAGGCAAGATCGGCGACGGCAAGATCTTCGTCCTGCCGGTGGAGCAGGTGGTACGGGTCCGGACAGGAGAAACGGACCAAGAGGCCATCTGAGATGACAGCCACCTTGCATGCCCAGCGTGCAGCCCTCGAGGAGCTGTGGCAGCAGGGGCTTTCCGGCCATGAACTGCTCCGCAGACACACGGATCTTGCCGACCGGTTCATCAGGGAACATTTTCTCGCCTCCCCGGCCGCTGATCCGGCCGGCGGCAAGGTGGCCCTTATCGCTCTGGGTGGGTATGGTCGCCGTGAACTGTACCCATTCTCCGATATTGACCTGCTTCTTCTCCACGACCGCAAGGCCGGCCGACGGATGCAGGAGATATCCGAGGTCATCCTGTATCCCCTCTGGGACGCCGGCTTTGAAGTCGGGCACAGCGTCAGGACCATAAAAGAGGCAATACGTTTTGCCGGGGAAGACTTCTTTTTTCAGGTCTCCCTGCTCGACGCCCGCTTCCTGGCCGGTGACAGATCGCTGCACGACGCGCTGCTGGAACGATACCTGAAAAAAGTCATCAACCACCACAGGGAACAGTTCGTCCGGACCATGGAATCCTTCCGTACCGAGCGGCGGGAGAAATACGGCAGCCACGCCTTTCTGCTCGAACCGCACATCAAGGAAGGCAAGGGCGGCATGCGTGACATTCAGGCCATGCTCTGGGTGGCCAAGGTGGTTTTCAGCCTGGATGGACTGGCTGCCATGGAGGAGGCAGGACTGCTGCAGCAGAAGGAACGGCGCCAGTTTCAGGAGTCGTGGAACATGCTCGCCCGGATCAGAAACCGCCTTCACTATATCAGCAGGCGGAAAAACGACCGCCTCAACTTCGAATACCAGGAAGAGATGGCGGCCGCCTTCGGCTATACAGACCAGACCGGCCTGCTGGCAGTGGAACAGTTTATGCGCCACGTCTACCGCCACCTGCAGACCATAGCCGTGATCACAGAGCTGTTCTTCGAACACGTTCACGAGATACTCGGCCTGGGCGACAGAAGCACCGGCGAGCAACACCTGGAACGGAGCATCGTCCTACGCCAGGGAACTGTCCGAATCGCTTCCGCCGCTGACCTGGAAAAACGGCCGCACCTGCTCATGCGGCTCTTTCTCCAGGCCGGCCGTACCGGCTGCCCGCTTCATCACCGGACAAGACAGATGGTGGAGAACCATCTCCACCTGGTGGACGACGGCTTCCGGAGATCCAGGAGGGTGAACCGGATTTTCCAGGAGATCCTGATGCAGTCCCGCAACCCCAGGGGTGTCCTGGAAAGTATGCTGGAAACCGGGATGCTGAGCGCCTTTATCCCGGAATTTTCCCGGATCGAATCCCTGGCCCAACATGACCTCTATCATATCTACACCGTGGACCGGCATCAGCTGCAGACCGTGGTGGAACTCTATGCCCTGCGTGAAAGCGAAGAGGAACTGTTCATGCTGCTCTCTTCCCCCTACCTGGTGTTCCTGGCCGCCCTGCTCCACGATATCGGCAAGGGCCGGGGAGGCAACCATTCCGAAATCGGTGCCGACATGGCCGGAGAAATCGGCAGGCGGTTCGGCCTGGACAAGCATGAACAGAGCTGCCTGGAATTTCTGCTCCGCTATCACCTCTACCTTCCGGAAAATGCCCTGCGCAGGGACTTGGAAGATCCGGAGTTCATTCGCCAGGCTGCCCGGACGGTCGGCGATCCCGACCGGCTGATCATGCTCTACCTGCTCACCATTGCCGACAGCCGGGCCACCGGCCCGTCGGCCTGGTCTGAATGGAAGGCATCCCTGCTTGCCGAGCTGTTTTTCAAGATCAAATCCTGCCTGGAGGTGGGCTGCGAGCAGGAGGTGGAGAGCACGACCAACCAGGAGGAACAGGGTGTCACCTGGCTCAGGCACTGTGTGGAAAGCCTGCTCCGACAGGAGGACAGGGTCAGACTTCCTGTGGCCGAGCTTCCCGATGACTACCTGATGAGCTTTACGCCCGAGACGGTTGTCCGGCACCTCCGGGTCCATCGTGACCAGGCGAACCGGCTGCAGCAACAGGTACTCCTCTTTCCGGAGGCCAGGCAGGGCTACTGGTCTCTGCTCATGATGAGCAGGGACCGGAAGGGTCTGCTGGCCAAGCTCTGCGGAGTCCTGGCCCTGCACAATCTGTCTGTGCTGGCAGCCCAGATCTTCACCTGGCCGGATCAAACCGTGGTCGATGTCCTGGATATCGTCCCGGTTACCAAGAGCCGCTTCGAGGAACAGGACTGGCAGGCTTTGGAACATGACCTGAATCTGGCGGTCAATTACCGGCTGGACGTTGGCTACCAGATACACAGAAAACTGCACAACCGGGCCGGCAGATCCCGTCGACAGGTGCAGCAGCCAAACAGGAAGGTCCTCCTAGACAACGACAGTTCGCAACGCTTCACTGTCATCGAGGTCCACGGTGGCGACTGTTTCGGCGCCCTCTATCAGCTCACCCAGACCCTGTCCGATTTCGGTCTTGACATCCACCGGGCGAAGATTGCCACAGAGATTGAACAACTGATCGATATTTTTTACGTATCAGCAGGAAATGGCGGCAAGCTCATCGACCCTGCGAAACAGGAGAAGGTCCGCAGGACCCTCTACACGATCATTGGAGGGGAGGAGCAGCTGGCCGGACAGCGGGCCACCGAGGCCGTCTCCTGAACTCTTCCGGGAAAGCCTGCAAGATTTAATGCAATTTCAGATAGAAAATAGTAAAGAGAGTCGGCTGGTCGTTCCGGCCCGACCTGTTCATCATCAACCAATGTAAAGGAGAGTGAAAATGACACGCGATGAGATTATGAAAATCATTGAAGAGCAAAACGTGCACTTCTTTCGCCTGCAGTTTGTCGACATCTTCGGCTTCATGAAGAATGTCGCCATTCCGCTGAGCCAGATCGAAAAGGCACTGGATGGCAAGATGATGTTCGACGGCTCTTCCATCGACGGTTTTGTCCGCATCAATGAATCCGACATGTACCTGAAACCGGATTACGATACATTCACCGTTCTTCCCTGGAGGGAGCAGAACGGTACCAATGCCGCCCGGATCATCTGCGATGTCTACAAATCCGACGGCACACCCTTCGAGGGATGTCCCAGGAACAACCTGAAGCGGGTACTGGCCGAGGCCAAGGAGATGGGCTTCACCATGAACGTGGGCACCGAAGCGGAATTCTTCCTGTTCGAAAAGGATGAGAACGGCAACGCCACCACCAGGACCCATGATGTGGCCGGATACTTTGACGTTGACCCCGATGACTGCGGCATCGACTGCCGGCGCGAGATCATCCACACCCTTGAAGCCATGGGATTCGAGATCGAGGCCTCGCACCACGAGGTGGCCGAGGGCCAGCACGAGGTCAACTTCAAGTATGCCGATGCCCTGACCGCAGCTGACAACACCCTGACCTTCAAATGGGTTGTCCGTTCCATTGCCGCCAAGCACGGCCTGCATGCCACCTTCATGCCCAAGCCGGTATTCGGTATCAACGGCTCAGGCATGCACACCAACCAGTCGCTCTTCAATACCGACGGCACCAATGCCTTCTTTGACGAAAACGGCCCCCTGCAGCTCAGCGAAACCGCCTACAAGTACATCGCCGGCATTGCCAAGAATGCCAAGGGATTTGTCGCCGTGACCAATCCGCTGGTCAACTCCTACAAGCGGCTTGTACCCGGTTACGAGGCCCCTGTCTACGTGGCCTGGTCGGCTTCAAACCGCTCCGCCCTGATCAGAATTCCTGCCTCGCGGGGCATGGGTACACGTACCGAGGTCCGCTGCCCGGATCCATCCTGCAACCCGTACCTTGCCTTTGCCATGATGCTCAACTCCGGACTGGACGGTATCAAGAACAATCTCCAGGCTCCCCCTTCAGTGGATCAGGATATCTTTGCCATGACAGCGGCTGAAAAGGAAGCCGCCGGCATCGAAAGCCTTCCCGCAAATCTCAAGGAAGCTATCGAAGCCATGAAGGCCAATCCCATTGCCAAGGAGGCCCTTGGTGAACACATCTTCGAAAAATACATCGAAGGGAAAGAAAAGGAATGGGATGCTTACCGGACAGCTGTAACCGACTGGGAACTCGACAATTATCTCAGCAACTACTAAACGTCCTTCCGGGAGACACAGCGTCTCCTGCTGATTCCCCATCTTCTGCCGGGACCGGCCTCTGATCGGTCCCGGCCTGTTTCAGGCAGCCGGAGCACAGGTTGCCACCATATTTCCCTCCTTTAGGCTGCTTTTTTGGTGTTGCCAGAGGTACATTATTCTCTGCCGGCACGCTTCATGACAAGGTTCTGGTCATTTTTCGGCAATTTTATCTTCTCATCTTTCGTGATGGCATATCAGATGCAAGTAAATAGACAGAAAAGCCTGTTCAACTGCCATGTCAATGGCCGAATCAAGGAAGGGCGGTATCGTGCGAAAGCTACCTGGCAACATCCTGGCAATCCTGTTCACCCTCTGGGTGACCCAGGGTGTCGCACTCGCTGACTCAATCGTTATTTCAGGTAGTTGGAGCACAGGGCCACACCACAACAATCACAATTACT
>CAZVDY010000003.1:0-6430 GCA_964626235.1 uncultured Desulfobulbaceae bacterium | reverse complement strand
TTTTCAACCATGCCCCATACCAGGAAGAAAGGAGATTTCCCATGCTGACTTTTCTCGACCAGACCATGCAGCAGCCGGCCACGGCACCCGGCCGTGGCCGCGACGGGCAGGAGGAACGGCTGCACCACCTGTTTGAGCAGGGGTGCGACCGTCACCCGGACCGGGTCGCCGTCATCTGCGGCCAGGAGCAGATCACCTACCAGGAGCTGGACCGCCGGGCAAACCGGCTGGCCAGATACCTGCTCCAGGCCGGTGTCCGGCCGGCGGAACGGGTGGGCATCCTGCTCCGCCGCTCGCCGGACACCTATGTCTCCCTGCTGGCCATCCTCAAGGCAGGCGCAGTTTTTGTTCCCCTGGACACCGCCTTTCCTGCCGACCGGATCAGTTATATTGTCCGGGATGCCGAGCTGGCCTGCCTGCTCACCACCTCGGTCCAGGAAGCGTCCCTGTCCGCCACCGCCTGCCCCCTGGTCAGGCTGGACAGGGAACAGGAACGGATCGCCGCCATGGCCGATACCAGGATCCGGGACGCGGTTCCCGGCCCGGACAATCTCTGCTACATCATCTACACCTCCGGCTCCACCGGCCAGCCCAAAGGGGTGGCCATCGAACATCCGTCCATCTGCAACTTTGTCCGGGTAGCGGCAGGGACCTATGACATCCAGGGCACGGACCGGATCTACCAGGGCATGACCATTGCCTTTGACTTTTCCATCGAAGAGATCTGGCCCGGCCTGATCCGCGGCGCCACCATCGTTGCCGGACCCGAGGATCACCAGCGGCTGGGCGACGACCTGGCAGAGTTCCTGTCTCGCCATGGGATCACCGTGCTCTGCTGCGTGCCTACCCTGCTTGCCACCATGGAACAGGAGGTACCGAGCCTCCGCACCCTGATCGTGGGCGGCGAAGACTGTCCCGGCCACCTGGTGGAACGTTGGGCCAGGCCCGGCCGAAGGATACTCAACACCTACGGCCCCACCGAGGCCACGGTCACGGCCACCTGGGGAGAACTGCGGCCCGGCAGGCGGGTCACCATAGGCAGGCCCCTGCCCACCTACTCGGTATACCTGCTCGACGAACAGGGCAATCCTGTGCCGGAGGGTGAAAGCGGCGAGATCTGCATCGGCGGCATCGGCCTGGCCCGCGGTTATGTCAACCGGAAGGAACAGACCGAAAAGGCCTTTATCCCCGATCCATTCCAGACCCCGGACAATCCGTCCGGCCGTCTTTACCGGACCGGCGACCTGGGCCGCAGGCTGGACAACGGCGAGATCGAGTTCCTTGGCCGGATCGACACCCAGGTAAAGCTCAAGGGCTACCGGATCGAACTGACCGAAATCGAGTCGGTCCTCCTGGCCTCTCCCGAGGTGCGCAAGGCCGTGGTGGCGCCCTGCCGGATCGCAGACGACATGGAGGAACTGGTGGCCTACTGCGAGCTCAGGCCGGGCATGGAAGACCTGGACCAGGAACGACTGGAAACCAACCTGAAAAATCAACTGCCCCCCTACATGGTGCCCTCCTGGCTCGAGATCATGGAGCGGATTCCGACCCTTGCCAACGGCAAGGTCGACCGCAGGAGCCTTCCCGCCCCCTCGGGCAGGCGGCTGGGCTGCAGGAACAGCGCCAGGGTGCTGCCGGCCGACGCCCTGGAAGAACAGCTGGCCGGGGAACTGGCCCGGCTGCTCAACCTGGAACAGGTCTCGGTCACCGATGATCTCTTCCTCGATCTGGGCGGGCATTCCCTGCTGGTGGCCCGGCTGGTCTCGAAACTCCGCCAGGACCCGGCGCTGGACTTTCTCGCCCTCAGCGACCTGTACCGCTATCCCTCCGTCCGCAAGCTGGCCGGCCATATCAGGACCCGGCGACGGACCGACACCCGGCCCCGGCCCGTCCGCCAGGAGGGCGGCAAACGACCGCGCCCGGGCAGCATCGCAGGCTGCGGGCTGCTGCAGCTGGTCACCACCTGGCTCATGGGCGCGATCTACCTGGTTCCTGGCCTGATGAGCCTGGAACGGATCCTGGCCACCACAGACTGGAGCCGACCGGCTTACCTTCATATCTGCACCCTTGCCTCCCTGGGAATCCTGGCCTCCTTCCTGCTCTCCCTGGCCATGCCGCCGATCATGAAATGGTCCCTCCTGGGCCGCGTCCGTCCCGGCCGCCACCGGCTCTGGGGCTGGTTCTTCTTCCGTGTCTGGCTGGTGGAAAAGGCCCTGGCCGCGGCCCCTCTCTTTCTCCTGGGCGGCACCCCATTCCTCGGCGGCTATTACCGGCTCCTGGGGGCCCGCATCGGCCGTGACGTGCTCCTGGCCTCGTCCCTGCTCCACCTGCCCGAGCTGATCACCATCGGGTCAGGAACAAGGATAAACAGTGGCACCCATATTTTTGCCAGAGCCGTGAACGACCGGGTCCTCGAGCTGCGACCGGTGGAGATCGGCCGCGACTGCCACATCGGTGCCAACAGCGTTCTCATGCCTGGCGCCCGGATGGAGGACAGCGCTGCCCTGGGTGACCAGTCCCTGCTCACCGGCGGGGAAAGGATACCGGCCGGCCGGCGCTGGACCGGTTCCCCGGCCAGGCCTGCCGGCAGACGCGAGACAGAACCTTTCTGCCGCAGGCGCGGACCAGTCGGCACAGCCGGAAAGATGATCCTCTTTGCAGCAACCATCTCCCTGCTAACCTTGGTTCCCTTTGCCGCCACCCTGCCCGTGCTGCTGACCTCCGTACTCTGCAGCCGGCACCTCGGGAGCTTGTGGCTGCCCACTGCCGGCCTGCTGGCCGGGCCGGTCTTTGTCCTCAGCCTCTGCGGCCTGATCGTTTTCCTGAAGAACCTGGTCCAGCCGAGGGTCCGGGCAGGCAGGTACCGGCTGGACTCCCTGCTCTACATCCGCAAGTGGTTTGTGGACCGGCTGCTGGAACTGAGCCTGATGCTGACCAACTCCCTCTATGCCACCCTCTACCTGGCTCCCTTTCTCCGCCTGCTGGGGGCAAAGATAGGCAGGCTGGCAGAGATATCGACAATCTCGCACATCACGCCGGAGCTGCTCACCATCGGCGACGGATCCTTTCTGGCAGACATCGCCCACGTTGGCGCGGTCAGGCTGGAGGGCGACTCCTTTGTCCTGGACAGGGTCCAGGTCGGCAGGCGGGCCTTTATCGGCAATGGCGCCTGCGTGCCGGCCCCCACGGCCACGGGCGCCAATTCCCTGATCGGCGTGCTCTCGGTACCGCCGGGCAGCGAGGTCGCTCCGGAAACCACCTGGCTCGGGTCCCCGCCCATCTGCTTCCCGGAGCGGGAAGCCAGCCAACCATACCCGGAGCACCTGACCTTTGCCCCTACCCCGGAACTGTACCGCAAACGGCTGGCCCACGAGTATTTCCGGGTCACTCTGCCAGCGACCTGTTCCTATCTCGGGTTGGCCGGCCTGTTCTGGCTGGCGTCCGTGCTCCTGCCCCTGGTCAGCCTGCCCCTGATCGCCCTGGTCATGAGCGGGGCCCTGCTCCTTACCGGCCTTGGCCAGTGCCTGGTGGTTCCCGGAATCAAGAAACTGCTCATCTCCACCTACACTCCCGGGGTCCATCCCATGTGGTCGAAATTCGTCTGGAGGAGCGAACTGGTCACCGGCCTGTACGAGAGCCTGGCCGTTCCCTGGCTGCTGGCCAGGTTCACCGGCACTCCCCTGCTGCCGCCCCTGCTCAGGTTGTTCGGCGCCCGGATCGGCAAGCGATGCTTCATGGAGACAACCTTTCTCACCGAGTTCGACCTGGTGGAGATCGGTGACGACTGCTGTATCGGCCTGAACTGTTCTCTCCAGACCCACCTCTTCGAAGACCGGGTCATGAAAATGTCCCGGCTGCGCATCGGCAACCGCTCCACAGTGGGGCCGCGGAGCATCATCCTCTACGATGCGGTCCTGGAAGAGGATTCGTTGCTGGATGGCCTGACCCTGGTCATGAAGGGCGAAACCCTGCCGGCCGGCGGACAATGGTACGGCATCCCGGCGATCCGCAGGCAGGAATCCCCACGGGAGGCAGGCCGATGAAACGGGAAATTGTTCTTCCTCTGGTCAGCGGGATGTTCCTCTGCATGAGTCCAGGAACTGCCGAACCTGGCAGCCTGACGATGGAGCCAGCCTTTTTTGCCGAGTCTGGTGACTATGGCAGCCAAGAAACCATCCGGATCTATTCAGCCGCCATCACCGTCGATTATACCCATGCAGCAGGCTGGTGCATCTTCCTCACCGCAGTCCCATGGATTCACCAGAACGAGACCTATACCGACCTGGTGCTGGTCAGCGGTCGCCCCGTACCCAAGGGCAAAAGTGGGGAAAAGCGACCGTCCGGTCCCCTGCAGGCTCAACCTGCCGGCAGCGGGCCGGTCGTTGCCGACGAGCCGGCCTCGGCACAACATCATCCCGAACCACCCGCAGATCATTCCGACCCGATCCAGGATACCAGCGAAGCGGTTCCGGTTGACAATGATCACCAGGATCCAGAGGACCATCATCTGGCCAGAACCCGGCTGTCAAGGGACCGAGCCCCCTTACCCCGGCCAGACCAGGCCACGCCGCGAACACAGGAAACCACGCCTGTCACCCGGCAAGCCGTACGGGAAAAGGACTCTGTCTCCGGGCCAGGGGACACTGTGCTGGGTTTTTCTCTGCCAGTCCGGCAGGAAACGGATCGCTGGCCAGAAATCCAGGTCCAGGCGACCATCAAGTTGCCGACCGCAGATGAGGAAAAGGGGCTTGGTACAGGAGAGGTCGACTATGGCATCGGTATGAAACTGGAAAAATCCGTCGGCCCCTGGCTGGCCTTGGGCGAACTCAATTACAACATCATCGGCAGCCCTGATGCGTATTCCCTGAACAACTACCTGGCCGGTTCTCTAGGTCTATCTGCCAAGATTACACCGTTTCTCGAGGGAACAATTCAGTTTCTTGCAGGGGAACCCATGTCGGAAAAGGGTGAAGCCCAGATTGAAATGAAAACATCTTTCTGTTATGATTTCAAATCATTTGGCGAAGTTTTCCTGGAATTTTCTCTTGGAATGGCCAGGGGTAGTCCCGACTATCTCCTCGGTCTGGGATACCTGTATACATTCTAGCCCCCTCCTGAACCGGATCGACCACGAATGATGACAAAGAGAAAAGTAACGGAAAAAAAAACCAACGTCTTTTCAGGAGCAAACACCATGAACAATCATCCAATCTCTCGCGTTTTCCTCGCGATTGTACTGACCCTTTTCCTCTACACAGCAGGTCACCTCCTGCACCTCGTCGACCTGCCCGGTCTCCAGGATGGTATTGCCTATGCCCGCGGCGGGGACGACCATGGCGATCACGGTGACGAGGGAGATGATCACGGCGGGGATAGTGGTGGAGGTGCCTCCTCGTCTGGAAGCGATGCGGACAGCGACAGCAAGGGAGAGAGCGACAGCGGCGAGTCGACCGACAGCGGTGAAACAGATAGTGGAGACGATGCCGGCGACCATGGCGGCAGCGGTGGTGATACGAGCGATTCCGACAGTGGCCAAGACGACAGTGACAGTGGCGAGGCTGGCGGCCACGATGACTCCGGCAGCAGCGGGGAAGATAGCGGCGACGCTGGTGGCCACGACGACTCCGGTGAAGACGGCGATGACGGCGACCACGATGGCGATGAGGCTGAAGACGACAGTGGCGAAGACGATGATGCCGACGTGGATGCCGGCGACCCGGACCATCATCCGGAGGCAGCTGCCGGTTCGACCGCAGGACATGACCACGACAAGGATTTTCTGGACACGCTTGCCGATTTTTTCGCCCCCCTGTTCTCTCTCCAGGAAGAGGTCGAAACGCCTGACTACGAACCGGGAGTTCTGCTGGCCGTGGACCTGGACGACACCGGCCTGAGGGCCTCCAGGACAGCTGGCCTGGAAACGGAACAGGTCGTGGTCCTGGAGCACCTGGGGGTGACCGTCACCCGGCTGCTGGTCCCGGAAGGTCAGGCCGAGACCGATTTGCGTGACCGACTCCTGGAGCAGGGATATACGGTTATGCTCAATCACTACTACCGGCTGGATGGGTCCAAAAACCGTGACTATCCCTACTCCCTGATCGGCTGGCCCGTGGCCTGCTCCTCCTGCGGACTGGGCATAAAGATCGGCATGATCGACACACCGGTATCCATCTCGCCCCCCGTGCTTTCCGGCCGGCGGATCATCCGGAAGGCCTTTGTTCCGCTGGATGAAAACACGGAAACCGGCCACGGCACGGCCATTGCCTCTATTCTTGTAGGATGTCCCGGTGCCGAATTCTGCGGGTTGCTCCCGGATGCCGTGCTCTATGCGGCCGGAGCCTTTGCGGGCGGGAAGGGCACCGACCCCAGGGCCACGGCCCTGGCCATTGTCCGCTCACTGGACTGGCTGGTCGCCCAACGGGTGCCGGTC
>CAZVDY010000002.1:0-12297 GCA_964626235.1 uncultured Desulfobulbaceae bacterium | reverse complement strand
TGTACCGCCGTTGGCCGTGGAATCACCAAGGAGGTTCCCGGTTCTGTCGAAATAGGAGGCTGCTGCCAGCTCCCACTCCTTGACAAAGTTGGTGTAGAATTTTTTCTGCTTGGCGCTGTTGATGACGTCTTTCCCCTTGATGACCGCTCCCAGGATCAGGCCGATGATCACCAGGACGATGGCCATCTCTATCAGGGTGAAACCTTTTTCATTTTTCATTGGTGCTGTTTTGCCTGTATTCATGTTTTTTCCTCCTGCTGGCATGAATATGATTACAGGGAGCGCCGTCGCTGGCCCTCCCTGGGGATCCACGTCGGATTCGTTTCCTGCTTCAGCAGGATGTATGCCAGGAAGAGGGAATGTCAGTGGCCTGAGTGGACTGTTGCAGAAGGGATGCTCTCTTTTGTATGCTAACTATTTGCTTTTCATGTAATAAGTGGTGCTTTGTCCACTGTCGATGAACGAAAAAAAAAGAAAAGATCCACAGTCAGTCGGAACAGGGCAGAACGGGACCCTCGCTGCACCGGCCCCTGCCCAAGGAGGGAAATCCACTATTGTTATTCTGATACGCAAGAATTGTAATCAGGATTACATCATATGTCATTGATCGTACAGGCCGGAGGGGGAGCGGTCAGCTGTACCCTGCCGTCCCTGTTGCCGTCCAAGATCATAACCTGGGCAAAGGAACGGCTGCAGGTATCGCTGATGGTGGCACAGTCGTCACCGGTCGCCCCAATGACAACAGACTGATTATATTGTAAGACAGCAATATCAGCACCATTGACAATTTTTGTGGAACCCAGACAGACCGTGCTGCCGGTCTGGTTACTGATCAGGGCTTCACAGGTCACCTGCTGCAGTAATTCGGCAACCGTGACATACTCGACAATATCGTCAAACTGGTCTGTAGCCCTGTTTGGATCTGGAGCAACGGTATAGAGATCTGTCTGGGTTCCATAGGTGTAGAGCCGCACTTCCAGGTCGCTGCCGTCCGCATCCAGGTGTCTGGCGGTTTCGAGCTGTCGGTTGAAGTTGCTGCCAATGGAGGCGATGACAAAGGCGACATTGGTCCGTTTCCCGGTGGCGCAGTCACCATCGAGACAGACCGCAAGCTGGGTCTGCCCGGTCCCGCCTGCCAGCCAGGTGCAGATATCCTGACCGGTCAGGGCAGGAGCCGGGATGTACACCAGGGGATTGCCCCAGGGATCCACGTTGTGCCCAACCGCAGTCAAGTCGGCAGGCACTGTCCGTGTCCTGAAGATTTCCCCCTGCAGTTCATTGCGTGCAGTCTGGACGATTTTTTTCCCGGCTGTCAGTTTGTTCCGTTTGGTCATGGAAATGATGAGCGGGGCCACAGAGCCGATGATCAGGCCCAGGATAACCAGGACGATGGAAAGCTCGACCAGGGTGAATCCCCGTCTATCGGACCAGACGGGCCAGGAGATCGTTTCTTGTCTGGAAGTGGCACAGGTCGTCACCCGGGGTGCAGTCCCAGCCCGAGGTTGTGGACACGCTATCCCGGGAGAGGTTTTTGCCCGTGCTGACAAGAACCCAGACAACATCCGGATGGAGGCCGTCGCTATCCTGTAGAGGTTTGGTGCCGGCATTGAGTATCTCCTGATTGTCTCCGGTATTTTCGTAGATGATCGTGCCAGACCATGGATCCTTTGCGGTACAATGGCGCTGATAGTAGGCCTGGTCCGGAATGCGTCCGGAATGAATCGCATAGTTCTCCAGGCAGATATTTGTCGTTTCGAGGTCAGTCCTGGCGGCAGCGAGCCGCCGACTGTGCTGCATGGCGTTCCAGCTGGAAACCCCGAAACCGACCACCAGGCCGATGATGGCCAGTACAAACGACAGCTCCAGGATCGTGAAACCGTTTTCCGCCCTGCAGGTTGTCGGCGCATCCATAATCATCTCGGTTTCGTAGCCAGTCTTTCGGCAAGCTCCCTGTTCAGCAGCAGGTCCCTGTCTCCGGGCGCTGTCTGCAGGGCTTTTTCCAGCACGACACGGGCCTCTGCCACTTTTCCCAACTGGAGGAGGGAGGCGGCAAGATTGTTGGCCACGGCCGGATTGCCCGTACTCTCCCAGACAAGACGATAGAGCCGGGCCGCTCCAGCCCAGTCTCCTTCCTGCCTCCGCTGTTCTGCCTGCAGAAGCCAGCGGCTGAACATGGCTCCCTGCCGTTCGGATGCCGGGCTGCCGGCAGGTGTCTTCAGCCTGACCGAAGAGTCGGCGATCCGGACGGAGGCGGCCGTCCGCGAACCTCTTGCAACCTTCTGATCCTGGGGCTCTGACAGGTCCTGTCTGTCCTGTTGTCCTGCAAGATCTGCTCCGGCTTGCCGACGATCCGGCACCGGCTGCTGCCGAACAGACGGGGCAGAGGATGATTCCTTGGTCTGCTCCTGGATATTGGGCTGTACGGTGGAGATGTCGCCACCCGCTGTGGCTATGGAGACTACGGAAGGATCGGCGGCCGGGACGGCTGTAGGATCGTCCGTATCGACCGGCTGTGTCTGGGGAACAGGGAGAACCGCCGCCTCAGGCCGCTCTGCAGATGCTGCAGTGCGCCGTTCGTCCCCTGTAGGTGCGGGCAGGTGCAGCCATCCCTGCCACCAGGACAGGAGACCAAGGACCAGGAGACCGAGGAGAATCAGGCCCAGGGAAAGAGCGAGCGTCCGCCAGGGCAGGGAAGAAGCCCGCCCAGCCGTCCTTTCCCGGGTGAGGATCTGGGCTGTTTCCTGGTCATCGGACTGCTCCTCGGCAATCTGTTCCAGCCGTTCGAGGGCATTGTAGAGTTTGCTCATCAGCTCCTGATCTTCACCTGGAGGATAACCACCAGTTCGACCCGTCTGGTCTCCTTTTTTTCCTGCTTGAACAGATAGCCGAGAATGGGGATGCTGCCCAAAAGGGGCAGTCCCTCCTCGCCTTCCTGGACATGCTCCATGATAAGACCGCCAAGGACCACCATGTCACCTGAACGGGCCTGCACCACGGTGGAGATCTCCCGCAGGTTCACCTTGGGAAAGGTGACCTGCAGGGAGCCATCGGTGCCCAGTTGCTGCTGGTCCAGCTCCATAAGGTCGCTCTTGATGGGAACGATATGGAGGAGAACCGTGTCGTTGTCTCTGATAATCGGCGTGACGCCGAGGAGAATACCGTCAAAGACCGCTCCGATTTCCGTACTGATATCGGTGGTGCTGTTGTCACCCTGACCCTGGGTGGTCTTTTTCAGGCTGCGCAGGTAGGAAACAGACTGGCCGACACTGATCATGGCTGCCTGACCGTTCATGGCCTTGAGACGAGGGTTGGAGAGGACCTTCAGAGAGCCGTATTCCTGCAGGGCCCGGAAGACACCACTCATGGTATAGTATTCGGACTGGAGCCGGAGGTTGAAAAATGAGTCATTGCCTGCCTGGTTGCCCTGGATATCCAGGATGTTCTCGGCAACAGACTGGATGGGATTGGTGGCGGCGTGAATGGCGAAATGACGCCAGTCCACCCCGAACTGGTGTCCCCTGTCAAGACTGATCTCGATGATTTTCGCCTCGATCAGAACCTGACGGCCATACCGCTCCCGCAAGGTGTCGAGGAACTGCCGGATCTCCCGTATGCGGCTGGGCCGGCTGCGAACGAACAGGGTGCCGGTCTGTCGGTTGAGGAAATAACTGCCACCGTCGCCAATCCGTTCACCGACCGTTTCGTCGATGTTTCCGTAGATGTCGGTCACCTTGTCCGAGGTCTCGCCCGAGATTTCGTATCGTCCGGTGAGGGGAGCCACTATGGCTGAGGAGTCACCGCCGGCGCCACCGGATTCTCCTCCACCGAGGACATCGCCGCCCACGCCGAAGTTGGACGTCTGGATCTGGCCGAGAAAATCGAGGTGGATGACTTCCTGGCGAAATGCCTCGATGAACAGGGTGCCCAGTTCCTCGTGCCAGCTCAAGTCCAGGATCCGGCAGACTGCATCCAGGATGGGACGGATATGCATTTCCTGGTATTCTGCAGTCAGGGTTTTTCTGGCCACCAGATCGTCAAGGTCATTGGCAAAGACAAGGTTCAGGCCAGCTGCCCGGGCCAGGACCCGGAAGACGTCCCGGTATCCGGTATCGACAAAGCTGATGGATATCCGTTCCACATCAAGAGGCGAGAGCTCCTTGAATCGCGGTTGTGTAGCCTGTGGTTCAGGTTCTTTCGCCAGTGCAGCATCCGGCACGGTCCGGGTGGGGAGGTTTTGTTCCCCCACGGCCGACGGCGGCAGTGCTGGGGCCGAGTTTCTGGAATCAGGCTGTCTCTGGCTGCATCCGGAAAAACAGAACAGGCTGGTCATGACAACTGCCCAGAGCAGGCCCTTCCGGAGATAGGTCCATCCGGGCCGCCTGACATGATGATGGTGTTTCGGCAAGGCTCCCATATCCTGCTCCTGTCTTTCCGTTTACCTATCCTCGTTCTCTTGGTTTTTTTTTGTGCCTGCGGGCTCATACACAATCTGCCCCTTTCCAATAGCAACCTTTTCACCAGGTTGCAAAAAAAAATCTTCCTCGCCGGTCGTATAGAGCACGCCATGGGGAAATATTTGTACTACGGTGAAACCCTCTCCCTCGTCTCCGGGACGCATGATGCTGGAATTGGTGATAGCGTACTGGCCGTGCCGTCCAGAAGCCACCAGCTCCAGCCGGACTTCCCGGAGAGGAGGCTCTGCTGTCTCTGCTGTCCCGGGCAGTGGTTCTGGTTCTGCTGACGATTCAGGAAATGGGTTATGCAGGGTCGCCTGGGCAGGTGGATCGGCAGGGGAGTCCACAACAGTATCGGCGGGCAGGTTGGAAAGCCCGGGGGGCAGGGCGACGGATGCCAGGACATCCAGGCTGGGCTTGCGGAGACCAAGCCAAGCACCGGTTGCCAGAGAGGTGATCAGAAAGAGGAGCGGCAGGATATGCAGCAGCTTGTCCAGGGGGTTCTTCATCGACACGGGCATAGAAAAAAACCCTCCAGTTTGAATATCTGCTTGTCTTTCTGGCTGTTTTCAGGCTCCGGCACAGCGGAGCCATCCTGGCCGGGATCCGGCGTCGCTGTCTGCCGGTTTCCTGCGGGAGCCACGGAAAATCGTTCGAGGACAAATGGACGTTCAGGTTGATACAACATTGCCAGACGATCCAGAAGTTCGCTAAAGGCGAGGTCCCGCCACTGTACCGAAATTCGCTCCCATTGGGGAGGCTGCAGCTTTTTTGCGTAAAAAGGATGGGATGAGAGGAACTGCCGGTAATCATCCACCCGTTTTTTTGCCTGTTGTAGCTGGTGCCGTCTTTCGGCAAGAGACCGATTGGCAGCCTCCAGGGCCCTCTGCTCCTGTCTGGCGTTCAGGAAGAGAAACAGGGCCACGCCGGCTGCCATCATGATCAGGCACTGGATCAAGAGTGTCGTCACGGCTGGACGGGGCAATCTGTACTGCATGTCAATCAATCTCCTCTGACAGCGGTTTGAGCTTGCAGTGCAAGGTACCGGATAGTTTTTCCTCCGCATATTCCCTGGTCACATCGTTGATGGAATACATGGAGGCCAATGCCTGGACAGTCTGGTCAAAGCGCTGGGTTGTCTCTCCGTACGAGCCGCCTGTGGTGAAGGTGAGGCTGATGAGAAGGGGGCTGTCCTGCAGTTTTTCCGGACCGGAACGTGCCGCTTGAGTCGGAGCAGATGCGGAAGGCTCCACGCCCGGAACCAGGGCCGGCTGGACAGGAACGGCTAAAGGGGGTGCGGTAGGCGCCGAAACACCGCCATGTTCCTCTTGCTCTCTCTTGACGTCCAGGCGGGAGATATGGACATCTGGAGGGATTGCCAGGGCTATGTTCCTGATGAGGGTGTCCAGACGATGATCCCTGGCGGCATGGGTGCGAATCGCTGCCAGCCGCTCGAAGTAGCTGAACTTCTCGTCATCCGGCAGGATGCTGAGCAAAGATCTTCGCTCCGTTGAAACCTTCCGGGAGAGCGAGGCGTACTCGTTGCGCAGCCTGCCCAGGTCATCCCGGAGCTGGTACCAGCCGGCAAGACAGCCTGCCGTACCCAGGATGGCCAACAGGGTGAGCATCCGGGAAAAACATTGCAGCCGCCAGGAACGGTAAAAGGTCGGCGGGGTGAAATCATAGGCCGGATCTGCGAGCGGGGCGCCGAAAAGTTGGGGATGGAGATACAGCAGTTCCGGATCGCCGGGAAGGATCTTGCCGCTGAACTGCAGTTCGGTGGTCTCCAATCCGATTTCCTTTCCTTCCAGAATGGCCCGGTTTCTGCCCATGACCACCAGGCTGCAGTGATCGATATCGTGTTCCCTTTTCAGCGTTTGACCGGCAAATTCCACGGCATGGGGGATGAGGTCTATATCGGGACCGTCTTGACCGCTGTGGGCAAGGGGCTGGTGATAAAGGGGAATTCCCTGACGGACCGCGAAAATCTGGCTGCTGTGCTTGTCCAGGTGGAGCACCAGGACCGGGTCCGGCGTGGCGGTGGCGACCAGGGCGGCAATGGCGGCGATATCGGGAACGATGCGCATGGTACGGATCCAGCGCCAGGAGGCGGCGATAGCGTATAGCTCCTCCAGGACCTGGTCGCTGACAAAAAGGGCCTGGTACATTCCCCGATCCGCACCCTGGGAGTGCAGCTTCTTGCTACGGTGACTGAAGCTGCCGCCGTCGATGGCCAGGCCCCGGTCGGCAAATACCTGTTGGATCTCCAGGGCCAGAAGCTCGGCCTTGCTGTCGCTGAATTCATCGGTCAACAGATAAAGCTGTTCCGGAGAAAAGACCAGGTTGACCCGGATCCGACACTGCCGCTGCACCTCAGCCATCCCGTCCGGTCCGGCAGCATGGATCTCGGCCCGGCCCCTGCCTCCCCAGCGGAGATAGCGCCAGGAACGGGTCTTCATGTCCAGTTCCACGCACCACCCGCCCTTACCTGCCATGGGAAACCTCCTCACCCGTACGGGACGGTTTTTTTTCACTGATGGAAATCTGATGAATCGTCAGCCTGGTCTGCTGCTTTTTCCGCGGCGGTGACGATGTGGTTCTGGGCTGGGAACGGGGGGAGTGCGCCTGAGTGCTGGCCACGGTTCGTGTGGTCGCCTGGTTTCTGGAAAAGAAACCGGAACGCTGCCCGGTCATGACCAGGAGGACTGCCAGAAGGATGGCCAGGATGACTGTTACGGCCGGCCAGAATCGGCTGGTCGTGCCGGTTCCTGTCTCCGACGGATTGATCTGCATGGTTCCTATGGCGTCCTGGACATACTTTTTTTTCAAAATCCTGCTCCTGTCCGCCGAGGCAAGCAGCAGGGTTCGGTCCATGATCTTGTTGATCAGCCTGGGAATGCCGCCAGAGGCCCGGTACAGGCAACGCATGCCGCCTCTGCCGAGCTGGATGTCACTCCGTCCGGCCCGTTCCAACCGAAACTGGATATAGCGCCTGGTCTCGTCGGGACTGAACGGAGAGAGCCGTTCGTGGACAATGATCCGCTGGGCCAGCTGTCCCAGGCGTGGGTCAGCCAGAAGGGTCTCAAGTTCGAGCTGTCCAACAAGAAGAATCTGGAGCAGCTTGCGGGATCCGGTTTCAAAATTGGAAAGCATGCGGAGCTGTTCCACGGTCTCCACCGGCATGTTCTGGGCCTCGTCGATGATGATGAGCAGCTCCTTGCCCTGCCCCGTGAATTGAAACAGCCTGTCCTGGAAGATCTGCAGCAATTGGGAGAGGTCACTGTCCTGGGAAAAGGGTGTTTCGATTTCCGCGAGCAGCAAGCGCAGCAATCCCAAGGGATCCACAGCCGGGCTGAGGATGAGCAGGGGCAGTTTGTTGTCGTCCAGGCTGTCTACCAGCCGACGGAGAAGGAGGGTCTTGCCCAGGCCTGCCTGGCCGGTGAGCACCATGAATCCCTCGCCGTTGGCTATGGCATGGCTGAGGATTTTTTCCGCTGCCAGGTGGGTGGGAGCCGGGAAAAAGAAATAGGGGTCCGGCGACAGGCGGAACGGGGCCTGCTTGAGGCCATAGAGGGAGATGTAGTGCGGTAGCGTTGCAGTGGCCATGATCATGTGGAGAGGTTGGAGATCATGTTGTAGACCGGTCCAAGCAGCCCCAGGGCGATGATGGCGAAGATCAGGCCTGCGACGGCGATGATCAGGGGTTCCAGAGTCTTGGACATGGCACTGACCAGCTTGTCCACCTTGTCCATGTAGAAATCGGCCAGCAGTTTGAACTGTTCGGGCATGTTGCCCGTCTGCTCGCCCACCTTGACCATTCTGAGGATAAACGGATCAAAGAATCCCAGCGAGGTGATCGCTTCGGACATGGCCCTGCCTGCACCGATTTCTCCGCGGAGCCTGGTGACGCCCTTCTTGAGGATCTGGTTGCTCACCGATTGCTCCATCAGTTCCAGAGTCCGCAGGATGTTGACCCCTGCTGCGCTCAGCATGGCCGTGTATTCGAAGAAAAAGGCCAGCTGGGAGGAGCGGATCACGGTCCTGAACAGGGGCATGTGGTTCCAGAGCTGATCCCATAAGAGGTGGAGCCGCTCGTTTTTTCTGGACAGGATAAAAAAGACCAGGGCCAGGGTCAGTGTCACCGGCACCACTGGCCACCAGGTCTTGCTGATATCGATGCCGGCCATGAGGATGCGGGTGGCCAGGGGCAGGTCTGTGATGCCCATGGTTTCAAACATCTCCATGAGTTTCGGCAGGACAAAGATCATCCAGAATGCCAGGGCGCCGATCATGGAAAAGAGGATGACCGCGGGATAGACCAGGGCCCGCCGGGTCGAGCTGATGATGGCCTCCATCCGTTCCAGGTGAGCTGCCCCGTCTTCCAGGGTCCGGTCAAGCTGTCCGGTCTCCTCGCCGATATAGATCAGCGGAAACATAATGTCCGGTATCTGCGATGAAGCCCCCTTCAGGGCCTCGGAAAAGAGCAGGCCTTCATCGATTCGGGAGCGCACCTTGACGAATATTTCCTGGAGGGCCGGGTGGCAAGGAGGCTTGACCATGTCGTCCAGGGCTTCCCGCAGCGGCACGCCTCCTTTGAGCAGCAGGGCGAGGTTGTGGAAGAACTCGGCCAGCAGGGGCCGTTTGAGCCTGCTTCTGAACCTGGGCATGGCCGGGAGAACCTTTCGCCGATAGCTGATCAGGGTGGAGCCCCGGGCATGGACGGTCTGGAACAGCTCGGCCACCGAGGAGAATTCCCCCTCGTCCCGGCTGATCTGACCGGCACTGCTTTTTATTTCGTACGTGTAAAGGGGCATCAGCCGATCACCCGTTGCAGTTCGTCGATACTGGTCACCCCGGCCAGGACCTTCTTTCTGCCCGAGACGGCCAGACTGGTGAATCCTTCCTCGCGGGCAGCGTCTTCCAGGCTACCCAGTGAGGCATCCTCGCCCACCAGCCGGAGCAGCCGGTCACTCATGGGCAGGATTTCGGAGATGGCCTCTCTGCCCAGGTACCCGGTCTGCTGGCAGTGATTGCATCGACCGGCCTTGTAATATTCTCCCTCCACAGGCAGCCCAAGCTGATCCAGCACCTTCCGATCCGGCTTGTGAGGCTGCTTGCAGTAGGTGCAGAGACGGCGGATCAGCCGCTGCGCCAGGATCCCCTTGAGCGAGGTGGAAAGCAGGTAAGGGGATACGCCCAGATCCTTGAGCCTGGCCAGGGCGCCGATGGCGGTATTGGTATGGAGGGTGGACAGGACCAGGTGACCTGTGAGGGCGGCGCGTACGGCCAGCATGGCGGTCTCCTCGTCCCGGATTTCACCGATGAGCATGACGTCCGGGTCCTGGCGAAGAAAGGTGCGGATGGCCGAGGCAAAGGTATAGCCGGCCCGGACGTTGACCTGGGTCTGGCGGACCATCAGGAGCTCATACTCGATGGGATCTTCCACGGTGAGGATATTCTTGCCGATGGCGTCCTGTTCCCGGAGGGCGGCATAGAGGGTGGTCGTCTTGCCGCTGCCCGTGGGGCCGGTAACCAGGATCATGCCGTGCGGCAGGCTGAACAGCCGCCGGAGGATCCGTTCTTTTTCCCGGCCAAAACCGAGTTCCCGGATGGAGAAGGTCGATGCCCCCCGGGAAGGAAGGAGGCGGAGGACAAGGTTTTCGCCAAAGTTGGTTCGTACCGACGAGACCCTGATATCAAAGGTCTCACCGAAAAAGTCGAACGACATCCGGCCATCCTGGGGTTTACGCTGCTCCGAGATGTCCATGCCCGAGCGGACCTTGATGTTGGTGACCAGCCGGGTATGCAGGCTGACCGGAAAGACGAACATGGGTTTCAGTACTCCGTCGATGCGGCAGATGACCCGGGAGGTGATGTCGCTGGGCGTGATATGAATATCGGTGACCCGGTAGCTGACCGCCGAGGCGATCAGGTTGTCCACCAGCTTTTCCACGTCCACGTCGAGATTGGGATTGCGACGCAGCCGCTCGGTCAGCTCCTTGATCTCATCTTCCACCGGATGCTCGAGCAGATAGTAGAACCGCTCGATCATTTTCTTGAGCTGGATCTCACCGGCAACCTGGATCTGGATCATCAGACCTGTTATCCTGTAGGCCTGATCGCGGGCCAGGGTGGAGAAGGGATCGGCCACGGCAATGTGGAGAACATTGTCTTCCTTGAACAGAACAAGAAACTGATACTGGCTGGCCACCTTGGCCGGAACCGGAGCCAGCAGCTCCTGGTCCGGGAGGAAGTTGCGGAGATCGATAAATGGCAGGTTGGCCTGTTTTGCCAAAACAACAGCAAGATCCGAGTCGGTTATCAGGCCGAGACGCATGAGGCACTGTCCCATGCGCTCACCTGTTGCCTGCTGTTCCCGCAGGGAAAATTCTATCTGGTCCGGTGTCACCAGGCCGTGGTCGAGCAGAAGCTGGCCCAGTTTTGGCGCTACACCCATGGTCTGTCCATCCGAGTCATGCGTTTGCAGATCCTGCCGCCCGTTGACGGGATAGCAGGGGAATCACTGGGGTGAAATTAAAAAAAACATTATATTATAAGTATATAACAGACGATTGCCCGGAGCCAGATATTTTGCCGCAGGATGATCCCTAGGCATGCGGCCCCGTCCTGTTGAACGTATCGGCAGCTTATGAAGAAATTCTAATGCATAATCAATCATTTTCACAAACGCAACCCATGACTTGTCCATGAAGAAAATTTCAGGCCGCAGAGCCCTTTTTTTCCTGCTTCTGTTTTTTCTTTTTCTGCTGTTCTCGGCGCCGTTTTTCCTGCGTTTGGGCATGGAACAGTGGCTGGCCCGCGGCGGCGGTGTCGAGGTGCACGTGGGGCGGCTTGGATTGCGGCCGCTGCAGGGGGGCCTGATCCTGAGGGATGTCCGCATTGTCCGTGAGGGCCGGCAGGTCCTCACCGGCAGCGTTATTCAACTGCAAATGGCCCTGGCCCCGCTCTTCGGGCAAACGATCCGGATCCGGAACATGTCCCTTGACCAGGTGCACCTGGATATCCGGGTGAACCCGGACGGCAGCCTGGAGATTGCTTCCGAGCAGATCACTGCGACAGGGCGGTCCACCCGGTCAGGGACGGATGAGGGTTCCCGGGGCTGGCAGGTTCTGGTCGACGAACTCCATGTCCGAGACAGCCGGATCAACCTGTTCATGGGTGGAGGCGAGCTGGATCTGGAAATCCAAGACGGCACCCTCTCCCGGCTGGCCTCGGATCCTGCCCTCCCGGCCGCAAAACTCCAGGTCCAGGGCAGGGTCGGCGGGGCTCCTGTCTCCCTGGACCTGGATACGGTCCGATTCACCCCTGTCCTGGAACTGACCGGCTCCGTGGCAGTCCGTGATTTGTCCCTTTCCCGGCTTGATCTCTTTGCGGCCGGTTCCGCACTGCCTGTTCACGGTATCCTGCGAGCCCAGGGACCGGCCCGGCTGCTGATCCGCGAGGATGGCAGGGTGGATTTCAGCAAACAGGGTATCCTCGTCCTCCAGGATGCGGGGCTGGCTGTCCAGGGTATCAGGGGGGCGGCTTCGCTCGTGCAGTGGGAAGGAGACCTTTCCCTGGTTTCCGACAGCCGTTTCACCATAGAACTTGACGGTACGTTGCGCGGAAAGGAGGTGGAGCTGAACATGCTGAAATCCGGAGTGCGTTTCCGGGATAAACAGTTGACCGCAACCGGCAGCACCTCCCTGGTTTTCAGCAGAGGGGTCGAGGTTCAGAGCTCCGCCAGGGTGGAGCTGAGCCGGCCTGCGCTGCATCTGGCCGCAGGCCGGCTGGACGGCGCCGGCTTTCGCTGGCAGGGAGGGGTAACCTATCAGGAGGCCGG
>CAZVDY010000001.1:0-27712 GCA_964626235.1 uncultured Desulfobulbaceae bacterium | reverse complement strand
TGGTGGAGGTGGCGGGAGTCGAACCCGCGTCCGGAAATACTCCCCTCACGTCTCTACATGCTTAGTTCCGGGTAGTCATCTCGCATCCGGCTCTCACCCGGAACCGGAATCACCGGATGCCAGCCTGCTGTGGTCTCGTTTTCCCGGCGGCAGGCGCACCGGAAAAACCAGCCCGAGGAGTCGACGCCTTCATCCGGCCTTACGGGCGCGGGCCGGGAAGACGGCAAGGCAGGTTATGCTGCCATTGCGTAATTATAATCGTCTGCGATTATATTTAAGGCTCCATCTGTTTTACGAGTTGACGGAACACTCGGCATGCAACGTTGAGCTTACATATCCCCGTCGAATCCGTTTCACCCCCATATTTTCGTAATTTTTCAAAAAGCGCTACATCTTGCCGCGCATTTCCCGGTCCAGTTCCCGCCGGGTCTGGCGCTCCTTGAGCGCGGCTCGTTTGTCGTAGAGTTTCTTGCCGCGGGCCAGGGCCAGCTCCACCTTGGCCTTGCCCCGTTTATTAAAGTAAATCTTCAGGGGGATAAGCGCAACCCCCTTTTCCTTGACCCGGCCGATCAGTTTCCGGATCTCTCTCCGGTGCAGCAGGAGTTTGCGCACCCGCAAGGGATCGGACCGGCCATGGGTGGCAAAGACATAGGGCGAGATATGCACGTTGTAGAGAAAGACCTCGCCGTTTTTGACCTGGGCATACCCGTCCTTGATATTGGCCCTGCCGGCCCGCAACGACTTGACCTCCGGACCGGTAAGTACGATCCCGGCCTCCATGGTCCGGTCGATGTGGTACTCGTGAAAGGCCTTCTTGTTCCTGGTAACGATCTTGACTGGTTCCCTGGAGGTCATTCTCCCTCGTCCTCGTTCCTGCCGTTCTCCATGAAGCCGAGCCGGCCCACCGGTATGTGATGATCACCTTTCCGCCTGGACATCCAACCGGTCAGCTCCGGAAAACAGGCAGGTTCAGCACATTGTGTATACCACCCTGTAATATGTTTCCTGCCTAGCCGGTCACCCGAAGCGCCTCTTCCAGGGTGGTGAGCCCTCCCTGGACCTTCAACCAGGCATCCTCCCGCAATGTAGTCATTCCCTCGCGAATTGCAACCTGCCGCAGGGCGCTGTCCGACGCTTTTCCGGTCACCAACCCCTGGATTTCCCTGGACATGGAAAAAATCTCGAATATACCGATGCGGCCGGCATACCCTGTCCCCCGGCACTGGCGGCATCCCCTGCCCTGCTTCAGCTCCACGGTCCCCTCGCCGGATACCGGAAACCCGAGGCTGCGCAGTTCGGCAGCCTCTACCCGGTACGGCTGGATGCAGTGGGGACAGATCCGCCTGACCAGTCGCTGGGCCATGGCGCCCAGCATGGTGGAGGCGATGAGAAAGGGTTCCAGCCCCAGGTCTTCAAGGCGGACAATGGAGGATACCGCATCGTTGGTGTGCAGGGTGGAAAAGACCAGGTGACCGGTCAGGGCGGCCTGGACAGCGTGGGTGGCCGTCTCCAGGTCCCGTATCTCGCCGATCATGATGATATCCGGGTCCTGGCGAAGAATATTGCGCAGGATGGTGGAAAAGGTCACATCCACCTGCGGCTGGACAGCGATCTGGTTGAACTCCTCGTGGACCATCTCCACCGGATCCTCAACGGTGACGATGTTTTTCTCCGGCGTGGCGATCTTCTTGAGGGTGGAATAGAGGGTGGTGGATTTGCCGCTCCCCGTGGGACCGGTGACCAGGATGATCCCGTGGGGTGCGGTCATGAATCCCTGGTAGACCTCCAGGTCCCGGGGCGAAAATCCCAGGTCTCCCAGGTCCTGAAAGATTACATTGGGGTCCAGGAGGCGCATGACGGTCTTCTCCCCAAAGGCTACCGGCACGGTGGAAACCCGCACCTCGGCCTCCCGTCCCTCGCTCTTTCTCCCGATCTTGATCCGCCCGTCCTGGGGGCGCCGTTTTTCGGCAATATCCATCCTGGCCAGGGTCTTGATCCGGGAGGTGATTGCCGAATGCACGCCCTTGGGCAACTTGTAGATGGTGTGCAGGATGCCGTCGATCCGGAACCGGACCAGGCAGCAGTCCCGTTTCGGCTCGATATGGATATCACTGGCCCGCTGCTCCAGGGCGTAACTGAACAGGTGATTGACCGCTGCCTTGATGTGCTGGTCCGTGGAAGTCAGCTCCTGCACCGAGGAGAGGCGCACATACTGCTCCAGGTTGCCGATATCGACCGCCCCGCCGGGAACATTCCTGCCGAATTCATTCTCTGCCGCCGATATGGAGCGCTGAAAGCCGAAAAACTCTGCCAGGATCTTTCTGATGTCGCTGCGGGTGGAGAGATAGGGCCGCACCCGCACCTGGTTTGCCCGCTCGATGTCCTCCAGAACACCCTGGTTGTCCGGATGACAGGTGACGACCTCGAGCAGGGAATCGTCCTGGGCAAATGGCAGGATCAGGTGCTTGACGGCAAAGGAGCGGGGAATGGTCCGGGTGACGATATCGATATCCAGGTCCAGCGGGTCCAGCTTCTTGAAAGGGATCTTCAGCCCCTTGCTGACGGCCCGCATGATCCGCTCCTCGGTGAGGACCTGCTTCTGTGTACCCGGAATCTCGAACCGGGCCGCCACCAGCAGGTCGAGAAGATCTGGCAGGTCCTTCTCCTCCTGGGTGCGGCCGGCAGCCTTCCTGCCCCGCCTGGGTTTGGAGCGGCTCCGGAGCAGCCTCTTGTTCTGCTCGAGAATCTGCCTGCGCTGCTCCTCGGCAAGCAGGCCCTGGGTGACGAGCAACTCCAGCAGGGACTCGCTGTTCAGAAACGCCATCTCATCCCTCCCGGCCCGATGTGGCCAGCCGCTCCCACAGCGCTTTCTGGTGCAGGGCGATCCGGTCCCAGGAATAGTGGCGCTCCACGAAGCTGCGGCCTGCCGACCCCAGCGAGGCCTGCAGGTCCGCGTCTCCGGCCAGCCTGACTATGGCGGCCGCAAAATCCTCCGGGCTGTCTGCCAGCAACAGATGCCTGCCGTCTTCCAGGCCAAGGCCTTCGGCGCCGATGGTCGTGGAGACAATGGCCTTGCCCATGGCCAGGGCCTCCAGGATCTTGAGCCTGCTGCCGCCGCCGATGCGCAGGGGAACGATGTAGATACCGGCCCGGTGGACGTAGGGCCGGACATCCGGCACGGTGCCGATCATGTCGATGAACCCTTCCGGTCCACACATCCTGGAAAGCCACTCCGGCGGATTGCGGCCCACCAGCTTGCACGACCAGGGGCTGTCGGCGGGCAGCAGGGGAACGATCCGTTCCAGGAACCAGCGAAGGCCGTCCTGGTTGGGCCGCCAGTCCATGCTGCCGGTGAACACCATCTGATGGCTGTCCGCCTGGCCGGATGCCGGGGAAAAATACTCCAGGTCCACTCCATTGGCGACCACGGTGGGCCTGCGGCCGCTGAGTCGCTCGATGAAGGCGGCATCTCCTTCGCTCACCGCGGTCAGCCCGTGCGCCAGCCGGAACATGGCGACCTCGAAACGACGCATCCGCCTGGCCTGGAGGCTGTAAAAAAGCTTGTGGATACCGGTCATGTTATCGGTGAATCGTTCCAGTATCTGGAATTCCACGTTGTGGGTGGCAATCATCCAGGGGAGCGGGCATTGGCGGAGATAACGGCCATACGGCGTCCACTCGCAGTGGACCAGGTCATAGTTCCTGGTGCGCAGAAGCTCCTCCAGGCGCTGCCGGTAGCCGGCCTGGTAATGGCTGGCCACCGAGTAGGGATAGGGCCCGAACAGATGGCCGACAAGGGTCCACCAGAAACGCGGACCACTCTTTGCCGGAATGGAGCTGGAAGCGACAACAGGCTCGACACCGATCTCCCGCATGGCCGCCATGGCCTCTGCATCGGCGTTGTTTTTATGGACCAACAGGTCGATGGCAAAGTACCTGGCGAGCTGTTTCAGGATATTGTAGGTCCGTATCCGCTTGCCGGTATTGCAGGGAAAGGGGATCTCCTCGTCCAGGGCCAGGACCGGGATCCTGTCGTCCCTGGCAGGGCCTCTCTGCAGCTTACTGTTGTTTTTCAAGATAGTTCAGCCTCTACCGGAATCTTCCGTGCTTCTGCCTGGGGAACGGGAAATGAACAGGGGTGAAATGAAAATCGAACAACTACCTGTTTCAACAGGACAACTGAAACCACCCGGGCCCGGACCCAACCGTCGGGACCGGACCAGCCCGCCAACTGTATCCTATTTCAGGGTATCACAAAAGGGAAAAAGAGGGAAAAATTCCGCACCGGGCGGCAACAGGACAGTGCCGCCCGGCGTATGGCAGGCTGATCAGGAAAGTTGCTTCAGAAATGGCACATACTGCTTGTCTTCCCGCTTGATGTGGCGGACCAGCCAACTGCTGACAAACCCCATCAGCTCGGGCAGCTCGAGCGTTCCCTCTTCGAGCTGTTTCTTGTAGTTGAGCACCTGCTGCACCATGCCGGCATGGATCTTCCGGTGGGCAGCCAAGTCTGGATAGCCCGCCTTGGTCATGAGGGCCTCCTCGGCGCTGAAATGCCTCGACGTATAGGCAACCAGTTCCTCGATGGCCCCAGCGGTGGCATCTAGGCCGCTGCCCTGTTTCATGATCCTGTATATCTTGTTGGTCAGGTCCACCAGGACCTTGTGTTGTCGATCGATCTCCTCGATACCCAACTGGACATGCTCGTCCCAGCTGACCAGGTCCACCAGGTTGCCCTGGTGGGCGGCCGCCACTTCCGGGCCAATGGCCAGCCTGAAACGGGACATGGCCTGCTCCAGCCTGCCGGCCACCCCGCTGAGGCTTTCCGACCAGCCCATGATCTCGCTGCCCGATGCGGCCAGGGTGGTGGCCACGCTGCTGACCTCCCTGATATCATGGGCGATCGCCTCGGCCACCGACGAGTTCATGGCCACGTGTTCGTTGATGATGGAGACCCCGCTGGCCGCCTGGAGGATGTTGTCCGTAATTTCCCGGACAATGGTGTTCTGTTCACCTATGGCGCCGGAGATGTCGCCGACCACCGCGTCCACCCGGCCGATAATGGTCGAAATCTGGCCTATCTCCTGCACGGTTTCCCCCACCGAGGTGCGGATCGCCTCGATCTTTTCCTTGATTTCCCCGGTGGCCTCGGCGGTCTGCCTGGCCAGGTCCTTGATCTCGTTGGCCACCACGGCAAAACCCTTGCCGGCCTCGCCAGCGCTCGCCGCCTCGATGGTCGCATTGAGGGCCAGCAGGTTGGTCTGGTCGGAGATCTCGTTGATCACCTCGGTCACCCGGGTGATCTCCTCGGCTGCCGTCCCCAGAATGTCCACCTTTTTCGACGACGCCTGGACAAGGGAAACAGCATCCTTCGAGATGACCCTGGCCTGGCTTGTCTTGCCTGAAACCTTGTCAATGGATTCCTGGACATTCTTCGCCGCATCGGCCACCACCGTGATACCGGTTGCCGCCTCCTCGCTGCTCCGGGCGACCACCTGCATGCTCTCGCTCATTTTTTCACTGGCAGCGGCGACCTTGACCGCCCTGTCCCTGGTGGTGGCCACACCACTTTCCATGGTTTCGGCCAATCCCTTGAGCTCGCGGGAGGAGTTGTTCAGGATGGTGATCTCGCCGATGACATTGTGGAGCATGGAGCTGATATTGATGATGGTCTTGTTCATGGTCCTGACCAGCATCCCGGCCTCATCCTCGCCTGGTACCTGTTCCTTGCTGGAAAAATCACTGGACGCCATTCTCTCTGCCTGGGCCATGGCCCTCCGCAGGGATCGGGTGAGTCCGGATCCGAGGCGCAGGGCCAGGAGCAGGCCTGCCACCATGGCCGTCAGGGCAATGAAAAGACTAGTCTTGCGAACCCGGCCGATCTCCGCCTTCATGGCTGTTTCCGTGGGCTCCCTGTATGCCTGCAAACGCTCGGAGATCTCGTTCAGGTCATGCTGAACGGCAAAGAAGGCCGGCCGGATTCTCTCCGTATACAACTCCTTCAGCCGGTCCTTGCCACCGGCCCCGCCTTTTGCGCCTTCCTGCAGAAAATCCGCTGCAGCGGTCAGGCCGGCATGCAGGGCTGCGTGCGAGCGTTGCAGCCGCTGGAACACGGGACGCAGTCCCGGAATTCTTTCCTCCATGGCCTGGAGTTCCTCACCGGCCAGAAAGCGGCCCAAGCTGCACTGCTCTTCACCAACCAATTCCACGGAATGGATATCCCGGCTGTTGAGCAGGCCGGCCACCTGCTCCAGGGTATTGAAATGCTCGACCTCCCAGCGGCCGACAGCAAGAGACAGCCTGTTCACCTGACTCAGCAGGCCTGCCCGGCTGTCGATCCTGGCAAAGCCACTGAACACAACCATGGTGAGCCCCCAGCTCAGGCCGAGAAGAAGCAGCACCAGGCCGATGATCTTTGTTCTGATGGATAACCTGTTCAACATGTCACGCACACTCCTTGGCAACTCAAACGGATGATGAACACCTCGAGCAACGGGCTTTCTCATCTTTCAAGGCATCCCGGAACCGATGACCTGTCCGGCGGGACCGGCAGGCCGAAAAAACATCTCTTCATACAGGATAGGACAAATACGGCCAGATCCTGTTCCCCCATCCGGGGGATTTACCGCGGGGACCATTCGGTACAACACTTCTTCCTCAAAAGATAACCAACTGAAACTGCATCCTTTTGGAGCTGATGACTCGCAAGGGATGGCACACACATGAGGAGGAAGTCATGACCGATTTTTCTGAACACGAACTGCGATTCAGGACGCTGGTGCACCAGGAGGACAAAGAGGCAGCCTACCGCCTGCGGCACCAGGTGTTTGCCGAGGAACTGGGCTGGGTGCCCTGCAAAGAGGACGGCCGCGAGGTGGACGACTATGACCGCGACTGTATCCTGGTCGGCCTGTCCGACCGTTCAAGGCTCCTGGGATGCCTGCGTATCCTGTTGCCTCACCAGCAGTTCATGATCGAAAAGGAATTCAAGGGGCTGCTGGGTGATCACCGGATCGAGAAGGGAAAGGAGACCATCGAGGTGACCCGGTTCTGCCTGGCCGGTGATCTGCGCAAGAGCCAGGTGATAACCCGCTACGGCAGGTTTCCCCTGGTCATGGCCCTGGAAAAGGCCTTCTACAGCTGGTGCCGGGCCAACGGCATGGACGAGGTGTACATGGTGGTCTCCAAGTTTTTCTTTCGCCTGCTCAACCTGCTGGGCATGCCCTGCACCGCTCTGGCTCCCCCGGTCACCATGCCGGACGGGGTAGTGGCCCTGGCGGCCATTTCCAGCTGGTCGGCCTTCGAACTGTTCAATGAAGAGAAAAACCCGGCCCTGCTGGCCTGGTTCCGAGACTCCTCGGGCGTGGAAGTCAGCCGCCGGGCGGCCTGAACAGCGGCTGGCTCATTCAGGTAAGAGCAGATCATACTGGAGGGCAATGGCAACGGCCTGGGCCCTGTTGGCTGCATCGAGCTTGTGCAGGATGTTGGCCATGTGGCCCTTGACACTTTCCCGGCCGATCCCCAGGATCACCGAGATCTCCCAGTTGGACTTGCCCTCCATGGCCC
Source organism: uncultured Desulfobulbaceae bacterium (assembly GCA_964626235.1). GTDB lineage: Bacteria > Desulfobacterota > Desulfobulbia > Desulfobulbales > Desulfobulbaceae > CAZVDY01. The sequence goes on along the minus strand of CAZVDY010000001.1, from coordinate 20,146 downwards.
AGAGCAGCACATCCCGTTCACGGGGCGTAAGATGGGGCAACTGCTCTCGCTTCATACGGTGAAGCATCCTGACCGAAAGCTGGTGAAAATGCGGCGCCACGGTATCGAGAATGGTCCTGGTCCGCTCGCAATCACGCAGACCGGGATCGGCGACCGACATCAGGCCAAAGGAACTCCGGTCGGCCAGGATATGGGAAAAGCCGTTACAGAGGCCAAAGGACTCTGCCTGCCCCAGGAACTCCCTGTCCGGAGGAAACTCGTGATAGAGATCCCGCCAGTAGATCAGCCCGGTGCGACCGGCATTGAAAATGGGATCGATCCTGACGAACTGCTGTTCCCGGTAGATGTCTGTCCATTCCCGGGGATAGGAGACGTTGATCTCGTGGATTGCCGCTGGATGGCTGGCGAACTCCAGCTCAGAACTCAGGAAGACCAGATTTTCCGCCTCGAGCAGAACACCCAGTTTCTTGGCGATACGGACGAACTCAGTCCTTGACGTGCAGTGGACACAGTCATGTATAATCTCCAGAAGAGCAGCCAGATCAGTTTTACTCAACCCGTTCATGGAATAAACCAATGCCGCTCAATGACCTCATCATTGCCCTGAGCAGGTCAACCCTGTCTGTTGATCCCGCCGTGCTCCCCCAACTCTGGCAGGCCGACAAGGCGATACCGGGGCAGGTGTTCGATCAGCTCCTCACCGCCCTGGAAGCATCTCCGGATGAACACCCCGAACTTCTCCACCTCCTGCTGGCGGAATGCGGACCAGCCTACACCGTCGATGTGCCAAAAAATAGTCCATCAGAATAAAAAATACGATGGAAAAATGACATTGCATCCGGAAATCGTCAGAAAATTCCACTAGAATTGCAGTACGTTGTGGTAGAACAGCCTAACTACGCCACTATGTTGTCACCGGATCAGGGCCACTGCTCAAAATGGACCCAGAGCACGGCCCCCAGCTCCACCGCCTTTTCCTCACCCGAGGCGTTCTTCAGCCGGAAATCCGCCTCGTTCAGGGCGGCAAAGCCCCACCAGCCCGGTCTTGGCGCCGCATAGGTAAAGACGCCGTTGCCATCCGCCCGGACAACCTGGGTCACCAGGTAGCTGTTGGCCGGAGGAGCCTCCCGGCCGCGGTCGAACCACTCCACTTCCACTTCGGCATACGGGACGGGATTTCCGTCCAGTTTGACGATACCCTGGAACACGTTACCGCTATACAGACCAAAGGGGCGGGTCAGGGGCACAATCTCGGTCTTCAGACCCAACTCCCGGTCCCACCCCTCTTCGTCGCCAAATGCCGCCACGATGGTCTTGGTGTAGTGAATGATGAACAGGTCTTCGGCCTGTTCCCAGTAGGGCTGCGGTTCCATGGTAAAAATATAGACTCCGGGCCGCCGCAGCGGAACACGCACCTGCCATGCGCCATGCCCCAGCAGGGAAACGGGCTGCAAGTAAGGAAGAAGATCGGCCTGCCAGTCTCCCCTGACCACGGTCAGCGATTTCGGCCGGGCCAGGTCCATGCCGCTCATCTCCCTGGGATGGATAAACGATGCCTGGAGGACCACCTCTCTGGGATCATCCTGCATCACCATGCAGTCGGAAGGAATCAGCATACCGAAATGGGCCCGGGCCATTCCGGGAGCCAGGCCAAACAGCAGGCCAAGCAGAACAGGGAACAATCGTGTAATCCGTTGCATCAGCACCTCCACTTATGGCCGACGACCGGACAGATTTTACGTAACCTTCCCGGCTGGTTGTCGGCTTTTTGAATCGGACGGAAAAATTATTTGTTCATTTTACTATATTTTGTCGTCAAGATCTGGTACAAGATAAAGAATTAGTAAATTTGTGTAGATTCAGTTCGGACATTGGCCGGCAGGCGTTGCATGCAAAGAATAGTTTTTTTCCGCTGATTTACACGACCAAGCACTAGAGGAGTCAATAAGTACGATGTTGGAAGGAACAGTAAAGTGGTTTAACGAGTCAAAGGGTTTCGGTTTCATCGAGCAGGAACAGGGAAAGGATATCTTTGTCCATTACTCTGCCATTCAGGGTTCGGGGTTCAAGACGCTCAACGAAGGCGACAGAGTAGAGTTCGAAATCGTCGAAGGCCCGAAAGGCCCGGCAGCAGCCAATGTCCAGAAACTGTAACACCATTTACGGGGAATGGTTCCGGATAGTTTTCCGGGCATGATTCTCCACCATCCTGTCTGCGGGAGGCCATCGGGTCTCCCGTTTTTTTTTCTTCCAGTCCCTCACCTTTCTCCCAGATTTCCGCTTTTTCCACAACTGTTCTTTTTTTGCCAAACAGACTATAGTAGGTGCTGAACCTGTCCCGGTTACCATTATTTCTACTGCCAGGTGGTCTGTTGCCGTGAACATAGCTCTTGCCCAGACAAATCCAGTAATCGGCGATTTTTCGTATAATCTTAACCTCATCACCTCGAGGATCCTGGAGGCCAGAAAACAGGGCTGCCGGTTGATCATCTTTCCGGAACTCAGCCTGTGCGGCTATCCACCCCAGGATCTTCTGGAGCGGCCGGCCTTTCTCGCGGCCCACGACCGGGCACTCAACAGCCTGATCAGCCAGATCAGGGGTATCGGGGTCATTGTCGGGGCACTGGAACATCGGCACGGCTCCGGAAAGTCGCTCTACAACTCGGCTCTGCTCATCGACGAGGGCAAGGTCCTGTTCAGGGCCAGGAAACAGTTACTGCCAACCTATGACGTCTTTGACGAGACCAGGTATTTCGAACCGGGCGACCTGTCCATGGCCGTTCCTTTCGCAGGCCTGACCATCGGCCTTTCCGTTTGCGAGGACATCTGGCACCAGGGTGACCAGTATCCGGTCAACCCGGTGGCGGAACTCGTCGGCCGGACCAGCCGCCTGGACTTCCTGGTCAACATTTCCGCCTCGCCCTATTATCACGGCAAGCTGGGAGAGCGGCAGGCGGTCTTTGCCCGCCTCTGCAGGCAGCATGCCGTGCCCCTGCTCTACGTGAACCAGGTCGGCGGCCAGGACTCTCTGATCTTCGACGGCCATTCCATGGTCATGGACAGCCGGGGCGAGATCCTCCAGGTCGCGGCCGGATTCCGGGAGGACATCCTCCTGGTGGACAGTGAGAACTGGGGAGATACCGGCGGCCGGACAGAACTGACCGACACGCCGGACAAGGTGTTTGCCGCCCTTACACTCGGCGTCCGTGACTACCTGCATAAATCCGGCTTCAAATCCGCCATCCTCGGCCTTTCCGGAGGAATCGACTCGGCCCTCACCGCGGTGATCGCCTGCAGGGCCCTGGGAGCTGAAAACGTCCACTGTGTCGCCCTGCCTTCCCCCTATACCGCCAAAATGAGCGTGGACGACGCCGCCCTCCTGGCCGACAACCTGGGCTGCCACTTTTCCGTCATGCCCATCCAGGAGGTGATGGAGGCATACCGCAGGGTGCTGGAGCCAGCCTTTGCGGGCCGCGGAGAAGATGTCACGGAGCAAAATATCCAGGCCAGGATCAGGGGCAACCTGCTCATGGCCCTGTCCAACAAGTTCGGCCATCTCCTGCTTTCCACCGGCAACAAATCCGAGATGGCGGTGGGCTACTGCACCCTCTACGGAGACATGAGCGGCGGCCTGGCCGTACTGGCCGATGTGCCCAAGATGATGGTCTATGAGCTGGCCCGCTGGATCAACCGCCAGCAGGAGATCATCCCGGAGCGGATTCTCAACCGTCCCCCCTCTGCAGAGCTCAAACCAGACCAGACCGATCAGGACGACCTGCCGCCCTATGAAATTCTGGACCCCATCCTGACCGCCTACCTGGAGGACCATCTCGGGGTGGAGGAGATCGTGGCCAAGGGCTTCAAGCGCAAGGTGGTCAGGGACGTGGTCAGCAGGATCAAGCGCAACGAATACAAACGCAAGCAGGCGCCGCTGGGGCTGAAGGTGACTTCCAAGGCCTTCGGCCACGGCCGCCGGTATCCCGTGGTCCAGGGGTTCAGCGAGTGAAATGTCCCGTCCGCCTCGTAAACTCATTGCCAGCCTGATTGTCTTTCCGTTTATCCTCCTGCTCATCGCCTACCTCGCTTTCCGGGAGGAGCGGACGAAGCGGCCCCAGGAACTGGCCATCACCACGGCCGGCTACGTGGAGATGTGTCTTTCCTGCCATACCACGGAAAAGCTCGACCAGGCCCATGACGCCAAGGTGGTTGGCTGTTCCCCCTGCCATCTCGGCAATGCCATGGCAGTGAACAAGGAGGAGGCCCATGCCGGCATGGTCCTCAATCCCGGCGAGTTACGGGTTGTGAACAGGACCTGCGGCATCGAGGGGTGCCATCCGGCCGATGTCCACAAGGTGAAGAACTCACTCATGGCGACCAACCGGGGCATCCTGGGGACCCTGCTCTACTACTGGGGCGAAAGCGAAAGCCAGGACACCGATCTGACCGTGGAAAAACTGCTGGAGAGCGGCCAGACCTCCCTGGCCCTGGATTATTTCCGCAAGCTCTGCGCCACCTGCCACCTCTGGAAAGAAAAAAACGACCTGCCAGATGCACCGGCCTTTTTCCGGGAAAAGGGTGGCGGCTGCACGGCCTGCCACGCTGTTCCCCCGGCCGGGACAGGACAGACTACGGTCACCTCCTTTGCTGAGGAGGACCAGGACCGGGACAGGAAGATCCACCCCCTGATCGTCAAGAAGGTGCCCGAGGAGAACTGCATCCGCTGCCACAACCGTTCCGGCCGTATCGGCATTTCCTATACCGGTATCTTCGAGGCAGAGGGATACGGTACGCCGTTTGAACAGGGAAGGCTCTCTTCCAGACGGCTGCCGGGCGACCGCTTCTACCTCGAAATCGCCGAGGATGTCCACCATCGCAGCGGTATGGCCTGCATCGACTGTCACACCAGGGCCGAGATCATGGGTGACGGCACCAGTTACGCCCATTACGAGGAGCAGATGGAAATCGGCTGCACCACCTGCCATGCCGAGGATCCAGGAACCACGGCCAAGGGCAACAGGCTCACCAATATCAGAAAACAGGGCGACCGATTCCTGCTGGTGGGCAAAAACGACGGCCGTCCCCGTCCCCTGCGGCCGCCGGACAGGGAGGCCTGCCTCTACCCGGGACACAGCCGCCTCACCTGCGAGGCATGCCATGCGACCTGGGTGCCCCAGTGCTACGGCTGCCATGCCAAACGGGATGCCAGGGAAACCCACCTGGACAAACTCACCCTGCAGGAGACCCCGGGCTGGTGGGAGGAGGGAAGATCCTACATCCGGTACGAGAAACCCATGCTCGCGGTCTGGAAAGACAAGGTGGTCATCGTCACCCCAGGATGCCAGGACGTGGTCACCCTGATCGACGAACAGGGCAAGATCGAAGGCGGGTTCAACCGCTTCACCATGGCGGCCATCAGCCCCCATACCACCCAGGCCAAAGGCAGGACCTGCCAGGACTGCCATACCTCGCCCAAGACCGTGGGGTTGGGCGAGGGCACCGTGACCAGGGAGGGCGACACCTGGCGGTTCTTTCCCCTGGACCAGGGGGTGGAAACCCTGGAGGGCCGCACCGTGGGCCTGGACCGCTTTGTCGATATCGACGGCCGGCCGCTCCAGCATGGCTCCCGGCCCGACCTGCGTCCATTCAACCGGGAGGAACTTCGTCGCATCCTTCGGGTGGGCCTCTGTTTGGAATGTCACCACGACTACTCGGACCCGGCCTTCAGGTCATACGACCCCCAGCGAAGCTGTGCAGTGTTTCGCCAGCAGGAGCAGCACCGCCTCGGAACGGCAGGCTCTGCCAGGTAGCAAGCCGACCGGCGGCGAGATTGACCAGACGCCCATTTTCCGGTTGCCAAAAACAGGAGAACAGGGTAAGCGGTGCAGGCGGTTGGCAAGAACGATTCAGCGGCTGCCCCGGGCGGAAGTTCTGTCCCGGTTTCCGGAACATATCCGCAGACAGAGGGCAGATGCGGACCAGGTTAACACTCAGCGGAGAAAGCTGCCATGGCATCAGAGATCATTTCCCTTGCAGAGCGCGTCCTTCAGATCCCCCCCTCTCCGACCCTGGCTGTCAATGCCAAGGCCAAGGCCCTGAAAGCGGCCGGTGAAGACATCCTCAACTTCAGTGTTGGCGAGCCGGACTTCGACACCCCGGAGCATGTCTGCGAGGCTGGGAAAAAGGCCATCGACGACGGCCATACCCGGTACACGCCGGTCCCCGGCATTCCTGAACTCCGTGAGGCGGTTTGCATGCGGTTCCGGGAGGATCACGGCTGGGAGTACACCCCGGATGAAATCCAGGTCTGCTGCGGTGGAAAACACGGCCTCTACAATATTTTCCAGGCCATCCTCAACCCGGGAGACGAGGTCCTGATTCCTGCTCCCTACTGGGTCTCCTATCCGCCCATGGTCCAACTCGCCGGCGGGGTGCCGGTTATGGTCCCGCTGGATGAATCCATGGACTTTGACCTCAATCCCGAAACCCTGGAGCGCCATGTCAGCCCCCGGACCCGAGCCATCTTTCTCAACAGCCCCTCCAATCCCACCGGCTCGGTCTTCTCCCGGCAGGCCCTGGAGGCGGTTGCTGCCCTGGCAAAGGAGCACGGCTGGCTCATCGTCAGCGATGACATTTACGAAACCATCACCTACGGGAAAGAGGACCTGCCCCATATCCTCGACGTTGATCCGGAACTGAAGGCCCAGACCGTGGTGCTCAACGGCGTATCCAAATCCTTTGCCATGACCGGCTGGCGAATAGGCTACTGTGCCGGTCCGGCCCATGTGATCAAGGCCATGAACAAGATCCAGAGCCAGTCCACCTCCAATCCCTGCGCTCCGGCCCAGTATGCTGCCCTGGCCGCTCTGACCGGCCCCCAGGATTTTCCCGGCATCATGAAGAAGGCCTTTGTGGAACGGCGGCGTTTCTTTGTGGAGGATCTCAACGCCATCGAGGGGGTGAGCTGCGTGGAACCTGCCGGCGCCTTTTACGTGTTCCCTAACTTTTCCGCCTATTACGGCAGGTCGTTCCAGGGCAAGGTGATCGACGGTTCCCTGGCCATTGCCGACTACTTCCTCGACGAGGCCAAGGTGGCCAGCGTGCCCGGAACCGCCTTCGGGGCAGACGACTTTGTCCGCTTCTCCTTTGCCACTTCCATGGAGGTGATCAGGGAGGGTATGGAGCGAATCAGGAAGGCCCTGGCCGCCCTGCAGTAGGGACCATTCAGTTCCGCTGCCGCCTCTCTCCCTCGCGTTCGGCCTTGTACTCGGCCAGCAGGCTCTGCAGTTTCCAGGGAGAGGAAAGGCAGACCCGGCCCACACCGCACTCGGTGATCACCTCGCAGAAGCTGAGGAACTCATCCATCAGCCGGGTGGTCACCTTTTCCCGGTGCTGGATGATGGACAGGTTACGGCGCATGTTGATCCCCTCGATGGAGAGCGACTTCAGCCAGCCCTGCTCCACCTCCCGGCAGATGGTCAGCTGGGACAGGCAGGCGGCGCCGGCGCCCGACTCCACGGCCTTCTTGATGGCCTCGGTATGCCCGAGCTTGTTGACCACCTTGAGGTGGACGGCATGTTTGCCGAGTTTTTTCTTGAATATCTCGGCAGTGCCGGACCCCTCCTCCCGCATGACCCAGGTGGTGTCCTTCAGGTCCTTGGGGATGCGGAAGGCGTCCTGATTGGCCATCTTGTGCGATGGACCGACGATGATGACCAGTTCATCCTCGAACCAGGGAATGGCCCGCACGGTCTCGTCCGTGACGTTTCCCTCCACGAAACCGATGTCCATCTCTCCCCTGGCCACCAGTTTCTCGGCCTGCATGGTGTTGAGGACCAGCATGTTGATGTGGGCCTCGGGATGCAGTCGCATGAAGGTGCCCACCAGGTAGGGGAGGACATAGTTGCCGATGGTCGAGCTGGCCACGATCTCCAGGGAGCCGGCCACGATGTCCCGCTCTTCTGTCAACATGGATTCCACATTGTTGACCTGGAAGAGAATATCCTTTGACAGGGGAAGGAGGTACCTGCCCCGGTCGTTGAGGAGCAGACTTCGGCCATGGCGGTCGAATAGCGGGCCGCCCAGCTGGTTTTCCAGCTCGCCCAGGGCCATGGAGACAGCAGACTGGGTAAGGAAAAGCTTTTTACTGGCCCGGGTGACCTGCTGGGTTTCGGCCACGGCAATAAAAATTTCCAACTGTCTGAGGGTGATCGGCATAACAGGCCCCTTCCATCAAAATAATTGACAATAACAATTTATAACTTAAAAAGCGCTTATATCGCACCCTACTCAGGGATCTGGATCTGGTCAACATTTTTTCTTGGCCATCAGGCTAAATATCGGTAAAAAAATGACCGACAAAAATGAATCGCGGTTCATTTTTTATTGACAAGGAGTACCACACCCCTGTAGTGTGTTCTACATCAAATCTGATGGGTTTATTAACTCTGATTGATAATTGCCATCAATTTGATTTTTTGCAATATTTTTCGATGCAAGGAGGAACCGGATGGATCAGCAGATACTGACCAATATCATCTATGTCACCATCTTCCTCATAGGCGCCCTGCTCTTCGGTTTCGGTCCGATCATCATCGTCAAGCTCCTTGCCCCATCGGCCGGTACCCGTAACGTGGCCCAGAGGACAGGGCAGTTCATCGAGTGCGGCATGGTCCCCATCGGCAGCGCCTGGATCCGGTTCGGTATCATCTACTACCTGTATGCCCTGATCTTCCTGGCCTTCGATGTCGACGTGCTCTTTCTTTTTCCGGTGGCCGTGGCCTACAACAGTCCGGAGTTCGTGGCCCGCGACTTTGTCGAGATCCTGATCTTCGTCGGTATCCTGTCGCTGGCCGTCATCTATGCCTGGGTAAAAGGAGTCTTCAATTGGGAACAGAGAAAGTACCTTCATCAGTAGTCCAGTTTGCCGCGCTTGACAAACTGCTCAATCTGGCCAGGGCCAACTCGCTCTGGCCCATGACCTTCGGCCTGGCCTGCTGCGCCATCGAGATGATGTGTACCGGCGGTTCACGGTTTGACATTTCCCGTTTCGGCGCCGAGGTCTTCCGTCCTTCCCCCCGGCAATGTGACGTGATGATCGTTGCCGGCACCATCACCCGGAAGATGGCCCCGGCGGTCAAAACCCTCTACGACCAGATGCCTGAGCCCAAGTGGGTCATTGCCATGGGAAACTGCGCTATCTCGGGGGGGCCCTTCAAGTTCAAGGGGAACTACAACGTGGTCGAAGGCGCGGACCAGTTCCTGCCGGTTGATGTCTACATTCCCGGCTGTCCGCCCCGGCCCGAGGCGCTGCTGGAGGGGATCATGACCCTGGAAGAGAAGATAACCGGCAAGCGGCGCTGGCCGCGTGTTCAACCCAGCTAGTGGAGCCTGGTCATGAGTATCGCTGAAGATATCCGGATCGCCCTGCTCGACCTCTTTCCGGAACAGGCAGAGAGGGAGGCAAAAAAACGGGCTGCCGCCGAGATCGCAGCCAGGACAGCCGACGAGGACAACCCGGAGGCGGTCATCGAGGCGGCCGCGGCCGAGATGGAAACCATGGAACTGCAGCCGGACGCCCAGGAGGAGAGCGAGGATGGCGGAAGAAAGCCGGGCATCGTGGTGACCGACTATCAGAGCCGCGGGGCCCACGTGGACGTGTTCTGCAATCCAGACCAGGTGGTCGAGGCGGCGACCATCCTGGACCGGAACGGTTTTTTCCTGGAAACCATCAGCGGCGTGGACTGGATCAAGGAGGATCGGCTGGAGGTTATCTACGATTACTCCATCAGCGGCTCCGAACTGTGCCGGGTGGTGGTCCGGACCTTCATCTCCCGCTCTGAGCCGAAAATCGACACCATTTCGGAGATCTTTCCCGGCGCCGACTGGCATGAGCGGGAAACCCACGATTTCTACGGTATCGAATTCGTCGGTCATCCCTGCCTGGAACCGCTCCTCCTGCCGGAAGACGCCGACTTTCATCCTCTCCTAAAGGATTTCAAGCCATGACCGTGCCCATAGCCTGCAGACCGGACGAGACCTTTGTCCTCAACCTCGGCCCCCAGCACCCGGCCACCCATGGTGTACTGCGGGTCAAACTGACCATGGACGGCGAGTACATCGTCAAGGCCGAGCCAGTCCTGGGATACATCCACCGTATGCACGAAAAGATGGCCGAGGCCGGGAACTTTGCCCAATTCATGCCCAACACGGCCAGGATGGACTATCTGCACGCCCTGGCATTCAACCACGGCTATGCCCTGACAGTGGAACGGGCCGCCGGCATCGAGGTTCCGGAACGGGCCGAGTACATCCGGGTCATCACGGTGGAACTGAACCGGATAGCCAGTCACCTCCTCTGGTGGGCGGCCTTTGTCCTGGACCTGGGTGGATTCACGCCGCTGCTCTATGCATTCGACGACCGGGAAATCATCCTGGACCTGCTGGAGCGGGTGACCGGCTCCAGGCTCACCTACTGCTACTTTCGCTTCGGCGGCGTCTACAACGACATCGACGATGAATTCATCGAGGGTACCCTGGCGTTCATCAAGCGGCTCCGCTCCAGGATGCCCCGCATCTACCACGACCTGGTTACCCACAACATCATCCTCCGCAAACGGCTGGAGGGAATCGGTATCATCACGCCGGAACAGTGCCGCAAGTATGGCGCCACCGGGCCGGTCTTGCGTGGCTCCGGCGTTTCCTACGATATTCGGAAGAACGAGCCCTACTCGGTCTACCCGGAGTTCGATTTCGAGATCCCGGTCTATCACGAGTGCGACTCCATGGCCCGGTACATGGTACGGATGGACGAGATGGAACAGTCCATGCGGATCATCGAACAGGCTCTCGAACGATTGCCGGAAGGGCCGGTAAAGGCCAAGGTGCCCAAGATCCTCAAGCCACCGGCAGGCGACTACTATGCGGCCGTGGAAACAGCCCGGGGCAGTTTCGGCTGCCGGTTGGTCTGCGACGGAGGCAAGGCTCCCTACCGGCTGAAACTCCGTTCGCCGACATTCTCCAACCTGAGCCTGTTCGGCGAGGTGGCCGAGGGCATGCTCCTGGCCGATGCCCTCGGTTTCATGGGCAGCCTGGACCTGGTCATTCCGGAGATCGACAGATAACAGCGCATGTGGCAAGACAACGATCCTGGTACCCGTTTTATCAAAATGGAACAGTGAAATGGACACAAGCATCTGGCGCCCCATCCTTTACCTCGTAGGCATCATGGCCTTTGCCGGACTCAACGCAGCCTATCTCGGCTGGTGCGAACGGAAAGGTGCCGGTCATATCCAGCGGCGGACCGGCCCCATGGAAGTCGGCTTCCACGGCCTGCTCCAACCCATCGCCGACGGCATCAAGCTGATGAGCAAACAGCTGCTGGTTCCCCAGGGAGTGGATGGCATCCTCTTCCGGGTAGCCCCGATCCTGGCCATGATCCCGGCCATCACCTCCATGGTGGTGATTCCCTTTTCCGGCAACATCCAGGCCCGGGCCCTGGAGCTGTCGGTCCTGCTCATCTTTGCCCTGGCCTCCATCGGCATGTTCGCCATTCTTCTGGGAGGCTGGGCCTCGGGCAACAAGTATGCAGTCATCTCGGCGGCCAGGTCGGTATCGCAGAATATCGCCTACGAGATCCCCATGCTGATCACCGTGATCACCATCGTCATGATGACCGGTTCCATGAACCTGCAGGAGATCGCCCTGAAACAGCAGGGGGGATTCTGGCACTGGAACATCTTCCCCCTGGTGGACGGAAAGTCGATCCTCATGCCGGTCTCCTTCATCATCTTCTTCATCTGTTCCGTGGCCGAGACCAATCGCGCACCTTTCGACATGGCGGAAGCCGAATCCGAGCTGATCGCCGGGTTCATGACCGAATACGGCTCCATGGGCTTCGGCCTTTTCATGATGGGCGAGTATCTCAACATCGTGGTGGGCGCCTGCCTGACCACCATCCTCTTTCTCGGTGGCTGGGACTGCCCGTTCGGCCTCTTTTCCGGGGTATGGTGGTTTCTGATCAAGATCTATATCCTGATCTTCACCTTTATCTGGATCCGCTGGACCTATCCGCGCACGCAGATCTACAAGCTGCTCAACCTGTCGTGGAAGATCCTGATTCCGTTTTCACTGGTCAACCTGCTGGTTGCCGCCGCATTCATCAAGGTGTTCTGATTATGAGTGGTTACTGGGAAGACGTCTTTGGAGGAGCCAAGAGCCTGGTGACCGGGCTCGCCATCACCGGCAGCGAATTTTTCAAACCCGTGGTCACCAAGCAGTATCCCTGGGAGGTACCGACCATGGTGCCCCGTTTCCGGGGCCACATCGAGCTGGTCCGAAACGAGGAGACCGGGATGCCCAACTGCGTCTGCTGCGGCATGTGTATGCGCTCCTGTCCCTCGGGTTGCATCAGCCTGGCCGGCAAGAAACCGGAAGGAAGCAAGAAAAAGGTGCTGACCAAATACATTCTCGACTTCACCAAGTGCAGCCTCTGCGGAACCTGCATAGAAAGCTGCAACTTCAATGCGATCCGCTTTTCCAGGGACTACAACCTGGCCAGCACCAACAAGGATGACTACATCTTCGATCTTCTCAAACGTCTGGAGGAACAAGGCTGATGCAAGCAACCATCTGTCAGCCCGCTGCCAACCCGGCGATCCTGTCCGCCGAAGGATTTGTCGGCCTGATCTTTCTGGCCACCATCGGCCTGATCGTCGCGGGGGCGCTCATCGCCACGACATCCAGGCGGCTTGTCCGCAGCGTGGCAGGACTGGCCGTCTGTTTCACCGGGGTGGCCGGTGTCTACTACTTTCTTCTCAGCCCCTTTCTGGCCATGATGCAGATGCTCATCTATGTGGGAGCGGTCTCTATTCTTATCGCCTTTGCCATCATGATGGCCACACCGGAAGGAGAGGACACCGCCTCGGTAAAGGGTGCAGGACTGGCCGGACCGCTCGGCTTTGCCGTGGGTGCGCTCATCTTCGCCGCCCTGAGCATCCTGGGGCTGAATACCGGCTGGCAGGTCTTCCCCCGCAAGGGAAGCGGCCAGATCAAGGAAATCGGCACGGCCCTGCTCACCAACTATTCCATGGTCTTTGAACTGATTTCCATTGTTCTGCTGCTGGCGATAATCGGCGCCCTGGTGCTGGCGCGCAGGGGAAGGAGCTGAAAACATGCACATCCTCAATCTCTACAACTGCCTCGGAACCTACCTGGTCATCGCTGCCCTGCTCTTCGGCTTCGGCATCTACGGTCTGGTGGCCAGAAGAACCATCATCGGCATGCTGATCGCCTCGGAACTGGTACTGGCTTCGGCATCTATGAACTTCATGGCCTTCAGCCGGTTCACGGCGCCTGATCCGGCAACGGGCCGGATCTTCACCCTGTTCATCATGGCCATCGCCGCTGCCGAAGCTGCCATTGCCATCAGTATAGTGATTGCCGTGTATCGCAACTACAAGTCTATCGATACGGAAGATCTGGTCGATCTCCATGGCTAGGCTGAGGTGAATTATTATGGACCCTGTCTCCACAACTGCACAGATCGTTGTCAACAGCAACCTGGGACTGGCGGTAATCATCCCGCTCTTCGGCAGCCTTGTCGTCATGACGCTGAAGAACAATCCCAACCTGCGGGAGTTCGTTTCCTTCTGCTCGGCTGTCGCGCTCTTCAGCATCATCCTGTCCTTTATCCCGGCCATCAGGGCGGGCAAAACCCTGGTCTACCCGATATTCACCCTCCTGCCCGGACTGTCCATCACCCTGCGGGCTGACGGCTTTTCCATGATCTTCGCCATGGTGGCCTCCTCCCTGTGGACCATTGCCGTCTTCTACTCCATGGGATACATGCGGGCCCATGACGAACACTGCCAGACGCGCTTCAACGCCTGTTTCGCCCTGGCCATCTTCGGAGCCATCGGGGTGGCCCTGTCGGATAACCTCTTTACCATGTATCTCTTCTACGAGATCGTCTCGGTCTGCACCTATCCCCTGGTCGCCCATCACCAGGACGAGGAGGGATATGCCGGAGGCCGGAAGTATATCGTCTACCTCACGACCACAGCCAAGCTCTTTCTCCTGCCGGCCATGATCCTGATCTATGTCCTGGTGGGAAACCTGGACTTTCCGCACAACATCTCCACCGGCATGCTGCCCGCTGACACAAGAAGCTGGGTTGTGATCATGCTCTACGTCTTCTGCCTGTTCGGATTCGCCAAGAACGGCGTCATGCCGCTGCACCACTGGCTGCCCGGTGCCATGGTCGCCCCCACGCCGGTCTCCGCCCTCCTCCATGCCGTGGCCGTGGTCAAGGTGGGGGTCTTCTGCACCACCAGGACCATGCTCTATGTCTTTGGCGTGGACGCCATGAACGCCCTCAACCTCGGCATCCCGACCGCCTACTTTGTCGGTTTCACCATCATCATGGCCTCGGTGATCGCCCTGACCAAGGACAACCTCAAGGCGCGGCTGGCCTACTCCACGGTCAGCCAGCTTTCCTATATCATTCTCGGCGTGGCCCTGCTCACACCGCACTCCATCGAAGGCGGCCTGATCCATATCGTCAACCACGCCTTTTCCAAGATCACCCTCTTTTTCGTGGCTGGCGCCATCTTTATCGTCACCCACAAAAAGAATATCTCGGAAATGGGCGGCCTGGGCCGGAGCATGCCTTTTACCTTCGGAGCCTTTGCCGTGGCCTCGCTCTCCATGATCGGGGCGCCGCCGGTGGCCGGGTTCGTGACCAAGTGGTACCTGCTGGTCGGCTCAATGGAGGCCCACCAGATCGGAATCCTCCTGATCCTGATCGCCTCCACGGTGCTCAATGTGGGTTACTTCGCGCCGGTCACCTACAGGGCCTTTTTCGGCAAACGGCCGGCCGGTGAGACAGAAACCGGCATCAGGGAGGCCCCTCTGAGCATGCTGCTGCCCATTCTCATTGCCGTGACCATCTCGGTAATCATCGGCATCTATCCCAACTTCATGATGCAATTCGTCAAGGCGGTGACAGGATGATACGTTTTATCGACTACCTACGGGAACATATACGGCTAGTGACCTGGACCTGTTACGGTCTGCTGCTCCTCGTCGTGGTCTTTGCCTGCGCTGTGGAGCGGGGGCACCACGCCCACACCTGGGTGGAGCAGAAAATCCCCTTCTTCTGGTCGGTCTTCGGCTTCTGCGCCGCCGCCGCCATCATCGCCATCGCCCGGTGGCTTGGCCGTTCCGGCATTCAGGCCAGGGAAGATTATTACGATCACTCCATCCTGGACGACAGCTCCTCTCCGGATGCATAACCAGCGAGGAAGAGAAGAATGATGACCGGTTTTACCCATCCTGCCCTGATCCTGATCATCGGCGCGCTGCTGGTTCCCTTTGTCCGGGGGCCCCTGCGCAAGCCCTATCTGTTCCTGGTTCCCCTGCTCTCCATGGCCGCCGTGGTCAGCAACAGCGCTCTGGCCGGCAACTATGCCACCTACCAGTTCATGGACTGGCAGCTCGTCTTCGGCCGGGTGGACAGGCTGTCCACGGTCTTTGCCTTCATCATGGCTCTGATGGCCATCATCGGCACGGTGTACGGTCTGCACGTGGACCGGGCCGGAGAACACATGGCGGCCTGGTTCTACGTTGCCGGCTCCCTCGGTACCATCTATGCGGGAGACTACCTGAGCCTGTTCCTGTTTTGGGAAATGATGGCCTTTGGCTCGGTCTTCCTCATCTGGTTCAGGCGGGGTCCCGCATCCCTCAGAACCGGCTACCGCTACCTGCTCATCCACACCATCGGCGGTGTTATCCTCCTCTTCGGGATCATGCTCCGCTACCGGGCCGTTGGCGATATCGAGTTCACCCTCCTGGATGTCGACCATCCAGAGCTGTACACCTGGCTGATCATGATCGGCTTCGGACTCAACGCGGCCATTGTACCGCTCCATTCCTGGCTGCCTGACGCCTATTCCGAGGCATCGTTCAACGGCGCGGTCTTCATGTGCGCCTTTACCACCAAGACCGCAGTCTACACCCTGGCCCGATCCTGCGCCGGTATGGACATATTGGTCCTGCTTGGCGTCATCATGGCCCTGTACGGCGTGATCTACGCGGTAATGGAAAACGATATCCGCAAGCTGCTGGCCTGGTCCATTGTCAGCCAGGTGGGCTACATGGTGGCCGGCGTGGGTATCGGCACCGAGATGGCCATCAACGGCGCCACCGCGCATGCGGTGGTCCATATCCTCTACAAGAGCCTCCTGTTTATGGGAACCGGTTCGGTTCTCTACATGACCGGCAAGACCAAGTTCACCGAGCTGGGCGGCCTGTACAAAAAGATGCCGGCGACGTTCTTCTTCACCATCATCGGCTGCCTGTCCATTTCGGCCGCGCCATTCTTTGCCGCGTATGTCTCCAAGTCCATGATCATCACGGCCGGATTCGAGGAGCACCTCGGCTGGGCCTCCTGGCTGCTGATGTTCGGCGCCACCGGCACCTTCATGTATAACGGACTCAAACTCCCCTATTTCCTGTTTTTCGGCAAGAACAACTGCAGCGATGAAACCTGGGAAAAGGCCGGCGATCCCACCTGGAACATGCTCATCGCCATGGCTTTCGGCGCCACTTTCTGTATCATGGTCGGTTCGGCTCCCGGGTTTCTCTACTCCCTGCTACCCTACCCGGTCCATTACAACCCCTTTACCGCCTATCACCTGGCTGAGACCCTGCAGATCATGGGCTTTGCCGCCCTGGCCTTCTTCCTGCTGAGGAAATACCTGGAGCCGGTGAACAGGATCTGCCTGGATATGGACTGGTTCTACCGCAAGGGCGGCCTGCTCTTTCTCTGGCTTGCCAGAAAGCCCATCCAGGGTTTTGACACGGCATGGGGCGAGGCATACCGGGCGGTCGGCCTGAACGGCCTCATGACCACGGCCCGTTTCTGGAGCTGGTTCGACTGGCACGGCATCGACGGGGTGGTGGACGGCATCGCCCGGAGCGTACGCGGCCTTGGCGGCCGGATGCGGCAGCTCCAGTTCGGCCAGATACAGTACTCGATCTACTTCGCCGCCACCTTTGCAGCGGTGATCCTGATAGCGTACACACTCTTTCAACTCATATAAGGGGATTAGAGGGAATGGATTGTTTACTCATCAAAGAAGGCTTTCCTCTTCTCAGCTTTCTCATCTTTTTTCCGCTGGCCGGGGCCGTGGTCCTGCTGGTCTTTCCGGGCGAATCCTTTGCCCGGCTCTGGACGCTGGCCATCACCAGCCTGACGGCGGTCTTCTCCATTCCGCTGCTCACCGGTTTTGATGCCGGCACGGCCAAGTACCAGTTCGCCGAGGTCCATACCTGGATCCCGCAGCTGAACATCAACTACATTGTCGGCGTGGACGGAATCTCCATCCTCCTGGTCATGCTGACAACCCTGATCATGCCCTTCTGCGTCCTGGCCTCCTGGAAATACATCAAGACCAGGGTAACCCCCTTCATGTTCTGTCTGCTGATCATGGAGACCTCCATGCTGGGCGTTTTCGTGGCCCTGGATTTCATCCTCTTCTATATCCTCTGGGAGTTCATGCTCATTCCCATGTACCTGCTGATCGCCATCTGGGGTGGTCCGCGGAAGGTCTACGCCTCCATCAAGTTCTTTCTCTACACGCTGGCCGGATCAGTCATGCTGCTGGTAGCCATCATTGCCCTGTATCTCAAGAACGGTTCGTTCTTCATCCCGGACATGATGTGGCAGAACTATTCCACCACCTTCCAGATCTGGGTCTTCCTGGCGTTTTTCCTGGCCTTTGCCATCAAGGTGCCCATGTTTCCCTTTCACACATGGTTGCCTGCCGCCCACGTGGAAGCGCCCACGGCCGGCTCGGTGATCCTGGCCTCGGTCCTCCTGAAGATGGGCACCTACGGCATGCTTCGTTTCTGCCTGCCCATCACGCCGGAGGCCACCTTTACCCTGGCGCCGTATATCCTCTGGCTCTCCATCGCCGGTATCATCTATGGCGGATTCACGGCCCTGGCCCAACATGACATGAAAAAGCTGATCGCCTACTCCTCGGTGGGACACATGGGGTTCGTCACCCTGGGAATCTTTGTCCTCAACAGCCAGGGGGTGGAAGGAGCGATCATGCAGATGATCAACCACGGCGTGACCACAGGTGCCCTCTTTCTCTGTGTGGGCATGATCTACGAGCGTACCCACAGCCGGGAGCTCAGCCTGGCCATGGGAGCCGGCAAGTACATGCCCTGGTATGCCACCTTCCTGGTCTTTTTTTCTCTCTCGTCCTTTGGATTTCCCGGAACCAACTCCTTTATCGGCGAGTTTCTCATCCTGGCCGGGACCTTTTCCGCCAACAAGGCCCTGGCCCTGGCAGCCATTCCCGGGGCGGTCCTGGCGGCCGCCTACATGCTGCGGATGTTGCAAAAGGTCATCTGGGGCAGTCCGGACAATCCCGACCAGTCCTGGCTCAATGATCTGAGTTTCCGGGAAATCGTGGTACTGGCGCCCTTCCTCCTCTTTGTCTTCTGGATCGGCCTGGGACCGCAGCCTTTCATCGACCTGATGCACACCTCGGTGGACAACCTGCTCGGACAACTGCAGACCTGGCAACAGCATCAGCATGTGGCCGGGATCTTACTGCGATAAGGAACTATTAAGGGGATAGCAGAGCAATGACGATCCTTCCTGAACTGATCCTGCTGGCTGCGGCGCTTGCCTTTTTCGCCCTCAGCCTTGCAGGGAAAACCGATCCTGTCCAGACCAAGAATACGGCCATCTTTTTCGGCTTTCTCACCTTTCTCGGCTCCCTCGTTGCCGTGAGCCAGGAGGCGGCCCTCTTTTACCAGAGCTACCAGGTCGACCTCTATTCCCAGCTTTTCAAGGTGGTCATCGGTTTCGCCATCCTGGTGGTGCTGATCTTTGGTCAGAACCTGAAGGGAATCGACAACTCTATCCGTCCGGAATACTACACCTTTCTCTTTCTCAGCGGTCTGGGCCTGACCATGCTGGTCAGTTCGGTGGAGCTGATCGCCATCTTCGTCTCCCTGGAACTCTCTTCCTTTGCCCTCTATCTGCTCGTGCCCATGCGGGATGACCGGAAAGGTCTCAGGGTGCAGATGGAGGCCGGTATCAAGTATATCCTTTTCGGCGTCATGGCCACCGGCTTCATGCTCTTCGGCATGAGCTATCTCTTCGGCCTCACCGGCACCACCTATCTACGGGATATCGTGGCCGCCCTGCCCGCCGTGGAATCACAGGTCGCCGTTCTGTTCGCGGTCCTCATGGTTGTGGCAGGCTTCCTCTACAAGCTGGCTGTCTTTCCCATGCACTTCTGGGTTCCCGATATCTACCAGGGCGCCTCCAACGAGACCACCGGGTTCATCGCCACTGTCCCCAAGCTGGGTGCCGTGGCCCTGCTGATCCGGTTGATGACGCTGCCCACCGGCCAGCCAGCCTTTATCGTCAACCTGTTCATGGTCCTTGCCCTCTGCTCCATGTTCTATGGCAACCTGTCCGCCCTGGTGCAGAAAGATGTCAAGCGGATGCTGGGCTTCTCCGGGATCGCCCATGCCGGCTTCATCATGCTCGGCCTGCTCACCATGCAGGTGAGCGGCTATGCCACGGCCATCTACTACATCACCGGGTACGTGCTCATGAATCTTGGCTGCTTCCTGGTCCTGGCCAATGTCTCCCGGGAAGGGGAGAACCTGACAATCCAGGACCTCAACGGGTTGCACAGGAGAGAACCGGTTCTGGCCTTTGTCCTGGCTGTAAGCCTCTTCGGTCTGGCCGGTATCCCTCCCTTTATCGGCTTCATGGGTAAATTCATGCTCCTGACCGGTGCCCTGAAACAGGGATACCTGGGCCTGGTCATCCTGGCGGCCATCAACACGGCCATCGCCATCTACTACTATCTCTCCGTGGTCAAGGCTGCCTATACCGCTGACCCGGAAGACAGGCCCCGGGTGGATGTGGACTCCCTGACCCGGGCCACAGGAGCCGTGCTGGTCATCCTCATCATCCTCCTGGGCACCCTGCCGGCCAAGGTAGTCGCCTTTGCCGCCACTGTGGTTCAGACCATCATGTAACAGTGCGTCCTGCCCGCCCGCGGGGCGGTTTCTCCTGCTGTTCTGTCCGGCTCGCATTGGGAGCCGGACAGAA